>NZ_JBZEES010000001.1:0-770092 GCF_058310215.1 Flavobacterium sp. AK-301
TGCAAATCTAACACCTTTTTTCACTTGCGCAAGACTTTTTTTAAACTATTTTTGTTCTTTTTTTTAAAAGACACAAATACAAATACTTATACGATAAAAAACTTGAAATATTCATATAAACGTAGCCGTATCCTATATCCTTCTCCAAATTGCGAATCTAAAGAAAAGAAAACAAATGTTCTTTTATCTATAATAGTAAACATAAAACTGGTTCCTGCTTATAAAAAACCTTTTAAGCTCCTATTTTATATAGAACAAGAAAAATAATGAGGAATATCTATAAAATGGATTGAGGAGAAAACTATCTAACAAATAATTCCCTCTCTCCTATTATATCATTGTATAGTAAAACTATTATTTTTCTTTGGACTTCGTTTCTTTAATTCGTTTCTCCCAAATAGCAATTAAGGTAAGATGATCTATTTCATGTACTGGCTTTTGTTGTACTAACCTTCCTTCGTGAAAAGCTTTTAATAAAATCATCTCCATCATATAATCTTCACTGACTGTAAAAGGGGCATATTCTGTTTTAAGATTAATATCGAATAATCGTGCGGTATTATTAGACCAAAATGCTTTCCAACCGCTTTTAAGGTTTTTAACGAGATCGAAAGTAGTGACTCCTGTCTGACGATACATCAGTTTTACAAGAATCTGACCGTCTTTACGAGATAACTTTTTTAACTGTGGTTTGAATTCTCCCTCTATATATTGTTCTACTATTTTAATATACTTTCTTTTTTCTCTTTCTGTTTTGAGCATTTCTAAATTTTTATACAAAACATCTAATCGCTCTGAAGCAGCTTTAGCATAAGGATAGGTTTTAAATATCCTTCTCTGAAGCGTCAGATATTTTATTCTCTCCTGCTCTTCTGCTGTAAGTGCTCTTTTGGATATTACCAGTTCACTTAAAAATATAGTGGTATCCGGAGGCGTTAGGGCTTCCCGGCTTTCATTTTTGATCACCTGAGCATTAACTGCTACTGAAAAAAACAGAATAAGAAAAATATACTTCAATAAATTCATTTAAAAATTATTTGTTTGGCAAAATTATGCTTTATTATGGATAACTGTCATTTCAAATTTCTAATTTAGCTAAAAATTTTATTTTATGAGCACAAAATCAATATTAAAGGAATCTTCTGTTTCTTTTTTAGAAAAATACTTAAATAATGCTTCTCCGACAGGATTTGAGTCTGAAGGTCAGAAATTATGGATGGAGTATTTAAAACCGTATGTTGATACATTCATTACTGATACTTACGGAACTGCTGTCGGTGTAATTAATCCTGATGCAAAATATAAGGTTGTGATTGAGGGACATGCTGACGAAATTTCATGGTATGTAAACTATATTACGGAAGATGGTTTAATATATGTTATCAGAAACGGTGGTTCTGACCATCAGATCGCTCCTTCTAAGCGTGTGAATATTCATACTAAAAAAGGAATTGTTAAAGGTGTATTTGGATGGCCTGCAATACATACAAGAAACAGAGGTAAGGAGGAAACTCCAAAGATTGATAATCTATTTATTGATATTGGATGTGAAAATAAAGAGGCTGTTGAAAAACTGGGGGTTCATGTGGGTTGTGTAATTACTTATCCTGATGAATTTATGATTCTGAACGATAATAAATTTGTATGTCGCGCTATTGACAACAGAATGGGTGGATTTATGATTGCTGAAGTGGCTCGTCTATTACATGAAAACAAAAAGAAATTACCTTTTGGTCTGTATATTACTAATTCTGTTCAGGAAGAGGTGGGACTACGTGGTGCTGAAATGATAACGAAGACAATTAAACCTAATGTTGCTATTGTTACGGATGTTTGTCATGATTCTACTACTCCAATGATCGAAAAGAAAATTGAGGGTGAAACACAAATCGGAAAAGGTCCTGTTATTACTTATGCTCCTGCTGTACAGAACAATTTAAGAGAGCTAATTATTACTACTGCGGAAAAAAACAAAATTCCTTTCCAGAGATTAGCTTCTTCAAGGGTAACTGGAACAGATACTGATGCTTTTGCTTACAGTAACGGCGGAGTAGCTTCTGCTTTAATTTCTCTTCCGTTGCGTTATATGCACACTACTGTTGAAATGGTACATAAACAGGATGTGGAACATGTGATACAGTTAATTTATGAAACATTATTGAAAATTGAAAATGAAGATACTTTTTCTTATTTCAAATAAAATTTTCTTCTGAAAATACGGTATATAAAAAAGTCCCATTGTATCATGGGACTTTTTAATTTTGTAGCTTTTATTTTTTCATTGCTTCTCTTAATACTTCAGCAGCTTCATTCGCTTTTGACATTTCAGCATATTTTAAGGCTGTATTCCCTTTTTCATCTTTTGCTTTTAGATTAGCTCCTTTTTCAATTAATAGTTTCACTATTTCTACATTATTATAACGTGCAGCATACATTAAGGGTGTTTTTCCATCTTCTGTCTGGTTAACATCTGCTCCATATTCAATAATTTTTTTTGCAACTTCAACATCTCCTCTACTAATAGCAATGCAAAGAGGGTTAGTAACTCTTGGTGCTGAATAATTCACATTTGAAGCCATAGCAACATTCATAAAAGCTACTAAAGCTAAACCTAAATAAACGATTGACTTTTTCATGATGATTAATTTTAAATTAATATGCGGTTGATTATTACTATAATAGACCACATATGTTTTCTTTTGTTACAGTACAAAAGAAATAATAACATTAAATTAACATACTGTAAATCAACGAAATAATATTTAAAATAGAAAAGCCCGCCTATTTAGACGGGTTTTTGGAATAAAATTCTAATTCTTATTTTTTAATACTAAATCTGTTTATTTGTTTTTTAAAAATGCATTGACGTTTTCTTCTATACGCTTATCAATATTAGAAATATCTGCTTTTACAAATTCTTCTCCTGAGATATTATCGTATAGTTCTATATATCTTTCTGAAACTGTTTTAATATATTCATCGGTCATATCGGGAATCTGTTGTCCTTCTTTTCCCTGAAAATTATTTGCTATTAACCATTGTCTCACAAATTCTTTTGATAATTGTTTTTGTGTTTCATTATTATCCTGTCTTTCCTGATAACCTTCTGCATAGAAATAACGAGAGGAATCGGGTGTATGAATCTCATCAATCAGTACAATTTTACCTTCTTTTGTTTTTCCGAACTCGTATTTTGTATCTACCAGAATCAATCCACGACTTGCTGCAATTTCTGTTCCTCTCTGAAACAAAGCTCTGGTATACTTTTCCAGAACAAGATAATCTGCTTCTGAAACAATACCTTTGGCTAAAATATCTTCACGTGAAATATCTTCGTCATGTTCTCCATTATCTGCTTTTGTGGAAGGTGTTATAATAGGTTCCGGAAATTTATCGTTTTCTTTTAATCCTTCGGGTAATGTTACACCGCAAAGCAATCTTTTACCTAATGCGTATTCACGTGCTGCATGACCTGAAAGATACCCTCTTATAACCATTTCTACTTTGAAAGGAACGCATAGATGACCAACAGCAACATTCGGATCCGGTGTGGCAATCAGCCAATTAGGCACAATATCCTGTGTCAGATTCATAAATTTAGTAGCAATCTGATTCAGTATCTGCCCTTTGTAAGGAATTCCTTTTGGCATTACTACATCAAAGGCAGATAATCTGTCTGTGGCAATCATTACCAATAATTCATCATCGATGTTATATACTTCCCTTACTTTTCCTTTGTATACTGATTTCTGACCGGGAAAATTAAAATTGGTGGATGTAATTGTGTTACTCATTATGGTTGTTGTGTTGTTATTTTTGATAGGCAAATTTAATTAAAAAAGACACTATAAAAGTGTCTTTTCTTTCTATTTTTTAGTCATTATTAGACATTATTAATTTTTAAAGTGAATACTGATACTGACCTTTAATCATTGTTTTCGATACTCTTATAAGCGTCAATAATTTTCTTCACAAGTCTATGACGAACAATATCTTTATCGTCTAAGTAGATAATTCCTACTCCGTCTACGTCTTTAAGAATCAGCAAAGCTTCTTTTAATCCTGAAATACTACGTCTTGGTAAATCTACTTGTCCGGGATCTCCTGTAATAATAAACTTCGCATTTTTACCCATACGTGTCAGAAACATTTTCATCTGTGAATGGGTTGTATTCTGTGCTTCATCTAAAATCACAAAAGCATTATCTAATGTTCTACCACGCATAAAAGCTAATGGTGCTATTTGAATAACTCCTTTTAAAATATATTCTTCTAGTTTTTCGTGTGGTAACATATCTCGCAAAGCATCATATAACGGCTGCATATAAGGATCAAGCTTATCTTTCATGTCTCCGGGAAGGAAACCTAAATTCTCTCCTGCTTCAACTGCCGGACGTGTCAGAATAATACGTTTTACCTGCTTTTCTTTTAGTGCTTTTACTGCTAATGCTACACCTGTATAGGTTTTCCCTGTCCCTGCTGGACCTACTGCAAAAACCATATCGTTTTTAAATGTAGACTCAACTAATAACTGCTGGTTAGGGGTCATTGCTTTGATTAGCTTACCTCCTACACCATGCACTAAAATCTTATCATGACCGTCTACTTTCTGGTCATCATGAGAATCTCCCTGAATTACTCTTTCGATTACATTTTCATCGATATTATTATATCGTGTAAAATGTAACATTAAACGATGAAATCTCTTTTCAAATTCGTCCAAAACTTCTTTTTCCCCATAGGCTTTTAGTATAGTGCCTCTGGCAATAATTTTTATTTTGGGATACAAACTTTTAATTAATTCAAGATGAGAATCTTGAGCGCCCCAAAATTCCTTTGGAGTGATGTCTACGAGTTCGATAGTTCTTTCGTTCAAAGTCTGTTGAATTTAATTAAAAAAAAATAGGTTAATAATTATTAGCTTTGCATAACAAACATACTAAAAAATTAGGGTATTTGTACCCTTTATTTATGAACAATTTTATGTCAATAATTACCCTTACTACCGATTTTGGACTGAAAGACCACTTTGTTGGTTCTTTGAAGGGAAAAATAGTTTCTGAATTCCCGGAAGCCAAAATTATTGATATTTCTCATAACATCAGCGCTTTTAATATTGCAGAGGCGAGCTATGTTATAGCGGCTTCTTATGCCAACTTTCCAAAAGGTACTGTTCATCTAATTGGTGTCGATGCGGAGCGCAATTCTGAAAACCAACATATTGCTATGCAGTGGAACGATCAGTACTTTATTTGTGCTGATAATGGTATTTTAAGTATGTTGACTTCTAAAATAATACCTCAGAAGATCGTTTCTATTACTATTCACGATCGTCTTTCGGGTACTACGGACATGGATGTATTTGTTACGGTAGCCTGTCATATTGCTAAAGGAGGTCTGCTAAACGTTATTGGAAAAGAAATTACGAAGATTAAAGATATTACGGAATTACAGCCGGTTGTTAATGACAAAGGGGATTCTATTAAAGGTTATATCGTATATATTGACCATTTTGGTAATGTAGTCAGTAATATTTCTAAAAAACTATTCCTTGAAATAAGTAAGGGACGGGAATATGAAGTTATATTTAAATCCAATCGATTAAAAACTATTCTTCCGAACTATTCTTCTATAGCTATATCTGACAAATATCCTTTGAAAAGTTATGAAGGGGAAAAGCTGGCTCTTTTTAATGAGGCCGGATTTCTTGAAATTGCTATTTTCAGAAGTAACCCCGAAACTGTTGGAAGCGCCTCCAGTTTATTGGGATTATATTATAGAGATGTAATTACTATTAATTTTCGATGAAAAATTAGGTGAATTTTGTTTAAAGTTTAAGGTTTAAAGTTAGCAGAGCAATTCAAAATACAGTATTAAGTTCTAAATTTACAGTAAGAAAAACCAACAACTAAGGCTCATTTACAGCTCTGCTAACATTAGACTTTCAGACTTTGAACATTGAACTAAAATATAAAATTATGCTGACACGAATTGTAAAAATGAGTTTTCATCAGAAATATATTCCGGTTTTTCTGGAGAACTTTAATAGGAATAAAGAAAAAATAAGGAATTTTCCGGGCAACAATTTCCTTGAGTTATATCAGGACAAAAACAATAAATCAATCTTTTTTACGTATAGTTACTGGGATAATGAAACTGATCTTGAGAACTACAGACGTTCTGAGCTGTTTAAAGAAGTATGGACTTTTACAAAAGAATTATTTAATGATAAGCCTGAAGCCTGGAGTGTTGATAAACTTGTTTCTTTAGGATAAATTTATCTGAATCTTTTTTAAGAAAAGACTAAGTTTGTATTAATTATTGAAATAGAATCAATTATAAATGAAAGCAATATTATTACGAGAAATAAAATCTTTTTTTGGCTCTCCGATAGGTTATTTGGTTATTGCCATTTTTTTACTGCTTAATGGCTTGTTTTTATGGGTATTTGAAGGGGACTTTAATATCCTGAATAGTGGATTTGCTGACCTGAGTCCTTTCTTTACGATATCGCCATGGATACTGATTTTTCTTATTCCGGCGGTAACTATGCGTTCGTTTTCTGATGAGAAAAAACAGGGTACATTAGAACTTCTTTTAACAAAACCTCTGAGTATATGGCAAATTGTAAATGGTAAATTTCTGGGCGCATTGGTATTAATTATAATTGCTATTATCCCTACTTTCATTTATATCAAAATTGTTTCTGACTTTGGATTACCTCAGGGAAATATTGACATAGGCGGTACTATAGGATCTTACTTCGGATTACTGTTTCTTATTGCTGCTTATTCTGCTATTGGAATTTTTACTTCTACTCTTTCTGATAATCAGATTGTCGCTTTTATTATTGCTGTATTTTTATGTTTCTTTTTCTATTTTGGATTTGAAGGTCTTTCTCAATATAGGGTATTGGGTACTTTGGATAGTTTTGTTTCTGAACTGGGGATGAACTATCATTTTAAAAGTATGAGTCGCGGAGTTCTTGATACAAGAGATATTCTTTACTTTGTCAGTATAACAACTCTGTTTTTAGCATTTACAGTATTTAAACTAAAATCTTTAAAATGGTAATGACAGCAACAAACAAACAAAAAAGCATAAAAAGCCTTGTCTTTACTATTTTAGGTCTTATTATAGTTAACCTTGCAGGAAGTCAGTTTTTTAAACGTTTTGACTTAACTCAGGATAAAAGATATACGCTTTCGAAAACTTCTCTTCAGATCATTAAGGAAATTGACAGTCCTTTGTATATTGATGTTTTCTTAGAAGGTAATTTCCCTGCTGAATTTAAAAGATTACAGACAGAAACTCGTCAGATACTGGAAGAATTTAAAGCTTACAATAAAAATATCGTATTTCAGTTCGTTAATCCGCTAGAAAATGAGGAGGATAGTAATGCTATACTGCAATCTTTCTATGAAAGAGGTTTAACGCCTATTAATATGACTTTAGATCATAAAGGAAAGCAGACTCAGGAATTAGTTTTCCCATGGGCTATTGCTACTTATAATGATAAGAGTGCTAAGATTCCTCTGTTAAAAAATATGATGGGTGCTACTACTGAAGAAAAAGTAATTAATTCTGTGCAAAATTTAGAATATGCTTTTTCGGATGCTTTTAATACTGTTATCAAAAATAAAGAAAAAAAGATCGCTGTAATTAAGGGAAATGGAGAGTTAGAAGACAGATATTTAGGTGATCTGTTGAAACAGGTACGTGAAAATTATTTTATTGCTCCTTTTACTCTGGATTCTGTTGCTAAAAATCCTGTAAAAACATTACAACAATTACAGGAATATGACCTGGCTCTTATCGCTAAACCAACGGAACGATTTTCAGATGAAGAAAAGCAGGTCTTAGATCAATATATTATTAATGGTGGTAAAACAATCTGGATGATTGATGCTGTAGCAATTGAAATGGACAGTTTATACAACGAAACGGGTTCTACTCTTGCTTATCCGAGAGATCTGAATCTGAATGATATGTTCTTTAAATATGGTGTTAGAATTAATCATAATATCATTAAAGATATAATGGCTACTCCTATTATCCTTGAAACTGGAGCTCAGGGCAGCCAGACACAACGTGATCAGTATGCCTGGTTCTATTCTCCTCTTATTTATCCAAACGGAAAACACTCTATTGTAAATAATTTAGATGGTTTACGATTTGAGTTTGTCAACGCTATTGATACTTTAAAAAATAGTATCCATAAAACGATACTGTTAAGTTCTTCTCCTTACTCCAGAGTGATTGGAACACCTGTTGAGGTTTCCTTAAAAATGGTTACAGAACGACCGGGACCTGAAGAATTTATTAATAGTGGAAATATTCCTGTTGCAGTATTATTAGAGGGGGCTTTTCAGTCTGCTTTTCAAAACCGTGTGCTTCCTTTTAAAGACCTTAATTTTAAAGATAAGGGTACAGATAATAAAATGATCGTAATATCAGATGGTGATATTATTAAAAACCAACTGGATAATAACAATCAGCCTATTGAACTGGGATATGATAAATGGACCAATAAACTGTATGCTAATAAAGAATTCTTACTAAATTCCATTAACTATCTCCTTGATGATAATGGTCTTATCAACATTCGAAGCAAAAAGATCAATTTACCAATATTAGACAAAGAAAGGGTATACAGGGATTATACGACAATACAATTTATAACTGTAGGATTACCATTAATTATAGTATTAATTTTCGGTGTTTTGTTCACTTATATAAGAAAAAAACGTTTTAGCCATTAATGTTAATAAAATTCTTGTGTAATTTTATAAGTTTACGATATATTTGTAGAAGTATAAAATTTATATTGAATTTTACTCCGATTAAAAAAAATAACTGAAGATGAAGTTTATAGTATCAAGTTCCTATTTATTAAAACAATTACAAGTGCTGGGTAGTGTTATCAACAGCAGTAATACCTTACCTATTCTGGATAATTTTTTGTTTGAATTAGACCAGAATATGCTTACTGTTTCTGCTTCTGATCTGGAGACTACCATGTCTGCTACTTTAGAAATAGATTCTACAAGCCAGGGAAGTGTAGCTATTCCTGCAAAACTACTGCTGGAAACACTAAAAACTTTTCCTGAACAACCTTTGACTTTTACTGTTGAAGAAAACAGTACTATAGAAATTAGCTCTAACTCGGGTAAATATGCTTTAGCTTACGCTCTGGGAGAAGAATTTCCAAAATCTGTAAACCTAGAGGATCCATCCAGTACAATTGTTCCTGCGGATGTATTAGCTACGGCTGTAAGCAAAACTATTTTTGCTGCGGGTAATGATGATCTGCGTCCGGTAATGTCCGGTGTGTTTTTCCAGTTCTCTCCGGAGGGACTCATCTTTGTCGCTACTGATGCTCATAAATTAGTAAAATATGCCCGTACGGATGTGAAAGCGTCTCAGGTAGCCGATTTTATTATGCCAAAGAAACCTTTAACAATATTAAAAAGTATCCTTGGTGCATCTGATGCTGAAGTAAAAATTGAATATAATGATTCAAATGCTACATTTTCGTTTGATAATTATATCCTGACTTGTCGTCTAATAGACGGGAAATATCCTAACTATGAAGCAGTAATCCCTAAAGAAAATCCAAATAAATTAATGATCGACCGTTCTCAGTTTCTGAGCTCTGTTCGCCGTGTCGCAATTTTCTCTAACAAAACAACGCATCAGGTTCGTTTAAAAGTAGCAGGTACAGAATTAAACATATCTGCTGAGGATATTGATTACTCTAATAAAGCGGAAGAACGTTTAACTTGTGACTATCAGGGGGACGATATGCAAATAGGTTTTAACTCTCGTTTCTTAACAGAGATGCTGACTAATTTACAGTCTGATGATATCATGCTGGAAATGTCTTTACCTAATCGTGCCGGGATTCTGACACCTGTTGACGGACTGGAAGATGGTGAAACAGTTACTATGCTGGTTATGCCGGTAATGCTTAACAATTAAGAACTTCAATTGAAATAGAAAATTATTTATGAACAGTCAGCTGTTCAGTTTAGTTTTTCTGTGTTTGAATACTGATTTGCTATTTACCAACCCTTTTTATATTTAAGAACCGCAATTCCTTTATTGAAATTGCGGTTTTTTTTATACTTTTTTTTATTGATTAGTATTAAATCAAAAACCGATATACACATTTTCAAAGTCAGAGATTTCGTAAAACAGAATTATACCTAACAGGTTAAAAAAACCTGTTAGGAGATTTTAGTCTAATAAAGCTGACATTCTCGTAATGAAATGGGGAGATAAAAGCAAAAGCAGGAGTTAAGCTCCAAATAAAAAATTTACACTTCTTAAAACACAAAAAAATGTGTTCAAACGGTAGATTGAAAAAAACCTGTTAGGTCTGTTTACTTTATAATTTTAACGACTTGCAATAATCAAATTATCCAACTATCCCTAAATAACGCCCATTTTTTCCATTAGGAAAGTGGCACTTTTATTTTTACAGATTCCGTCACGAAGTTTATAATCAAATACTAGTTCGTTGTTAATAATCTCGACTTCAAAGCATTTATTGATCAAATCATTGGGATATTCGTCTGTTGTTAAACAAACTTCTATATCGTGTGTTGCAATAGCGCCAATTACTTGTTTTTGGATCATTTTTTTAACGACTTCAATGGTTCCGCTTCGTTTATCGTCTGAATTGGTTCCTCTCAGGATTTCATCCAATAATACGAAAGCTCTCTTATGTTCCAGTTCATCCATAATCAGCTTTAAACGCTTTATTTCTGCAAAGAAATAGGATTCGCTATCGGATAAGGAATCGGACAATCGCATTGATACTAAAATAGGTAACGGATGAATATCGGCTCTATCGGCACATATTGCGGAACCGATTCCTGCTAATACCATATTAACCCCCAGGCTTCTTAAAAAGGTACTCTTTCCGGACATATTGGAACCGGTCAGAATCATAAATGACTGTGGCTGAAATGAAACATCATTTCCTACTCTGGTTTCTTTATTCAATAAAGGGTGTGAAAGGTTTTTACACTGAATAGTATAATTTGTATTCAGTGAGGGAAAAGAAAATTTTGGATTATTATAGGATAAATTTGCTAAACTGTTCAATGACTCTATTTCGCCAATAATATCCAGCCATTGTCTTATATTTTGTGCATGTTCTTTTTTCCATTTCATAAGGGAACGTAAAGTATGAAGATGAAACAGAAAAGTTCCATTAAACAGAACAGTTACTACAATGTTACTTATCGTATCCATTCGGGAAAACAGTTCTGCTAATTTCTGAATATGTTTACTGGCATTCTCATTTTTATACAATAATTCTTTTTGCAGGTTCTTTAATTTAGTCGTTTTGAATTCGGCTTTTTCTATCTGCTGAACAATCCTACTATATTGGCTGATAATTCCATGAATATCTGTAGCTTTCTGAATTTCAGCCTGAATTTTTTTATATTGATTTCCGAAAATAATAAGATTAAAAACAAATAGATAGGAGGCTACTTCTGTTAATAGCGAAATTCCAATAATCTGACTAATTATAATACTTAAAAAAAATAAAACAGGTAAAATATAAGAAAGTCCGTTTATCAGTTTTGAAAAGGGTGTACTGTCTGCCTGACTCCAGTTAATCAGTGTCGTATAATGGGCTTCATTATCTTTATTCACTTTTGCCAACGCCATAATATCCTGTCGCCAGTCAATTGCTGCTGCTAATTCCTGAACGGCTTCTTGGTTTTGTAAAATAATATCATTGGGTAATATGGTCAATAACTGTTGCGCCAGTTTCTGCTGACCGATATAGGTTTCTGTCCTGTTTAAATTCTGAAAAAGGGAATGCTCTCCAAAGATATCCAAATCATGTGCATAAGGATGATTAAAATCATTAAAGGGGGCTCCGTTCTCAAAAGGTATTTTCTCCCGCTTTAAATAGGAAATCTCATTAGTATTAATAGTTACTAAAGCTGTTTTCAGTTTCTTTTGCCAGGATAATTTAGAATGTTGCTTCATTAAAACAACGAAAACAATGGTCAGTACAACAGCAATAATACTATAGCTGCTCTGCTCTGTTTTAACTCTGTAATAGACACTTATTAAAACACCTATAGCAACTGCTAAACGGAGTAGACTTATTGTATTGTATTTCTTTTTAATCTGTGCCAGGTCGGCTGTATATTGTTCTTTTCGCTGGGTATAAATCTGCATTGAATTAATTTTAATCTGTAAAAGGTTATTTGTAAAAAGTAAGATGTAATTAACAGCTCAGTGACTTTTATAGTTGATAGTTTTTAGTTGATAATTGATAGTTATTCTCAACGGTATCGTACTTCGTATATCTAATCGTATACCGATTATACCCTACCAAGTCAAAAAAAGACCTTATAGGAAAATCATCTATTAAATATCGTATTTCGTAAATCTTAGCAGATTAGTTTAACAGAAACAGAACATCCCTTTTAATCTAATTACTAAAAAATAGCAACCGGTTAATTTTTATTCTTTTTTATCTTCTTGTAAAGCTAGAATAGGAATTTTAATATGATAAGATAAAGCTTGTGTCAGACTTCTATGGAAAAGCTCTTCAAAGAAACTTCTATTTTCTTTTAGTATCGCCAGCATTTCAATTCCTTGTGTTTCTGTGAACTTCAATATTGCATCTTTTACATTCTCACTTTCAATAATATGAAATTCTATATTTTCATTACTGAATATCATTTTCCAATCCTGAATGGTAATTTCTTTTACATCTGATTTTGAATTCTTCACGTGCAAACAGCGTACTTTTGCATTAAAATTTTTTGCAATAATGAGTAGTTTTTTTAAGGCTACTATATCTTTCTCTCTGAAACGAGTGGTAAAGGCAATATTATTTATCGTTTTGTATTCGCATTTCTCCGGTATACCCAACACAAATACTTTTGTTTCGGCAATGATAGAACCTGTTGTGGAACCTAAAAAGGTTTCTTTTAATCCGGAAGCTCCTTTTGTTCCCATTACGATAAAATCGATATTTTCTTCTTTGATGATGTCCTGAATGGTCCAGACTACTTCGCCATGTCTGAGAATATTACTCATTTTGACATGTCCCAAATTATTATTTTCGGCAATATCCCGTAATACAGGAATCTGATCTTTTAGATTTTCAAAACTCTGTAATTCTATTGTATCGTATACTTCTAACAGATTAGTCGGTGCTCCTCCCATATCCATATAAGGCAGATTATAAACATGTAGAATAACCAGCTCTGCATTGAAACTATCTGCTAACTTAAGAGCGTATAAAAAAGCATTATTAGATACTTCTGAAAAATCGGTAGGAAAAAGTACTTTTTTCATGGGATTATATTTTTTGATTGATTATTGACGGTTTTAGTTATTGTAAGTAAAGTTACAAAATATCTGTAAAATAGTTGATAATTTATAATTGATAGTTAATAGTTTTTGTGAGAGGTGAAAAGTGAATTTAACCGCAAAGTTCGCAAAGGAGGTTTTCTCGCAAAGACACAGAGTCGCAAAGATTTTCCGGATATTGGGAATTGAAACTGTAAACTGTATACTTTATATATATATATTTCGCAAAACCGCAGAATCACAAAGTTCTCCTAAATACTGGGAACTGAGACTGTATACTTCTTCCTGGAATCTTTATAATTATTAAATACCCTAATTACCTCATTCTCTTTGTTACTTTACTGGTTTGTGAGTACTTTTGTAAAAAATAAAAAATGATACCACAAGATTCAATAGTAGCTTTAGCAACGCCTTCGGGTGCGGGTGCAATTTCTGTAATCCGAATTTCAGGACAGGATGCGATTACTATTGGAGCAACTGTTTTTCAGTCGGTTAAAGATAAAGACCTGAAACAGCAAAAATCACACACGATCCATCTGGGGCATATTATGGATGAAGCCCGAATTCTGGATGAAGTACTGGTTTCTGTTTTTAAAGGTCCTCACTCCTACACGGGAGAAAATACGATTGAGATTTCCTGTCATGGTTCTACTTATATACAACAACAAATTATTCAGCTTTTACTGCGAAAAGGCTGCCGAATGGCAAATGCCGGAGAATTTACACTGCGTGCATTCTTAAATGGAAAATTGGACCTGTCACAGGCAGAAGCGGTGGCGGATCTGATTTCAAGTGATAATGAGGCTTCTCATCAGATTGCGATGCAGCAGATGCGCGGTGGATTCTCCAACGAGATTGCTCAGTTACGTGAGGAATTACTAAATTTTGCTTCTCTGATTGAACTGGAACTAGATTTTTCTGAAGAGGATGTGGAGTTTGCAGACAGAACTCAGTTTTATGCTTTGCTAAATCGTATTGAGTTTGTTTTAAAACGACTAATTGATTCTTTTGCTGTTGGTAATGTGATTAAAAATGGTATTCCTGTGGCTATTGTAGGGGAACCAAATGTAGGAAAATCTACTTTACTGAATGCTTTATTAAATGAGGAACGTGCTATTGTTTCGGATATTGCAGGAACTACACGTGATACAATTGAGGATGAACTAGTGATTGGTGGTATTGGCTTCCGATTTATTGATACAGCCGGAATTCGTGAAACGCAGGATGTTGTGGAAAGTATCGGTATCAAAAAAACATTTGAAAAAATTGCTCAGGCTCAGGTTGTTCTTTATTTGTTTGATAGTTTAAAGTTTAAAGTACAAAGTACGGAACATATTGTTGAAATTGAGAAAATCAAAAATCAATTTCCGCTAAAGCCTTTAGTAGTTGTAATCAATAAAATCGAATTATTAACGGATAAGGAGGTTACCGAAATCAAAAAACAACTCGAACGGTTGAATGTAATTCTTAAAATGATCTCTGCTAAAGAAAACATCGGTATCGAAGATTTAAAAAATCAATTACTTTCTTTTGTCAATACCGGAGCATTGCGTAATAATGAAACGATTATTACGAATACCCGCCACTATGATTCTCTGTTAAAAGCTCTGGAAGAAATACAAAAAGTCAATCATGGACTGGAAACGAATCTTCCAAGTGATTTAATGGCTATTGATATTCGTCAGGCACTATATTACTTTGGAGAAATTACGGGACAGGTTACAAATGATGAACTGCTAGGGAATATTTTTGCTAATTTTTGTATCGGAAAGTAAGAATTAGTTGATAATTTACAATTGATAGTTGATAGTTGATAGTTAAATAAAAGACTACCTTTATAAATCTACTACAAATTCATAGACCGAATTCTTTAAAAAGGCTGAGAAAATGGAATTAAATTAAAAAAGCAGTAGTAAACTAACATTTACTACTGCTTAAAGTTTTTGCTTCTTTTTTCAGAACTAAAAGAAAAGAATTAGTTTTTTAAAATGTAAAAAGCAATCTGCTCAAATTTATAACCATACTTGCCTCCGGCTACTTCTGTATTACTTAATGTATAAAAATGATCTCTTGGTTCTGCTGCTTTAAAATAGCGATATACAGGTACTGTATTCGGCTGTTGCGTTTTATAGGCATATCCTGTAATGCCTTCATAATTCCAGCCTGCTATCCCTCCTTTTAATTCATTATAATTTAAAGTAGAAAGCCTGTCTTTTGTCTGAGGATTATAATATCTATATATAGGGAATGTATTACTGACCTGTGTTGAAAATACACGTCCCATTACCTGTTCAAAATACTTATTTCCCAGTTCATTATAATTTGAAGTATAGAAATGCTGAGCATTTATATTATAACGATAAAAACCTTTCGTATTTGCCTGAAAAGGATATATTCTGGTTATAAAGCTTCTATCTGTAGAAGACAAAACGGTATTCCATCCTACACTATATCCATTCGTAGTCCATTCTTTAGAAATTGGGTAATGCATAATAGAATTTCTGTCATAACCGCTGTAATTCGTTTGTGTCGTACTGTATTTTTGAAAAACACTTCTGTCTACATCACTTTTACTCCATCCTGACTTTGCATAATAAGCATAAACCACTGGTTTATTCCACGAAATAGAATTAGTAGGATGTTGTTGTTCATGAACAAGACCTAATGCGTGTCCAAATTCATGAAGAATCGTTCTGCTGAATTCATTCTCTGCTGTTGATCCGCTAAACCATCCAAAATTCATTGTAGGTGCATTTTTAGCTATAGATGAATGCTGACAGTCTATACCAATATAGGACCAGGAACCTGTATCCCCTCCCCATTTAAAGGCAACTCTGATATCTGCATTCTGATTAGAGGCTACAAATTGAAATTTTATATTAGCATGTCTTTGCCATTCAGCAGCGTATTTTTTCACTTTACCCTGTAAGAAAGAATCTCCATTTAAAAATTTAACGGTAATAGTTTGCCCTGCTTTCCATTTTTTACTTGTCAACAAAGCGCCTTTGGGAACAGGATTTAAAGGATCTTCCTGATTATTTAAAAATAATTCTGTACAAACATGACTTTCTTCTACAGACTTCGGTTCAACTGAATATTCTGTGCTATCTAACTCTGATCTTTCGCAAGATAACAATGGTAATATTGCTATACATGCAGTTAATAATTTTTTTATCATAATTCTTAATATTATGTTATTGATATGTTAATTAAAACTAAAAGTAATGAAACATAATCGAATAAACTAAAAAATTAATTAATTATAAATAAACTTTTTAAAATATTAGTTTTTAAAATAACACCAACAACAACGTAAACAAATTGATAATAAGCACTTTAAACACCATATATCCATATTTAAAACAAAACAATTTTAACAAAAAAAACTTTAATTATATATATTTACTAATTTTTATTTCTTATGTTTACTGAATATCCTCTTGGCTTATTATCCATATGGAAAATCCTGTGAAAGAAAAAATCGTCAGTAATGCAGAAGATTATTATTTTAGTTCAGCAAGAAATTATGTTAAATTGGAAAATGAATTAGAGGTATGTATTGTGTTTATATGAGTGAGATCACGGCTTTAGCCGAACTGAGCAAAACTAAATCTGTAACATCAGTGATCTGTCAACCTAATCTGGAACGATTATATATTCATAAGCACCAATATCAATGCCTTTACCCCATGGGCGCTTATTGCCAATAAAATCAAAATTAGGAGCGCCAGTAGATATCCCTTTGTCTATTGCTGGAGAATCCTTTGTTAATTTGAAATTGAACTTGCTCAAATTTTCAAATAATGGATCTGCTTCTACAAAATTCATTCCTTTATACCAGCAAGCACCATAAATTAGGTTATTTTCTATTATGACTTTCGAGGCATCAACGGATTCTCTTAATTCTATTTGTCTTAAGTTATCTACAGATATGTTGTTGCGGATTATAATATTTTCAATATGAGGAGTATTGATGTAGATACCTTGTTGTTTTTTATTATATACAGTATTATTTATAATATAGATGTTATTTAAGTCTCCGTTCATATCCTTACCATCCGCCCTCAGGTCAAATGCTACTTTAATACCTGCACCGCCAAGACTTTTATATTCAGGCATATCGTAAACAATGTTATTAAAGATGGATATTTCTGAGCAATTATTTCCTTCTTCTGAAGCAATTGTTATTCCCATTTTGGAGTTGTACACAATATTCTGGTAAACTTTTATATTATGCTGTGGACGGGTATTGGCATACCCTCCATCGATATATATGCCAACAGCCTGAACATTAGTTATTTCATTATGATGTATAATTCCATTTGTGCAACCGGACTTTGCATCAATACCTTCCTTTATTATATTTATGACTTTATTAAAAGCAATTTCAAAGTTATTTACACCACGTAACGATATGGCCTCTCTATATTTTTGAGCACAATTGTCAACTACATTATTTTTTACTATAATATTTTCACTTCCAACAATATTATCTGCTCCCACACATATTCCAGGTGCTAAACAATTAGAAATAGTAGAGTTTTCAATAACTAAATTGGAAGAGTTATTTGCTGCATATATCCCACTGGCTTTAGAATTTTTCAATGTTATACCATTGACCACAAAATGGTGTACTCCATCTAAATAAAGCAAACTATTATCTGGTGAACCTTTCAATTCTATATTTTTGCCATTCAGAATCGGAGTATGCCCATTATATGCAGAAAGAGTAATAGGCTTTCCTGGTTCACCAGATTTTTTGATAAATACCCGTTCATTATATTCACCATCTAAGAGGTAAATAACAACGTCAGGTTCTGCCATATCAATGGCTTTTTGTATTGTCTTCAAAGGTGATTCTATCTCATATCCACTATTGCTATCGTTGCCCGTTGGAGATACATATAAACGTATTTCCTTTCCCTTTATCCCTAACTCATTATTATCGCCGCTACACGATTGAATAGCTATTGGTATGATAAAAGAAACTAAATAGAACATAGCTTTATAAATAAAGTTCTTTATTATATTCTTTAAATCCATATTTTTCTGTTATTTTATAAATACTAGTATAACTTGCACTAAAATATACAAATAAGTTCATAACTTACTAAGGAAAATATTTTAAGAACTTGTTTTTTATATAAAATCATCTACTGTCCAATTTTATGCTACAAATAAAAAGAGCCTATCTCTCACCCACTCCGGAAGACGGATATCGTATACTGGTCGATCGAATCTGGCCCAGAGGTCTGGCTAAAGAAAAAGCAAAAATCGATTTATGGGAAAAAGATATTACTCCTACTACAGCCATCCGAAAAGCATTTGGGCATATTCCTGAAAAATTCAACTGGTTCAAAGAAGAATATATTGCAGAACTGGATCATAATCCGACTCTGGAAATCTTTCTGGAAACACTAAAATCTCTTTTAGTAGAAGGAAATGTTACTTTAGTATATGGAGCAAAAGATGAAATTTATAACCATGCCATTATCCTGAAAGAATATCTTATCAAAAAATTAGCCCTCTGATGCTATGTTCATTTTTTATACCCGAAATCATTTAATATCTTTACTCCTCTTTATATTATAGTCTATTTTTAATGAAATATATTTTAGGTATCGGCATAATGCTGATTGGTTTTAGTTGTAATTCTAAAAAAGAACAATACCAGACCAAACCGGATTCTGCAGAAATAATAGCAGACAATATTCCCTCTATCACAGAAAAACAATATGATACCGAAAAAGAAAACATTGATCTGAAATTATTAAAATCGTATTTGTCTAAGGCAGAAGAAATGCGAAATAACCTGCTCAGAAATCTCAGAAATGCAACACTCGAAGAAGCTGACTCCATTTATCTAGCGGATAACTTTCGCTTTGATCAGACCGTAGAGTTTATGAAACTGGATTCCATTATGTTTCCTATTTTAAAACGCTGGTCCGAAGTATATTCTGCTTCTGGTGATAAAAATCAGGATGACGAAATTTTCAGCTTATTGGAAGAAATAGGTCTTGAACCGAAATATATTAGCGAAGGGTATACGGAGTTGAAAATAAAAACCTATTATTATTATGAATTGTTCCGGCCTTATGTTACAACAGAAACAGAGCAGTTTATGAAAATATGGGCGGATCATAATACTCTTATTTCTTCTAATGCCGGTCTTACCGTATCCTTAGATGCTTTATTGACAAGATGTATTAACTGGGAAAGATTTCTGGACAGATGTCCTCAATCTATACATACTGAAAAGGTTATTGCTCAATATGGAATATATATGCAACTGATTTTATTTTGTACCTATGATAATACTCCTACCTTTAATCATCTTACCAATAAAATAGAAGATTGGGTTCTGGACGAAATAAAGGGTCTTAAAGGTAAATATCCTTATACAAAGACAGATTATATACTTGAAAGATATCTTAAAGAATTAAAACGAAACAATTACA
The DNA here is from genome assembly GCF_058310215.1 of Flavobacterium sp. AK-301. Lineage (NCBI taxonomy): Bacteria > Pseudomonadati > Bacteroidota > Flavobacteriia > Flavobacteriales > Flavobacteriaceae > Flavobacterium > Flavobacterium sp. AK-301. The sequence goes on from NZ_JBZEES010000001.1 coordinate 19,812, forward strand.
AATATTCGAAGGCATTTGAAGATAAAATAATGAATCTCGGGCTTCTGAAAGAATGGGACAAAGAATCTGTTTATTTCTAAAGAAGTAGTCAAAAAGACAACCTTTTCAATTAACAGTATTAAAAATTCCATTCTGAGATCACTTCGACAAAAACGATACAAATCCTGAGATAACAGCTGCGTTTACCAAATCTACAAAAAAAGCACCCACTAACGGAACGATTAAAAAAGCCTTTTGAGAATTTCCGTGTTTCATCGTTACCGCCTGCATATTAGCCACAGCAGTAGGTGTTGCTCCCATACCAAATCCACAGTGCCCTGCAGCAATAACAGCAGCGTCATAATCTTTCCCTAATACACGAAAAGTAACAAATGCTGCATATAAAACCATAATGATTGTTTGTATACTAAGAATAACAATAATAGGAAGAGCCAGATCGACTAATTCCCACAACTTTAAAGAGACTAAAGCCATAGCAAGAAAAAGCGATAACGATACATTACCGATAACATCTATACATCTATCAAATATAGATACTTTAAAGCTATAGAAAAGGATGTTCCGAACGATTACACCACACCCCAAAGCCCAGACAAAATTAGGGATTTTAACGGGAAAATCAGGATAATTAGCCAATATAAAGTGACTTACAAAATAGGCAAAACCAATACAAACAGCAAACATGGCAATTGCTTCTAATGTTGAATCTACTGTAATAAGTCTGGGTGTTTCGCGATGTTCAAAAGCAACATCAGTAAGTGGAGTATCTGTTTGTCGTTCTGAAGGCTTTAATTGTTTGGATTTAATGAGTTTTTCTGCAAGACCACCTCCTATTAATCCGCCCAGTACTAATCCGAAAGTTGCACAGGCAATTCCTAAACCGGTTGCTCCTGTTATTCCTAGGTTTTCCAATGTATGCCCCCATCCTGCAGCTGTTCCGTGTCCTCCGGTTAATGTTATGGATCCCGCAACTAGTCCCAGCATAGGATCTAATCCGAACAATGAGGCTAAACCTACTCCTACTATATCCTGTAACAAAATAAAAACCGCTACCACCATCGTTAATAAAAGAAATGGTTTCCCGCCTTCTCTTAACTTTGAAAAATCGGCACCTAAACCTATCGAAGCAAAAAACATAAGCATCATGGCTTCCTGTAATGAAGTTTCAATAGAGATGGTAATATTAGAGGTATAATATAAACCTGTTATAATAAACGCTACAACTAAACCACCGGCCACCGGCACGGGAATATTAAATTTCTTAAGAAAATTTATTTTTTTTGTCAAAAAAGTTCCTATAAACAGAACCACGGAAGCTAATATTAATGTAAAATAACTATTTAATTGTATATCATTCATAAATTATCATTTTTCTTTACTTTAAAAAATTAAAATACCTAAACTACAATTTTTTTCTAAAAAAAACGAATATTTAATTGTTTTAATTCATTATTATAAATTAAAACAAGCTAACTAATCTAATAATACCTCTAAAAAAATAATCTCTTAGTTAGAAATAATACGATCAGAATATAGCGAGAAATTATTCTTGAAAAAGAATTAGATAAAATTGAAACAGGTTCTTAAAAGTAATTCTCCTTTTCCGTATCTTTATTACTGGTTATTTTCTGATTCTTCCAGTTACATTCTAATTTACAAGATCATGAAAATTATAAAACAATCAGGAGAGATTGTCGATTTCGATAAAAACAAGCTCAGACAATCCTTATTAAAATCTGGTGCTTCTTCTTCTGTGGCAGACGCGGTTATCCAGACCATTGAAAAAGAAATCTATAATGGAATTTCGACTAAAAAAATTTATAAACTGGCTTTTGGATTATTAAAGAAAACAGCTGCTTCTCATGCTGCACGATACAATCTGCGAACTGCAATACAACTGCTCGGTCCAGCTGGTTTTATTTTTGAAAAGTATATCGCTGAACTATTTTTTGCAGAAAAATATGAAACAAAAACCAACCTGACTTTACAGGGAAAATGTATTTCTCATGAGATTGATATTGCTATCAAAAAAAACGACCGTATTGGAATAATTGAATGTAAATTTCATAATAGCAGGGAAGCCAACTCTGATGTAAAAGTACCTCTGTATATATTATCCCGATTTAATGATTTAAAAGAAAAAACGCATACTATTTTTTCAACAAAAGATCATATTACAGATTGCTGGATTGTTACCAATAATCGTTTTACCGCGGATGCTACTGCGTTTGCAAACTGCTCTGGGATTAATTTACTGAGCTGGGATTATCCTCCGGGAAATAATCTGAAAACTAAAATTGACCTATATCATCTGTATCCTGTTACTTGTTTAACTACTTTATCTATGGCAGAAAAAGAAAAACTATTGCTTTTAAATTATATTATGATAAAGGAATTACTCCATAATTCTGATGATCTGACAAAAATCGGACTTAGTCCGAATCGCATAAAAAATGTTCTGAAAGAAGTAACTGAATTATGTAATTTATAAAAGATATGAAAATAGAATTTCTTGGTGCAGCCGGAACAGTAACCGGTTCAAAAACTTTGGTTGAAAGTAATGGTATCCGTATCTTAATTGATTGTGGATTGTTTCAGGGACTAAAACCTTTACGGGAACGCAACTGGGATCCGCTCCCTGTTTTACCCTCTTCAATTGATTTTGTTCTGTTAACACATGGACATCTGGATCATTGCGGCTGGCTACCCAAATTGGTAAATGAGGGGTTTACAGGAAACATTTACTGTACACTTCCAACGAAAGAAATAACGAAACTAGTGCTTCTGGATAGTGCTAAAATCCAGGAAGAAGAAGCCATGAAAGCAAATGAAGAAGGCTATTCAAAACATGAAATAGCGGAACCTCTTTATACCGTTTTACAGGCGGAAAAAGTACTTCCTTTACTGAAAGTAATTCAACCTGATAAGCTAATTGATCTGGGCACAGGAATAACAGCTGTGTTTACAACTGCTGGACATATCATAGGTGCTTGTAGTATCGAACTGTCTTTAGAAAACAAAATACTGGTCTTTTCAGGTGATATTGGTCGGGATAATGATGTATTAATGTTCCCTCCGACCAAACCGAAAAAAGGAAATTATATTTTTTTAGAAAGTACTTATGGTGATAAACTGCATCCGGATACGGATATTAAACTAGAATTGGAGACTTATATTAACTCTGCTATTAGAGAAGGAGGAACAGTAATTATTCCCGGATTTGCCGTAGAACGGGCACAATCTGTTATGTATTTGCTGTGGCAACTTAAAAAAGAAAATAGAATTCCTAATATTCCTTATATTTTGGATACTCCTATGGGAATGAGCGTACTGGAACTGTTTTCCAGAAATATAAAATGGCACAAATTATCACCGGAAGGGTGTACTGAAATGAATAAGATGTTCACTTTAGTTTGTGATTATAAAGAAACTATGGATACAGTTTATGACAACCGCCCGAAAGTGGTTATTGCGGCAAGCGGAATGATTACCGGAGGAAGGGTACTGACTTATCTGAAACAGTATATCGGCTTACCTAAAACGACTGTTATTATAGTAGGATATCAAGCTGAGGGAACTAGAGGCAGAAAATTACTTGACGGAGCTGAAGAAATCAAAATACAGGGTAAATATTATCCTGTAAAAGCAAAAATAATTGAAGTACAGGGACTGTCTGCACATGGCGATCAAAAAGATCTGTTAAACTGGTTATCTGAACTGGATAAAAAACCGGAAAAGATATTTTTAGTCCACGGTGAAAACCAACCTGCTGATGCACTTCGAATCAAAATAAAGGAACAGTATGGTTTTGACTGCTTTGTTCCGTATATAGGGCAGACCTTTGAGATTTAAGAATTGTTAATGCGTTCTCAGTAAGGTAGTTTTTAGTTTTCAGTCACAGTATTCAGAGAACCTTTGCGACTCTGCATCTTTGCGAAAAAAATCCCTTTGCGAGCCTTGCGTAAGTCTTTGCGAACTTTGCGGTTAAATTCACTTTTCACCTCTCACAAAAACTATCAACTAAATAAGCTATTTTTCTTCTCTAATAATAATAAATGATGCTTTGAAACCGGTAGCTAAATTCCACTCCTTACTGGGAACCAAAACTCCTTCGTCATCATATACTCTGTACTCTGCTGTATTGGGTCCGGAACTTCCCTGATTTAAGGCTTCAATCTCAAATTTATTAAAACCGGGATCTAACGGAAAATCAAACCCCTGAAAATCCTGAAGCAAAAATATATCTGTTTTTATAACTTTTCCATTGACATATATTTTGATAAGATCCCCATCAATCGCCCCAAAATCACGGTACATTAATCTTACATGGTCTGATGTGGTTTTATATTCACCAAAATACTGATTTTTCTTGAACTGTGTATAATCTCCTCCGTCTCCTCCTTTATAACCTCCTTTATTCACTTTTCGTTCATATACATCTCCAGGATTAGCAAAACCTTCTTTTGGAGACATATTCGGTAAATTGGACTCTCCTATTTTGATGGTATTCGATTGTTTTGGATTCAGATCAAATACTGTAGGCGCATTGATTTCCAGTGGCGGAATAACGGGTGGTGCAAACGGATTATATACCGGAGTCATATTCGGTTTTGCTTTTATATTAGCATCAAAACGAGACGGAATCGCGATCGTTTTATTATGAAACTCTTTTTGTGCATATACACCTGATGATGTACAGATTATAATAATTAATAGTGGGATAAACTTCATTTTCCTTCTCTTTAAACGCTATTTATAGTAATCTCAGGCTAAGATAGAAAAAATCTTTGTTAGGAGGATTATTCGATGGTTTGATTTTTAGATTATTCGAAAAAATAATTTGATAAATCAAATTTGCAAAGATAAGCCTGAAAGAGCAAACGAGCGAAGAAATCTAACCATCTAAAAATCGAATAATCCAACAATCCGATAATTAAAATAATCGTAGTTTTGTATTTTAAGAAATCTTCTATGAATAATCAACTTAGTCTTCGAACTGTAAATGTAACGCGTTACATTACACCTTTGCGTGAAGGAGGTTCGCTGCCAGCACTTGCTGAGGCAGATGATGACTTTAAATATGTATTGAAATTTAAGGGGGCGGGACATGGTGTTAAAGCTTTAATCGCGGAATTAATCGGCGGTGAAATTGCTCATGCTCTGGGACTTCGAATACCGGAAATCGTTTTTGCAAATTTGGATGAAGCGTTTGGACGTACGGAAGCGGATGAAGAAATTCAGGATTTGTTACAAAACAGTCAGGGTTTAAATTTAGCAATTCATTTTTTATCAGGTGCTATTACTTTTGATCCTGTGGTAACGGAAGTGGATGAAAAACGTGCTTCACAAATTGTGTGGCTGGATGCACTAATTACAAATGTTGACCGAACTTTTAGAAATACTAATATGCTGATCTGGCATAAAGAATTATGGCTGATCGATCATGGTGCTTCTTTTTACTTTCATCATTCGTGGAATAACTGGAAACAGCATGCTAAAAGTCCTTTTGCGCTTATAAAAGATCATGTACTGTTATCCGGGGCTTCATTACTGGATGAAGTGGATATAGAATACAAAACTATACTTACAGAAGAAAAAATACGAGAGATTGTAGGTCTTGTTCCTGATGAATGGTTACAATGGGAAGACACTGCGGAAACACCGCAGGAATTAAGAGAGGTTTACATTCAGTTTTTAGTATTGCGAATAGCAAATTCAGAAATATTTATAAAAGAAGCTCAAAATGCAAGACAGACACTTATATGAATATGCTGTAATTCGCGTTTTGCCAAGGGTGGAACGTGAAGAGTTTTTGAATGTCGGAATAATTCTGTTCTGTAAACAGGCAAAATTTATAACGGTTATTCATAAAATAGACGAAGCAAAACTAAAACTATTTTCAGACGATCCGGATATAGAACAACTTCAAATGAACTTACAGGCTTTTGAAAAAATAGGTAGGGGAACAAAAGACGGGGGACCTATTGCTCAAATGGATATCCCTTCGCGTTTTCGATGGTTAACTGCTATACGCAGTTCTGTTATTCAGACTTCAAGACCGCATCCGGGATTATCAGATGACCTTGAAAAAACAGCACAGCGATTGTTTGCAGAATTTGTATTGTGATAGTTGATAGTTGATAGTTGATAGTTGATAGTTGATAGTTTGAGAACTAAATATTGTAAATTTTATTATCTGTTTTTAGCTTTTTCATATATCAAATACAGAATACTCTTAATCCTTGTCTGCTGCTTCTTTTCTCTAATATATTATAGTGCCTACACAAAGTATCACTAAAACATACATTCTAAAAAAAACTATTTATTGTTTTTTTTGTTAAAAATTTAATTTATTATTAAAATAGAATCTGTTTATGAAATTTAATTTATTTAATTGGTAAAACAAAAAAATATTTACTTACTTTATACTATAAAATATCTGCCACAGGCAGAATAGAAGATTTATTTCAAAACTAGTTTGAAAACAATACTTATGAAAAAAAAAATATTCTATACAACTTCCTTTATTTTAACCATTTTATTATCCGGTTGTAATTCTAAAATAAATGACCCTGAAAACGCTCCTGCAGGAATTCCTGTTATTGTACAGAAAATAGAAAAATCGGATTTTCAGAAAGTAATTTCTCTGAGTGGAAACATAGAAGGTAATAAAACTATCGGCATAGGTTTTCTTGTAGCTGGAAAGATTGATTTTCTGGCTGTTGACGAAGGTTCTGTTATTACAAAAGGAATGTTACTTTCCAGTCTGGATGCTACTAGTTATCAGCTGGGAGAACAGGTCGCTTCTGCAAATTTAAGTGAAGCGCAGGATCAATATAATCGTTTAAAAATAATGTATGACCGTCAGAGTCTTACTGAAAGTGACTTTAACAAGATCACCAATACATTAAAAGAGGCAAAAGCACAACAGAAACTGCAGGCAAAAAATGTATCTGACAGTAAAATCTATTCTCCAATTAACGGAGTGGTGCTGAAAAAGAAATCTGAAGTAGATCAGATTGTTTCTTCCGGTATGCCGGTACTTATTCTTTCCGAAATCGATAAGGTAAAAATAAATGCATCTGTTCCTGAAACAGAGTTACATGATATAAAAATAGGACAAAAAGCAGAAATATATATTTCATCATTAGATTCTACTTTCATCGGAAAGATCAATTTAATAGGGTCTGTGGCGGATGCAACAACAAGAGCTTTTTCTGTAAAAGTGGATCTGAATAACCCAAAAATGATTCTTCGTCCGGGAATGATCGCTGAAATGAAAATTCTCTCCCCTTCTTACCGGAATGGTATTGTTATTCCAACAGAAGCGATAATGCAGGGACTGAACAATCAGCCTTATGTTTATGTGGTAGATCCAAAAACGAATAAAGCGTTCAAAAGAAATATTACAATAGGTTCACTGCAAAAAAACCGGATACAGATCATCTCAGGATTAAATGAAAATGAATTACTGGTAACAGGCGGTCAGCAAAAGATCAGTGACGGAACATTAATCGTTATAACCGATTAGATATGAATATTGTAAAATCTTCACTGAAATATCCTCAAATCACTCTGTCTGTTCTATTCCTGATTTTTATAATAGGAATTAATTCCCTGCTTAATATGCCTCGAAGGGAAGATCCTAAAATCACAATCAGAACAGGATTAGTAGTAGCTTACTATCCTGGAGCTAATTCTGCTCAAGTCGAAGAACAGGTCACTAAAAAGCTGGAGCAATATCTGTTTCAGTTTGAAGAAGTACGAAAAGAAAAAACCTATTCTACCACTCGTGACGGTGTCGTAATCATCAATGTAGAATTACAGGAAAATCTGAAACAACCGGATATCTTCTGGAATAAACTACGAAACGGGTTGTTAGTAGCTAAAGCTCAGAGTTTCCCTAAAGAAGTTATAGGTCCTATTGTAAACTCTGATTTTGGTGATACCGAAGCTCTGGTCATTGGTATTGAATCTAATATGGCTACTTTTTCTCAGCTAAAAGAATATGCTGCCAAAATTGAAGATGTACTAAGAACTGTTAAATCTGTTTCAAAAATCAAACGTATCGGAGAACAGAAAGAACAAATTCTGGTTACTTCAAATTCTCAGAAACTGGTGCAATATGGTATTAGTCTGCCCCAGACTATCCAGGTATTACAATCTCAAAACACGATAAACCCATCAGGAAATGTAAAAACAACCGATTCTGATATTCCTCTGTATACTTCCGGATATTATACTACTGAAAACGAGGTTGCTTCGCAGATTATCGGAACTTCTGCTACAGGGGAAATCGTTCGTTTAAAAGATGTAGCAACTATTGAGCGAATCTATGAAGAACCAAAAACAATCACTACTGTAAACGGAAATAAAGCTATTATTCTGGCAGTAGAAATGCAGGAAGGAAATAATATTGTTGCCTTTGGAAAAGAAGTTAAAACCAAATTAGCGGATGCTGCAAATCTGATTCCGAGTGATGTGAAAATATCTACTATTGTTAATCAGCCTGCTATTGTGGATGCTAATATCAGCAATTTTATTCATGAATTTTTTCTTGCCATTATTTCTGTAGTTATTGTGGTTATTGTACTACTTCCTTTTAGAATTGCAGCTGTTGCTGCTACAGCAATTCCTGTAACTGTTGCGGTAACTTTTGCCCTTTTACATGTCTTTGATATTGAACTGCATCAGGTCTCATTAGCCGCCTTAATTGTCGTTCTGGGAATGGTCGTGGATGATGCGATTGTAATTGCTGATAATTATGTAGAACTTCTCGATCAAGGAGTTGACCGAAAAACTGCCGCATGGCGAAGTGCTACAGAGCTTGTAGTGCCGGTACTTACAGCAACGGTAACGATCATCGCTGCTTTTATACCTATGATTATCTTAACGGGATCTGTGGGTGAATTTATCTTTTCTCTGCCGATCACTGTTACTGTTGCATTGGCTTCATCATTTATTATTGCTATGGTTCTAACCCCTTTATTATGTTATACTTTTATAAAAAAAGGATTACATGGTACTGTAAAAGAAGATAAGCCAAAGAAAACATCAATGCTTGACAGAATGCAGAATGGTTATGAAAAAGCAATAATATGGTGTATGAAATACCCTAAAATAACAATCACAGGCAGTCTTCTTACTATTGTTTTTGCAGGATTATTATTTACAGGGATTAAACAAAAATTCTTTCCGGCTGCGGAGCGTAATCAGTTTGTGATTGATTTATGGATGCCTACCGGAACAAAACTGGAAGAAACGGAAAAAGCAATTTTAAAAATTCAGAAACTAATTCAGAAAGAAGATAAAGTAACCAGCTTTGCTACTTTTATCGGTACAAGTGCACCGCGGTTTTATTATAATTTTTCACCGGAAGTACCTGCAACTAACTTTGCACAAATCCTAATCAATACAACAACAGATAAAACAACGGAAGAACTAGCTTCTGATCTTGAATCCAGAGTAGCTGCTATTGCTCCGCAAGGAATGCCTCATGTGCGTTTAATGCAACAAGGGTCTCCTACAATTGCTCCTATTGAAATAAGAATTATCGGAGATAATATTGATAGATTAAAAGAAATAGGTGCTAACGTAAAACAGATCACTCAGAAAGAAAAAGGAAGCTTTCTGGTACGTTCTGATTTTGCAGAAGATTATTACGGTATAAAAGTACACTTGAAAGACGAAGCAAATCGGCTTGGTTTTACAACAACCAGTATTGCCCAATTAATCTATATCGGTTTTTCAGGAGCTCCCGTTTCTACAATGTATGAAGGAGATAACGCAATCGACATCTTGTTCAGACTGGATAAAGAAAATAGACAAAACTCAGATAATCTGGAAGATTTTTATGTAAAATCTCCTGTAACCGGGGGTAGTGTTCCGCTACGTCAGATAGCAACACTTACACCGGAATGGGAAAACGGTAAGATTATGCACAGAAATGGTGTGAGAACACTGACAATTCTGTCTGAAACAACACCGGATTACCTGCCTTCTCAGGTTCTGAAAAAAATTCAGCCTGAAATAGCAAAACTAAAACTTCCTACAGGGTATCGAATTGAATATGGTGGTGAGGATGAAAATAAAAAAGAAACTTTCAGTCAGATGATCGTTGCTTTATCGATCAGTTTAGGACTTATCTTTTTTATCCTGTTGTTCCAGTTCCGCAACCTGAAAGAAGCTTTTATTGTAATGTTGTCCATTCCGTTAAGTATCTTTGGAGCTTTACTGGGATTAATTCTTACACATAATAACTTCGGATTTACGGCTTTTATCGGACTAATCAGTTTATCCGGTATTGTAGTTCGTAATGCTATTATATTAGTAGATCATACTAATGAACTGCTGAAAGAAGGTATGGATATTCCTACTGCCTCAATTGAATCTGCTAAACGCAGATTACGTCCTATATTTTTAACCTCAATGGCTGCTTCGATCGGAGTTCTACCAATGATCCTTTCCGGTTCTCCAATGTGGAGCCCTCTGGCAAGTGTGATTTCTATAGGTGTACTATTTTCTATGGTAATGACACTTTTAGTAATACCTGTTATTTATGTTGCTATAATGAAACCGAAAGATAAACAAGAGCTATTAGAATCCGATAATGCTGAAAACAATGAATAATCAAAACCTAGCTGCATCTCTGAAAATTCTGGTACTGTTTTTTATAGTGCAATCTGCCTCTGCTCAACAGTTAACAGATTCTCTGGATCTTACTACTGCTGTTAATCTGGCTCTGGAGAGTAATCATCTGATCAAAATATCTAATCTGAAAACAGAAGAAAGTGCTGAAAAAATAAAAGAAGCCCGGTCTAAATATTTTCCGATCATTATGGCAGATGGTCTTTATGTTTACAGTAACCATTCAAACCAACTGAATATTCCGTTAGGACCTCTTGGCACCTTACCTATTCCGCTCCCTTCTATTGATAATTTAGATCTGAATAACAATATTTATTCTGCCGGTGTTTTTGCTTATCAACCTATAACTGAACTATTTAAAGTGGGAAATGGTCTCAAAATAGCAAAAAATGAAACTGTTACTGCTTCTGCTGAAACCTTAAAAGCGCAATTAAAGATACAACAGGGAGTTGAACAACTCTATTTTGGTCTGCTCATTGCACAGCGTGAAAAGGAAGAAGCTGAAATTAATCTTCAACTATCTGAAACAAAATTATATGACGTTGAAAGTACTATTCTTGCCGGAAAAAGCAATATTGTAAATCGATATGCATTAAAAGCAGATATATTACGTCAAAAACAGATCTTGTTACAGACTAAAAATAAGATTAATAACTATCAGGAAAAACTGATCCAGATCACGGGTCTTAAAACGTCTGATATTCTGTTAAAAGAAGAAAAATTCAGAATAGAACAACTGAGACCTCTGGAATATTATACTGAAAAATCAAAAACATCTAATCCTGAGATAATTATAGCTCAAAACAATATACTGAAAACTGATCAAGCTATTGCGGCTGCGCAGAACGATTATCTGCCAAGTGTAGGTGTTTTTGCAGGATACTCTTATCTCAATCTGTTCTCAGGGTATGAAACTAATGGATTCACGGGAGGGGCGAGACTGAGCTGGAATATTTTTGATTTTGGAAATAAAAAATCTATTCTGAGACAAAGAAAATTACAAAATCAACAGGCTGTTGAATATCAGACTAATTTAGCTGAAAATAATGGTATTGATATTCGGAAAGCTTATTCTGATATAACTGAAGCATTAGAATTAGTACAGTTGTCTGAAGAAGTACTTATTTTTCGCCGGGAAGAGAACCGATTAATTAAAAACGGTTTTGAAACGGGCTTAAAACTCAAACAGGAAATGCTGGAAAGTGAAGCTTTTTTATTAAAAGCAAAAGCAGATTTGCTTTCTGCACAGTCCAATTACAGATTATTACTGACTAATCTAAACTTACTGACAGGAGCTCTTGATTCAAATTAATAAAAATTACTTAATAAATATAAAATATATTCTGCATTCTGTTTTATTATTGCTATTTGTCCTTTCAGAAATGCTACCCGAGTTCAGTTTATAATACGATTTAATTTTTAGATAGCCGGATAGCTGTCTAATTTATAAAAACATCTAACCTTGTATTATATTCGGATAAAACCATCCTAAATTGAAAATTTAAAGTATATTTGTATTATCTTAAAATAAATCGGGAATGTTTTCAAAAACTTGTGAGTATGGCATTCGGGCAACTATTTTTATAGCCTCTGAATCATATAAAGGTAATCGTGTAGGGCTTAAAGATATAGCGAAGCAGATTGATTCACCGGAAGCTTTTACCGCAAAAATATTACAGATTTTAGTAAAGAATAATATTATTAATTCAACAAAAGGACCAACGGGAGGTTTTGATATTCCAAAAACAACGATGTCCTCTATAAAACTATCGCAGGTTGTTTCTGCAATAGATGGCGACTCTATATATAACGGATGTGGCTTAGGTTTACGGGAATGTTCCGAATTACACCCCTGCCCTGTTCATGAAAAATTTAAATTTATTCGGGAAAGTCTGAAAACGATGCTATGCACCACAAATCTGGAAGAATTAGCTCTGGGCATAAAATCAGGCACAACTTATTTGAAAATTTAATCTAATAGTTGTAATTTTAGACAGATTTCGATTTCTGAAAACAATTGAAAAATGACAAAAGAAATTTTAGACATCAATGACATTAAATTATTAGTAAATACCTTTTATGATAACGTCAGAAAGGATGAATTATTAGGTCCAGTTTTTAATGAAAAACTACAAGGTCGCTGGTCAGAACATTTAGAGAAAATGTATCGCTTCTGGCAGACTGTTCTGCTCGATGAGCACACCTATAAAGGAAGTCCTTTCGCTCCTCATGCCAGACTGGAAGTAGAAAAAAAACATTTTGATCAGTGGATCAATATTTTTTACGGAACAGTTGACGCCCTTTTTGAAGGAAAAAAAGCAGAAGAAGCTAAATGGAGAGGTACTAAAATGGCAGAAATGTTCAATTATAAAATTGAGTATTATCGCAACTCTAATATACATTAAAGAACAATATACTAAAACTAACATAATTAATTTATAATCATTTAAAACAATCAAATCATGAGAAAATCATTGAACATTTCAGCTTTAGCTTTAGCAGCTGTATTCACATTAGCTTCATGCGGTGGAGAAAAAAAAGACAACAAAACGGAGCAAGTAGAAACAACCACCGAACAAACTCCTGTGGAAACCGCCGAAGCAATTGATGAAAATGCAATACAGTTAGAAGGAAATGACCAAATGCAGTTCAACTTAACTGAAATAAAAGTGAAAGCAGGAGAAGAAGTAACTCTTGTATTAACACATACCGGTAAAATGGACAAAAATATGATGGGACATAACTTTGTTTTATTAAAAGAAGGTACTGATGTTACCTCTTTTGCTCAAAAAGCTGCTGCTGATAAAGATAACGATTATATTCCGGCTGATGAAGCTGACAAAGTAATTGCTCATACTAAAACAATTGGTGGAGGTGAATCTACTACTATTAAATTCACTGTACCTGAAAAAGGAACTTATGACTTTTTATGTACATTCCCTGCACACTTTGCTTTAATGAAAGGTAAACTTATTGCAGAATAAATTTAACTAAAAATGGTATCGTAAAAAATACCATTTTTTTAACAATAATAAAAGACAGTTTTGTCCGATATTAAAAAATAATCTTATATTTGTAAGACATTAAAATATATAAAATATGAAAACATCTATAAAAATGACTATTGGAGAAATTGTAGCACAGGATTACAGAACTGCTGCTATATTTTCAAAATACGGGATTGACTTTTGCTGTAAAGGTCACAGAACCATAGAAGAAGTATGCGAAAAAAAATCTATTGCAACAGACCAGCTTCTTGAGGTTTTAGATGAGGTTTTGGCAAATAAAGAGAATCAGACTATCGATTATAAAACGTGGCCTTTAGATTTGTTAACGGATTATGTGGAAAAAACACATCATCGTTATATTGAAGAAAAAACTCCTGTTCTGTCACAATTTCTGAACAAACTCTGTCGCGTACATGGTGAAAATCATCCGGAATTATTTGAAGTGAATGAATTATTCATGCAATCCGCTCAGGAACTAGCGGCGCATCTTAAAAAAGAAGAATTGATTTTATTTCCTTTCATTAGAAAAATGATAGCTGCAAAGATCAGTGAAACACCTGTTGATGCACCTCATTTCGGTACTGTAGAAAACCCGGTTGCAATGATGATGGAAGAACATGATAATGAAGGAGAACGCTTTAGAAAAATAGCAGAATTAACGAATAATTATACTCCTCCTGCTGATGCATGCAACACTTATAAAATTACTTATGCGATGCTGGAAGAATTTGAAAATGATCTTCATAAACACATTCATTTGGAAAACAATATTTTATTCCCTAAATCTATCGAATTAGAGAAAAAATTTGAAATGAACGTAAATTAAAATATAAAAACGAAAGTTTAAATTAGTTTTAGTTTAGTTTGAATAAAAGAATACGACATTAAAAAAATTTAAAAGTTATTATAAACCCTTATTTTGTGATGAAAAAAAGCTGGTTAATAACTTGTCTGATCAATTTCTGCATTGCAGCGGGCATGGGAGTTGTACTACGTTATGTTTATGTTAATCCATTAAATATTAACTATACTTATCTCATACATGGACATTCGCATACCGCAATGTTAGGCTGGGTCTATTTGACGTTGTATTCTTTTATTTTTCATTATTTTATTCCAAAAAACCAATCTTCAGAGAAAAAGTACAACCGATTATTCTGGATCACTCAGATTTCAATTGTCGGTATGATATTCAGTTTCCCTGTTCAGGGATATGCTATAATTTCAATATTCTTTTCAACCCTACATATCTTCTGCAGTTATTATTTTTGTTACAGGGTCTGGAAAGATCATAAAACAGATACCTCAGCAGAAAAAAAAATATTACTCACTGCATTACTTTTCATGTTGTTTTCCACCATTGGTGTCTGGTGTCTGGGTCCTGTAGCCACAACAGGAGGAAAAGGTTCTGCTTTTTATCAGACTGCAATTCAGTTTTTTATTCATTTCCAGTTTAACGGATGGTTCTTATTTGGAGTATTAGCACTTTTTCTAAATCAGCTCCGAAAAACAAAATGTGACCTGAATAACACTACCTTTAACTGGTTTTTCTATTCTCTGATTATAGCTACCTTTTTAACCTTTGCTCTGCCGGTAAGTTGGTACATTCCGATTCCGCTATTACAATGGATCAACGGGCTGGGACTACTAACACAACTTATCAGTATTATTGCTTTTATTCAGCTAATACGCCCGCATTATAAAAAATTTATAGCACCGTTACAACCTGTAACAAAGTTGCTTTACAGTTTTGCATTTATCTCTTTATTCCTGAAAACAGGAATTCAATCTGTTACTTTTCTTCCGGAAATAATGGTACTTTCACATACAATACGAAATTTTGTAATTGGATTTATTCATTTATCCATGCTAGGACTAATTACCGGATTCCTGTTTGCTTTTATCACTGGGATCAATCTGTTTAACAGTAAGAACAGAACTTCAAAAACAGGTATAATCCTGTTTATAGTTTGTTTTGTCATTACAGAAATATTACTTTTTACTCAGGGTATTTTCTTTTATCTGGGAAAAGGAATGCTCCCTGATTATTACATTACTCTTTTTATTGCCAGTATCGGGCTTCCAGCTGGTTTACTATTCCTTATTATTTCTCTTTTCAAATCTAAAAAATCAATAGTATGAGTCATCATTTATTATTAATCCTGCACCTTGTCTGCGCTGCAATATGGGTAGGCGGTCATTTATTATTACTATTCCGCTATCTGCCGGAAGCTTTAAAAAAGAAAGATACAGAGATCATCTCTAATTTCGAAAAACATTTTGAGCCCATTGGTCTTCCCTCTCTTCTTATATTAGTAATTACCGGTATTATGATGGCCTATAAATATGGTGTCGGAATAGCATTATGGTTCTCTTTTTCAAATCCTGTAGAAAAAGTCGTGTCTGTAAAGCTAATCCTATTACTCACTACATTAGCTCTGGCTATCCATGCCCGCCTTTTTATAATACCTAAATTAAGCCAAAAGAATCTTGTTGAATTGGCCTTTCATGTTGTAGCTGTAACCCTTATTGGTGTCACAATGCTTATCGTAGGGTCTACTATGCGTTTTGGAGGACTTTAAATATGTCGGTAATCAAAACAAATCAATAAAAAAGACTGCTCTCTCTAAATAGAATAAGCAGTCTTTTCATTTGAATTAATAATTAAAACTCTATTTACTATAAGAAAATATTCCGGGATTGATAGTAAGAGATATCCATACCCAATTATTAGTATCAGCATTTCCTCCTCCTTTTAATACTTCCAGTGTACTGGACGCAAACATATGAGAATATCCAAAACCTAATGTAACATCTTTATGAAACTGATAACCTCCTGTAAAATCAATCTCAGTTCCTAAATACTTATCCATTACTTTAGCATCTGTAGTAACAACATCTGCTGCAGAAAAGAAAATATGTGGTATTAAGGCAAACTTCAATTTTTTTATTTTATAATTTATCTTTACATTCAGATCTGATAATCCTACAGAATTGATATGGTTCCCTACATAAAAATAATCCATATATCCGTTAAAAGCATGGTTAGTACCAAAAAGAGGGGTAAATGATTTCACTTCAGTACTAGTATCATCTGTACTTTTTCCGGAAAGATATTCATATCCCAAACCTACTTTCCATCTGTCACTTATTTTATAATTCAGATTAGCTGCAAAATTCCAGGCATCCACGGTATTATTATCACGCTTTCCCATTTGTGTGTAAGTAGCTGCATCTGCATCAAAACTTCCTTTACTAAACACCCAAAATGTTCCTATGGTCTGACTGTAATTTACTTTAAAATCTTCTTCTGTTTTTAAGAATTCATATCCTGTATTCAAAAATAGTAGACTTATTTTAAAAGGGGTCAGATTAGTATTGAACCAGATATACTGCATGGATTTATAATTTTTGGTCTGATACTGTTTTTCTATAATGTCTTCAGAATCGGCATTTAGTGCTCCCCCGATATCTAATCGGTTATTAATATTTTTATAGGTAATAACGGCAGCATCATGACTTTGTGCCTGTTGTGTCCAGTCTACTTCTCCAAAGATTCTCTGATTATCATAGGACAAAACCTGCCTTCCCACTTTAATATTCCAATTTTCTGCAAATTCATACTGACCATATGCTTCAAAAAAAGTAACTCCGTTCTTATCAGACATCGTATTCGTTGGGACATCTCCCCATACTCTTACATTCTGAAGGGATATTTTTAGTTTTAGTTTATCTTCTTCAAAATTAATATTCAGTCTGGAACGCTGTGAAACAAAAGAAGCGGGATTATCCGTTTCTTTTAATATCGTTTTAAAACCGTTTCTGTATTCAAAACGCGGTCTCAACTGCAGATCTACGTCTAATTTCTGGGCAAAGAGTCCTGCACTCATCATTCCAAAGAACAATAAACCGGTAATTTTTATCCGTCTCATTGATTTATTTTTTAGATGGCGTTTACAGCTTCAGTAACTTTCTTTATCGTTTCATCATAGCTTACTCCTAATCCTTCCTGCTGAAAATAAAGTTCACCTTCTGCATTAAAAACACTTATAATATTAGAATGTGAAAAATCTATCGGTGATATTTTTTTATAATTTACTGCTAAAACAGCGGCAAATTCTCTAGTGTTCTCTTCATTGGAACGCAAGAAAACCCATTGATTACCATCCATTTTATTTTCAATAGAAAAAGCTTTTAGACGCTCAGGTGTATCCACTTCCGGATCAATACTGACCAGAACAAATTTTACATTCTTTTTAATCTTATCTTCTAATCGCTGTTCTATATGACGCATATCAGCTACTAATCTCGGACAAGCTGCCTTACATGAAGTATAAATCATAACCATTACTAAAACATCTCCTTTGAGCTCTTTCAGTTCAACATCTTTACCATCCTGATTTGTCCATTTTGACGGAAGATTATAAATAGATAATTCTGAAATCGATTTTTCTTCTGCTTTTACCTCAGTCAGTTTTTCTTTTGAATTAGTATTACAGGCCTGCATTGTGAATAGTACCAATACTATTATATATTTTTTCATATCAAATTTTTATATCCTGAATCATTTTAAAAATTTTATTGTATTCTTTAACAAACAAACTACTTTTATAAGTTTTTAGCACAGCGAAAACCTAAATTTTTAATATCATAATTTGCTTTAATACTTCCTCTGAAAGCATATCTCATAAAAGCAGCATAATTCATCAGATCAGATGCTCCCACAGAACTGCTTCCACAAAATAAATTAGAATCTCCCTGCATTGCTTTTCTTGATTCTCCTGAAATAAATACAGAATTAAAGTCTGAAGTCCATTCCCAAACTAAACCATGCAGATCATAAACTCCCCAATAATTTTTAAAAGTGCTTCCAACCGGATTATTCTGAGTTTTAGTCTTTTCATACCATGACAGAATATAGTTATTAAACTCCTCTTTAGTTCTGGCATCTGTTAATTTTTCATCAGCCATTGCTGTATACTCCCACTCATCCATAGTAGGTAGTCTTTTTCCTTGGCATTCACAATATTTTTTAGCAGCAAACCATGAAATATTTGTTACAGGAGCATTACTAAGATTGCCTTTTCCATAACTCAGATCACTTTCCCAGTTTATAAGATATCTACCGTCAGCAAACAATTTTTTTACTTTCGATCTGCGCCAGTCCGGATTCGTTTTCAGGAACTCCAGATATTGTGCATTCGTAACTGGATAAACATCCATCTGAAAAGAAGCTACTTTTACTCTTTCGCCATCAACATCGGCTCCGTAAAGAGGGACATAATTCCCTCCTTTTACGGTAACCATTTTTGTCTCCTGAGCAAATGTTATCCCAAACACACTTAATAGAAACAGACAAATACTAACTTTAAAACCATTGGATTTTAACATCACACTTTTGATTATTTATTTCTTACAGATTTAACCATCTCTGGCGTAACTTTAGATTTATTATTTCCCCAACTGTTATATACATATGTTAAAACATCCACAATATCGTCGTCAGACAAATTCTGACTGGTCATCACACTATTGAATTTCTCGCCGTTAACCACTATTTCACCAGTTAAACCATGAATAATAGCACTAATCGCTCTGTCTACATTTTCATTTAGATAATCTGATTTTGCCAATGGAGGGAATGCACTTGGTATACCTTGTCCTTCACTCTGATGACAAGCAAAACAGGTTCTCATGTAAATTGCTTTACCATTCGAAAATTGCTTTTCAAATGACTTTGGCGCTGTTGATTTTATATCTTTATCAGCTACAGGCATATTCTGAATAGTACCCCCTTCCGGTAAATAAATACCTTCCTGTATTGTACCTGAATATATACTTTCGTTTTTCTCTCCCGTAACTTTTAATATCCCCAAAGCTCCTTTGTTAAAGGCTCTAAAAATAGAGTGATCTACAATAACAAAATTACCAGGGACCTCCACCTTTAAGTCTACTATCGCAGCACCTCCAGCAGGAACTAACGTAGTTTGAACATTTTCATTAACCATGCTTCCTCCTTCTACATGAACTTTGTCGAATATTTCACCTATAATGTGAAATGATGATACTAAATTCGGTCCACCGTTACCTACAAATAAACGAACGGTTTCACCAACATTTGCTGTAATAGCATTATCTCCTATCAGCGCCCCTACTTTACCATTAAACACAACATAATCAGGATCTTCATTGATTGCTTTTTTCATATCAAAAGGTTGTGTTCCTCTTTCTCCATATTGCCCTACGGTGTAAAAATCACCCTGCATAACGTAGTACTCTTTATCAACCGGAGGCAATCCTCCCTCTGGTTCTACTAAAATCAAACCATACATACCATTTGCAATATGCATCCCTACAGGTGCTGTAGCACAATGATAAACATATAATCCCGGATTCAAAGTTTTAAAAGAGAATGTTTTCTCATGACCCGGTGCCACTAATGAAGACTCAGCTCCTCCTCCCGGACCAGTTACAGCATGTAAATCGATGTTATGTGGAAGCTTATTATCCGGATGATTTTTTAAATGGAATTCTACCTCATCACCTACTCTTGTTCTGATGAAACTTCCCGGTACTGAACCTCCAAAAGTCCAGTAGACATATTTGACTCCATCCACCATCTCCCCTTCTTTCTCAATAATTTCCATATTCACAACTAATTTCATCGCTTTTCTGTTTCCCACCGGTGCCGGAACAAAAGGTGGGGCTGTCAGTTCAGCTACCATCTGTCCTTCCGTTTTAATATGCTCCCCATTTACTGTCTGCTTAACGGACGAATCTTTGCAAGAAGAAAAACCTGTTACTAAAAGCAGCCCCATAGCAACGTAACTCCACTTCCTTAATTTCTTAATTTTTGTTTTAAACTTCATGATCCTTAAATTAAATATTATCGATTAATTACTATAACAAAAATAAAAGACTTAATCATCCTTTATTATGATTTTTATCATGTTTTAAACTTTAAAACAGTATCTATGTTGGATACAAAAAGAAATATGTTATTTTTTTAATTTTTATAATGTGAATACTTAAATAAACTTAAAACAACATCAAAAAAAGAAACAAGCACCTGTTTTAAATTAAAAATTTTAATATATATTAAAAAATACTATTCCTATTGTATAAATTAAAAAGACATGGAAATTATATATTTATTCTTTAATTTTATCAAGTAATAAAACCACTCTGTCACTATTAAAAATAACTGTAACAATTAGAAATAAAACTCTTTTCTGTCTAAAAAAAAATCAGACAGATTACTTTTAATTCTGAATAACAATATATTATAATCACATGAAAGAATCCTTCCTTTTTCAAGCAATGATCTATCTCACCGCTGCTGTCATTATGGTCCCTATAGCTAAAAGACTCTCTCTTGGTTCTGTTCTCGGCTATCTGATAGCAGGTGTTCTGATCGGTCCCTCCTGTTTCAAGATCATCGGAATAGAAAGTCATGATATAATGCACTTTGCTGAATTTGGTGTTGTGATGATGCTCTTTGTGATTGGTCTGGAATTACAACCCTATCGTTTATGGAAAATGCGTCGATCTATTATAGGTATGGGCGGTTTGCAGGTACTGTTTACTACACTAATCGTAGGAGGTCTGTCTTTAGTACTGAATATCGAATGGAAACAAGCTCTAGCCATTGGCATGGTAGTTTCTATGTCCTCTACTGCTATTGTAATGCAGACTCTGAATGAAAAAGGTCTGATGAAATCTGAATCCGGACAAAGTTCTTTTTCCGTATTATTATTTCAGGATATGGCAGTAATTCCGATGCTTGCCTTTTTCCCTTTATTATCTAATATTAAGCAAAGTTCTGCCTCTGTAACAAACAATTCCTCTTTAGAATTACATACTTTTGCTCCCTGGATACAAACCCTGATTGTATTCTCCTCCATTGCACTGGTCATTCTGATCGGAAAATATCTGATCCGTCCTATTTTTAGAATTATGGCAAAAACAGGATTACGTGAAATGTTCACTGCTACTGCATTATTACTGATTATAGGAATTACCATATTAATGACCTCTGTAGGACTTAGTCCTGCGCTGGGTGCTTTTCTTGCCGGTGTTGTACTGGCAAATAGTGAATATAGACATGAACTAGAAAGTGCTATTGATCCTTTTAAAGGATTACTACTGGGATTGTTTTTTATAGCAGTAGGTGCTTCAATTGATTTCAGACTGATCTTTAATGAACCTTTAGTTATTTTTGGGCTGGTTTTCGGATTAATGTTCTGTAAGGCAATAGTTCTGTTTATAATCGGTAAAATATTTAAGGTCAGTACAGCACAAAACTTCATTTTTAGTTTTGGACTCTGTCAGGTCGGAGAATTTGCCTTTGTTTTACTCAGTTTTTCACTGCAACAGGGTATACTCCCAAAAGAAATAACAGATAGTCTTGTTGCTGTTGTTGCCCTGAGTATGGCATTTACCCCACTAATCATGATGCTCAGTGACCGATTTATTGTTCCTAAAATATGTAGCCGACAACCGATTAAAGAAGAAAAAGAAAGTGATGTCAAAAATGATGATAATCCCGTCATTATAGCTGGTTATG
This sequence comes from Flavobacterium sp. AK-301, assembly GCF_058310215.1. Classification (NCBI taxonomy): domain Bacteria; kingdom Pseudomonadati; phylum Bacteroidota; class Flavobacteriia; order Flavobacteriales; family Flavobacteriaceae; genus Flavobacterium; species Flavobacterium sp. AK-301. The sequence goes on from NZ_JBZEES010000001.1 coordinate 42,033, forward strand.
GTCACTTTGGAAACACCGTAGGACGTTTTCTGCGTGCTAATAATGTTGAAGCAACCGTACTGGACAATGATAGTGACAATGTAGATGTTCTCCGACGTATGGGACTTAAAGTATATTATGGAGATGCTACACGACTGGAACTGCTTGAGATTGCCGGTGCACATAAAGCACAAATGATTATTATTGCTATTGATGATACCGAAAAAAGATTACTGATGATTGAAACCATCAAAAAACACTTTCCTAATCTGTATATTCTTGTTCGTGCTGCAAATCGTTTTGATGCTTACGATCTGATGAATGCCGGTATTATGCATATTTACAGAGATACTTTTGACACCAGTCTGCGCCTGGGTGTAGACGCCTTAAAAATACTCGGACATAAAGCAGATGCTGCTACCCGGGCTGCTGAAACCTTCTTTATTCATGATGAAAAAACACTAAAACATCTTTCAAGCATTCGTAACAATGAGGAATATATCAGTGTAGCCCGTGAATATATTGAGGAACTGGAAAGCATTATGCAGGCAGACAGAGAAAACACGTTGTCGTCATAGAGATGTTGCATTGTAACGTCTCTACGACAATAACACAACAATTATAAGGATCATTTTTAATTTTGTAATTTTGCACCATGAATTTATCAGAAATAAAATTTGTAGCTTCCGACATGGACGGTACATTATTAAACTCTAAAGGAGAATTAAGTGATAATTTTTTTCCTTTATTTGAAAAAATGAAAACAAAAGGAATACTGTTTGCAGCAGCAAGCGGTCGCCAGTTATTCAGTCTCCAGAAACAGTTTGAAAATATTCAAAACGAAATGGTTTTTATTGCTGAAAATGGGAGTTATATTCTGTTTAAAGGAGAAGAGCTCTTAATACAATCTCTTTCTAAAAATACTGTTCTTGAACTAATAGAAAAGATACGGAAGATCCCAAATACACATATTATTTTGTGTGGTAAGAAAACAGCTTACGTTGATAGTTATGACCCTGATTTTATAAATAGTTTAGAACATCATTACAGAAAATATATTCATCTTGACAATCTGATGGAAGTACCGGATGATGATTTTCTAAAGATTACAGTTTATGATATGACTGGAGCAGAACAGAATTCTTATCCACATTTTAAAGGATTTGAAGGTGATTTTCAGGTAAAAGTATCCGGTGCTGTTTGGCTGGACATCTCACATAAACTGGCAAATAAAGGTAATGCAATTAAAATAGTACAGAAAAAAATTGGTATTAGTAGCGAACAGACTATGGTTTTTGGTGATTATCTGAACGATTTGGAAATGATGGAAGAAGCTTATTTCAGTTATGCGATGGAAAATGCTCATCCATATGTAAAAAAAATAGCTCGATTTATAACAAAATCAAATGATGATGAAGGTGTACTTTCTATTCTGAAAAATATGCTTCTCTCACAGAAAACCATTAAAGCTATTTAAAAAAACACTGATTTACTATTTTAAGATAGTATAACCCAAACACAAAAAGAGACTGTTTTCACAGTCTCTTTTTTCATGCTTAAAAAATTAAAATTTATATTCCCACTTATTAGAATACAAGTTTCTATCTAGAATAGTGTAATCATATTTCCATACATTAAAAAATAAAAGATTCGCTCCTACTGCTGCAGATGACTTTATCGGAATTTTAACCTCTAAAATAGCCTTTCTGTCCGTAACATTCACAGAAGAGTTTATATTTGCTCCTAATCTATTTTCTATCTCGGCAAAAAGTGTTTTTCCATAAGCTCCAATTCCTATTGTTGCCTGTATTCCGCTTTCTAAATTAACAGGAATATCTAATTTCTCTATAACAGGCTTAGTAATTGTTGCTGTCGCTCCTCCATCTATTCCATTTCGTTTAAATCCGCCATGAACTTCTGCATTTATGTTCCCACTTACTGTCATGGTCGCAAACAGTTCTCCTCCTACTTTCCCCTCTATATATGGTGTAATACTTACAAAAGGTGTAATAACAACTGGACCGATCGGAATTGCAAAAAACGGAATATAATAATTACTTCCACCCAACTTAACAGGACCGAATTCCTGTTTTACATCTAATATTGATTTCAGCTGGTTCAGTGTAAAATCACCTTTCAAATCAACCTGAATCCCTTTGAACGGATTAATTGAAATATTGTAATCAATAGTAGGTGTAAAAAGAATATTAAACTTTGCTGTACCTGTTTTATAAATAGGAATCACAGGATTAAACTCCAGTGTTTTACCACCAATAACTCTTAGTGTTTCAACTTTACTCATTTTTTCTGCTACCGGTAATCTAAAAACAGATTTTTTATTGTAAACTGAAACACTTGGTTCTTCAGAATAATAAACTTTATATTGTTCTACATCACTTAATGATACAGAACCACTAATCTCAGCATAAAGAATATAATCTGTAATCTCTGCTTCCTGCACCTTTACATGATAACCGGAAGCATCCTCATAAGGCATTTCTACTACCTTATACAACAAGCCACTTGGAGCCTTGTCTGGAATGATTCCACTTGTTATAATGTAATTTACTCTCATACTGTCTGCCTGAACTGGCCGATCAGTAAAAAGCAGTTCTTCTTTTGTTGCTTCTTTTAATAAAGAAATAGATTCTTTATTAAGAATAATAGAAGATTCCACTACTGTCATTCCCGCAACCTCTTTCCCTCTAACAGGATCTTTTGTTACACCTGAATCTGCATTAGCATCTCCACTAAACGGATCACTGGTACAAGCTACAACAAACAATAAAGAAAACATTATTGCTAACAGCCTAAATGCGCTTGTTTTACTTTCGATAATTCTCACTAATTTACCCATAATACTATATTTTAAATGTTAATAAAGTCAATCTACAATAATTAATCTTAATAAATAAACCAAATAAACATTAATTCAATATTTTTATTTATTTGTTAAAATTTTTGTTAAAATTTTAACAAATCTTAGTGGTTAAAAAACAAAATATTGAATGTATATAGACTTTTTTTTAGTCATATGCAGATAAAAACACCCCATAATAACCAAAATTAGTCATTATGAGGTGCTTTTATTTATTTTCCATAAACAATATTCTATTATTTCTAACCTGTCAGATTACCTAACATACTAAAAATAAGGATACTGTTATTGAGGATAATATCTTAACTACAAACAAATTCCACAATTCCACTTATTAGATTCCCACTTATTAGAAAATAAGTTTTTGTCTATAATAGTACATTCATATTCCCATGGTTTAAAAAATGGAAGATCTATTCCTACTGTTCCAGTAGATTTTAGCGGAACATTAACCTCTAAACCAAATTTTTTATCCTTAAAATAAGAATGTGTTTTCACTCCTAAATCATTTACTATCTCTGCATAAAGTGTTTTTCCAAAAGCTGTAATACCTATTTTTGTCTCTATTCCACTTTTTAAATCAACAAAAACATTTGCTCCTATTGTAGGATGATCAAGCTTTACAGACGCTGTTCCAGATACTGTCTTTCTTAAGAATCCAGCTTGGATTTCTGCACCTACACTTCCGGTTACTCCCATACCCAATAACAGTTCTCCTCCTACTTTTCCTTCTACATATGGTGAAATACAAATAAAAGGAGAAATCACTAGACCACGACAAGGAGCCGCACGGAACGGGAAAAAATTAACACCACCTTGTAACTTAACAGGACCAAATTCTCCTTTTGACTTTAATATTGTTTTTAAATACAAGTTCAAGTCTCCTTTCAAGCTAATCTGACATCCTTTGAATGGATTAATTGAAATATGATAATCAATGGTAGGTGTAAATTGAATATTAAAATTTAAAGAACTTGACTTACTAATACAGATAGATGGATTAAACTCCAGCAAATTACCTCCAATCGTTCTCAGAGTTTCAACTTTAGCTACTCCCTCTGATACCGATCTGAAAGCAGATTTTTCACCGTAAACAGAAGCATTCGGTTTCTCAAAAGAATAAACCTGGTATTGATCAGAATCATTTAATGATACTGATCCACTAATCTCAGCATAAAGGATATAATCTGTAATTTCAGCTTCTTTTACCTTTACATGATAACCCTGAGCATCTTTATAAGGTGTTTCTACTACTTTATATAACAAACCATCCGGAGCCTTATCCGGAATGATCCCGCTTGCTATAATGTAATTTACCAACATACTGTCTGCCTGAATTGGCCGATCAGTAAAAAGTAGTTCTTCTTCTGTTATCTCCTTCAATAAAGAAGCAGATTCTTCATTTAGAATAATAGAAGATTCCACCACGGTCATTCCATCAATCTCTTTCCCTCTAACGGGGTCTTTTGTTATTTCGGAATCTGCATTAGCATTTCCATTAAAGGAATCATCGCTACAAGCTACAATAAACAATAACGAAAACAACACTGTTAATAACCTAAATGCATTTGCTTTACTTTTGATTATTTTAACTAACTTTACCATAAAATATTATATTTTAATTATTAAAACAGCTAAATTACAATATTAAAATTACAAAATAAGCTAAAAATTGAAATTGAAATCATTTTTAATTGATTATCTAAACATATGTTAAAATTTAACATATGTTTATAATAAAAAAAACAAAAAATAATATTAATAGATTTTTTTTCTATAATAGATAGCCAAAAGTAAAAAAATAATATTTGCGGTTTTTTTCTCTATTTATTATCATATGCATACCAAAAAATATCCCATAATGAACGAAATCATTCATTATGGGATATTATATTTGTTTTTCTACAAACAATATTTTACTATTTCTAACCAGCCAGATTACCTAACATACTAAAAATAAGAATACTTAATACAATCAGTGTAATAAGAATATAAAGTTTATCTTTTTCTAATATAAAAGCAAATAGAGAAAACAGAACTCTAAGTATTGGTGTTGCAATCAGAACGATTACACCAAACTGAATGATCTCAGTTGCATTAAAAGTAGTGATTCCTCTCAATATTCCCGATAAAGTAGTATAATCTGATGTTTCACCGGTAAAGTCAGTGTAATTCGGAATCTCCTGTCCTTTCTGGTATAAATAAAGAATTCCACCAATAAAAGTGATTATACCTGCTGTAAGAACTCCGTATCGCAACAGTTTCCCTATTAACTGCTGAATATCTTTATCGCCCAGAAGAGCTTTTGTTTTTGAATCTTTCATTTTAAATAAAATTAGAATTTATTATGAAAACCGTTGTACATCATTTCAAAAGCTACAAATGTAATAGCGATACTAAAAATGATCCTTAGCCATTTTACATTAATACGCATTAACAGCTTAGAACCGGTAAAGGCTCCTGCCAAAACACCTATGACAACGGGAAAAGCAATTCCGGGATCAATATATCCTCTTTGCAGATAAACTACCGCACTTGCTGCAGCAGTAACCCCCACCATAAAATTACTAGTGGTAGTACTTACTCTGAAAGGAACCCGCATAGCACTGTCCATTGCCAGTACTTTTAAAGCTCCTGACCCGATTCCTAATAAACCAGACAAAATACCGGCAACAGTCATAATAGAAAAACCAGCACCTACATTCTTTAATTTATAATCTACATAACCATCCTTTATTGGGTAATTACTGTTCAGTTTTAGTGCATAGGACAATTTACTTCCTTCCGTTTCTACATGATCATGCTTTTTTCTAAGTGTCATTGCTGCTGAAAATATTAACATCACTCCAAAAAGTATAGCAATATCATTCACGGGCATATAAATTGCAATAATTGCACCTATCACAGCTCCTGCTGTTGTTGCTATCTCCAGAAACATTCCAAGACGAATATTAGTAATCCCTTCTTTCACATAAGCACTTGCCGAACCGGAAGAAGTAGCTATTGAGGCTACTAAAGCTGCACCAATAGCATATCTAATATCTACATGAAATACTAAAGTCAGTAAAGGAATGATTACCACCCCTCCTCCAAGACCTGTTAATGAACCAGCTAATCCCGCAAGATAAGCCCCTAATAAAAGAATAAGGGTGAATACTAAAATTGTCATATCTAAATTAAATAATAATTATCTGTTCATATCAATACTATAAAATAGTTTTTTAAGCGTGTTGTTTTCTGAATAAGATTATTCAGAGATCAGAAAGTTCAAAAGTACGAACTAACCTTAAATTGTTAAAATTTTGCTCTTAAAAGTTAGGATAAAATAAATATCTGCGCTTTGACATCTTAATAAACTGTCGTTTTAAAATAAAATATAGTCGAAATACAACAAAAAACCAGACTGAAACAATTCTACCTTTGTCATATTAAAAAACAATTATCAAAACGGAATCATGAAAAACAGTAAATACTATTCCTATGTTATCATTGCTACCTTATTCTGGAGCTTCAATTATGTTTTTGGAAAACAAGTAGTTAACTATATCCCAATAAACATTACACTAATGTTTCGTTTCCTTTTGGCATTTATCACTTTAGCTATTATTATAAAAATATCCAGACAGAAAATACAATGGTCCTCTGTTCGGGAAAATTTTCTGCCTTTACTCTTTTCCGGAATAATCGGTATTTTTATCTATAATGAATTTCTCTTTCAGGGAATGAAAATAACCTCTTCGATCAATGCCGCTCTGATTATCGGATTAAGCCCTTTATTTACCCTGATACTGTCTTCTGTAATAATGAAAACAAAAATACGATCCTTACAGGTTCTGGGTGCTTTATTGAGTCTTTCCGGTATACTGCTTGTTATTACAAAAGGAGACTGGAATACATTAATCAATCTGAAATTTTCAACCGGAGATCTATTAGTAATTGTATCCAGTTTATCTTTCTCTGTTTATAACATTATCAATGTAAAATATCTTTCACATGTTTCAACTAATCTGATCTCATTAGTTGCTTTTGCTGTATCTACCATTCTCTTCGGAATTTTTGCAGTTAAGGAATTACCCGATCTTGTTTTAGAAAACATTCCTCCGGCTGCTTTTCTGGGAATTTTAATTATGGGAATTCTTTCAAGTGCATTAGCATATATGTTCTGGAATAAAGGACTAGATAAACTGGGCGCCAATAAAGCGGCAGTATTTTTAAATCTGATTACATTTTTCACTGTAATTCAAACTGTATTATTAGGTCATCCTATTAGTACATCAGAAATATCAGGTGCTGTGATTATTATCACTGGAGTACTTCTTACAACTAATTCTATTGGCAAAAAAAAGACTTTAGCAGAAAAAATTACTGCATAGCTCTCTTTTCATCTTGTTTTATTTACTAAAATTCTCTGAGAGAAGACTTTCTTATTAACAAAGAACAGTCTTCTTTTTTATTTTCTACGAGCTATATATACAAATTGCTCAATTCTGTATACAAACTTCCATCCTCTGTCTCATAAATCAAAAATGATTTACTCTAAAATCTATTTTTGATCCATAATCAATACATATAAAAAACATGAATAAAACAGATGTAATAAAAAAAGTTTCAGAACTATCTCAAGTAGAAGTATCCGATTGTAAAAAAGTGATTGATGCACTTGAAAAAGTATTGAGTGATGAAATATCTTCTTCAAAAAGAAAAAGTTATCTATTCAACACCGTCTATAAAATAATGTCAGTATTAAAGAAAAAATAATTAAAACTGAATCAAAACAATATAGTATGCAATACAAAATCAAATTAATCCTGTTACTGATCGGTCTTTTGTTTTCGATTTTTCTTTCAGCACAAAATGATCCGCTAACTCAGACAATCAGAGGTACAGTTACCGACGGATCATCCGGAGTCTCATTGTCTCATGTGACTGTCAGAATATTGAACTTTCCTGAAATCAGAACAATAACAGATGATAACGGTCAATTTATTTTAAAAAATGTACCAATAGGAAGGCATGCTATTCAAACAACCTCTATAGGATATGAATCCAATACTATCCATGAAATATTGATCACATCTGCTAAAGAGCCCTATTTAGAAATACCACTGGAAGAAAGTAGATATGAACTGGAAGAAGTTGTTATCTATCAACAGATCAATAAAGCTAAACCGATCAATAAGATGGCTCTAACAGGCGCACGTATGCTTAGTGTAGAAGAAGCCAGTCGCTATGCAGGAGGAATGGATGATCCTGCCCGACTGGTAAGTTCTTTCGCAGGAGTGTCTCCAAGTATTGGTAACAATGGTATATCCATTCATGGTAATGCTCCCGGTTTACTCCAGTGGAGACTGGAAGATATAGAAATACCTAATCCGAATCATTTTGCCGATGTTGCCACACTGGGCGGAGGCGTTCTGTCCTCTCTAAGCAGCAATGTTCTGGGAAATTCGGATTTTTTTACCGGAGCTTTTCCTGCAGAATATAACAATGCGGTTTCAGGAGTATTTGATATGAAACTGAGAAATGGAAATAATCAAAAATTTCAGCACACTTTTCAGGCAGGAATTCTAGGCATTGACTTTGCTTCAGAAGGACCATTAAGTAAAAAAAACGGTTCCTCCTATATCATCAACTATCGTTATTCTACAACGGGATTAGCAGCAAAACTAAGTCCTGATGCAATGGACGGAGAAACACTTGATTATCAGGATCTGAACTTCAAACTGAATTTTCCAACGCAAAAAGCCGGTACCTTCTCTGTATGGGGAACTGCACTGAGTGATAAAGCAGACAGCAAATTAGATCCCGTTAAAGACTGGAAATATAAAGAAGACAGTGAATTATCTGTAGCCAAACAAATGTCTGCAGCGACAGGAATCAGCCATCGTTATTTTTTCCGTAATACTGCTTCACTGAAAACGACTATAGCCACAACCTATGCAAAAAACGATCTGAAAGGCGATCAGTTTGATACCAATCTGAATTCAACTCCTTCTTTTGACATGCAAAGCCATTATACAAATCTGGTATTCAATACTTCATTAAATCATAAATACAGTTCACAACATTTTAATAAAACAGGATTCTCCATTACCAATATGCAATATAATATGAATATGAAACTGGCTCCGTTTGAAACCAAACCACTGGAAACTATCGGCTATGGTAAAGGTACTACTAATCTAATATCTGCTTACACCAGCTCTTCAGTTGAAGTGAGTGATAAAGTATCTTTAACCATTGGTTTAAACAGTCAGTTATTAACTCTTAATAACAGCTGGACAGTAGAACCCCGTGCCGGGATAAAATGGCAGTCATCAGCAAAAAGCTCATTAGCTTTAGCATATGGTCTACACAGCCGTATGGAAAAAACAGATGTTTACTTCGTAAAAACAAAGAAAACAGGAGATCAATTAGTGAATAAGGATCTTAATTTTACAAAAACACACCATTTTATGCTATCCTATAATCATCGCATAGCTGATGATACGAATCTGAAAATAGAACCCTATTTTCAATATTTATATAACGTTCCTGTAATAGCAGATAGTTCTTATTCTGTATTGAACCGGGGTATATTCTATGTAGAAGACGCTTTAGTAAACAAAGGTAAAGGACGTAATTTAGGTATTGATATCACATTTGAGAAATACCTGACCGAAGGCTTATATTATATGTTTACCGGGTCCGTGTTCAGTTCTAGATATTGTGGTGGTGACGGCGTGTGGCATGACACAAAATACAATCGGAACTTTATCTTAAACGGACTGGTAGGTAAAGAATGGTATCTGGGACAGAATAAACAAAATGTTCTGAGTGCCAATTTAAAACTTACAGTACAGGGTGGTGACAGATATTCTCCGGTAGACACTCAGGCTACATTAGCACATCCTGATAAAGAAACACAATATGACGAAACCAAAGCTTATTCAAAACAATTTTCACCTATGTGGCTGGGAAGTTATACGGTAAGTTACAGAATGAATATGAAAAAAACAGCTCATGAATTTGCTGTAAAAGGACTGAACGCCACCGGATATAAAGAATATAACGGACATGCTTATAACCTAAAAACAGGTGAAATAGAACCAAACCGAAAAACAATACCAATCGTAAATATCAGCTATAAACTTGATTTTTAAATATATTTGTACAATAGCAGCAAATAAACAGCTTGTAATGGCAGTGAACGAACAGACCTTTTTATATCATTTCCTGACGGATTCTAAATTCAGTATCTGGAAACATATACTGCTTATTTTATCACTGACCATTATCTCATCCAATCAGGTATTTATGGCATATCAGGATTGTATCAGCATTTTAGGAAATTATATATACTGGCTCTGCCTGCTTATGCTTACCGCTTATCTGTCACTCGCCTATCTCAATATCTATATTCTGGGACCTCAATTATTGCTGAAGAAAAAATATGGCTCCTATATAACACTATTCTCATTACTGATTGTACTGCTTCCGATAACTCTGTTACTCACACAAGAATATTTTGTACGCACAGCACTGAATATTCCTTATCGACTGGAGTCTTACACTAACCCTCTGATTATTGCCAGTAATCTGTCTCTGTTTATGATCATGATGATCTGTTTTACAGGATCTTTAATAACTGTGCTTCTGAGGCACTGGATGACAGATCTTGAGCAAGTAAACCGATTAAAAAAAGAACACATCCAGTCAGAAGTGGACCAATTAAAAGATCAGATCACACCCAACTTTTTATCTAATATACTAAACCGGGCTTCTGCATTAACTAAAACCGAACCGGAAAAAGCAGCTGATATGCTGATGCGACTGGGACAACTATTGAGATACCAATTATATGACTGTAGCAGAAACAAAGTACTGTTGCATTCAGATATCCGTTTTTTGACTCATTATCTGGATTTGGAACAGCTATATTCCGACAAATTTAAATATAAAATAATGATGAACGGAGATAGCAACAGTCTGTTCGTTCCCCCCTTACTATTCATGCCGTTTATACAATATGCGATAAACAAAATAAACAATCAGAATCAACAAGTCTCCATACAATTATACTTTGACAGTAAAAAGGATAGTATTTTGTTCAGATGTGAAATAAGTAATAAAAAAATAACATTAGAAAATAAATTTACAGCCATTAAACAAAGAATGGAGCTATTATACAACCATAATTATTCTCTGTCCATAGAAAAAAACAAGATAGAACTCCGGTTAAACCTATTGAATACATGAAAAATCAGACTGATAATAGTAGTATTTCTCGTTTTTTATTCAAAGACGAATTTCATGTACACAGACATTTACTGTTGTTACTGACCATCTTAATAATCAGTACGGATGTTCTTTTTGATACTCCTGATAAATTAAGCACCTCAGAAAATTTATTTTACGGATGGCTCGGGTATTTCCTATTTCTCAATTTGATTATTTATGTGAATATAAAAATACTGACTCCTCTTTTTCTAATTAGAAATAAACCCTTCCTTTATTTGATATTCGTTATACTACTGGTCATAACAGCAATGGTACTGATGATTTTATTACAGTCCTTTTTTTATGAAATCAGTATACTACATCAGGAACCCAATTATATCGCTTTATTCCTGAATATGGCAGCTTCCTTTTTATCTATCGGATTTATTGTGATTGGTACATCTTCCCTGCTGCTGTTTAAACACTGGGTCAACACCAGTCAGCACATCAGTGAATTAAAATCTGCTACATTGCAGTCAGAACTTAAATTTCTAAAAAATCAAATCAATCCACATTTTCTATTCAATATGCTCAATAACGCTACTATCATGATAGAAGAAGATCCCGATACCGCATCGTCAATTCTGATCAAATTAAATGATCTGCTACGTTACCAGATCAATGACAGTGCACAGGAAAAAGTATCTCTGGAAGCTGATATTTCCTTTTTAACTGACTTTCTCGATCTGGAAAAAACCAGACGAGATCAGTTTGATTACACTATATCCAAAGAAGGAAACAAGAATAATGTGAAAATCTCCCCCTTATTATTTATCCCCTTCGTGGAAAATGCCGTAAAACACAGCTCTGATAGTCAGAATCTTTCATATATTCATATTTCATTTAAAACAAGCAATAACAAACTGACATTTATCTGTGAAAACTCCAGACCTCTCAAAGTGGTAAAACGAAAAGAAGGAGGTCTGGGATTGGTGAATATAAAACGAAGACTGGACTTATTATATGCCGATAACTATACATTAGAGCAAAAAGAAGCGGATACCAATTATACTGTATATCTGATTCTAAATTTATAAAATGAACGTTAAAAAATAATAAACAGCCACTTATGAAATGTATTATTGTTGATGATGAGCCAATTGCCCGAAAAGGAATAAAGAAACAAATAGACCTGATACCTCAATTAGAACTACTTGGAAGTTTTAACAGTGCCGAAACCGCATCTGCCTTTATGAGCACTGCCACTGTCGATCTTGTGTTTCTGGATATTCAGATGCCGGGGATGAACGGTATCGAATTTGCAAGAGACCTCCCCAAACATACACTAATTATTTTTACTACTGCCTATTCTGAATACGCACTGGATAGTTATGAAGTTGATGCGATCGATTATCTGGTAAAACCCATTGATAATGCGAAATTCAGAAAAGCAGTTAATAAAGCCATTGCCTATCACTCTCTTTTACTGGAAGAAGAAGAAAAGAATATAGAAAATATCGAAGAGGACTACATCTTCGTTAAGTCGAACAGAAGATTCTTTAAAGTGAATCTGAAAGATATTCTTTTTATAGAAGGACTAAAAGACTATGTAATCATCCAGCTAGATAGTCAGCGAATTATTACCAGAATGAACGTAAAAACAATACACGAACTACTCCCTAGAAATAGGTTCCTCAGAATAAACCGATCTTATATAGTGAATAAAAACCATATTGATTCGTTCGACAATAATGATGTATTCATTAAATCCTATGAAATTGCTATTGGAAATTCCTATCGGGAGGATTTCATCGAGTATTTTATGAATAAGAAGAAAATGGATTCATAATATTTTTATTTACCTTTAGATTTCCATTTTTTCACTAAAAACATTTCTTTAAAAAACAATACCTTATACAATGAAAAGAATAACCGTTTTCTGTGCTTCCAGTTTTGGAAACAACACAATTTATAAAGAACAAGCTAAAGAATTAGGACAAAAATTAGCCTCTGAAAATATTGAACTGATCTATGGTGGCGCTAATGTCGGATTAATGGGAGTAATTGCCGACAGCACTTTAAAAAACGAAGGAAAAGCAATCGGGGTACTTCCCTATTTTCTTCAGGATAAAGAAATTGCTCATGACGGACTGACAGAACTGATTCTTGTAGAAACTATGCATGAAAGAAAAACCAGAATGAACGAACTATGTGATGGTGTGATTGCTTTACCAGGTGGTTTTGGAACGCTAGAAGAACTGTTTGAAATGCTGACTTGGGCACAATTGGGACTTCATAAAAAACCTATCGGTATTTTAAACACAAATGGTTATTACAACAGTCTTATCGCTCTGCTACAGAATATGACTGATGAGGGGTTACTGAAAGAAATAAATCAGAAAATGCTTTTAGTAAGTGAGTCCATTGACGATCTGCTACATCAGATGAAAAATTATACTGCACCCACAGTTGGAAAATGGATATCTAAAGAAGCTCTTTAATATTCTGCCCACTCTCTTTCCCTTGTTAACAAAGGAATATAGTTTTATTCTCGGAATTGTAATTACAAAAGAAAACCCCGATTTGTTCAATCAGGGTTTCCTTTTATATTTTATCTTGTATATAAAATTTAGAATGCAACATTCCATTTTGGCAATTTGCTGTTTACATCCAGAAACTCCTGTAAAACAGAACCTTCAATAGATGTTGGAATCCCTTTTACTTCACTATTAAATGTTTCATACCAGTATACTTCCAAAGCTTCTATTTTATCTTTTTCAATCTGCGTAGGCCATGAATACTTTCTGCCCATTTTACCAAACTGGTGTCCGTTCACGATCTTATCATACAAACCACCGTTCTTTTGTTTTAGAGAACCATCATTCTGAACTGTTCCTGACGATCCTACCATAATTAATTCCTTTACTCCTTCAACAACGCTGTAAACCAGATAAACACCACTTCCATTTAGTGGCGCATTGCACACTTCTTCTAAACTATCCTCTTTTGTAAAAGTAAAATGATTAGTATTCTTGTAATTTTTTAATTCCTGAAACATTCTGTAGTTTTATATTATTATTATTATTTTCTTAAATCGTATTCTCTCGTCCTTATTCAAAATAACTTTGTTCTGCTATATTTTCTAAGAATTGCCAAAGATATAGGTTTTTAAATTTAGTAGCATTAATCCTGTAATAATTTATAAATCTGAGTTTCATTATTAATTTAAAGTAACTATAAATCACATATCCTAAATTGTATAGATACATTAAAACGACCCCTATAGATATTGTAAGTTCTTTCTTGCTAGTTCTTTTCTCTTTTCTCTAAAATAATTTGATATTTTTCCTCAAAATTTTTACAGGATAAAAATTAAATTCTACAGAGCCGTACAAATCCGTCTATTTATCAAATCACCTTCTATTTATATCAATATACTATATTTATGTTAAAATTTGACTCTATGTGCCCCCCTCTCTTTTAGTAACTATTAAAACTTTTTTTGTTGTTTTGCACTTTGAGAACATAATTAACCTTATAAACAACTATCTTTTTATCATAAAAAAATATTATAAAATATATTATAAACTAAATAAGCGTATATAAAACATTCTTTTCATATATAAAATAGAGTTCTGTACCCATAAATAAACCAAAACCCTGTACAAAATTATCTATTTATAATTCTAAAGAAAAATCTTAATTAAAACAAATTACACACTAAAACAACCCTATTACCTCACAAAAAAATAGTTTATATTCAGTAAACTACTTTTCTGTTTAAATTAAAACTAATGAAAAAAACTTTTTTTAAAACAGTATACTGTTTCATTGCAGTACTACTGTTTCTACCAGTAACTATGTTAGCTCAAATCAATGTTGGTTCGAATAATCAACCCAGTCTTTTCTCATTAATAGAAGTCTCAACTATAAAAACAAAAGGTGGTATACGCATGCCACATCTTACAAGTACAGAACGAGATGCACTTACAACCACTGCTTTTATCAATAATTCAAAAGCAAAAGGACTCACTATATATAATATGACCACAGAATGCATCGAATATTGGAATAAAATAAAATGGATTAGTATCTGCAAAGGAGAAATGGAAATTACTTTTACCCCAGATCTTAATCTAAATTTCCCAAAAGAAGGAGCAATAAACGGTCCCTATATTCCTTCTGAAAAATTTCCTTGTACAGGTCAAGAACCCTATACCTATACCATAATCACAGGTGAAAGTTACACAACTATTGAGATTACAGACAGTAATACAGGAGCCTTTACAATAAATATGGAACCCAATACTTCCGCAGTTCAGCGTACTGCTATTATTCGTATTACCAATAACTGTACCGCAGAAAAAAAAGAATATCTGTTTTCTCAGGAAGGAAATACCGATTTATGTAATCCAAACATAAGCACACCTGTTATAACAGTAAGCAATAATGGTAAATTATGTAAAACAGGGGCTGTTTATATGCAGATCATCAACCCTGATTCAAATGCCAACTATATCTGGACCATTAATGAAACAGAACAAGCCAGAGGAACGACTTTTACAGCTACCTATCCTGGAATCTATAAGGTCTATGTAGAAGGAATTGGTTGTACAATTAATGCTTCAAATCTTGTAACAGTTACTGAATATAATAGTACGGCACCCGATAATACAGTCCGTTTATCCGCTTCTAATAACGGAATCATTTGTAAAACTGCTGCTGTAACACTAACCGCTTTTAACATCCCTACAACAGGAACACTTACTTGGTACAAAGATGGTGTTAAAACTAATAAGACAGGAAATCCTGTACAAATCTCTTCTACTGAAACAGGCAATTGGTTTACAGTTATCGAACAAGGTAGCTGTACTTCCACTCCCAGTAATACTGTTGAAATTACCTTAGACGATTCAAGCACTTCTCTAATCCCTCCGGAGGTATATGTAAACGGAAAACCGTTAGCCTCTGTTTCCGAATTTTGCAACAATGGACGGTTGGAATTCGTTTTGCAAAACCATGCCTCTTACACAACAGGAATAACCGTAAAATGGTATAACGGACTAACACTACTCGGAGAAGGTAAAAAATTATCTGTAACAGCACCTACTACTAAAGATTTTATACTACGCTGTACAGTATCAGATAATACAAATGTTTTTTGTTCCTCTGAACTTTTTGAAACCAAAAAACTAACAAAAACAGCTCCGGACAAACCCTCTATTATATCTGATCCACCTCTAATTTGCGGAGGAACTCCTGCTCAGTTGACAGCAAAAATATCTGGAGGAGGTTCCAATACCTTCCAATGGTACAAAGACGGAATACTTATAAAAAAAGAAACTGCACAAACATTTACAGCAACGCAAACAGGAGCCTATCAGGTAGAGGTCATAGATGGAGATTGTATCAGTGCATTATCCACTCCTCTGGCAATAGGATTATCAGACTTTCCCATTGTAAACTGGTTATCCACTCATAACACTACTGAACCAGGTCAAATCAAAATATTTCAGGTTGCTGCAACCTTTACTCCTACAGTTTATACTTGGGAAATAAAAGGAGAAGCAATATTGCTCAACGGACAGGGGACTCCTACTATCAGTATAAAGTTTCCCGATATAGAAACAGAAACAGAAATAGAAATTCGTTTAACTGCAACAAACGAATGTGGTATAAGTAACAGTATAATACAAAATGTAAAAGTGGCTGCTGCATGCACTCCTGCAATAATTCGAAATATCAGTATGAGTACTAAAGGAACAGTCTTAGTAGGTGACACCTTTAGTATGTCTGTAACCGCTGACGGATCAAATCCTATTACCTATCAATGGAAACGGAACGACACTCCGATACTCGATGCCACTTTATCCACTTATACAGTCAACAACGCACAATCAAAAAATGACGGTACTTATAGCTGTGAAATAAACAATTGTGCACAAAAGCCGATAACAAAAACAGCAGGAACGGTTCTAGTCCTAGATTTAGCTACTATAACTGATGGATCCGGTAAATTAACCGGTGATACCTGTTTTGATATTGCCTTTACAGAAGGTGGACCGGAATGTGGAACTTTAGCCGATCGTATACCTAATAAAGCTGACCTTACTAAAACTTATACTTATACTTTTATCAATAATGGTACAGGAAATACCAATCTGAATTTTCTAATTATTGACCCTGCACAAACAGTAGAAAACTATACAGTTCAAACTAATATTCCTACTATATTAATTAATGGAGAAAAGTATATTGTAACCATAAAGTACAAAGAATCTTTAATGACTTCCACTATTCCAAAACCTTTAAATATAAAAATAATAGCCTTGTATAATACAGCCGGTATACAAAAGAAAACAGTATTGACAGCAACCATTAAAGACTGTGTTTGTTGTGGAGCATATGTGGCTCCCGGAGAATGGAAAAACTTTATGTGTCATAATATGGGTGCAGATAAAAGTCTGAACCCTTTTATACCGACAAAGGCAATTTCTGGGGATTATTACCAACCAGGGATGGATAAACCTTCAGCTAGTTCTTCTGGAATTATAAGATGGTATGGTAATGCCAATTCTAATATAACTGGATGGGTAGGAGCAATAAAAACAAAAGATGATCCTTGTCCTAAAGGATATCGAGTTCCTACAATAGAACAATTAAAAGGACTGGCAAATACTACTCTTAATTCTATAACAAAAGTGGGATCATGGGTTTCTTCTAATGGTAACTTTTCATCTGGTGTAAAAATAGGTTCCGGTCTCTTTTTACCAGCAAATGGTTATTATAAGAATACTAGTTATGGCACTCTTACTTCAAGAGGATCAATAGCATATTACATTAGCAGTAGCCTAATTAGGGCTGGTCAAACCGGTAATGGAGTAATGAACTTTTCGTTTAATTCCAACAACCAGTTTTCTTCCAGAACAGAAAGTATAAGATCTCATGGTTATAATATCCGTTGTATAGAAGAATAAAATAATAGTATAAAAACAAATAGTAATTTATCAGAAAGAACTTCTGCTACTGTTGTAATACAATAATACTTAAACACCTGTTACTTTTTATTAGCAACAGGTGTTTTGTTTTTAAAAACATTCGATTATACAAAGTACAAAATAAACCTTTTAGATGTTATATTTTATTAATTCTTTAATTTTTACAGTAATAAAATTCCATAAAAACAGATAAACCCTATAATTTATCAAGTTATCCAAATATTTACATATTCGTGATATAAAAAAATGACTCCTTATGACTCCTTTTTTTTTCATTTATAAAAACATTTTTATGTACTTTGTGCCCCAGAATTTAAAAAACTAATAAAATCAGAAGAAATAGGACGATTTCATTATAAAAAACAATTGATGTTCAGTAAATAGTTATTCCTTTTAAATTTAAAATGAGAATGAAGAAATCCTTTTTTGAAACAATGTATTGTTTCGTTTCAGTACTATTATTTATGCCTATAGCAATATTCGCACAAATCAGCGTTGGCTCAAATAACCCACCCAATATTTACTCATTAATAGAAGTTTCGACTGTAAAAATAAAAGGAGGTATACGCATGCCGCATCTTACAACAACAGAACGGGACGTACTTACCACACCGACCTTTATTAATGATCCGAATGCTAAAGGATTAGCTATATATAATATAACCACAGGGTGTATTGAATACTGGAATGAAAAATGGATTAGTATCTGTAAAGGAGAATTACAAATGACTTTTACTCCTGCCATTGATTTTAATTTTCCAAAAGAAGGTCTGAAAAACGGTCCTTATACACCATCAGAAAAGATTCCCTGTACAGGACAGAAACCTTACACCTATGCTATAATCACAGGTAATAATTACACCTCTGTTCAGGTAGTCGATATGAATACAGGAGCCTTTACTATAAAGATGGAACCAAATCTTACCGCTCTTCAACGTACAGCCATTATTCGTATTACTAATAATTGCAATGGAGAAAATAAAGAGTACCTGTTTTCTCAAAAAGGAAATACTGCTTTATGCAATCTAAACATAAATAAACCCACTATAACAGTAAATAATAACGGTAAATTATGTACAGGAGGAGTAGTTAATATGCAGGTAAGCAATCCTGATCCGAATGCTACTTATATCTGGACGATTAATGAAACGGAACAAGACAGAGGAACCACTTTTACGGCTACCCATGTTGGAACATATCAGGTCTATGTAGGAGGAATCGGCTGTAAGAATGCATCAGACCCTGTAGAGATTACTCCCAATACCTCAACAGCACCAATTAATACCATTCATTTATCTGCTTCTAATAATGGAACGATCTGCGGCTCTTCTATAGTCACTCTTACCGCTTATACTATTCCTGCAAACGGAACACTTACCTGGTACAAAAATGGTATTAAAACTAATAAAACAGGAAATCCCATCCAGATTGCCGCTACCGAAACAGGAAATTGGTCTGTATCTATAGAAGAGGGCGGCTGTAGTTCTGCACTCAGCAAGACAATAAATATTACTTCAAACCCTTCAAGTACGGCTCTTCCTACCCCTGTTATTTATGCAAACGGAAAACCACTGACTTCTGCCTCTGGTTTTTGTAACAAAGGAGCTCTGGAATTAGTAGTACAGAATTATAACGATTATACTAACAGTATTACTGTAAAATGGTATAATGGGTTAACATTATTAGGAGAAGGAGAACGATTAGCAATAACCACACCTTCCGCGAAAGATTTTATGTTACGTTGCATAGTTTCAGATAATTTAGGTGTTTTTTGTTCAGCAGAACTGTCTGAAACCAAAAAACTTACAGGAACCGCCCCTACCAAACCCACTATTATAGCTACTCCATCTCTGATCTGTAACGGAGCTGCCGCTCAATTAACAGCAACCGAATCAGGTGGAGACTCCAATACCTTCCAGTGGTATAAAGACGGTATACTTTTACCGAAAGAGATAACACAAACACTAACGACAACGCAAATAGGCTCCTATCAGGTAAAGGCGATAGATGTAGCAGGCTGTAGCAGTACATTATCCAATCCTCTTGCCATAGAATTATCAGACTTATCCACCTTAAGCTGGCTCTCTGATCACAGCATTATTAAACCGAACGAAATCAAAATCTTTCAGGTTACAGGGACTTTTGCACCTACAACTTATAAATGGACAGTAGATGGCGGAGCAATAATCCAAAACGGACAGGGAACCCCTACTGTAAGTATACAATTTCCCGATAACAAAGCAGAAGTAAACATTAGCGTAACCGCTACAAACGGCTGTGGTGTAAGTAACAGCATAACACAAAAGATAACTACCTGTGTTGATGCTGTAATTAACAATATCAGTATGATTTATCCTGGAGAAATCCTAATAGGTACTGGATTTAGTATGTCTGTAACCGCTGACGAATCGAATCCTGTTACCTATCAATGGAAACGAAATGGCGTTGCAATACCCGGTGCCACTGCATCTACTTATACCGTTAACAAAGGACAACTGAGCGATAGCGGTACGTATAGCTGTACCATAAACAATTGTGCAGAAAAACCGGTAACAGCTACCGCAGGAACCATTACTATTATAGAGGATCTGAATTCTATTCATAACGGTTCCAGTGCTTTAAAAGGCAAAAACTATTTTGACATCGCTCGTACCGAAAACGGAATAGAATGTGGTACCTTAGCCGATCGTAAACATTTAAAAGCTGATTTTACCAAAACCTATACCTACACTTTTACCAATAAAGGCATCGGAAATACAAATCTGAATTTTCTAATTGACGATCCTGACCTGGCAATAGAAAAATATACCGTACAAACCAATATCCCGGCGGTCTTAGTTGACGGAGCAACCTATACAGTAGCAATAAAATATAAAAAAGCTTTACTGAATGCTGATCTGCCTGATCCTATAAATGTAAAAATCATAGCTGTTTACAAAGTAGCAGACGGAAAACTAAACAAAATACAATTAACAGCAACTATTAAAGACTGTAACTCTTGTGGTGCCTATATTGCTCCAAAAGTATGGAAAACCTTTATGTGTTACAATATGGGAGCAGATGAAAATTCGGACCCTTTTACGCCGAAAAAGGAAATTTATGGTAATTATTACCAAGCAGGACGTGCTAAAGTAGCTGCTACTGTTGACGGTATCATAGGGAGCTGGGACACCTCAGACGACAGAATTAAATGGGATGATACCCTGAAAAAAGAAAGCGACCCCTGCCCTCCCGGATTCCGTATTCCTACACAGGTACAATGGCAAGGAGTAATCGATAATAACAAGCAGAAAAAAGTAGGTACATGGACCAATTCTGCTACTAATTTTTCATCCGGCATAGAATTCGGCTCCAGTCTCTTCTTACCGGCAAACGGTTATAACAGTAGTACTGGTAATCTAAACGGTAGAGGAGCAGAGCTTGATTACTTTAGCAGCACTAGTAGTAGTAATGGTACTTATATAATAGAGATAACATCCACAACTTCCAAGTTAATATCAGCAAGTCTAAATTTAGGTGCTAGTATCCGTTGTATAGCTGAATAAAATGATATAAAAACCGGTAATAATTCCTTAAAAAGGACATTTATTATTATAATAGAATATCAATAAACTCCTGTTGCTTTTTTATCTGCAACAGGAGTTTTTTAGTTGATAATTTTATGAGACGTAAAATGTTTTCTGTGAGATGTAAATTTCCCCTCCACCGGAGGGGGTGGGTTCTTTAGTTGATAGTTTTTGAATACTGAGACTAAAAACTTATCTATCTTTGTAAAACTAAAATCTTTCATTCAGAAAGGACAATATTTATTAATCAAGTATCAAAGTATGCTCCATACCATCCCAAATAAAAAACTAATTAAAAAATTGGTTACTACCGTCTTTAATATGCTGTTCATCCCTGAGAGCGGAACAAAAGAATTTAGTAAAGATTCTATCTCTAAAATAGAAAAAATATTATTTCTTGTTCTGTCTGAAAGCACAGTAGAAAAAGAAAAATTTATCTGTGAATTCATAAAAAAGCTAAAACCACTGAAAAATACCCTTATAAAAGATGCTGAATTTATTCTGGAATCTGATCCGGCAGCGCAGAAACTAGAAGAAGTTTTAGTTATTTATCCCGGTTTCTATGCTATATTCTGCTATCGTCTGGCACATATAATAACACAATCCGACATTGCTCTTTTACCAAGAATGATCACAGAATATGCCCATCAGCTAACCGGCATTGATATCCATCCGCTTGCTACCATCGGCTGTCCCTTTTCAATCGACCACGGAACAGGAATCGTCGTAGGAGAAACAACGCATATCGGTAATTTTGTAAAAATGTATCAAGGAGTTACACTAGGCGCTTTAAGTGTCGATAAAAGCAAAGCTTCCAAAAAAAGGCACCCCACCATTCAGGATCATGTTATATTATATTCCGGATGCTCTATTCTGGGTGGAGAAACCATTATCGGTAAACACAGTGTTATAGGAGGAAATGTATTTTTAACCGAAAGTGTTCAGGATTATTCCGTAGTATATCATAAAAGTGAAACGATTGTAAGAACGAAAAACAACCTTCATGAACCCATTAATTTTGTTATCTAAAAGAATGAGTATTGAGTATTGAGAAAACTTCCATATCGTAAATCTCTTGCTTCTTGCTTCTAAAAATTATATTATCCTTAACTATATAAAGAACGCATTAGTCTACTACTTCTATAGATTTTTAATTAATTTTGTTTCTGTAAAAATAAAAATCAACTAGATTGATTAAATAACCTCTCAAATATTATGATAGTAAATTCAATTTTAGAAACCATAGGTAATACACCTCATCTGAAAATTAACCGATTATTCAATAAAGATATTTCTGTCTGGGTAAAACTGGAAAAAGTAAACCCCGGAGCAAGTATCAAAGATCGTATTGCCCTTTCCATGATTAACGATGCAGAACAAAAAGGACTTCTGAAACAAGGCAGTACCATTATTGAACCCACTTCAGGAAATACAGGAATCGGATTAGCTATGGTCGCAGCCGTTAAAGGGTATAAGATCATTCTGGTAATGCCGGAATCCATGTCCGTAGAAAGAAGAAAGATTATGAGTGCCTATGGTGCCGAATTCGTTCTTACACCGCGTGAAAAAGGCATGAAAGGAGCTATCGAAAGAGCACAAGAATTAGTAAAAGAAATACCGGATGCATGGATACCAATGCAGTTTGACAATCCCTCCAATACAAAAATACATATCGAAACTACCGCTCAGGAGATCATCAAAGATTTTCCGGAAGGTTTAGATTATCTCATATCAGGCGTTGGTACAGGCGGGCATCTTACCGGATGTGCCGAAGTACTGAAAAAGAAATTCCCCAATCTGAAAGTCTACGCTGTAGAACCCGAATTATCTCCTGTACTCAGTGGTGGAGCTCCGGGTCCCCATCCCCTTCAGGGTATTGGTGCCGGTTTCATTCCAAATATCATGAAAACAGAACTACTAGATGGTATCATTCAGGTAAGTAAAGACGAAACCTATGATTTTACTAAAAGAGCAGCTAAAGAAGAAGGATTGTTCATTGGAATCTCCTCAGGAGCTTCATTAGCAGCCATACAGAAAAAAAGTGATGAATTCAAACCCGGTGCCCGAATTCTGACTTTTAACTACGATACAGGAGAAAGATATTTGTCTACCGAAGGATTATTCTAAAAACCCTATAAAAAGAAGCCATTTAAAATTCAAAACAGCTTTTAAATAATAACCATCTTATTTACAGACAAATAAGATGGTTTTTTATAATTTTTATTTCTACCTCTTTTAATTTTTTTTCAGGAATAAGAGAATACAAAAAAATATTTAATATATTTAGCATCCCCTTAGTTTTTCTTAGAATACAGACATAATCCTAACAAGTCTGACTATTTATTATTGAATAAAATCAATAATTTAAAAAAATTACTATATGAGCTTGAAGCAGGTTTACAATGCCCTTTTAAAAAATAAAAATGCCAATAAAGATGCACTTACAGAAGAAATAGTAGCATTTTTGACCACAAATGACTATTCTCCCGTAAAATGGATCGATGGTTTATCATTATGTGAAGTATCTTTAAAAAATACTGCTTTTGGTATTCCCGCACAAAAATTATTTAAAGAACTTCACAGTAAGAACAGAGACTATCATATGGCAATGAATCTTAATGATAATGAGTATCTTTTCTGGTTTGAAAAAAACAAAGAAATCAGTCTGAAAGTCATTGAAACAGGTTATATCGAAGCCTGGGCAGAGCTTGCAGATCTATATCTTAATGCCAGACGTCCATACAGAAATATAAAATATGCTATTGAAACCTTTCAGAAAGGAATCCAGGTCGGTGACGGAGTTTCAATGGGATTATACGGATACCATCTCTATTATGGCTACTTAGTCGAACAAGATCAGGAAAAAGGAAAACAACTACTGGTCGAATCTGAAAAACATAATTATGATTACGCCCGCGAATTACTATTATACATTGATATTCAAATAGTTGAAAACAAAGAAGAACTTTTTGAAAAGATCAGAAAATATGATACAGAAACAGAAGATAAAACCAAAGTATGGCCAATCTGGGCAGAATATTATCTGAGAAGAGAAAATGATATTCTGAAAACAGTAGAAATGCTGGAACAAGGTGTTGCAGCAGATATTCATAATTCTATTTTTATTCTGGGAACATTACTGCTAAGAGAAAATACAGAATACACAGACATAGAAAGAGGAATACAATTATTAAAAGAAGCCTATTCCTACCGAATACCAAATGCTGCTAACTTTTTAGGTGATTATTACCAGTATACTACCAGTGATAAAGAGTCAGAAGACAAAGCCTTTAAATGGTATCAGCGGGCAGCCCTCTATTATTCAGAAGCAGCCGCATTAAGCCTGTCCATGCTATACAGCTACAACGAAAAATATAAAGACCCCGCTCTCAGACTCGAATATCTCGAAATGGCAGTAGAAGATAATTACCATCCTGCTCTACTGGAAAAAGCAGAGATTCTGCTGGAAGGTATCGCTCTGGATAAAGACCCTGTTCAGGCAAAAGAACTGCTGAAAAAAGCAATGGATCTAGGAAACACTTATGCCTCCTATCGTCTTGGTCTTGCCTATCAAAACGGAGAATTTAACGAAGAAATAAATTATGAAAAAGCCTACAAATATTATCTGAAAGCAGCAGAAAAAGGACATGTTTATGGTTATGAAATGGTGGGACATTATAACTCTGTTGGCATATTAGGAGAACCTGATGCTAAAAAAGCAATCGAAATGTTCACTAAAGCAATCGAACTGAATTCCGATTATGCCCGGGTAAAACTGGCTTTTTGTTACGAAGAAGGGTTCGGTACAGAACAGGATTATCAGAAAGCCTTTGAACTCCTTACACAAGCAGCCCAAAACAACTATCCTTATGCCTATTATAAACTGGGAAGTTTTTATGAATATGGTTTAATTGGCGCAGAAGATTTAGAAAAAGCACTTGAAAATTATAAAAAAGGAGCCGATCTAGAAGACCCGGAATCCATTTATAATATGGGTCGTTACTATAAATATGGAATCGGGATTCCCGAAAATCCACAACTGGCAATAGAGTACTTTCAGAAAGGAGTAGAATATCAGAACCTCAACTCCTATGTAGAAATGGCATTATCTCACGAATATAATTATGACGAACTACCTTATGATACCGAAAAAATAACCGCCTATATGGTCATTCCCGCCGAAAATAATGTTCCCTATGCACAGTACAAAATGGGAACCTACCATCAATACGGACTAGCTGAACGTGATCTAAAAAAAGCCTTTGAATGGTATACTAAAGCCTATCAGAATAACTCTGCCCTGGCAGCATTGAGCCTAGGCGATTATTATCTGTACGGTTATGGAGAAGAAGCGGAATACGATAAAGCGTTTGAATACTATGATTTTGCAAAAAAACATGACTTTATTTCTGAAGGGATCGGGATATGTTATGAATTGGGATTTGGAACAGAAGAGAATGAAACAGAAGCCTTTAAACTATATCGGGTAGCAGCAGATAAAAACTATATTGCAGCAAAATACCGACTCGGACTCTGTTATAAATATGAAATAGGCACATCAAAAAATCTTCAGGAAGCCTATAACTGGTTCCTGTCGGCAGCAGAAGAAAACTACACCAATGCTCAATATGAAGCCGGAATGCTGCTACTAACAGGAGAAGGTGTTTCCATAAATAAAGAAAAAGGAGTAGATTATTTAATACAGGCAGCCGAAAATGAATATCATTATGCCCAGTTCGAATTAGGAAACTGCTATCTTTCAGGAAACGGAGTAGATGAAAATGAAATCAAAGCCTTATACTGGTATGAAAAAGCGGCCGAAAACGGAAATGAACAAGCGCAAAAAATAACCGGTCGCAGAAACAGAAAAAGATAAAAATACTATTAAGATCGGCACAAGGTCAAAAAAGAAAACTATGTCAGAAGAAAACAATCAATACCTGTTTCAGGTCAACCTTAAAGGAATGATCGAACTATTATCTGAACACATCTACAGTGCTCCGAATGTTTTTGTTCGTGAATTACTTCAAAACGGAACAGATGCTGTTACAGAACGAAAAACAATTAATGAAGCACATATAGGAGCTTTAAATATTTACATTCAGGATATCCCGGAAACCACTGTTATTTTTGAAGATAACGGTATTGGGCTGTCTGAAAACGATGTTCATGAATTTCTATCCGTTATTGGTCAGAGCTCTAAAAGAGATAACTTCTTTGAAAAGGATTATATCGGGAAATTCGGTATCGGACTTCTCTCCTGTCTTGTAGTCAGTAATGAAATCATTGTAGAAACACGCTCTCTATTAAAGGACACCAGTGTTCGTTGGTTAGGAAAATCAGACGGAACCTATAATGTTGAAATAATGGAGCAACCACTGGAAAAAGTCGGTTCCCGTATTATTTTAAAACCTAAAAAAGAATGGCAGTCTCTTTTCAGAAAAGAAGAACTGAAAAAGAATATCCTACATTTTGGAAGTGCGTTACCAATAACCATTAACCTAATTACCGAAGAAGAAACAGAAACAATAGTAAGCGGAACCCCCGTATGGCTGTCTCCCAAAAGTACAAAAGAAGAACTACTGGAATATGGAAAAGAAACCTTTAATATTTCCTTTCTGGATGCATTCCACATTCACTCAAAAACAGGAGAAATTGACGGAGTTGCCTTTATTATGCCTTATAAAGTACAATTTAGCGGTACAAAAGAACATCGCGTTTATCTAAAACGAATGTTTCTCTGCGAACACGCAAATAATCTGTTACCAGAATGGAGTTCATTCATGAAAGTGATCGTAAATACAAACGAACTAAGACCTACCGCTTCACGAGAAGCCCTGATGAACAACAGTACTCTGAACGACGCAAAAAAAGAACTAAGTCATTCTTTCAAAGAATATCTCCGTTATCTGGCAGTAACCGACACCAGAACACTAATCCGTATAATTGATATCCATCACTTATATATCAAGTCAATAGCAACCGAAGATTCTGAATTACTAAAACTGTTCATTGATTATATTCCTTTCGAAACCAATAAAGGATTAATCTCCTTTAAATCTATTTCAACCTATAATGAGGAAATTCATTATACGGCTTCCCTGGATGATTTCAGACAGATTCGGCGTATTGCAGGTTCTCAGGGAAAAACAATCATTAATGCTGCTTACAGTTTTGAACTGGATTTGATTCGAAAAATAAAAACAGTCTATCCCGATCTCAGTATTGAAAAGATTTCACCAAAAGACATTCTGAATAATTTTACAGATGTGAAAAAAGAAGATCGTTATAGTGAATTTGAAGCAAAAGCCGACAGAGTCCTGAAAAAACATTTCTGTAAAACACAGCTCAAGCACTTTTCTCCTTCCGATACCCCGGTAATCTATGTTGCAAACGATCAGGCTCTCAGTAATAAAAACTTACAGAACCTTTCTAATTCTGGAAATCCGTTTGCTCCGACACTTAAAAACCTGATAAAAAAAGCAGATGAAAACATTCCTACGCTTTGTTTTAATAAAGACAATGAATTAGTAGAAAATCTGATCGATCTTAAAGAACCTTACTTATTTGATGCCATTATACATATCATGTATGTACAGGCACTTATGTTAGGTGGTTATCCTCTGAATAAAGCTGAAATGGCACTTTTTAATGATTCACTACAACAAATGCTGTTAATGGGAATTACCAACTTTACCGATAAATTAAATTTATAAAAATAAACAGTCTCTGTTATGAACCATAATCTTAAAATCCAGAAACTATTACTTAAAAAAAGAGAAGTATCTTCCTCACCGGATAAAATCAATTTATTGAAAGAAGCCATTAATATTGCAGATACACATCAGGATATTGACTGGGGATTTGATCTACGTCTGGAACTGATTGGAGAAGAAAGAAATACTTCAAAATGTATTGAAAGTTTCCCCGCTTTCTCTTGGATTTTAGACACGTATGACAATAACCCGGAACTTTTCAATGAAGAAGATTTTATGTGGGAATACAAATGGATGGTAGGTTCCTCATTCTCTAATGCCGATCTAACACTAAAACAGATTCATGCAATACAAGAAGATTTTAAAACACGTCTGCAACGTAACGGTTTCAGTAGTCGTCCTTACTACAGTCGTTATGCCAACTGGGCGATGACCATGAATGACCTGGAAACAGCTACTAAATATCTGGATCTCCGGGAAAAAGAAGAACATGATGATATGTCCGATTGTAAAGCCTGTGAACTTGACGATCTTGTTGAATTACAGCTACGTTCCGGTAATCTTGATGAAGCCCTTGCGGTGGGAAAAGAACTCTATTCCGGAAAACTGACCTGTGCACATATGCCTTTTAATACCTATTGTCTGAGTATGCTTTTTTTTGAAGAATTTGGAAACAGAAAAAAAGCAGCAGAATTCTTTAATAAAGCAGAAAAAGAACTAGCTAAATCAGAAGAAGCAGGATATACCTCCATGATCTCTCTTATTTCAATGATGATCCGGTATGTTACAAAATATGATTCTAAAAAGGCATGGTATTATTTTGAAAAATATGCTGTCTGGAATCTGAATAGTGAAGATCAAATCCGTCTTTCTTTTTCAATAAATGTACTACCTTTATTAAAAAATAAAACTACCCAAACCCTACAGGTATCATCAGAATTACCTTGGTACAGAACCGATAACACATACAATACCCAAGAGCTGTTTGCTTATTATTACCATCAGGCAAAAACACTGGCAGAAACATTCGATAAAAGAAACAAAAAGCCTTATTTTATTGAAGAACTGAAAAAAGCAATACAAGAGTGAAATCTGATCTGTGAGAAGTAAAATATTTTCTGTAAAAAGTGAAATGACAATAAAACTTCCCCCCTGCGGAGGAGTACCTGAAAGGCAGGATGAAATTTTTAAAAAGCAAACTATGGATTTTGAACATAATGAATCATTAACATTTAGTTATTCCAATATCTTCTTCAGTTACCTGTTTAATGATGGCAGAACCTGTACAAAAATGGTACGAAATCATACATTAGTATACGTATATTCAGGACAATTTGTAGTTGAAGAAGGAAATAAAAAAATAGTTATCAGTGCCGGAGAGTGTATTTTTGTACGAAGAGACAATCGTATTAATATGATAAAACAGCCTAAAGGAGATGAACAGTTCAGCGGTATTTTTATGATCTTTAATCGTGCCTTTTTACGCGAATTTTATCAGACTATTGATAAAAAACAACTTCCGAAAGAAAAAACGAAAGATTTATCCAGTGTTGTAAAACTACCACAAACACCAGATATAACAAGTCTGTTCCAATCTATGATACCTTATTTTGATTCATCAGTACAACCTGCCGATCGGCTTATGTATCTCAAATTACAAGAAGGTATATATTCTTTATTAAACATAGATAAGAAATTCTATCCTATCCTTTTTGATTTTACCGAACCATGGAAAATCGACATATTAGATTTTATGCGTGAAAACTATATGTATGATCTTACTATAGAGGATATAGCCCACTTTACCGGACGAAGTCTGGCTTCGTTCAAAAGAGATTTCAATAAAATAAGCACTTTATCTCCGCAAAAATGGTTGATTAAAAAACGACTTAAAGTTGCCCACGAAAAAATCCGTAACGAACAGAAAAAAGTATCAGATGTATATCTTGAAGTAGGATTTAAAAACCTTTCCCATTTTTCATCTGCATTTAAAAAAGAATTCGGTTATTCACCTAACCAAATATATTTGAGCTGAGCAACAAATAATTTTTGAGCTTTACAGAAAAACACATCGCTGTTTATGACTGTATCTTTGTAATATCAAATAATAAAAGATAAAGCTATGAATAGATCTGAACAAAATAAGCAACAAGTCTGGTTCATTACAGGTGGTAATAAAGGAATTGGTGCTGCGATTGTAAAAGAAGCTCTGGACAAAGGTTATAAAGTAATTGCCACAGCAAGAAACATCGAAGATGCAGAAAAAACACTAGGAACTTCACCCAATCTGCTTATTAGCCAACTTGATATTACAAATGACGATCAAATAGTATCCGCGGTACAATCTGCTTTGGAACATTTCGGATCTATTGATGTACTGGTCAATAATGCAGGATACGGATTACTTGGATATTTTGAAGAAATGTCTGAAAATCTTATTCGTCAGCAAATAGAAACCAATGTATTCGGAACGATGAAAATTACCCGTGCAGTATTACCTGTCATGCGCAAACAGAAAAAAGGTACAATCGTTGTGATAAGTTCCACATCAGGTATCCGGTCTGTAGGTGGCGGTTCTGTTTACAGTGCTTCTAAATTTGCTTTAGAAGGTTGGAGCGAAGGAATGAGTAGTGACCTTAAGCCTTTCGGTATCCAATTTATGATCATTGAACCGGGTGCTTTCCGTACAGACTTCAGCAATGAAAACAGCTCAATGAAACTACCGGATACCCAAATAGAAGCTTATGATGATTACCGTGAGAATATGCATACGGTTTTCACGGGTATGGATCATAAACAATCAGGAAATCCTGCAAAACTTGCCAAAGCTTTAATGATTGCATTAAATGCTGAACACCCACCTTTACGTTTACTTGTCGGAAAAGCAGCTGTAGGGACTATTTCCCAATATTATAAAGACCGTTATGCAGAATTTGAAACATGGAAAGAAATTTCCTCTGATAGTGATTTTGACTAAACCATTCTATTTAAGCCTTATAGAAAAAATACCTGAGTAAAAAATTAAATTTTTAAAATAAATAATTATGGAAACAAAAAACACAAAGGCATTCGGCACAATAGCCAATGATGCACCTTTAAAAGAAATGAACATTGAACGCAGAGAAGTAACACCAAACGATATCGAAATTGAAATATTGTATTGCGGTGTCTGTCATTCCGATCTGCATACCGCTCGTAACGACTGGGGCGGAAGTATTTATCCTGTAGTTCCCGGACATGAAATTGTAGGAAGAATAACCAAAGTAGGAAATAAAGTAACAAAGCTAAAAGTAGGAGATCTGGCAGCAGTAGGATGTCTTGTAGATTCCTGCAGAGAATGCAGTAGCTGTAAACAAGACCTGGAGCAATACTGCCTCAATGGATTTACAGGAACCTATAATTCCCCTGACAAACATTTAGGAATACAAACTTATGGCGGCTATTCAGAAAAAGTTGTAGTTAATGAACATTTTGTACTTAAAGTACCTGAAAATCTGGATCTTGCTGCCGTTGCCCCATTATTATGTGCTGGGATTACTACCTGGTCTCCATTAAAACACTGGAACGTAGGAAAAAACAGCAAAGTTGCCGTTATAGGTCTCGGAGGTTTGGGACATATGGCAATTAAACTTGCCAAAGGTTTAGGCGCAGAAGTTACTTTATTTTCAAGAACACCGGGCAAAACTCAAGATGCAAAAGATCTTGGTGCAGATGAAGTAGTAATTTCTACTGATGCAGAACAAATGAAATCAGTACAAAGTAAATTTGATCTGATTATCGACACTATTCCTTACGTTCATGATGTAAATCCATATGTTTCAACATTAAGTATTAACGGAACGCTGGTTTTGGTAGGATACTTAGGGGATCTAGATCCAATGTTAAACTCCGTACCGATGATTCTGGGAAGAAAATCTGTAGCCGGTTCAGCGATTGGAGGTATTGCCGAAACTCAGGAAATGCTTGATTTCTGTGGAAAACATAATATCGTTTCTGAAATAGAGATCATTAAAATACAGGACATTAATACTGCTTATGAAAGAATGCTTAAAAGTGATGTACGATACCGTTTTGTGATCGATATAGCTTCTTTAAAAAAATAAAAAAATTAAGCCACAGAGAAAACCAAATTCTGTGGCTTTTACTTTACATTATTTCACTCTTACATCCTTCTCTTCTCATTTTACTTTTCACAAAAAACGTTTTACATTTCTCATCTAAAAATCTGTAACTAATGTTACTTTTAGTTCAGTAGGAATAAATTAAATTTGTATCAAGGTGAAATTTTAATAATTAATTCCCTTACACTGAGTTAATAATTATATTTTATATAATAAAATACAGCAATAATCTGTTCCTTAATAAAGATAGAAGTTATAAAAACTAAAAAGATGAAAGATACCCTTACACAAGCATATGGTTATTTATTTGAAGGCGCTTTAATTGATGAGATCATTAAAATTGCTGTATTAAAGCAGTTCAAAGAAAATGATTATTTAATAGAAATAGGTGAATCCATTATCAAGATGCCCTTACTTACTGAAGGAGCTGTTAAAATAATGCGTGAAGATGAACAGGGAGATGAATTCTTGCTTTATTTTATTGGAAAAGGAGATACCTGCGCCATGTCCCTTACCTGTTGCATAGGACAATCTAAAAGCAAAATCACGGCAGTTGCTGAAACAGATGGTACAATGGTAATGATCCCGGTAGAAAAAATGGAAGAATGGCTTATGAAATTTAAATCTTGGCGCAATTTTATTCTGAGCAGTTACAATAACCGATTAATGGAAATGCTGGACGCCATAGATACACTGGCTTTTATGAATATGGATGAAAGACTATCCAAATACCTTATCGATAAAGCAAAGGCCATCAATTCATCAGAAATCAACATTACGCATCAGGAAATAGCCTATGAGCTGCATACCTCTAGAGTTGTTATCTCCAGATTACTGAAAATTCTGGAAAACAAGGGAAAAATCAGA
The DNA here is from genome assembly GCF_058310215.1 of Flavobacterium sp. AK-301. Lineage (NCBI taxonomy): Bacteria > Pseudomonadati > Bacteroidota > Flavobacteriia > Flavobacteriales > Flavobacteriaceae > Flavobacterium > Flavobacterium sp. AK-301. The sequence goes on from NZ_JBZEES010000001.1 coordinate 75,357, forward strand.
CTTCAGAGAAATAAAATCGAACTTTTAATTTTATAATAATGAGGGATCTTTTAGGATATTCAGGGGCGTTCTTAATGGGTGTTGTTTTAGGGTTAACAGGTAGTGGCGGCTCAATATTAACCGTGCCTATATTAGTATATCTGCTCCATTTAAACCCGGTTACAGCGACTGCTTATTCCCTTTTTATTGTAGGGGCAACCTCTGTTTTCGGTACCGTTCAGAACTATTTTAAAAATTATGTATCAATAAGAATCGGAATATTCTTTGCCATTCCTTCTTTAATAGCCATATTTTTAACCCGAAGATTTGTAATCCCTCATCTTCCCGAAATATTTTTTCAGATAGGTACTTTTACACTTACCAAGAATACCTTTTTAATGATTCTATTTGCTTTTTTTATGTTATTATCCTCTGTTTCAATGATCAGAAAAAAAGAAGAAGAAAGCAAAGAAACAAAAATTAACTACCCAATAATCACTATACAAATTTTCATTATAGGAATAATTAAAGGATTAATAGGTGCCGGAGGAGGGTTTCTAATGATTCCTGCTTTAGTATTTATTATCAGACTTCCAATGAAAAAAGCAATAGGTACCTCATTATTTATTATCTCCATTAATTCTCTTATCGGCTTTCTCGGAGATATAGAACACATGAACATTGACTGGAAATTTTTACTGATCTTTACAACTATATCAATTTTCGGTATCTTTACAGGAAATTTTTTTAACCAATATATCAACGAATCCGTTTTAAAAAAAGGATTTGGCTATTTTGTACTTATTATTGCGGTCGGTATATTGACCAAAGAACTATTATATTAAACGAATTACAGAACAATATTTAAACACATTGAAGATGAAAATAGAACAAATTTACACAGGGTGCATTGCACATGCTGCTTATTATTTAGAAAATAACGGAGAAGTTGCTATTTTTGATCCACTTCGAGAAGTACAGCCTTATATTGACAGAGCTGTTAAAGATAATGCCAGAATAAAATATATTTTTGAAACGCATTTCCATGCTGATTTTGTTTCAGGACATCTGGATCTTGCAAAAAAAACCAATGCACAAATCGTATACGGACCAACAGCGACTCCTAATTTTGAAGCCATTGTAGCTCAGGATAATCAGGAATTTAAAGTTGGTAATTATACTGTAAAAGCAATTCACACACCAGGTCACACAATGGAAAGTACCTCTTACCTGCTTACTGATGAAAACGGTAAACAGCATGGTATTATTACAGGTGACACTCTGTTTATAGGTGATGTAGGTCGTCCCGATTTGGCTCAGGAAATAAAAGCAGAACTGACACAAGAAAAATTAGCCTCCCTTCTATTCGATTCACTTCGTGAAAAAATAATGCCACTTTCAGATGAACTGATTGTTTATCCAAATCACGGTGCTGGAAGTGCCTGTGGAAAGAACATGAGCAAAGAAACTACAGATACGCTCGGAAATCAGAAAAAAACAAACTATGCTCTGAGAGCAAATATGACAAGAGAAGAGTTTGTTACTGAATTATTAGACGGATTAGCTACCCCTCCTGCTTATTTCCCTCAAAACGTATTGATGAACATTCAAGGATATGACAGTTTAGATACTATTATTAACAGAGCTTCAAAACCATTAAATCCGGCAGAATTCAAAGCCGTTGCAACACAATCCGAAGCACTGATTCTTGATGTAAGAAATGAGGCAGACTTTGTAAAATCACATATTCCGGGCTCTATATTCATAGGAATCAACGGTAATTTTGCTCCATGGGTAGGCGCTCTGATTATGGATACAACACAACCTTTATTACTCGTTACGCCCGAAGGTCGAGAAGAAGAAACCATTACCCGATTATCAAGAGTTGGTTTTGATAAAACATTAGGGTATCTTAAAGGAGGAATCAAAGCATGGGAAACAGCAGGCCTTGAAACTGACAGTATGGAGTCTATCTCCCCTCAACAATTTGTAAAAGAACTAAAAGAAAACAAAAGAACTATTATAGATTCCAGAAAACTATCTGAGTATAAAGCAGAACATATTGAAAATGCAGTAAATATTCCACTGGACTATATCAATAATCATTTAAACGAGATTCCTAAAGAAGAAGATTTCTACTTACACTGTGCAGGAGGGTATCGTTCCGTTATTATGGGATCTATCTTAAAATCAAGAGGATATCATAATTTTATTAATATAGAAGAAGGAATCAATGGTATAAAAAAAACAGACCTGAAAATATCTAATTTTATTTATCAGACACAATAGCAGATAAATTAAAATAATAACAAAATATTAGAATTTAAAATTATTATACTGATTCATTTTTAAATACTTTTACGCTATTAATTCATAAAAATTAAATTACAAAATGAAAAAACTTCTATTATTAACTTGTATTACAACTGTTCTGTTATCTTGTAATAAAGTATCTGAAAACGAATATATTATTTCAGGTACAGTCGACGGTGTCGAAAACGGAAAAATGATCATTCTTGAAAAACAAGGAGAATTAGGATTAACTCCTGTTGATACTGTAAAAGTAGAAGGAGGAAAATTCACTTTCAAAGGTACATCTACAGCTCCGGAATTTCACTTACTTCAAGTAGAATCTATCAACGGTAAAGTACCTTTCATTCTTGAAAAAGGAGAAATCAACGTAGTAATTTATAAAGACAGCGTTTTTGCAAGCAAAATTTCCGGAACATATAACAACGAACAGTTAGTTGAATTTAATACTGCAGGGAAAAAAATCCAGAATAAAATGATGGCTTTCCAGAGTGAAAACAATGCTAAAATGCAGGTTGCTCAGCAAAGTAATGATACTGCCGTTATTATTGAATTACAGGAAAAATATACTGAATTACAGAACGAATTACAAAATCAGGCTGAAACCTATATGGAAACACACCCTAATTCTTTCATTTCTGTACTATTGATCCAGGGAGCTCTAACGCAACCAAGTGCTAACATGAAAAAAATAGAGAAAGATTTTAACTCCCTTTCTTCTGATCTGAAAAACACTAAAGAAGGTAAAGAAATTGCCGAAACACTGAAAAAAATCACCAGTGTAGAGATTGGAAGTATAGCTCCGGATTTCTCTGCTCCTAACCCTGAAGGGAAAATAGTTTCTTTAAAAGAATCTTTAGGCAAAATTACAATTATCGATTTCTGGGCATCATGGTGTGCTCCGTGCAGAAGAGAAAATCCAAATATAGTAGCTCTTTATAATGAATTTCATGATAAAGGTTTAAATATTATCGGAGTATCTCTTGATAAAGAAGGCGATGCAGATAAATGGAAAAAAGCTATTTCTGATGATAAATTAACATGGACTCAGGTATCAAATCTGAAATTCTGGCAAGACCCTATCGCTACCCAATATAATGTAAAAGGAATCCCTCAGATGTTTATTCTGGATGCTACAGGCACAATTGTTGCCAGAGATTTGAGAGGTGAAGAATTAAAAGCAAAAATAAAAGAACTATTAGGAGTATAATACCTCTGATTATAGTGTAATAATTATATATTTCATGAAAAAAATTATAACGGTTCTTTTAATTTCTATTGGTTTGTTTTCATTTAAAGCAATAACCGATGGTTTTATCATTACAGGAGCCATCAATAACTTTGAAAGCGGAAAAGCATATCTGGAAAAGTTGGATGAGACAGGAGAACTCAAAATTATTGACAGTACGCAAATCAAAGATGGTAAATTTCAATTTAAAGGTACTGCCACAGAACCCGATTTTTATCTAATTTCTGTTGCAACTCTGGAAGGGAAAATACCGTTCATTCTGGAAAAAGGAAATATCAATGTTACAGCATACAAAGACAGTCTTTTTACTAGTAAAATTTCCGGAACCTATAATAATGAACAGCTAAACGAGTTCAATAATATAAGCGGAAAACTACAAAATAAAATGTATACTTTCCAACAGGAAAATGAAGCTAAAATGAAAGCTGCTCAGGAAAATAATGATGCTGCTACTATCGCCGGATTACAAGAAGAATATTCTGTATTTCAGGAAGAATTCACCAGTTATATTGAAGATTACACAGCAACGCATCCTGATTCATTTATCACTGTTCTGTTACTGCATAATGCTGTAAATCAGCCAAGTGTAAATAGTAATGCTATCGAGAAGAATTATAATACTCTTTCTCCTACCTTGAAAAACACAAAACAGGGAAAAGAAATACAAGAAAAATTAAAGAGCTTGACCAATGTTGGAATTGGAGCAACCGCTCCCAATTTCTCTGCTCCTGATCCCAAAGGAAATATAGTTTCTCTTAAAGAATCATTAGGAAAAGTAACCATTATTCATTTCTGGGCATCATGGTGTAGTTCATGTGCTGCAGAGAATCCGAGTATCGTTGCAATTTATAATGATTATCACAGCAAAGGATTAAACATCATTGGAGTCGCTTTAGACAAAAAAGATCAGAAAAAAGAATGGAAAAAGCATATTATTAAAGATAAACTGGCGTGGACTCAGATATCGAACCTGAAACACTGGGAAGATCCTATTGCTATTCAGTATAATGTGCATTCTATCCCTCAGACTTTTATTCTGGATGCTAACGGTACAATTGTAGCTACAGACCTGCTAGGCGGTGAATTAAGAATGAAAATAAAAGAATTATTAGATGAAAAATAGTCTGAACTTATTCTGTATAAAAAATCTCCCTCTGTGGAGATTTTTATATTTTATTCACTACCAATCAATTAAAAAAAAGATTACAAAATATCAAAAAAAAGATTTGTTTAGTAAAAAAACAGTCTTATATTTGCAACCTCGTTAAGCGAAAAGGTTTAAAGAATTCAAGCATTGGGGAGATACTCAAGCGGCCAACGAGGGCAGACTGTAAATCTGCTGGGAAACCTTCGCAGGTTCGAATCCTGCTCTCCCCACAAAACGGTAACAATTTACAATTGTTACCGTTTTTTTTATTGCATCTCTACTGTTTTCAACTTTAAGCCAGAATCAAACCTCTTTTACCGTTATAATATGTACCGGACAAATCTTAGCTGCCAGTTCGCAACTCTCCACAATAGTATAATCATGTGATTTCAGAGTATGAAATCCCTTTGTATCCTGCGATTTTAATAAAACCGTTTTTCCATCCTTTTTAGACATCTGAAACTGAGCCGGTGCGACTTCCACACAATAATTACAGCCAATACATTTATCTCTCTGTAATGTTACAATAACCATTAAGCCTCAACAATTTTATAGACCTTGTCAGACATACGAATTCTGAAAGGCACTTTTATAGTACAACTATCTCCTTTTGTCGCTTTATCCGAAACAGCATCGTTTACATACATTTCATCAATTACCATTTCCTGCGCTCCGGTACTAGGACCTGTAATAAGAATCTTATCCCCTTTCCTCACATCATACGCCTCAATCTTGAATTCAGCAATGCTCGGCTTAGGAAAATAATGTGTTCCTTTTCCGATATATACTTTTTTCTGAGTAGCATTAGAACCCGGGTTATCACTCCACTCCCCTAATTTCTGTCCTAAATAATATCCCGACCAGAAACCACGGTTATAAACCGTTTCCAGAGCCATCATCCATTTCGTTACATTCTCTTCCGTGAAAGTCCCTTCATAATAAGCATCAATCGCCTCACGGTACGTTTTAATAACAGTAGCAACATATTCCGGAGCTCTTCCTCTTCCTTCAATCTTTAATACCTGAACCCCAGCATCAATCACCTGATCTAAAAAATCAATAGTACAAAGATCCTTAGGAGACATCATATATTCATTATCAATCTCAATCTCAAACCCTGATTCCTGATCGATCACGGTATATTTCTTTCTGCAATTCTGCTTACAAGCGCCCCTGTTAGCAGATGAATTATGCGAATGCAGACTCAGATAACATTTTCCTGAAACCGCCATACATAAAGCACCATGTCCAAATATCTCAATCTCAACCAAATTTCCGGAAGGTCCTTTAATCTGTTCCTTTTCTATTTGTTCTGTGATCTTTTTTACCTGACGTAAACTCAGCTCTCTTGACAAGACCATAGTATCCGCAAAAAGACTGTAAAATTTCACCGTTTCAACATTCGTCACATTCAATTGCGTCGAAATATGTACTTCAATTCCTAAAGCTCTTGCCGAAGCAATTACCGCCTGATCAGAAGCAATCACCGCTGTCATATTAGCTTCTTTCGCTTTTGTTAAAAGTGTTTTTACGACCGAAAGATCGTGATCATAAATAATCGTATTTAAAGTAAGATAAGTACGTACATTCTTTTCCTGACATCTGCGTCCTATTTCCGGCAGATCATCCATTGTAAAATTAACCGTAGCGCGAGCACGCATATTCAGCTGCTCTACACCAAAATATATTGAATCAGCCCCATTATCCAGAGCTGCTTGTAATGATTCAAAATTTCCCGCCGGAGCCATCAGCTCGATTCTTCCTGAAGTCGTCATTTTCTATAAAAAGTTTGCGCAAAGATACTAAATTTAGAATTATCTGAATTTTAGAAAAAAGAAGAAAGAGACAAGAATCAAGATGTTAAGGTATACAGTTTACAGTATTCGGAAAAAAATATTTACGATATCCTTACTTTTAAACCGATTTAATTTTATCAAAAAAGGCATAAACCAATGTATTCAAAAATATACTTTTATCAACCACAAAAAACTGTTTATCAGTTTATTATGTGTTTTAACAGTAAAACAATTAAACTTTTTCTTACATATAAATAAATATTTAAGTTATGTTTGTCGCTGATTATAAATAATTTAATTTTTTAAATAAAATGAAAAAAACATTACTTACATTATTTCTATTCCCTATATTCTTTATTTCTTGTTCAAGTGATGATGATAATATTGAAATAATAGATCCTGTTACTACTTTAAAAACCTTTGATGATATCACTTTTTCCATAAATCTAACTGAAGGATTTGACACAGGTCGTTTTTTCTCAACAGAATTAGGAAAATCATTTAAAGAGTCTGAAATTAACGCAAGTAATATAGCTAAAATAGATTTAGTTTTTTATAGTTATAGTACTGCATCCTTTTTCTTTACCAGTCCAACAAATGAAATTAAGGAAGGAGGAACGGGCATAGAAGGAGCAACACCTACAATAGTTCAATTCTCTAATAATGAAGCTACGGAAAACCTTTTTAATAATATTAAAACTGGTTCCGAATTAGATAGTTTAACTATTATAAATGATAATGATACTTTTGGTACAGGTATAGTACCAGCCTTTGTATTATTTGAAAATGCAGCAGGAAAAAAAGGTATAATCAAACTAAAGAAAAGTGATCCGCTAGGAGGTGATCCACGTATTACAGCCGATATTAAAGTTCAAAAATAATAATATAAAAAGGTTCTGATACTTAATTAATATATCAGAACCTTTCTATTTTGAATATCTGATTCTTTACAACATTCAGACTTTCGACTATATTTTTATAATTTCCCCATTTTAGCCAGTATAAAGAGTAATACAATCGGAACTGCCAGTATCACCACCATAAAAGTGTTCTCAGTAAACATTTGGGGTTCTTTAATCAGTGTAATAGCATAACCTCCGATCGCTCCTCCAAAATGAGCTGTATGTCCAATGTTATCATTCTTAGCCTTCATTCCGTAAATAGAATATAACAAATAAGCAATACCAAAAAGATAAGCAGGAATTGGAATCGGGATAAAAAATAAAAACAGGTTCATATCCGGCTGTAACAGTATAGCAGAATATAAAATACCGGTTACTGCTCCGGAAGCTCCTACCGCTCTGTAACCATAATCTTCTTTATGAAAAAGCAAAGTGAGTAGATTTCCAAAAATTAAACTTCCAAAATAAATAATCAGAAAAGAAAAAGTTCCCAAATACTGAATTACAATTGGTGCAAAGAAATACAGGGTAAGCATATTAAATGCAAGATGCATAATATCCACGTGTAAAAAAGCAGAAGACACTATTCTGATCTGTTCTCCGGCACGAACACCTCCAATATTAAATTCATATTTTCTAAAAAAAGAAATATCATTAAATCCCTTAAAGCTGACCAATGCATTCACAACAATAATTCCCAGCAAAGCAATATTCATATCCAACATATCAAATCGATTTTAAAAAATGTAAATTTAGGATAATGCTTTGTATTTCGAGTTATTTTAGTGAAAACATGTTAATAAAAAATAATTATGTTACAGAATAAACTATCTTTGCCAGAAATTATTACATGCAGTTACTTGCTTATCTACTAGTATACCCCCTTTTATGGTGTATTTCTATCCTGCCATTCAGACTACTCTATCTTTTATCTGATTTTGTTTACTTTATTCTGTATCAGATTATTGGATACAGAAAAAAAACAGTTCGGGAAAACCTTCTTATTGCACTTCCCCATCTTTCTGAAGCAGAGCGCAAAGTAATTGAAAAAAAATTCTATCATCATTTTTGTGATGGTTTTCTGGAAGTAATTAAAACAATAACCATATCTGAAAAAGAAATGGAAAAACGTTTTAAAATAGATAATATCGAACTGGTTCTGGAAATGGAAGCGAAAAAGAAAAGTATTATCCTTATATGTGCTCATTATTCAAGCTATGAGTGGCTATTGATTATGAATAAATATATTGATTTTCATGGTTTTGGGATCTATAAAAAACTTCGAAATAAATATTTTGACAAATTAGTACGTAATATTCGTGGGAAATTTGGAGGCACCCTTATCGACTCTAAAGAAGCAGTGTTAAAAATGAAAGAAAATCAGGAAAACGGAATTCAGGGCTATTACGGTTTTGTAAGCGACCAGTCACCTAAACTACACCGTACTAATTATTATACTAAATTCTTTGGCGTTGAAGTTCCTGTATTTACAGGTGCAGAATACCTTGCCAAAAAAATGGATATGAATGTAATGTTCGTAAAAGGACAAAAAATAAAAAGAGGCTATTATAAAGCAAGCTTTATTTCCCTTGAAGGAGAACCAAAAGATTATCCGAATTTTCAGATTACAGATATATTTTTCAGACTTCTGGAAGAACAAATTCTGGAAGCTCCGGAATACTATCTGTGGACACATAAACGCTTCAAACACCGCGATAAGAAACCGGTTTAATCATAGTTGATAGGTTTTGGAATACGAAGACTCTGCTCCCGACTGATAGACCTAACAGGTTTTGAAAACCTATTAGGTCTGATTCTATGTCTTACTTCCCTGCTCTGCTAAGTTTTCAACTTTGCAGAGGTGTTAAAAGGTCTCCTGATCTTTGTAAAGTATCATAATTAACTAACCTGTACATCAATCTGAAGCTGGTCAACACTTTTACAAAAATTAGAGATTTTGTGAAACAGCTCAATATAAAAGAGATACGTTAAAACGCACCTCTACACATATCGCAACATATGGTATCTAATATCGTGCTTCCGTATATCATAAATCTTCCTATCTTTGTTGAAAATCTATTGTAATGCAGTTACTCGCCTTTATAATTTTATATCCTTTATTGTGGTGTATTTCTATATTGCCGTTCAGGATACTTTATATATTATCAGATATACTATATTTTTTCGCCTATTATATAATTGGATATAGAAAAAGAACAGTCAGAGAAAATATTAAACTAGCACTTCCTCATCTTTCCGATAAGGAACGTCGTGTCATTGAAAAAAAATCATTACACCATTTATGTGATACTCTTCTTGAAATGGTAAAAACACTTACTATCAGTCAAAAAGAGATTGATAAACGTTTTATATTTCCCAATATAGAAGTAATGCATGAAATGGAATCCAGAGGAAAAAGTATTGCTGTTTTCTGTGTACATTATGCCAGTTATGAATGGCTTTTAGTAATGAATGTCCACTTACAGAATAAAGGTTACGGAATATATAAAAGAATCCGAAATAAGTATTTTGATAAACTAGTGCGTGATATCCGTTCTAAATTCCACGCTACTCTGATTGACACTAAAGAATCGGTAAAAATGATGATCGCAGATAAACGAAAAGGTATATTAGGATCCTACGGTTTCGTTGCAGATCAGTCTCCTAAATTAGATAAAGCATTACACTGGCATACCTTTATGGGAATAGAAGTTCCTGTACATATCGGTGCAGAAGTTCTGGCAAAAAGAATGGATATGAATGTAATGTATGCTAAAGTCGAGATAGTAAAAAGAGGCTACTATAAAGCTACTTTTGTTTCTATGGTAGATCATCCGAGAGATTATCCTGATTATGAGATTACTGATAAGTATATCGCTCTGGTAGAAGAACAGATTTATGCTGCTCCGGAATATTATTTATGGACCCATAAAAGATGGAAACATCGCGGTAAAAAACCAATTCCGAAAAAGGTAGTTGAAAGTCAAATATCTAACGTTGAAAATCAAATGTCTTAGAGATTTAAACGCTAAGATGCAAAGTGTTACGCAAGGTTCGCAAAGAGATTTTTTCACAAAGTCACAGAGTCAAAAAGTTTCCTGTATATCGAAACTGAATACTGGGAACTGAAACTATAAACTGTATTCCTCAAAATCAAAAAGCAGAAAAAAGTGCTCCTAGTATTCAAAAACCATCAACTAACAATCAACTGCAAATTATCAACTATCAATTAATTTTTAAACCATTGCATTACCATTTCCTTTTCAACAGGTTGAGCCTCTTTATGAACAAACTCATTCGTTTCTTTATTGTAATCATAGTCTTTAGCCCATTCTATATGATTTTCAGCTAAAGCTTTAATACTATCACATACATATTTAATCTCACTATTCAGCGTAGTAGGATGAATAGACATTCTGATCCATCCCGGTTTTCTGATCAGATCTCCTAATGAAATCTGATCTACCAAATTGTTAGAGGTTTCCTGATCTACATGCAATAAATAATGTCCATATGTTCCGGCACAACTACACCCGCCTCTGGTTTGAATACCAAAACGGTCATTTAATATTTTTACACCCAGATTAAAATGAAGGTCATTTATAAAGAAAGAGACCACTCCTAATCGGTCCTGATGTTGTGGCGCCAGAAGATTAATATTTTCAGTATCTTTTAATTCAGAAAAAACGAAATCAATAATTTCATGCTCTCTGTTTAAGATATTTTCTACACCCATTTGTTCTTTCAGCTGTACCGCAAGTGCCGTTTTGATCACCTGAAGAAAACCAGGTGTTCCTCCGTCTTCTCTTTCTTCAATATTAGCCAGATATTTATGTTGTCCCCAGGGATTCGTCCAGCTTACTGTACCACCACCTGGACAGTCCGGTATCATATTTTTATATAATTTCTTATTGAATATCAATACTCCTGAAGTTCCGGGACCTCCCAGAAACTTATGTGGAGATAGGAAAATAGCATCCAGATATGCTTCTTTATCCGCAGGATGCATATCAATCTTTACATACGGTGCGGAACAGGCAAAATCAACAAAACAGACACCATTATTTTGATGCATTATTTTCGCAATCTCATGATATGGTGTTTTAATTCCCGTTACATTAGAACAAGCGGTAACAGAAGCTATTTTAAGCGTATGATCTTTATATTTTTCCAGTAACTTTCTGAAATTATCCAGACAGAACAGTCCTTCTGCATTAGCAGGAATAACCTCAACCTCAGCGATCGTTTCCAACCATGAGGTCTGATTGGAATGATGTTCCATATGCGAAATAAAAACCACCGGTTTCTTTTCTTCCGGGATTTGTGTATAATTTTTTAAATTTTCCGGAACTTTTAAACCTAATATTCTCTGGAACTTATTAATCACACCCGTCATTCCCGTACCATCAATAATTAGGACATCATCCTCATTACTGTTCACATGTTTTTTAATGATATTTCTGGCATGATGATACGCCATAGTCATTGCCGTACCGGAAACAGTCGTTTCAGTATGAGTATTCGCCACAAAAGGTCCAAACTTATTCATCAGCTTCTCCTCAATGGGGCGATACAATCTGCCACTTGCCGTCCAGTCCGTATAAATGATCTTCTTTTTCCCGTAAGGAGAAACAAACTCCTGATCAATACCAATAATATTATTTCTGAACTGTTGGAAATAACGTTCTAATTCTGTGTTAATCGTCTTATTGTCAGTTGTAGTCATCATCCTGATACGTTAGTTTTAAAAGTGGGACAAAGTTAGTTATTTTGTTTGTTTTGTTTAAAGTTTAATGTTCAAAGTTTCCCTACTTCGCAAAGTTTCTGGCTTTTCAAAGCTTTGAACCATCTAAAAATCCTACTGAACTTTCAATCGATTTTCCAGAAACAGATTGATTTCATTATTTATAGTAGAATACGTTTTCTGTTCCTGTTCCTTTAATCGGTCTGTAAATAATATTCCGTTCAGATGATCTGTTTCATGCTGAAAGATCACAGCTGTAAACCCTTCGATCATTTCTTCGTGAGACTTTCCATCTTTATCCAGATAACGCAGCTGAATAGTATAATTACGTAACACATCGCCACGAATCTCTGGAATAGAAAGACAACCTTCGAGTCCTTTTCGCAATAATTTAGAACGCCATACAATCTTAGGATTAATATAGACTTCAAAAGGTTCACCTTCTTTATCAAAACGCTGTACCCAAATAATATTTCGATTAATCCCTACCTGTGGCGCGGCAATTCCCACTCCCGGATTCTTAGGATCCCTTACTGTTAAGAACATTCTGTTAATCAATATCGGTAATAACGGATCATTACTATCAATATCCGTCGATTGCGCTTCCAGTACTTTCAATTCCTTTGGTACTGTTACCTGAAGTACACGCAACAGAGTTGCCGTATCTCCAGATTCAATTAGCTTACGTTCTTCTTTATTAAATTGCTGTGCAGAAACAATACAACTGAATAATACAAAAACAATCAGTAATCCTGTCTTTCTCATAAATTATAATATATCTGGTTGATGGTTCGATTTTTAGATTATTCGAGATTTCCACGCTCTACACGGATAATATCCTCTATAGACCTAACAGGTTTTGAAAACCTGTTAGGTCTGACTAGAGTGAATAAAGGTCTCCTGATCCTTTGATTGATCATTATCCTGCTATTACTTTAATCTCATCAATAATTCGAAGTGCCAGTTCATCCGCTTTTACCTGACTTTTCGCTTCGGTATAAATACGGATAATCGGCTCTGTATTCGATTTCCGAAGATGTGCCCATTCTTCTGCAAAATCAATTTTTACACCGTCAATGGTTGTAATATCTTCCTTTGCATATTTCTCTGTCATTGCTTTTAAAATAGCGTCCACATCAATCTGAGGGGTTAGTTCTATTTTATTTTTACTCATATAATATTCCGGATAAGAAGCTCTTAAAGCGGATACTTTCATTTTTTTATTTGCCAAATGTGTCAGAAATAAAGCGACTCCCACAAGGGAATCACGTCCGTAATGTAACTCAGGATAAATAATCCCCCCATTTCCTTCTCCGCCAATAATTGCATGGTTCTTTTTCATTAATTCCACTACATTGACCTCTCCTACTGCACTGGCTTCATATTTTCCATTATATTTCTCGGTAATATCTCGTAAAGCGCGAGAAGAAGACATATTAGAAACCGTATTCCCAGGTGTTTTACTTAATACATAATCGGCACAGGCTACCAACGTATATTCTTCGCCAAACATTTCGCCGTCATCAGAAATAAAAGCTAGGCGATCGACATCCGGATCGACTACAATACCAAGATCGGCTTTTTCTTTTACCACTAATTCGGATATATCTGTTAAATGTTCTTTTAAAGGTTCCGGATTATGCGGAAAATGTCCGTTTGGTTCACAATATAATTTTACAACCTCTACACCCATTTGTTTTAGCAGATTCGGAATAACGATCCCTCCTGAAGAGTTCACACCATCTACAACCACTTTAAATTTTGCCTGTTTTACTGCTTCAACATCTACCAGCGGTAAATTGAGTACCTCATCAATATGAATATCCATATAAGCATCATTCACAGTAATAGTACCTAAATGATCTACTTCGGCAAAATTAAACGCATCGCTTTCTGCAATCTCAAGAATCCTGGCTCCTTCTGCTCCGCTTAGGAATTCTCCTTTTTCATTCAGTAATTTCAGAGCATTCCACTGTTTTGGATTATGACTTGCGGTTAAGATGATTCCTCCATGTGCTTTTTCTAACGGAACTGCTACTTCAACGGTTGGTGTAGTTGATAATCCCAGATCAATAACATCAATCCCTAATCCGATCAGGGTATTGACTACCAGATTATGTATCATTGGTCCGGAAATACGGGCGTCTCTTCCTATTACAACTGTTAGTTTTTCTTTTTTAGAATAATTTTTCAGCCAGGTTCCGTAAGCAGCTGCAAACTTTACAGCATCAATCGGGGTAAGGTTATCTCCTACAATCCCGCCAATGGTTCCTCTGATTCCTGATATTGATTTTATTAAGGTCATCTATTGTACTATTATAAATGTTAAACGTTGAATTTTAGATCGTGTACAAATATACTGTTTTCAAAATAGTTCGTTATACTGTATTTCTCTTATATTGTTCTGTCCTTCTTTCTTAGACCCTTTAAAATTATTTAAGATAAAATCTAAATGTTTTTTTTGTACTGACAGATATTTTCATAACTTGTGCGTATGAATTTTCTAGCACATATTTACCTGTCCGGAGAGAATGATCTGATTAAAATCGGCAATTTTATGGCGGATGGTATTCGGGGAAAGCAATATGAAAGTTTCCCTTCTGAGGTACAAAAAGGAATTCTTCTGCATCGTGCTATTGATACTTTTACGGATGCTCATCCTATTTTCAGACAAAGTACAAAACGACTGCATCCGTATTATAGTCACTATTCTGGCGTTATTGTAGATGTTTTTTATGATCATTTTCTGGCTAAAAACTGGAAAAACTACAGCTCTGTTCCTCTGGCGGACTATGCTACTCATTTTTATAAAATTTTAGATAATAACTACGCTATTCTGACCGAAAAAACACATCATCTGATACCGTATATGAAACAAGAAAACTGGTTATACATTTATGCTAAAACAGACGGAATCAAACATATTCTGACACAGATGGATAAGCGTACTAAAAACACTTCAAAAATGCGACTGGCAACCACCGAACTGGTAGCTTATTATTCCGATTTTGAACAAGAATTCACTTCTTTCTTTGAAGAATTACGGGAACATGCCGACCAAAAATTAAAAACTTTATAAAGCGGATTATAATCTATAAAACAATAACTTAAATTTAATAATATATGAAAAAAATACTTCTACCACTATCATTGATCATCCTGTTTTTTGTCTCGTGCAGAACAGAGAAGAAAACAACAAAACCTACAGGTCTTGTAACTGAAAAAGCAATGGTTGTTTCTGCCAAAGAAGAAGCTTCAAAAATAGGAAGTGAAATTATGCAGAAAGGCGGAAACGCATTTGATGCCATGGTTGCTACAGAGCTGGCTCTGGCAGTTGCTTATCCAAGTGCCGGAAATCTGGGTGGCGGCGGATTTATGGTATATCGCAAAGCAAACGGAGAAACGGGGTCTCTTGATTATCGTGAAAAAGCACCTCTTGCTGCTCATGCTGAAATGTTTCAGGATGAAAACGGAAATGTAATTCCGGGGAAAAGTACAGAAACGGCTTTTGCCGTTGGTATTCCGGGTACAATTGCCGGACTGTTTGAAGTACATGCTAAACTGGGTTCTCTTCCTATTGAACAAATTCTGGAACCGGTAATCGCTCTTGCTAAAAGAGGTGTTATTGTTACAAAAGATCAGGAAAAAAGTTTAAATGAGTATCGTTCTTCTTTTATCAAAGCAAATGGCGAAGCTTCTCTTTTTTCTCAGACCTACAAAGAAAAGGATACTATAAAATATCCTGCTCTGGCACAAACACTGGAAAAGATTGTCAAAAATGGTAAGAATGAATTCTATGAAGGGGAAACGGCTCAGAAGTTTGTAGACTATGTTCAGAAAAAAGGAGGTATCATTACGCTGGAGGATATGAAAAAGTATAAAGCAGTATGGCGTGATCCTATTACTTTTGATTATAAAGACCTTAAAATAACTTCTATGGCTCCTCCAAGCAGTGGCGGAATTACGGTTGCTCAGATTCTGAAAATGATCGAACCGTATGATATTGCACAGTTTGGATACCAAAACGAAAAGACAATTCAGGTAATTACGGAAGCGGAGCGCAGAGCGTATGCTGACAGAAACTACTTTTTAGGTGATCCTGATTTTGTCGATAATCCGATTCAGCAGTTACTGGATCCTGCTTATTTAAAAGGCAGAATGGCTAATTTCTCTTTTGATAAAGCGACTCTTTCTTCTGATATTGCAAAAGGAAATATTGAATTTAAAGAAAGTACTCAAACAACACATTATTCTATTGTAGATGCAGCGGGAAATGCTGTTGCGGTTACTACTACTTTAAATGATAACTACGGTTGTAAATTATATTGTGATGAACTGGGCTTTTTCCTGAACAATGAAATGGATGACTTTAGTGCTAAACCGGGTGTACCGAATATTTATGGTCTGATTGGTGCTAAAGCAAACAGCATTGCACCGGAAAAAAGAATGTTAAGTTCTATGACACCCACTATTGTTGAAAAAGACGGAAAACTATTTATGGTACTGGGAACTCCTGGAGGTTCTACCATTATTACTTCTGTTTTACAGACGATATTGAATGTATATGAATTTAAAATGAGTATGCAGGAAGCGGTCAATGCTCCTCGTTTTCATCATCAGTGGTTACCGGATGAAGTCACTTTTGAACCGAATGGTTTTAAACCGGAGACCTTAAAAGCATTAAAAGAAAAAGGATATATCATCAACGAGAAAGACAATCCTATCATTGGTAAAGTAGACGCTATTTTAGTTCTTCCCGATGGAAAATTAGAAGGCGGAGCTGATCATAGAGGCGACGATACCGCAGTAGGATATTAAATTGATACTCATTCCTACAAGGTTTTCAAAACCTTGTAGGTCTTATAATTCTACAGATCACTAAGAATATATAGTATTTATTTTCCATAATAGAAAATACCTACAAGGTTTTGAAAACCTTGCAGGAAAAGAACCTCTTTTGATCAAATATATAACTTGAAAACATAAAAAATCAGAGTTGCTTCACTTTTTAGACAGCTCTGATTTTTTATTAAATTGTAAAACGGAATGACTTTTATTAAAGATTTAGAAATAGCTTTTGTTCAGAATGCGGATACGGAACGGGCAAAAGAAATGGAAAGATATATGAAACACAATTTTGTGTTTTTAGGAATGAAAACAGATCTGAGAAGAGCTTTATTAAAGGAACTCCTGAAAACGAATAAAGAAGAGATTCAGAATAACTTCAGAACTGTTGCAACAGAACTATTCAGGAAAGAATATCGGGAATACCACTATTGTGCCTTAGAAATACTGGTAAAAGAATTAACAAATAACTTTCGTAAAGAGGATATTCAACTGATTGAAAACTTAATTATCACGCATTCCTGGTGGGACTCAGTAGATACAATTGCGAAACATATTCTGGGGAACTATCTTCTGGAATTTCCACTACAAACCACAACAACAATTGAACGCTTTTCTAATAGTGATAATCTCTGGCTCAACCGAAGTGCTATCCTCTTTCAGTTGGGTTATAAGGAAAAAACAAACACGGAATACTTATTTTCAGAATGTGAAAAACATTCCGGTTCTACAGCCTTTTTTATTCAGAAAGCGATTGGATGGGCATTACGGGAATATGCTAAAACAAACCCTGCTGCTGTTTTAAACTTTGTTGAGAACACAAATTTAAAGCCCTTAAGCAAAAGAGAAGCTCTGAAACATTTTTGATACAAAATAAAAGCTAAAACAATTATATGAATGTCAAATATGAACAATGGATTATGGATTCTGTTTAATGGGAATATAAAAGAATAAAGTAAATACTAAAAAACACTTTAGAAAATTGTAATTTAGCATCTTATCACAAAAACAACTAATGTTCAAAAAGTATATACAGAAATTTGACTTTTTAATTGTCTGGGCGCAATCAAAACTATCTAACCGACACTTTATCTTTCTTTCAAGCATATTAGTGGGTATTTCTGCTGCTCTTGCAGTAATAGTACTTAAAACTTTTGCTCACTCTGTATTTACCTTTACTCAGAATCTTAACCAGTTCTTTAAAATAAAACATCTTGACAGTATTCTGCCTATTATAGGGATTTTACTTACTGCCTTAGTTGTAAAAAGAGTTCTGGGAGGAAAACTGGAAAAAGGAACTTCTCAGATTATGTATGCTGTTGCCAGAAAAGCGAGTATACTCCCCAAGAAACAAATGTATGCTCAGATTATAACCAGTTCCCTGACAGTTGGTTTAGGAGGCTCTGCCGGACTGGAATCCCCCATCACAATTACGGGTGCTGCTTTTGGTTCCAATTATGCACAGGCTTATAAACTAAGTTATAAGGATCGGACTTTATTATTGGCTTGTGGTGTAGCGGCAGGTATTGCAGCGGCTTTTAACGCGCCTATTGCGGGTGTTCTTTTTGCTATTGAAGTTCTGTTAACGGATATAACTATCACAGCATTTATTCCTATTATGATCTCTGCTGCTACGGGAGCAATTGTCTCTGATTTTATTCTGAAAGAAGATATTCTTCTTTCTTTTAAAGAACAACAGTCTTTTGATTCTCATAATATACCTTTTTATATTGTTCTGGGTGCTTTAACCGGATTTATTTCTGTTTATCATACCAGAGTTTTTGAGAGAATAGAGGAAACTTTTAAAAAATACCGTATTAATCCTTATAGAAAAGCACTGATGGGGGGGATATTACTTTGTCTCCTGATATTTATTGTTCCTTCTTTATTTGGTGAAGGTTATGAAAGTATTAAAACGCTATCGGAGCATAACCCGGAACGATTACTGGAAGATACTCTTTTAAGCGGGTTCAGAGATAATTCTTGGGTATTACTCCTTTTTGTTGGTGTTGCTGCTTTATTAAAGGTATTTGCTACCGGTATTACATTAGGAAGTGGTGGAAACGGAGGGAATTTTGCCCCTTCCTTGTTTGTCGGTTCTTATGTTGGGTTCTTTTTCTCTAAATTTATCAATCTTACTGGTCTTACTCAACTACCAATTAGTAATTTTACAATTGTGGGAATGGCAGGTGTGCTAAGCGGCTTATTTCACGCTCCTTTAACCGCTATATTCTTAATTGGTGAGATCACGGGTGGGTATACTCTGATGATCCCTTTAATGATTGTATCTTCTGTAAGTTTTGCTATATCAAAACAGTTCGAAAATCATTCTATGGATATAAAAAGCCTTGCCGCAAAAGGTCAGGTATTTACCAGTAATAAAGATAAAAATATCCTTTCCGGTATCGAAATATCACAAATAATTATACAGGATATAAAAACCATTCTGCCGGAAGATAATCTGGAAAAATTAGTGGCAGTTATTGCTGGTACAAATCAGGAAATATTTCCGGTTGTAAATGCTGACAATACTTTATTAGGTATTATTTATCTGGATGATATCAGAGGTATTATTTTCAATACGTTTAGAGTGAAATATACTCTGGTAAAAGAAATTATGCTGGATCCAACTCCTTATACAATCGGCTCTCTGGATTCAATGTCAGATGTAATGAAAAGATTTACTAAAACAAAAGCGGAATTTCTTCCTGTAATACGAAATGATCAGTTTTATGGCATCATATCTAAATCTAAAGTATTAGATACTTACAGACAAAACCTCAGAGCAATGACTATTGAGTGATTATTCGATAGTTCGATAGTTCAATTTTTGGATTGTTCGATAGTTAGAATAACCGAACCAAAACGAATAAACAATTGAATAATCAACTAAAAAACAAACCTATTAATCAATATCATAAATAACCTTTGAAAAACTCGAATAATCCAATAATCTATTCTAAAATAGTTCTGATATTCGGTTTTGAATAATTGGGTCCTTTGATTACTTTTCCGTCTTCACGATAGATCGGTTTTCGGTCTGCTCCCAGTTTGCTCATGTTACTACGCTGAATCTCATCGAATACTTCTTCTATTTTATGTTGCAGACCATGCTCCAGAATAGTACCGCATAATACATAAAGCATATCGCCCAGCGCATCTGCAATTTCAACAATATCATTATTCTGAACGGCTTCAAGATACTCTTCATTCTCTTCTTTCATTAAGTGATAACGAAGCTTGTTTTTATCTACTCCCAGATCTCCTTTTTGTTGTTCGCTCACTCCTAATCCAAAGGATTCATGAAATTCTCTGACAGCGTTAAGTTGCTTTTTCATCTCTTTTTAAAATTGAAATAGATTTACATTGCCAAATTAAAGAAAGTCTCTGAACAAATGATTATTTTTGCATAAAAATTTAAAATCATGTTTACTACAGGTCAGTATAAGTTTGCCGCTTTTTTTATTATTGTATTTGTTATTGCTATGATCTATTCCTATCGTAAGGATATTTTTGTACATCGTAAATACTATAAAAGGAACTATCTGGTACTGATCGTTTTTTTTGCTTTTATCGGAATGTTATTTGTTATAAAAACGTTTTTGAAGAAAATGTAGTCTCTAATTTAGAGAGAAGAGTTAAGAACAGAAAAAAGAGTCAGGAAGAAAGAGTCAGGAAGAAAGATGTAAAGTATACAGTCTCAGTTCACAGTATTCAGGAAAACTTTGTGAGACTCTGCGCTTCCGAAAAAAGAGATTTACGATATAAATTCCCCTCCTCCGGAGGAGGCGCCCAAAGGGCGGGATGGATTTTCGGTTCTGGAAAAGGATGTTTTATACTAAAAAAAAGTCTAATTTTACTTATATTTACGAACATCAAACCCTATTTTAACTGAAATAAGTATATTTATGATGCATACCGATATATCAAACAAAAAAATACACCAAGGACGGAATATAAAACGCTTTCGCGAAATGCTGGGTATTAAACAGGAAGCTTTAGCTTATGAGTTGGGTGATGACTGGAATCAAAAGAAAGTGTCTTTACTGGAGCAAAAAGAAACCGTAGAACCCAATATCTTGAAACAAATATCGGTCATCTTAAAAGTACCTACCGAAGCTTTTATGAATTTTGAT
Organism: Flavobacterium sp. AK-301; assembly: GCF_058310215.1. Taxonomy (NCBI): domain Bacteria; kingdom Pseudomonadati; phylum Bacteroidota; class Flavobacteriia; order Flavobacteriales; family Flavobacteriaceae; genus Flavobacterium; species Flavobacterium sp. AK-301. Next base: position 96,465 of record NZ_JBZEES010000001.1, read on the forward strand.
GAAGAACAAGCTGTAAATATTATTTCAAGTACAATACATAATCATGATCAAAGTGCAGTTGTACAATATAATCCTGTGATAACTGTTAATCCTCTTGATAAAATTATACAACTTCACGAAGAAAAGATTTCCCTTTACGAACGTATGCTAAAAGAAAAGGATGAAATGATGACAAGACTTGAAAAATTATTGGCGGAGAAATAATTAATATTTTTTCTGTTGCATATATGTTCTGTTTCCAGTACTCAGTCGCAGTTCACAGAGCAAAACTATCAACTAAAAAACCTAATACCTAACAGGTTAAAAAGAAACCTGTTAGGATATATAAAAACAAAATTAAGTTTTAGCGGGTGCTTTTTTATTAATTTACTTCGGGTAAAAAACTATATGTTTTTGAATAATACAACATTTGTTCTGCAAATGTTTTCGGTTGTGTCACTTCAATTGAAATGATTTCTCCTTTATCATCTGTTTTTGGAACTAATACCGGATTTACAAAACCACTGTACGGAGCTGAATCAAATTGCTTGTTACGCTCTAATACTTCGGTATGTAATTTCTGATCTACTTTTACACCATAATTTTCAACTAAAGCTTTTCCTGCCTGATAATCTCCTTCGGATTTGATGCGTTGTGTTTCTTTTAAAAGATCTCCGAACAGTTGATGCAATTTATCATAATCGGTAATATTAAAATAGGTTTTACCATTACGGATTATTTTTTCGATTACATTGTCCTTTTTACCTTTTTCAAAAACCCAGGCACTTACCCACTGACGGTTTCTCATATGTGCTTCTTCTATATCGGCTCCAGGTTCTAATCTCACTAATTGTGTCATCAGACCATTTCTGATATAACTGTCATAAGCCGCCATTCCGAGTTTTTTCCAATCATCTGTTAATCCTAATTCTTGTAATTTTTGATCGTATAAATAATACAAACCAACTAGATCTGCTCTTCCTTCTTCTAAGGTTGAGGCATAACTTTTTAAAGTTTCTTTTGGTGTACCGACTCCTGTGTTAATCTGACCGGAAGCATGTCCTACAACTTCATGAAGTGCTGTATGTAGTTTATCTGCTATTTCACCGTACTTTTCTTCGAGAGCGATCTCTTCTTTGTCATTAGCAAATTCTTTTAATTTACCGGTTCCTCCTGCATGGTTATAGGCATCGATTATATTTCCTAATGAAACTGATTTTGAACCATGATCGGCACGAATCCAGTCAGCATTGGGTAAATTAACTCCGATAGGTGTACTTGGGGATGAATCTCCTGATTCTCCGGCTACAACAACGGTTTTATAGGAAACGCCTACAACATTTTTCTTTTTGTGCTCTGGTAATAAAGGGGAATTATCTTCAAACCATTGTGCGTTTTTAGATATTACTTCCATTTTTGCTGACATATCAAAATCTTTGATCTGTACCACTCCTTCATAGGAACCTCTATACCCTAACGGGTCATTGTACACTTCGATGAATCCGTTAATATAATCGATATTTCCTTCTGTTGCTTCAAGCCATGCAATGTTATAATCATCCCAGGTCTGTAAACTTCCTGTTTTATAGAAGCTGATTAGTAACTCCAGAGCGTCTGCTTGTTTTTTATTTTCTGCAACTTCTTTTGCTTTTTCTAACCAGAAAATGATCTTATCAATTGCTACGCCATACATTCCGCCACTTTTCCAGACTTTTTCTTCTAACTGCCCGCTTGCATTACGTACTAGTTTAGAGTTTAATCCGTAAGAATACGGTTTTTTAGGATCGGGACTTGTCATTTTTGCATAAAAAGCTTCTGCTTCTTTATCTGTAATTCCATTCTCATAGAAATTAACGGCTGATCCGGTTAGTAAACCTTTTGACTCGTCTAAATTGACTTTCTTGCTATCTTTATCATTAAAAAGGACGTTTGTTACTTCGGGAGCTAATTCTGTTTTGGTATCTGCCAGTAATTTTTTAAAATAATCCTGAGAAAAATCCGGTTTGATCTTATCCATTGAATAATGGTGATGGATGCCGTTTGAAAACCATACTCTTTTTAAGTAAATTTCAAAATTTTTCCAATCGGCAGTAGTTTTATCTCCCTGATAATTCTGATAGATATTTTCCAGAGCTTTACGAATCTTTAAATTATGTTTATAATTCTGATCCCACATGATATCACGACCTGCCATTCCTGCCTGAGTCAGATAATAAACCAGTTTTTGTTCTTTTAGAGAAAGATTTTCCCATCCTGAAATCTGATAACGTAATATTTTAATATCAGAAAACTGCTCTACAAAATATTCAAAGGAATCAGAAGTTTTTTTTTCGTCCTTTTTCTCGCTTTCTCCCTGTTTACAAGAGAAAAGTAATGTTGCTACCATGAATAATCCGGCTATTTTTTGTAACTTCATAGTTTAAATTTATTGTTATTGTTTGCACAAATATAACAATTACTAAAATAGAATTAAGATTAATAGTACAATACAGCTTACTGTTTTTGCGATTTTAAACAGGTTAATCAATTATTTTTTTAACTTTACCCTATCAAATAACTTCTTCTATCTATGAAAATTGCGAAATATATTTTTTTATTACTACTATTAGCTATCATTGCTTTTTCCGTTTATGTAGCAACACAAGACGGTAAATTCGATATCCAGAAAAGTAAAGTAATACAAGCTCCCAGAACAATGATATTCAATTATATCAATGATTATAATAATTGGAAAAAATGGAGTCCGCTGGAAGAAGGAAGTTTAAAACAAGTATATCTTGATCCTGCTCAATCCATTGGTTTAGGAGCATCTTATTCTTGGACCAGTAAAGATGGAATGGGAGAAATTAAAACTGTTTTTGTAAAAGAAAATGATTCACTGGCACAGAAACTAAATCTTAATGAAGAACTTTCTGATGTATACTGGAAATTAAAAGACACAGTAGGTGGTACAAAAGTTATCTGGGGAGTAAAAGGGGAAATGAGTTTTATTGCGAAAGCTTATGCTGTATTTACAAATAATATAGAAAGTACATTTGGTTCGCTCTATAATAAAGGGCTGAATAATCTGAATAAAGAAATTATAACTGAACTAAATAATTATACAATAGATGTAAAAGGTACAGTTCTACGTGGTGCAGGTTATTTTTTACATCAGACTGTTTCCTGTAATATTCCTGATCTACCTCGAAGAGAAAGGGTTATGCTGGACAGTATTATAACATTCTCTAAAAAGAATAATATTCCTATGGCAGGAGCTCCTTTTAGTATTTACCATATTTATGACACAAAGAATAATTCTGTGACCTTTTCTGTAGTGATTCCGGTTGCTGAACAGATCATCACAGCAGATGACAGTGATTATACAACGGGAGAATTATCGGAATTTCTAGCTCTGAAAACTACTCTGAAAGGAGATTATTCACACAGTAAGGAAGCATGGGATAAAGCGTATCAGTATCTTGCTAATCCAGTTAACAATCTGGAAGAAGTTCCGTCCGGAAAATATTTAAAAGTATTTATTAAAGGTCCATGGGATACTAAAAATCCTTCTGAATGGGTTACTGAAATCTATATTCCGGTCAAAGAAAAAGTAATAGTTCCTGTTACTCCAAAACCGAAACCTTTAGCCGTAGATTCAATAAAAACACAGGTAATCGAATAAAAAAATAAACTGTTTACATAAAAGCCATTATAAAAAGTTTTTATAATGGCTTTTATATAAGTCCCAATCTATTCTTATATCATTAGTTTTTTAATTTCCCTGATTTGGGCTTCTATTTGTTTTATTTTGGATATTTGAATTTTCATTTGATCATTTTCTTTCCTAAAACCTTTATTTTCTTCTCTCAAATTCTCGTTTTCTTCAGATAATTCCTGAATGGCTTTGATTATTGGAGCAATAAGATCTGTATAACGTACGGATAGAAACTTGTCTTTAGAGTTATCATCCTGAACTATCCCGGCATTTTGATAGCCTGCTTTTTCTATCGTTTGCTGCAATTCCTGGGCAATTATACCCCATTCTTTACTTTTATTATTGTCGTTTTTTCGAATATATTCTACAGGATGGATTTTATTAATAAAAGCTAATCCTAAGGGTATGGTTTTTATATTATCTTTCCATCTCTTATCCGATGAAGCTGAAAAATTAACCTGACCTTCTATTCTTGTAATCTCATCATTTCCTAATCGGATCATATTACTGGTAACTACTTGTGCATGATTACCAATAGAGGTAGTGTTAAAAAGGTCTTTAACATTGTAACCTGCTTGATTTCCAATAGCTGTATTATTATCCCCTTTATTCTGATAAAGCGTATGATCTCCTATAGCTGTATTGTTATTTCCTAAATCATTATTATAGAGAGAGAATCTTCCAAGTCCTACATTATAAGATCCTGTAGTGCTATATTGAAGGGCTCCTCTTCCAACTGCGGTATTATAAGTTCCTGTGGTATTCTTGCTAAGAGTAGATTCTCCAACTGCTGTATTATAACTACCTTTATTAGCTACAAGAGATCCTGCTCCAACTCCTGTATTACCAGATCCTAAGATATTATTACTAAGAGCGGATTCTCCAACTGCGGTATTTGTATATCCTCTAGTGTTGCTACTAAGTGCATAGGCTCCAACTCCTGTATTCGAAAACCCTATGGTATTATTAGAAAGTACTTCGCCTCCAACTCCTGTGTTATAAGATCCCTTAAAATCTCCATCAGGATCAATATTATTCTGAAGTACTCCTCTTCCTACGGCTGTATTCTCCCCATGATCATCTTGTTTTCCTCTTCCAATTGTTATACCATTAATTAAGATATCGCCTCTTACATCAAGTAAAGCTTCAGGCGTCATCTTACTTGCTCCAATCCCTACACGACCTTGTTGGTAAATATCTTGGTCATTTGCAGTAGCTTTAGTAATAGTTCCGGAAAGATTCCATGGTTCAGGAATATTTAAAACAACTTCATTTTTTCCATTTACGGTAGTTGTTAAGGGGTATCCTTCTTCATTTGCAGTACCTAAAGCATTTAATATATTAAGATCTTTTTCTACCATTAATTTATTCCATTGGCTATTATACCAATAATAATATCCCGAAGCTACGGCAACATTTTCTCCGGTATTATACACTAATAAACTTTCCGGTATAGGATTTACGGTAGTGTCCAGAGGGTCGGATGATTTAATGTCGGTTAATAGTATTCTGGGAATTAGAATACCTCTCTGATTTGCTGTAATTTCTAATTGAGCATGAATATCAGCAGGTAACCTGCTCCCTATTGCGGTTTGTGAAAAAACATAATGGTTTGTAAAACAAATCATTAGTATCAATACGTTTTTTAAAATCGTTTTCTTTGAGTCAAAAAGAAAGGAATATTTCCGGAACATAAATGATTTTTAATATTTTTGCAAAAAGAAAAAAAAAAGATCCAATTAACAACACCTTAACTCTTTTATTAACAATAATATAACATTTACTAAAGAAAAAAGCCACGTAAATAGACTGCAGTTACGAAATAATCAACAAAAGTATATTTTTAATGATTATTTCTAATTAAAAAATAATTTATATTACTTTATTATTATTTCAATAAATATCGGATAACGGTTTCTGCTGCGTATAAACCAAACAATCCCGGCATGTAACTATTTGTTCCGTAAAATGATTTTTTGAAATTCTTACCGTCTGTTATTTTTACACTGCTTTCATCCTGTATTTCTGAAGAAAAAACAACTTTGACTCCTTTATCTATTTTTACTTCTTTTAATCTCTTTTTGATTGCTTTTGCCAGAAAACAGTTTTCTGTATTTTTAATATCGGCAACTTTTACTTTACTAGCTTCCATTTTGCCTCCTGCTCCCATACTGCTCACTATTTTAACATGTTTTCTTTTGGCAGCTATAATCAGGTTCAGCTTTGGTGTAACACTGTCTATACAGTCCAATACATAGTCATAATCTTCTGTAACAATCTCAAAAGCTCTTTCTGGAGATAAGAATTCTTTGATTTTGGTTAATTGTAATTCGGGATTAATATCCATTAAACGACTTCCTACTACATCGACTTTTAATTGTCCTACTGTGGAATGTAATGCGGGCAACTGACGGTTGATATTGGTAATATCTACTACGTCTCCATCTACAATCGTTATTTTTCCTATTCCTGCTCTTGCAATAAATTCAGCAGCAAATGAGCCTACTCCTCCAACGCCTACAATTAATACGTTTGCTTTTTTTAATTTTTCTAATCCTTCGGGTTTAAATAACAACTCTGCCCTTTCAGTCCACTCTGCCATTCTTAAAAATCGTTTTAAAATTATTTGTGATCGTTTTCTTTACTGTAATTAAATCTGTATTTAAATATTTTGCTGCTATGGTATATACTTTCTGAATCGGTTCTTCTATGGTATCTGTTTCAAGTAAAATCCGATCGTCCGGAATACTCCGAAAAACTTTTTCCGACTCGGGATTTCGTAACAAATGTTTCCCAAAGGATAAATAAAATCCATTATCTGTCATCTGTTTTGCAATACTGCTATTCTTCGAAAAACCATGAATAATCAAAGGAACGGAAACAGGCCTCTTTTTTTTAACGGCAATAATTTCCTGAAATGCTTTTACACAATGAATAATAACGGGTTTTTGATGCTTCTCTGCTAATAGTAATTGTTTTTGAAAAACTTCGATCTGAAGTTCTAATGGTGTTTCTATTGCTTTATCTAATCCACATTCTCCTAGAGCAAAACAATTTGGCTCTGACAGCTTTTTATCAATTACAGCTAAATCTTCTTCTATCCTTTCCGGAACAATATACCAGGGATGGATTCCTATCGAATAACTGACAACGGAAGGATCAAATGAATGGGGATACTGATTTACAATATCCAGAACATCTTTCTGTTCACTGCTTTTATGGGTATGAATATTATAGAACATTAGTCATGAAATTTCTTTACTCCAGCTCTAATCTCAATTTTCAGATCGTTTGATTTCGGGGTTAACGGACAGGAATACTTTTCATTATAAGCGCAATACGGATTATAGGACTTATTAAAATCAAGTAGTATTGTTTTTCCTTCGGGAATTTCCAGATCTATATATCTTCCACCTCCGTAACTCTCTACACCTGAGGTGTAATCGGTATAAGGAAGGAACAAACTATTCTTATATTTGGTTATTTTGGATAATTCTATGTTCTTATATACATTCAACTGAAACGGTTTTCCTTGTAAAGTAAAATGTAACTCTCCGTATTTCACATACATCGGTTTTCTATCTGTTGTTGTAGGCATCTCAAATGGCTGTTCATTTTCTGTACGTATAAAATCTGCTGTTATACAATAGGTTTCATTTACAGGGAAAAAATCCAGCTCTCTGAATACTTCAAAATCAGAATCTTTTAAAGGACTTTTTCCTTTAGTAGCATATTCTTTGTTTAAATTCTTCTGGAATTCTATAACAGATTCTCCATCACATTGCTCCTGACTAAAACCAAAACAACTTGATAATACTACTAATAGAAAGAAATATGGAAATAGTTTAGACATAATTAAATAGTTGATAGTTTTGTAAAATTCAAAATATGATAACTAATTGATAATAAATACTCTTGACTCTTGTGTGTTTCTTCTTTTCTCTAAAACATCGTAAATTTAAAATATACCTAACAGGTTAAAAAAACTGTTAGGATAACAATATATGAAAATATCGTAAATCGTATGTCCTTTCATACTTTTGACTTTTGACTTACTTATAACGCGCGTGTTGTTACATAATAACGCCATGCAATAATAGCAAGCTGCCATTTAGCTGCTTTTGATAAATCTAATTGTTGTTTTGAAAAACTGGGTAATATCAGTTTATTGATTTTAGCTAAAATTTTAAACATATGATTTTATTTTATTTACGATTTACAATATTTAGAACAAAGAATCAAGAGACAAGAACCAAGAAGAGTTCCAATATAGATATGCAATAGTTCTCTACCTCGTCCGCTTTGCGGACACCCCTCCATCGGAAGGAAATTTATCATCATCTTACTTTTTACAAATAACATTTTACAAAACTATCAACTATAAATTAATAACAATCTACTAATATACTAAAGGAGCATATATTTCATATTTTTTAATTTTCTCTCTTCCATTCAGGAAAGACAGTTCCATCAAAAAATTACATTGCACAATTTCACCTCCGAGTCTTTCTACTAATTCACAAACTGCTTTTGCAGTTCCTCCTGTGGCTAAAACATCGTCATGAATTAGAACTTTATCTCCTTTTTGAATAGCATCTATATGAATTTCGAGTGAGTCGGAACCATATTCCAATTCGTAAGAAGCAGAAATAGTATCAAAAGGTAATTTCTTCGGTTTTCTTACAGGAACAAATCCTGCCTTTAATTCTTGTGCTAAAAGCATCCCGAAAAAAAAACCTCTGCTCTCTACTCCTACTACTCTGTCGATCTTTCTTCCGTTTAAATGTCTCAGTAACAGTTGTAAAGTTTCCTGAACTGCTTCAGGGCTATTCAACAAAGGTGTGATGTCTTTAAAACCTACACCGGGCTTAGGAAAATCCTGAATATTTCTGATGTATTTTGAAATTGGCATTTTTTTTAATTTTATATTAGAAATGGTTTGCAAGTTAATCAAAAATCTCTATATTTGCACCCGTAATAAAGGCCTCGTGGCGCAACTGAATAGCGCATCTGATTACGGCTCAGAAGGTTATAGGTTTGAATCCTATCGAGGTCACAAAATTTATCTATAAATCCCTATATATTTGATACATAGGGATTTATTTTTTTATATTAGGGTTACAACCTACTCTTCTTTAAAAACATAACAAACTATATATCAATACTATATATTATTTTTTTATAAAATATTAAATTGATTTATGTTGAAAAATTCCCAAAAATGCCCCATAGATTTTTCTAAGTTTAGCTTTTAATAAAAAATTAATTCTCTTTACTTAATCACTACAGAAGGTACATGATTTTGTTTAGCCACAACATCCTGTATTAGATGGCTTATTTTTCTCTTTTCCCATATTATTCTGATTAATGATTTATTGAAGAAGTAATTTTAAATTTTCCCCTTTTAACTCCTTATTTTGCCATGGAACCAAAACCATGTTACCTGATGAAATATTATTTACTTCATTTATCCATTTAGATTCGGCAGTTGCTCTTGCTTTTAAGAGTGGATTTTGAGTAGGTGTGTTTACCATACTATTGTTCACTATCCACCATTTATTCTCAATTCCTGCACGCTGTAAGTCTTCACGTAGACGTTCAGCTTCAAGAACAGGAGTTGCTTCAGGTAATGTTACAATAATAACTTCTGTATCATTTTTATCTCTCAAACGAGGAAGAAGATTTTTTACCGATTCAGGTATATTACCTTGGGTTCTCTCTACTTCTTTATGATAACTTTGAGTAGTATCTAAAAGGAGTAGAGTATGTCCAGTGGGAGCTGTATCAATAATGACAACTTCTGTATCTGCTTTTTTTACAATATCAGCAAATGCTCTAAATACTGCAATTTCTTTTGTACAAGGAGAACGTAAGTCTTCTTTTACATAGGCGACTTCCTCTTCTGTTTTTCCTGCTTTAACCGCTTTGTCAACAACTTCTTTTTCGTAGGCAGCCAATTCAGCTTCAGGATCAATACGACTTACTGTAATATTATTTTCTCCATGAATGATAAATTGCAAGTGATCAGCAGGGTCTGTTGTTGTCAAATGAACCTTTTGTCCTTTGGATGCTAAATCGAGCGCTATTGATGCCGCCATTGTTGTTTTACCAACTCCGCCTTTACCCATTGTAAATATAACGCGTTTATTCGTATCACTTAGGTAGCTGCCTAATTCTTTCAACGTTTTGTAGTTATTAACAACTTGTTGGTCTTGACTATCAGGAATACTATCCTGTATAAAAAAGTTACGAAGGTTTTCAATTCCTGTCAGATTGTATGATCTAAGTGGAACAAAGAAACTTTTTAATGAATCTAAGTTTTTAGGTAACTGTTCTAAAGCATTAGTTTGTTTAGAGTACAGTTCCTTTGATATAGAGTCACTTTCGTCTATATGATCCAATAGACCATTAACAACCATCCATTGGTTCTTAATATTCATATTCCATAGTTCATTTGATGAACGTGATACTTCTTCCAAAGGAGTATAATCGGGGCGTGACACTAAAACCAAAGTTGTAAGTTGCGCATCGGATAATTTTTCCACTGCTTCCCTATACATTTCTTGCTTTTCTCTCATTCCGGAAAGTTGTCCAACATAATTCGCTGCAGGAGTCTCTTTGCTAATATAATTTCCCCAAGCTGATGGAAGTTCTAACATTCTCAACGTATGTCCTGTCGGAGCAGTATCGAATATTATATAATCATATCTTTCTGATTTTTCTTTACTTGTTATGATTTCAGAGAACTCATTGAAAGCGGCTATCTCAACTGTACAAGAACCTGAAAGTTGTTCTTCAATGTTCTTTATTATGGATTCAGGCATCTTTCCTCGATAAGGAGCAATAATAGATTCTTTATAATCTTTGGCAGCATCCTCGGGATTGAGGTTAATTACAGTCAGATTTGGAATATCACTAATAACAGTTCCTTTATTATTAAGTTCTGTGCTGAAAACATCTTGTAGATTTGATGCCGGATCAGTACTAATCAATAATACTTTACTACCTGTATCAGCAAGACTTACAGCTGTTGCACAGGCTATGGAAGTTTTACCTACACCACCTTTACCTGTAAAAAACATATATTTAGTCAAATAAATAGATTCTGGCTTATAGGTTAATAATTGATTTCTTTTCATTTTGAAATATTTTATTTGTTATTACTAAATTTGATTCCAGTCCATGTTGTTAATTCCTTTTGTGTAGGATAAGATCTATCTTTTACAACTTCGTTTCCTATCATTGTTAAAGGAAATATTTCCGTTCCTTTATCACTTAAATAATCCTCTATATTGGGAATTTGAGCCAGTAATTCAGGTTTCATAGCTACATTGATCCGGAGAAGTTCAACGTTATTAATCCTAAGAAAGTCTGCATCATGGTCAAGACGCTGCATATCTGTATAACTATCAGGATTCATCAGGCTTGTAGAACAACAACCTCCCATTTCAAAAATTGTGATTTTCTGTGTCATATACTTTTTATTTAATTGTTTTCATATAAGAAGTCGGAGAAAAACAGAAAAAGACACATAATCATATAAAAAAAGCGACTCAAAAAATTTGAATCGCTTTTTTAGTAAGTATGAGTGATTAACAATTTCGTTCACAAAACTTTTTTTCAGCCAATAATAAGGGAGTACAAGAAGGTTTTATATAGCATCTTACAAAAGTACCATTCTTATCAAAAACTATATTACAACAATCTAAAAATAAGTTATGTAGCATTTTTCTTGCTCTCTGTATTCGCATTTTGGTTGCAGATAGTTTCAATCCTAATTTTTCAGCAATCTCTTTTTGTGGTATATTCTCAATATCACTTAGATAAAGAGGTATAGAATAATCCTCTGGTAGTAAATTTATTAACTCACGAACACTTTCGTCCTGCCAAATAGATTCAAATGTATCATCTATATCAAGATTATCGTGTTGTTCTACTTCATCAAAAGAAATATTTGTCTTTCTAAAATAATCTGCAACAACATATTTTGTTGTCTGATATAACCATCCTCTGATATGTTGAATATTTACATTATCCTGATATGCTTTTGAAAATCGATACATAACTTCCTGGACAATATCTTCAGCAGCTTCTTTATTCCCAACTTTGCTTAAAGCAAATGAAAATATAGAATTGTAAAAATCCTGTACGGATTGATGTATGTTACAACAAGGATTCATTATGATTATTTTTTATTTATTATTCTTGTTTACTCCAAGCAATTACAGCAAAATTATCATTCGATATCTCCTTTACTTTCTCTATCCACTGGATTTCACTTTGTGCTTTCGTTTTCAGAAATGAACTTTGGGTCGCTGTTAACAACATACTTGAATTAACTACCCACCATTTATTCTTAATCCCTGCTCTGGCTAAATCCTGTTGCAGACGTTGTGCTTCAAATACGGGAGTAGCTTCAGGTAATGTAACAATTACAACTTCGGTTTCTTTTTGATTTCTCAAACGGGGCAATAAATTCTTTACAGCGGGAGAAATATTTCCTTGTGTACGCTCTACTTCTTTGTGATAGCTTTGGGTCGAATCTAGTAATAGCAAAGTATGTCCTGTTGGTGCAGTATCTATTACCACAACTTCATTATCGGCTTTAGCTACAATCTCAGCAAAAGAGTTAAACACTGCAATCTCTTGTGTACATGGCGAACGTAAATCTTCTTCAATATAACTCAAATCAGCATCTCCCATTGATTCCCTTGCCTTATCTAGTACCTTTTTCTGATAGGTTGCCAATACTGCTTTTTCATCTATGTGACTTACTGTAATACCATCTAACTTTGTTTCAATAAAAGACAAATGATTTGCTGGATCGGTAGTTGTCAGATGTACTTTTACGCCTTTTTTAGCCAATCCTCTTGCTATATTACCAGCAACAGTTGTTTTACCTACGCCTCCTTTACCCATCGTAAAAATAACACGTTTTCCAGATGTATATAAATCATCGATGATATTGTCGATCGTACAGAAACTTTTTGTATCAATTTGCTTTTGGGTAATATCTGCCTGAGTATCTCTATTTAGCATATTACGAATATTATCAATCCCGGTCATGTTATAGGAACGTAATGGCACAAAATAAGTGGTCAGGTTTAATAATGCTTGCGTCCTGTTATTTAATGCTATTTGCTGACGCTCATACAACTGCTTAGATATTTTATCATCTACATCATGGTTTTCTAATACTCCATTTATGATTAGGCTCTGAGCTTTTATTTCTAGGTCTAATAGTTCACTAGAAGAACGTTCTACTTCTTTTAGTGGAGTTTTATCTGGACGACTCACCAAGAAAAGAGTTGTTTGAGATGCATCTGATAATGTTTTAACAGCTTCCTTATAGATTTCTTTTCTCTCTTCTAGACCTGAAAGTTGCCCTAAGCAAGATGCTCCTGTTGTATTCTGATCTATAAAAGTATTCCAGGCTGATGGTAGTTGTAGCATACGCAAGGTATGACCTGTTGGTGCTGTATCAAAGATAATATGACTGTAATTTTTGCGTTTCTCTTCATTTGTTATAACATCTGAAAATTCATTGAAAGCAGCAATTTCGACTGTACAGGAACCTGAAAGTTGCTCTTCCATATTAACAATAACACTTTTTGGCAACTTCTCTCTGTATGGTCCTATTACAGCTTCTTTATATTCTTGTGCAGCTTGTTCAGGATCAAGATTGACAACCGTCAGGTTTGGTACTTCTTTAATAATTGTTCCTTTATTATTAAGTGAAATACCGAATACATCCTGTAAGTTGGATGCAGGGTCGGTACTTACTAATAGTACTTTCTTTCCTGAATCAGCAAGATTTACAGCAGTAGCACATGCTACAGATGTCTTACCTACTCCACCTTTTCCTGTAAAGAAAATATATTTGGTGAAATTTTCAATTGATGGATTATATAATTTCATATCTTTTTTCTTTCTTTCCAGAGATAAAAATCCCTGTTCTATCTATTTTTAGAATAGAATAATTAATAATACAAAATGTAAATTATTGTTTTACTTCTTTGTGATAAATTCTTCTTCTGGAATATTTAACCACTCAGATAGCTGTTTATTGGTAGGATAAGTTTTTTTGAGTACAATTTTTCCATCAAGAGTCGTAATCGGAAAAACTTCTACTGATTCTTTCATCAGACATTCACTGATAACTTTGGTATCAACATATACTTGTGGATTATCCCGCAAATTAAAACGCTCAACAAAAATTCCTTTTTTCTTCAATGTTTCTAATACTACTGCCATACGCATTAATTCTGGATCGATATCGACACCACATAATCCGGTTGGACAACAAAGTGTAGGGTCATATATCTTCATTGCTTTTCGTGTATCTAATTTTAAATCTGTCATAATTTCTAATCTTATGTTGTTATTACTCTTAATATTTCCTCTTTGGTTGGAGCATAGCCCTTTATCTTTACTTCACCATCTACTACTACCGCAGGTAAAGACATAATATTATATTTAACAATTTCAAGGATATCTTCTTCTTTAGAAACAGATGCATCTATTCCTGATTCATTCACTACTTTTTGTACTATCTCAAAAGTTGTTTTACACTTGGCACAGCCTGTACCTAATATTATTATTTCCATTTTATATATTTACAATAATATAATATACTCCTACAACAATAAATATGGTTGATATCCCCCTTCTAAACCACACCTCAAAACTTTTCATTTTATTATAAAATTTCCCTACATTCGACATGCTATATGCAAGTAAATAAGCTATAATAATTACAGGCAAACCTGTTGCAATAGCAAACATGGGAGGGAGTAATAAACCTGATGGGCTTGATATTGTCATTGGTATCAGCACACCAAAATAAAGTACACCACTGTATGGACAAAATACTAACGCAAATAAGACCCCAAGTAAAAAGGCATTCAAATAGCTTTTTTTCACAGTCTTCTGGCTAATTTTTTGATTGAGCTTATTCAGTCCTGGAATATTGAATTTTATAAAATCAAGCATCAATATACCGATGATAACTAGTGCAATACCCAAATACAAGCCGCTGACATTTTGAAGTAGTCTTGCAATCTGAAATTTACTTGCTCCAAAATAAAATGTTAACCCAAGTAAGGTATAGCTAAATGTACGCCCTAATGTATAGAAAATACCATTTAAAAGGACTCTTCTTTTTTCGGTAATATCTTTGCTCAGATAAGCTGTTGCTGTAATATTAGTAGCTAGCGGACAAGGACTGATAGCTGTCATCAAACCTAAAATAAATGCTGTAAGTATTGGAATATCTGAGTTGTCAACCAGTTGTTGTAAAAATTCCATACTAACTTAAATTTTCTTTAATTTTGGTGACTAATTCTTTCTCAAATGCTGTTTTATCATCTGTTCTTGCATAATGACGAACAATATCAGATACGTCTATCGAATTACTGGTTTTCTTTTTCAAACTGACAATAATCACGGTTTGAGATTTTGCTTTATATTTATCTATAAGTGTCTTATTATTTGTGTCACTTAGATTGACTTGTTTGAAAGAGACTTTACCTTTTTTAAAATTTTTCTCTATAATTGATTTCACCTCTTGTTCGAGATTATTACAGGCTGTTGCTTGGCAGCAGGGAAGTTGTGCTTTAAAATATAATATCTCTACATTACTCTTTTGGGCAGATACTATAACAGTGAACATACTAATAACTAGAAATAGAATTGTTTTTTTCATCGTTTTATTAATTTAAATTTTTATTTACTTCTTCTTTTATCAAGTTTTCCAATATTTCAGGAGAATTAACTGCATTTGCAAATGCTTGCTCTGTAAGATCAATAGACTTATCTCCTTTCGCTATAATTAAAGCATTCCACGAAACTTCATATTTTTCTACCAAATCCTCAAATTGCTTATCACTGGTATTAATTTCTGTAAATCTAACCTTATCATTATCTATAAAAGTCTCTTCAATAGTTTTCTTAGTTAAATTCCCTACTGCAATACAAGTTTTGCAACGTTGCTTACCATGAAAGTAATAAACATTGGTAATAGAAGCATCAACTACATTCATTGTAACGGTTGTTTCTGCCATTTCAGTCTTTTCTGTTTGCCCTTTTCTGTTACACGATATTGCAAACAAAGTGATGCATGCAATAAGTAATAGATTTCTTGATTTCATTCGTTAAATTTATTTGGGTTGTAATTCGTTATTATAATATTTTCTCTTTAGCCAAAGAGATATGTTTACCAATGCAATCAATACTGGTACTTCCACCAATGGACCTACTACACCAGCAAAGGCTTGCCCGCTATGTAATCCAAATACCCCAATAGCAACTGCTATCGCTAATTCAAAATTATTGCCTGTTGCAGTAAATGAGATCGATGCATTCTTATCATAAGATGTTCCTACTGCTTTACTCGCAAAGAAACTAATGAAGAACATCAATGTGAAATAAATAATTAATGGGATTGCGATTCTTACCACATCCATGGGTATTTGAACAATTAGTTCTCCTTTCAAGCTAAACATCAATACAATAGTAAATAATAATGCTATCAGGGTAATTGGAGAAATAGTTGGTATAAACTTTTCTTCATACCATTGTTTCCCTTTTATTCTCACGAGTATTACACGGCTCAAAATACCTATTAAGAATGGAATTCCTAAATAAATTCCAACAGTCTCGGCTATTGTTCCAATAGAGATATCTATGATTGCTCCTTCAAAACCTAATAACGGAGGTAGTTTTGTTATAAACAGCCATGCGTAAAAACTGTAAAAGAATACTTGAAAGATACTATTCAAAGCAACAAGCCCTGCCCCATATTCCGTATTACCTTCTGCCAAATCATTCCAAACTAAAACCATTGCTATACAACGTGCTAATCCTATTAGAATAACACCTACCATATATTCTGGATAATCGTGTAGGAAAATAATTGCCAAGATAAACATCAATACTGGTCCTACTATCCAATTTAAAATTAAAGATGTTGTTAATACTTTGGTATTGGTAAATACCTTTGGTAAAAGTTTGTAATCAACTTTAGCTAATGGTGGGTACATCATTAATATTAGTCCAATAGCCAATGGTATGTTTGTCGTTCCGCTTGACATAGCATCTATGTATCCACCAAAAGATGGGATAAAGTATCCTAGCCCGACGCCAATAGCCATAGCTAAGAAAATCCAAAGTGTTAAGTTCTTGTTCAAGAACCCCATTTTTTTATTACTCATTTTCTTTTTTTATTTTGATATAGAAATTATAAAATTCTTTTTTTATTTCATCTCGCACACGAATATATTCAGATTGTATAAACTCTGATGTGCCAACAGCATCAGAAGGGTCGTCAAAACCGATGTGTAAACGATGCTCTACTTTTCCTATAAAAGTTGGACAGCTTTCTTTTGCCCCTCCACAAACAGTAATAACATAATTCCATTCGATGTCTAGATATTTTTCTACCATATCAGAAGTATGGTGTGAGATATTAATACCTATTTTTTCCATTACTTCAACAGCTTTTGGATTTAATTTACCACTTGCATTGGTTCCAGCAGAATAAACTTCCAGTGTTGGATCAAAGGATTGAAGGAAACCATGAGCCATTTGACTTCGACAACTATTACCTGTACAAAGAATTAAAACTTTCATATTCGACATTGTTAAGTAGTTAGTATTGATTTCAAGTTCGTTAAACTACGAATATTGATAGCAAATTTTTTTTATGAACACTCTGTTTTCATTTTAATATCCCTAAAGAAGTCTTCAAACAATGCTTTAGCTATTTGCCAATTCTCTTGATTAATACAATATTTGATAGTAGGCAATGTAATCGTTCCTTGTACAAGCCCAGCTTCTCTCAGTTCTTTTAGGTGTTGAGACAATGTACTTTTAGCAACAGGAATAACCTCTGACATATCACCATGATAACAACACTCTTGTGTAGCTAACATTTGTAAAATAGCTAAACGTACAGGATGTGCAAGTGCTTTAGCTATGCGTGCAATATTGTCCTGCTCTTTTGTGAATTCTTTTTTTGACATAATTATCATTAACTATTCGCAAATATACGAATAATATTTAATTCGCAAATATACGAATAGTATTTTTTGTATAAATATCCGTTTTTTCGTTTTGAGATAATTATGGATTGAAAGAAGTCTCTCAGTTTCTGTGAACTTGAATCTCTAATTCACTAAAGGATCTTTTACTTTTTTATTAAACCATTATGATAGTTTGAAGAAGTGAGTTTTATATGTTTTCATAAATTAAATGCGAATCAAATTCACCTAAAATAATAGTTCCTAACTCTCTCTTTTGTAGTTAGAAAAGAAAATTGTTTAAGTATTCTACTATACTGAATTACTCTAGAAATTTATCAGATTAAGCTTTCCTCTAAATAAATTCTCCTCTAATATTACGGAATAACCTTAAGTATCTGATTATCTTTTGTTTACTGGTTCTACGCTGTGTCTTCTTATTTACATTGTGTTAAATCGAAATATACAATGCACCATACAATAACGTCCGATAGTACTAGTAGATATATTTTGCACATAAGCATTTGTTGTTGTCTGAGAAAAATTACTTCTCTGATTAAGTATGTCATATGCTTTTAAACGGATTGTAAGGTTCTTTTTCTTCAAAAACTGTTTTGAGAGTGAGGCATTCCACAAAACTTCATTTTGCTTAAAACCATTGGCATAACCGGAATTAGATAAGTATCCAATATCACTTTCAAGTGTAAAATCTGAAGGGAAATAGATTGCGGTATTTGCATTTATTCCATAATCAATGCTATTCTGTCCTTGTAGATAATCTATCTTTTGCATTATATGATTGTAAAGAATTTTACCTCTG
Organism: Flavobacterium sp. AK-301; assembly: GCF_058310215.1. Taxonomy (NCBI): domain Bacteria; kingdom Pseudomonadati; phylum Bacteroidota; class Flavobacteriia; order Flavobacteriales; family Flavobacteriaceae; genus Flavobacterium; species Flavobacterium sp. AK-301. The sequence goes on from NZ_JBZEES010000001.1 coordinate 114,979, forward strand.
AAGCCCAAATCGAAGATATCTGATCGATAGGTGATACCAATGGCTTCTTGTAGAATAAGTGATCTTGTTCTGTTCTTTTGACCATCAAAATAGTTTGAATTTTTATCATAGTTTACGTAACTCATAGTATTCAGCGAGATCCTTTTATTACTCAAAGGTGTAGTAAACAAAACCCGAATATTACCTCTAAAATTTCCATCGACATTCTGAAATTTAGTAATCCGAAGATTCTCAGAATCAATATAAGTATCATTTACAATATCATCTTGCAGGTAGCTAAATTGTCCAAATACCATAAAAGCACTTTTTTTCTTCGGATTGAAACGTTGTAATCGATAATTGACCTGATGTTCAAAGGTTGGTTTTAAACTCAGATTACCAAGGGTTGAACTGAATGCATCAATAATAGAATAAGAAGGGGATAGTTGTAGTTCAGTTGCTCTCTTATTCAGTCCTTTATAGTCCAGATGAAAATTCATTTGTCTTCCCCATCTATAGTTAAAATGAATAATGGGTGAAATGCGAATTAAGTCCTCTTTCGCGCGCTCTGAATCTACTTTAGCATTTCTGCTGTCACTATGTACCGCTTCTGCTTGTAGTCCTATGGTATAATCATAGTTTTTCTTTTTAGTTTGCAGGCTTGCTCCTATCTGATGAATACCTAAAGAAGAGGACAGATCGCTGCTATATTCGGGATCAATATCCCCTAATGTGTAAGTATCTTTTAGGGCGTCTGTTTTATTATTTTCATATCCATAGGTCAACTGCAAAGCTGACTGTCTATTTATAGGCTCAATGTAAGATACTAACCCTTTCAAATAAAAATTATTGTTATCCAATTTATAGTTCTGGTCTACTAAATCATCTATTGTACTTGTGGTATAATTTGTGAGAGAATAATTGTCTCCTTTGGTATCTGTATCATCATATGTATTTCTCAAACTTAAACTGAGGATTCTTCCTCTATTGTTTAGTTTACGACTGGCATCCAAATCGCCTTTTAAGGTCAGCGTATTTCCATCGGCTGTATACTGAGAAGTACCTCTGCTAATTCCCTGATTATTATCTGATGTGGTGTAAAAATTACTTTGTTCTATTTTATCAACAGACATATATTGTACGGAAGGAGTAAAAATAACAGAAGTCAATGAATCCGGATTCCATTCCATTCGTAAAGTTGCATTCACATTTTCACTTTTATTGTTGGCAAATATATCTTCAGTAGTAAATGAATTTCCCGAGTTCAGAAAGTTCTCTCGTAAGATATTCGTATCTGTATCATTATCTGTTACTCCATAACGAACATCTCCTCCTATACGGAATTTTTTATTGTTGGCGACAGTGAAATTAAAAGCTCCATTACCCGATTCTGTTAGTCCGGAGATTGATGTGTGATACATTTTACGAGGAAGCCGAATACCATTAATCTCAGCAGATGCTCCATCTGAAAAACCTAGATTATTTGTATTATTAAATCCTCCAACTAATGTGTATTGTTGCTGATTGTTCATATAATTAGTCATTACATTTGTTTCATACCTGTTATCTGTTCCATATCCTGTATATACATTAGCAAGAAAACCTTGTTGCATCTCTGGTTTAATAGTGAGATTGATAACTGTTTCTTCTTCTCCATCATCGAAACCTGTCATCCGGGATCGATTCGATTTTCTATTCACAACCTGTACTTTATTGACCATCTTAGCCGGTAGATTTTTGGATGCTATCTTAGGGTCATTACTAAAAAACTCCTGACCGTTTATCATCACTTTTTGTATCTGTTTTCCATTGACTGTAATTTTTCCATCTGCACTAACTTCTGCTCCGGGCATTGATTTTATAATATCTTCTAAAACACCTCCTTCTTGTATTTTGTAAGTATCGGCGTTATACTCCAGCGTATCGCTTAATACTCTCACTTCTGCAATTTTGCCTGTAATGATTGCTTCATTCAAAAGAATACTATTTTGTTCTAAATATATTTTTCCAAAATCATATATCTGTTTTTTAACTTCTATGGAAATCGGCATTTCTAAATCTTCATATCCGACATGAGTTATTCTCAGCAAATAATTATTTGATTCTATTTGTAATTCGAATTTTCCGTCCGGGTCAGATAAGCCGTCTTTTCCCGTGGGTGTTTTATTTTTATTATCTAATATAGCTATAGATGCTGATACTATAGGCTCTCCGGAAATTTTGTCATGTATGGCACCTTTTATCCTTATTTGACTAGTTTGAGCATTTAACTGTGTAAAGCTCAATATTAATACAGATAATACTGTAAATATTTTTATTTCTATTAATCTTACCATTCTTCTACAATTATTTCTTTTGTGTCAAAGCTATAAGCACTAAAATAGCCCAATGCTCCTCCTCTGATATTACTAATAGGGTTCGTTTGTAGTTCTGTGATTCTACTCCATGTTTCGAAGAAGTCGTATACTCCCTTGTCTATGGTTTGTAATTCGATGAATACTTTATCTCCTACTTCTAAGTCATTTTCATTGTTGTCATCAGTATTAAAACGCATCACTTGTTCTATTGGCTTACCATCTCTATCTTCGTCTCTGGTTACATATATAGTTTTCATTCTTTTATTATTGATATACAGCTTTTGTCGATAATAATTAACTTCTCCGGCAGGATCTAAGTAGACTAAACAAGGTAATACTCTGTCGAAAGCCGGTATATGATACATTCTAATATCTATGATAGGAACTGACTGAGGAAGAGTAGATGTTGCAGTATATGTCTTATCTTCGACTTCTACGGATAGATGATAACTTCTGCCTTCTACCCCTTTCATCACTAATGTTTTATATAGCCCGTCTGTATCTTGATATAGAGTTTCAGTATTACCTTCGTTATCTGTAAGAGTAACTATTGCTCCTGATATAAAAGCATAATTATTTTCTTCATAATAATTTTTTGATTTTGAGACCTTTACGCTGCATTCTAAATCGGGTGTAATAGATCCTTCTATTGTAATACGAGGTTCAGAATTGTTTAATTCAACATCAATCACCTTTTCACATGAGTATAAGCCCATTGACAGTATCATGTATACTAGTAATTTTATATTTATTGTTTTCATATTTGTTTTATTTTTTAAATAAAAAGAAATTTATAACTATCAATAAAAGTTATATGGATATTAAAAATAGGTTTACAATCTTAGAATTTGAAATTCCATGAAACGGAGGGTACGAAACGGAATAGTGCTATCTGATATGCTTCACTTTGTGTTGGGTCACTTTCATTCTCTCTAAAATCTATCATATATGCATTTTCTCGCCCATAAGCATTGTAGAGACTAAATGAGAGTTCCGAGTAAAACTTTTTAGTATCTTTCAATATACATGTAGCGCCCAGATCTAAGCGATGATAGTCGGGAGCACGATAGCCATTTCGCTCAGTGTAGTAGAGAACTTCCATACCATCCATATTGTATTTCCCGCTAGGATATGATACCGCATTTCCTGTATAGTATACCCATGATGCAGATAACGACCATTTTTTGTTCAATTCGTACATTCCAACTAACGATATATCGTGAGTTCTGTCTTGACGTGTGGCATACCATTCATTATTATTAATACCATCAATCTGTTTCTCCGAACGAGATAGGGTATAGCCTAACCAACCGGTAAAACGACCTCGTTTTTTCTTCAATAAGAACTCTATTCCATAGGCGCGTCCTTGTCCAAAGAGTAACTCTGTCTCGATAATATCTTGCCTTGATAGTTGTGCTCCATCTTTATAATCTATTTGGTTCTGTAGTTTTTTGTAATATGTTTCCACACTAAATTCATACTCATTATCTACTAAATTTTTAAAATACCCCAACGATATCTGATCTGCTATCTGAGGTTTAATGTAGTTCGAACTGGAAGTCCATCTATCCATTGGTCGTGTTCGTGAAGAATTGGACAATAGGTGCATATTCTGAGTTGTTCTGCCGTATGCTGCCTTTAATGATGATGTATTATTTAGTTTATAGGCTACGGATAGACGAGGCTCAAGATTTACATATGTTTTTACAAATTCACCAGAAGAATACTCGATAGAGTCAATCACTTTTTGTTGATTATCTAATTCATAGAAAGTCCCTTTTCCCAGTGCACTGAATGTGGATAAACGCAAACCATAGAGTATATTTAACTTGTCCGTCAGTTTGAAATCATGAGACAGGTATACTCCGTTTTCCCATGAATAGCGATTCTCCATCGGGTGGGAACTAATATAGTTTTCATTTCTACTTTTTATTTCTCCGGGTAGCACATCGTGATAGGTAGTTGTAAATCCAAACTGGAAGGTACTCTGAGGGCTATAATAGTAGCGAAAGTCCTGCTTCAGGCTATAGTCTTGCAGTTTTGACTGAATGATTGCTGCATTATCACCTATCATCTCTAAATCGATATTGTAATTGTATTGGTTATATACTAAAGAAGTGTTTGAAAATAGTTTACTGTTTATTATACGATTCCATCGCAATGAACCTACAATATTTCCCCAATCCAATCCCATCATTTTATCAAATCCAAATTTATCTTTCCCAAAATAGCCTGAAAGAAAAAGACGATCTTTATCAGAAAGAATGTAATTCATTTTTGCATTCAAATCATAGAAATACAATGTCGAATTTTTTGCTTCTTTTGAGCCAGCTAAACGAGCAACGGCATCAGCATAGGTTCGACGTCCACTCACCAGGAATGATGACTTCCCTTTCTGAATAGGGCCTTCTACGTTTAATTTAGAAGAAATAAGACCTATTCCTCCACTTATTTGAAAGTCTTGGTTGTTTCCTTCTTTCATCATAATATCCAAAGCAGAGGATATGCGTTCTCCATATTGTACAGGCATAGCACCTTTGTAGAGTGTCACATCTTTTATAGCATCTGAATTAAAAGTAGAAAAGAAGCCAAATAGATGAGCAACATTATAAACAATGGCATTGTCTAACAAAATAAGATTCTGATCTGAATCTCCTCCTCTTACATGGAAGCCGGTATTTCCTTCTCCATTCGATTTTACACCCGGCATCAATTGTATGGCTTTAATAATGTCTCGCTCTCCCATTAATGATGGAAGTTTACTTATTTCTTTTATATTCAGCCTTCCTACGCCCATTTGTACATCCGTTACATTTGTACTTCTGGGGGCAGCAATAATGTTTACTTCGTTAAGTTCGTTAAAATCGTATTCTAGTCCTATATTTATCGTCTTTTCCTCGGTTAGATCTACCTTGACCTGCTGTAACTGAAACCCCATGTAGTAATATTCTAATGTATATATTCCCTCTGGTAGTGTGAGCGAATAAAACCCATGCTCATTAGTTGTACTCTCTACATTTGGTTGTCCCTCTACGCGGATATTTACACCGATAAGAGTTTCACCAGAGGAACTATCTTTGATAGTTCCTCTGATGGTTTTTCGTTCTGACTGAGCAAACATTCCTATTGTAAAACTCAGAAAAAGAAATAGTGAAAATACTTGATTTTGCATATGTTATGTATTTAAAATTTCTGCATATGAAAGCCCTTTACCATTTAAAAATAAATGATATCTAATTCATATATAGATGTTTATATTATTTGATTATTTATTAGAGAAGGGCATAGACTCCCCTATCCAGATAAAATGTTTATCTGAAAACCATTAATGAATATGTCTTTTAATTATTTTACTTCCTTGACTCTAAGAATTGTTTGAAGTGTTTTTCGATATCTTCAAATTTTATTTCCAAAAGCAGAATAGTATCAAATACTTCAGGTAAAGTTTCTTTAAAAAATTCTCTTTGCTGTAGTACTATTACTTTTTCGGGAGCGCCTTCTTCTACAAAATATCCTGTACCTCGTTTTATGTAAATTATTTTTTCTTCATTTAAATATTCGTAAGCTCTCATTATCGTATTAGGGGTTACGGTGAGAGTGATTGCTAATTCGCGGGCAGAGGGAATTCTATTGCCAACTAGCCATTCTTTCTCTATTATTTTGCGAAAACACAGATCTACTATTTGCTGATAGATTGGTCTATTTGTTTTAAATTCCATGTTTTCTTTTTTATAATTGTATTTTTTTCAATCTGAAATAACTAATTGTCCACATTCCAACAATGAACAAAAACTTCAAAATTACAGATAAAACTGATATTTTATTTACATCTATTACCTCTCCTGTAAAATGAGCAGTAACTTTTAATCCTATAATTAAGAGTATGAAAAAGATGATACCCATCAAAGCTGTTTTGAAAAAAGTTTGTTTATTGAATAATGTTTGTCCTAAAATTACAATGGATTGTATTCCTATAAAACGAAGCCACAAATTCAGAATTTCGACTTGATTACACATATTCCTTGACACTTCTGAATAATTGAAAAACATAACATTACCTGCTTTGACACAAGCTATTATAACAAAAGTAATCAAAAAAGGTATGATTATGATATAGGAAATCCAGTAGATTAAAAACTTCTCAAATAGAGATACAGGCAACATATACTCCATTTCTGTTTTTTGAAGATGAATAAAAAACGGAGCCAGGATAATGATAAGTATTCCTCCTAAAACAGGTAGTTTGTAACCAATGTCTTCTCTCCAAAGTATATGTATAACTACGCTTAGGACGAATAATCCCAACATGGTGCATAGTATCAATAAATATGATATTCTGTTATTGTTGAGATGATCTGCAAACAGGTGTTTGAATCGTTTTATGTCAAATAAATTGTTCATGCTTATTTTGTTATTATAGATCAGAACAATTGTTCTGTATCCTGTTTAGTGAATAATTGGTGAAAAAGAGCCTTATTGTTCATTGCGGCATTAAATAGTAACTCTAAGTCTACTTGACTGTATACTTTTTCGCTATTTAGTTTTATAGATGAATAGCCGAAGCCCCGGTCTGTATAGAATATAGCTTCTTCGGGCTTCTTTGCTTCCGTTGTAAATACTACTTTTTGTATTATTTCTTCCACAGAATTGTTCAAGAGAATACTATTGTGATCTAAGATAATAATAGGGTCAATCAGATTCTCTAAATCTTTTACCTGATGTGTCGTGATCACAATACATCTACTATCGTCATGTATGGATGCTAATATCTTTTTGAAGACTGTTTTAGATGGAATATCAAGACCGTTTGTGGGTTCGTCGAATAACAATACAGGAGTATTGAAAGCAATTCCCATGGCAATATGAGCCTTCTTTTTTTGCCCTAATGATAAAGTATTCATGGGACGATCTTTCTCTATTTCAAAATCTGATAGATATTTGTAAAGTTGCAATTCACTAAAGTTAGGGTAATATTTCCCAACTTGCTTCGAATAGTTTTCTACAGTATTGCTGGTTACAAAGAATTCATCAGCAAGAAAAAAAATAGTAGAGAGAAACTCCGGACTTCTTTTACTCGACTCATGCCCTAATACTTTACAACTACCAATTGTAGGATATCTCAATCCTGAAATAATGCGAAGGAGACTACTTTTCCCAACTCCATTTCCTCCTAAGAGTCCGTGAATTCCACTGTCTAAGTGTAGCGAGATGTTCTGAAAAACAGGAATACTGTTCTTATATACAAAACTAAGGTTGTTAATTTCTATCATTGTTTAGTGTGTTACTTATGTGATACACTACAAATATATAAGATTTTTTTTAATGGCAAAAATTATTTTAGTTTTTTATTAATATGTCATTCTAAATGGAATTGTAAAATACCCCCTACCGAGATCACAAAAAAACGCAACATCTTTCTTATAAGATTGTTACGTTTTTTTATTCTCTTTGCGGATACGGTTACAAATCTGGGTGATCCGGTTATTCTAAATTAAATTCTTCTATCTTCTTCTTAAACATATTTTTTTTAGTTTTTCCACATCACTTAATCTTGAATCTGTTGTTATTTCGTTCCTAACTATTAAAAGGCTTGCTTTTATTTCCCAAAAACAGAATAACATCTAATAATGTAACTCTTTTACAGTTCTTTTTTCTGGTCTGACACTTATAAATACTAATTTCCTAAAACACGAAACCATAAAGCCCTCAGTAATTTTTTACCGTCTTCTCTGTTTTTAGGGACTTCTTTTACTGTAATAGTTCCATTATCTCTGATTAATTCATAGCTAAAAGCAAATCGAGGTATTTTACTTTCTGAATTCAGAATTCCAAAACGCAAATCATTAAAAAATAAATGTCCACTCTGTTCTGTAATGGTATACCATCCTTCTGTGATCTTTATTAAACGCTGAATGTTTTTGTCCTGTATCAGATTCCCTAATAATTGATGGTTTTTAGGATATGATTTAAAAGTAATTGGTTTTGTATCTAATACTGAATAACTCCCAATTAAATAAGCCTCTTCAATTTCTATATGAGCTGTCCACAGAACAGAATTTAGGGCTGTTGGTCTGGTTTCAATCTGCTTATAAACAATCTGTTGCTGATCTAAAGCTTCTGTGAATTTATTATAGGTAATTCCTTTTAACAAAATGGTAAGAAGCATGTAGCTGCTACTTATAATTAAACCGAGATTATTATAGGCTCTACGTTTTTTACTTCCTTTTTTACTTCGCAAAGCAAGGATCAGAAAAATTAAAAAAGGAACGGTATAAAGTGGATCAATCACAAATATATTCTTATAAGCAACTCTATATTCAAAAGGCCAAAATAATTGAGTACCCCAGCTGGTATGTGCATCTAATAAAGAATGTGTAAACAGCCCCAGAAACATAAGCCATGACCATTCTTTCCAGTTAGCAGACAATTTACGTTCTATTTTGGAAATGATACATCCAAATAAAATTCCGAACACTATTGAAAATAAAATAGAATGTGTAAATCCTCTGTGTATTTCTATTGTGGAAATAATATCTGTAAAAGAGCCTGCTAATGTATCCAAATCAGGAATAGTTCCTGCAATAGCTCCATAAAGCATCGCTTTGTTTCCTACTTTTTTACCTAATACTGCTTCTCCTACTGCGGCGCCTAAGACTATCTGGGTTAAGGAATCCATAATTAAAATAATTCTCTTTTAATCTGATGCAACGTTTTATTAGTATTTATTAATTCTTCTATTATTTTCTTCTTTAACAAATCAGTGTCTTCTGCTTCAAAATGTTTTGTCCACGCATCTGTGGTAAGCAGCTCTCTTATCTGTTTAACTATTTTAGTAGTTTGTCCTGCTGTACGTAAAATTGCTTTATTATCGTATATAATGCTGTCTCTGTGTTGGAACTGCACCTGTTGTTTTTCATAATCAATTGTAATAAAATAGAGATTATCGGTAGTATTATTTGGATAAAAGTCTGTCCATAAAGCAAAACCTGCTTTTTCTCCGGAAAAAGAGGAATGATCTTTTGTTTCTAAACGCCATCTACAGTTTGCAGCCCTGCCCCAATGATTGGATAAACGATATACTCCTGTTTTTGTAAAATAATAACTGCTTCCTGATTTACTTTTATAATTCGGAATTTTTCCTTTTAATTCTTCTAAAGGAGTTTCTTTAAAAACGCAAAATGTATCTTTAAAAAAAGAAGATTTGTTATACTGCTTATTCTTCATGTTCAAATATACAAAGTTTAGAATTAGAGCAATTTTAAAATCAGAACGATGTGATACAACAATGCAATAATCCGGTAATACTATTACGCTATCCTTTATTAAATTATCTATCTTTGTTATAAATAAATTTTACATGAAAGAACTAGTATTAGTAACTGCGGGAAGTTATGGAGCTTTAGCTGTTATTTTTGGAGCTTTTGGAGCTCATGCTCTTAAAAAAATAATGACTGAAGAGCAACTGAAAAGTTTTGAGACCGGAGTAAAATATCAGATGTATCATGCAATTGTCTTATTGATCGTCGGTTTTCAGCTTCCATTTACAACTACTCTTGAAAAAATTATGGCTTACTTTTTTATCATAGGTGCTTTCTTGTTTTCATTTAGTATTTATGGTTTATGCCTGAGTGCTGCTAAAAATAAAAAACTGCGTTTTTTAGGACCAATCACACCTTTAGGTGGATTATTTCTTGTATCAGGATGGATATTGCTGATCATTCTTTTTCTAAACTCATATTAAAATTCATAATTAAAAATTAACGAATCATGAAATCGTCAGAAAATAAAAATAGTATAAAAGGAATCTATACCGGTATTATAGAAAAGGATGAAAAAGGTAATTATTATTGCGGGGAATACCTTTTAGATTATAAATATACTGAGACCAATTTTAAGCCGGGTGATACTATTACAATCCGATCTGTTATTGTAAACCCAAGTGATATCTCCTTTAAAGAATATCCTAAAAAATCTAAAAACTTTATTGCTGTATAAAACGAATAGCAAGCACAGCCCTTTACTAAATTAGGACTGTGCTTCTTTACAACAAAACCTAGATCGTTTATTTTTTTCTTACAAAATATTTCCACCAGGGTTTTTTAACTCCTATATCAACACCATAACCTTTGTCAATACCGTAACCTTTCCTTGTATTTGTATCATTAAGAAGTATTGACATATTAGGTAGCCTTTTATCTTTATAAATTCTTTTAGGAATATCGAGCATATATTTATCCAAATAATTTGCTCTAACAACATATATAAAAGCATCTGCTAAATTTGCCACCAATAACGCATCTGTTACTAAACCAATAGGAGCAGTATCTACAATAATATAATCATATTCTTTCTTTAGCTGTTCAAAAAGAGATTCTACTTTCTGACTCATTAACAATTCTGCCGGATTTAATGAAATTACACCTGCTGGTAGAACATAAAACTCTTTAAACTCTTCTTTTTTAAAAATATAATCATCAATTTTAGCTGTTTCTGAAGATAAATAATTAGTTAAACCTTTATCTGGGGGTAAGTTAAATTGTTTACCCAATTCAGGATTACGGATATCCATTTCTACCAGAAGTACTTTCTTTTCTGACAATGCTATTATTACTGCTATATTCGCTGCTACAAAAGTTTTTCCCTCCTTTGACATTGTAGAGGTAACAAATATTGTTTTTGTTTTTCCTTCAGAAACCCGACGGAGTATAAACTCTAAATTCGTACGAATAATCCTTAAGGCTTCTGCTATATTACTATAATTTTCTGCAATTAATTTTATTGGAGAAACAGCTTTAGGAACATCTCCAAGAAAAGGAACTTTTAACTTTTCTTCAATGTCATTACGTCCTTTTACTTTTGTGTCTAATAAATTCTTTAAATAAATAACACTAAAAGGTAGTAGAAAACCTAAAAAAAAGGCTCCTAAATAAATTACTGACTTCTTAGGTGAAACAGGTATATTAGAGGCTTTTGCACTATCTATTATTTTTGAATTCGGTGCTATTACTGCAAGCGAAATAGCTGCTTCCTCTCTTTTTTGCAATAAATATAAATAAAGAGATTCTTTTATTTGCTGCTGTCTCTGAAGTATCCGAATTTCCCGCTCCTGTCTTGGAATCTGTGAAATACGCCCTCCTAAAAGTCCTTCCTGACGGTTTAATCCTTGTTTTTTAGTTGTTAAAGCATATTTTATTTTTGATAAGTTTTCTATTATATTTTTGTTCAGAGAAGTAATCTTTTCTTCTAATGATATAATAACAGGATTATTTACTGTGGAACTTTTTAAGATTCGGTTTCGTTCTAAAATAAGTTTATTATATTCTTCAATTAAAGAGTAAACTCCCAAATCTGATGTTATCAGATTACCCGGGAGTAAATCATCTTTAGAACTTTTCTTTAAAAAATCGATCATCGAAACAACTACGCTGAGCTGGGTTTCTACTTCTATAATTTCTTTTTCATAATGACTGATGTCTTCTAAAAATAACCCTGTTTCAGAAACAATGTCTGTTATATTATTTCCTCTTTTATATCCTTCAACATCTTTCTCAACTCCATCTAATTCTTTAGAAATTAAGCTTAAACGTTCTGAAATAAAAAGAGAAGTATTTTCAGAAATAAAATTTTTATCTGCAATAGCATCTTCATTATAAATCCTTACTAGTGTATTTAAAAAATCTTCTCCTCTTTTTTTTATAGGATCAATTATAGAAAGTTCTATTACGTTTGTGTTTTTATTTAGTGAATTAACCATTAAACGGGACTTGAAACTTTCAGCCAATATCGACAAAGGTCTTACATGAAAGGAAACGGAGAAAAAGTCCTTTTTATGTTCTATTTTTTTAGTAACAATTAAAATTCCTGCTTTTGTTGCTATTTCCTGTCCATAAACAAAATCTCCTATTTTATCTTCCTCATCTGAAAGACTGAAACTATCATCTGAAAGACTTTTAATTATAAAATTAAAAGTCTTTGAATCAAAATCTGAAACTTTATCTTTAAAGAAAATTTCTATTGGTAGATTGTTATAAACAGAGCTTGATTTTACAAAACCTTCTGCCTTATAAGAAATATTCAAATTTAACCGCTTGATAACACTTTCAACTAATGTACGTGACTTTAATATTTCTATTTCATTGTCTACATTGTTATTAATACTCGATAATATTCCAATATCTGAAAAAACAAGCTCAGGAACTATACCTCCTTTTTTATTGTCTTTCACAAGAATAGTTGTAACTATTTTATATTGAGGTATTGTACAATAGCGTAAATATAAAAACGCTATTATTAAAGCTAATACCCCTCCTAGTACAAACCATTTCCAGTTTTTATAATAACTTTCTAATTGTTCCTGAATAGAAAAATTAGTTTCTTTCTGTTTTTTAAAAGTATTGGATTCCTGATTCATTATGAAATTTATTTTATAGCCAGAGCAAGAAGTGTAAGTAATAATGAAACAACTGAAACTCCAACGATCACATTAGGTCCGATTACGGAAGAATTAACCTTGGTTTTATTAGGCTCTACATACACAACATCATTTTGCTGTAAAAAATAGAAAGGGGTATTAAAAAAATCCGCATTAGTAAGATCTACGCGAGTAGAAGTAATTTTACCTTCTACTTCTCTTATAACTAAAATATTATCCCGTTTCCCATAAACGGTTAAATCTCCGGACATACTTAAAGCTTCTAATAAAGTAATACGTTCTGATGGTATTGCATATGTTCCTGGTTTGTTTACTTCTCCCTGTATTGTTACTTTATAATTCAAAATCCGAATATTTACAGTGGATTCTTTAATATAATCGAGTAAGAGCTCATTTAATTTAGACATTGCCTCACTACGGGTCAGTCCCCCCAATTTTATAGCGCCTATTACAGGAAAAGCTATTTCTCCTTTTGAATCAATTAAATAGGTTTGCAAACGCTCCTGAGCTACTCCAATATCTGTATTTCTCTGTAGAGAGACGGAAGAAAGATTGAAAGGTAATGCAGCCTCCGGATTTTCAGCTGAAACAACGATCATCAGTAAATCATCCGGTTGTAATTTAGGTTCAAAAGAAGTTAAAGCTGCTTCTGCTGATAATTGATCTATATTTTGATAATAGACTATATTTTTTCTTGAATTACAAGAAGTTATTAGCAACATGGATAGTATTAAAAAAACAAGAAATGAACGAAAAGTAAATTGCATAAATTTTATTTTTTGATTCAACGATCTCATTTTGATCGTTGAATCAATTTAAGTTATAGTAGTATTGCCTTAGAATTATTATTTTTCAAAAAATTCATCAAGAGCAACTTTAATTCTGTCTAATTTTCCAGAAGATAAATTAGATCCGGATGGTAAACATAATCCGTTATCAAATAAATCACTGGCTACAGTTCCTCCGTAATAAGGAGCTTCTTCAAAAACAGGCTGTAAATGCATTGGTTTCCAAAGTGGACGGCTTTCTATATTTGCATTTTCAAGAAGTAAACGTAAATCTTCAGATGTTTTATTTTCGATAGTTTCAGAATCTATTTGAATAGCTGTTAACCAATGATTTGAAAAATAATCTTTATTGGGTTCTTGTAATACACTTACTCCTGTAACAACATCAAAATAATTTACATAGAACTGATTTACTGCTCTTCTCAATCCAATATGTTTATCCAATACTTCCATCTGCCCTCTGCCAATTCCTGCACAAATATTACTCATTCGATAATTATAACCGATCACACTATGTTCATAATGCGGTGCATCATCACGTGCTTGTGTCGCTAAAAACACGGCTTGTTCTTTTTCTTCTATACTGTTTGTTATTAATGCTCCGCCTCCTGATGTTGTAATAATTTTGTTACCATTAAAAGATAAAACGCCCATGTAACCAAAAGTACCGCATGCCTGCCCTTTATAAGTACTTCCTAAGGCCTCTGCACTATCTTCTATAATCGGAATATCATATTTGACAGCAACCTGACTTATATCTTCTATTTTGCAAGGCATACCATAAAGATGTACAATAATTATTGCTTTCGGTTTTTTCTTTTTTAAAATCCGATCTTTAATAGCTTCTTCTAATGCATTAGGGCACATATTCCATGTTTCGGGTTCACTATCTATAAAAACGGGAACTGCTCCCTGATAAACAATAGGGTTTGCTGAAGCTGAAAAAGTCATAGACTGACAAATAACTTCGTCCCCGGGTTCAACTCCTAATAAAATCAAAGCTAAATGCAACGCAGCAGTACCAGAACTTAAAGAGGTAACCTCATTATTATCACCAATATACTTTTTTAATAAAACTTCAAACTCATTAACATTAGGTCCTAAAGGAGCTATCCAGTTAGATTCAAAAGCATTTTTAACATATTTCATTTCTACCCCTCCCATATGAGGAGAGGAAAGCCAAATCTTAGATAAACCCATTACGCTTATAATTTAGTTGTTCAACAAAAATAAAATTATTTTTCAATTTATCTATTTCTAGATAAAATTTTTACGAATTAATATTATTAATTAACTTTTAAATATATAAATAAATATTATATAGCAATATAAAATACAATTATCATAAATTTATTAATTTATACTTAAAGCAATAAAAATGTCAATTTAATGTTTTTTTACCACATGAATAACATTTTTTATCATTTTTATTGATTTATGCCCTTGTATCATTATTTTTTATAAATAATTTTAATATTTAAGCTTTAAATATATTCTTTATACTTATTTTTAATAAATATATGATATTTTGTATTCTTTTTAAGACAATTGAAGAATAAAACACTATATAAAAGAACACATTATAAATTAATACTCGTTTATCCGAAAAAATAACTTCTTCATTTAGATCAACAACGCTATTACAATTATTAAATTATTTATATTTGCCGAAAATCAGAATAACATAATAGACCTGACATTAATGAAACTATGCAATTGTACAGAAATAATTTAAACTAATCTTACCAATAATCCTGATAGAAAATAAACCTTTTTATGCTCTCATTATTTACATTATTTAAATCTAAACCCACTCTTAAAGAGCTTATTCCAGAAAAATACACAGATATACATTCTCATTTGTTATTTGGACTTGATGATGGAGCTCAAAACATAAATGAATCCGAATCTTTAATGATGGCATGTAAAGAAATAGGATTCAATATAATAATTACTACACCACACCATTATACTTCAGTCTGGAATAATACAGAAGAAATCATAAGGAACAAATTAAAAGAAGTACAAAATCTATTACCTGATCTAAGCAACGATCTGAAACTTCGGGCTTCTTCAGAATATATGATAGATGACTCTTTCATGAAGTTATTTCAATCTGAAAAATTACTTACTCTAAAGGATAATTACGTTTTAGTGGAAATATCTTATATCAATCCTCCTATTCAGTTATTTGATATCTTATTCGAATTACAGATAGCAGGTTATAAACCTGTACTCGCGCATCCTGAACGTTATGCCTTTTATCATGATAACTTTGATATTTATAAAAAACTAAAAAAAGCAGGCTGCTATTTTCAGGCTAATCTACTTTCATCTGTTGGCTATTATGGCGAAAATATAACTAAAACACTGGATAAATTACTACAACAGGAAATGATTGATTTTACCGGTTCTGACATTCATCATAGTAGACATATTCAGGCATTTTCCAATAAAATAAAAATCAAACAGGAAACATATCTGATTGATGCCATGGAAAGGAACTCTTTATTTTTTTAAAAAATACTTTAGACTTGAAAAGGAGACTATCCCCATATTGTCTTCAATATAATTACTATATCATCATAGAAACTATAGTTATAATAATACTCTAAATTAATTTTTACCTTATCCGGAAAAATAACTTCATTATTATATTTTATCGGATCATCCTGTTTTGCCAGTATTACTTCTTCATCTCTGTATTTTAAACTGGCAGGACCTGTTATTCCCGGTCTAAGTTCTAATATTTTCCTCTCTTCTCCTTTAAGGTTATCCATATAGCCGGGAACATCCGGACGGGGTCCGACTAAACTCATATCTCCTTTAATTACATTCCATAATTCAGGTAATTCATCTATTTTGTATTTCCTTAGTTTTGCTCCGAAAGGGGTAATTCTACTTTCTCCTTTTACAGATATTGAGGAACCGTTATGAGACATTTTCATAGAACGAAACTTATACATTCTGAATAGTTTTCCTTTTCTGCCCACTCTTTCCTGAATAAAGAAAACGGGACCTTCCGGCATTTTTATTTTTATCATTAACATTACTATTAATAATAAAGGAAATAAGATTATTAATCCTATTAATGCCGCCAGTTTATCAAATATTAATTTACTCAACATAATTTATTTATTTTTTAAAAGGTAAGCTGATAATTCCTGCTAAGGAACCATAACCATATGATAAATGAAGTAAAAGAAATGTAAAAAGAAGATAAAAAAAGTTATACTTCTTATTAATCGAAATCTTGATACTTATAAAGGATAATACTGCTATATATGCTGTCAATGATAGTACTGAAATCAATATTGCAGGCAGATAGATTATGGAAACAATCAGTGGCAGTAATAATGACAACAGAAATATCATAGGTATAAAATGTCTTATAGATAAAGAATCAAACGTATTAGTATAATAAACGGTTAATATATTCCACTTTCCATTCTGGAAATTATTTTTCATAATTCCTTTATAGGTTTCACGGGCAAAATAGATACAATAGGTATCAGGAATTAAATAAATTTTCCCTCCTGCTCTTTTTATACGCTTATTTAACTCTATATCCTGATTTCTTTCTAACTTGACATTATATAATCCGTTTTTCTGGAACACTTCTTTTCTATAACAACCAAAAGGAACTGTATCTACTTCTGTTACTTCGTTAACTCCTATTCTGAATAAAGAGTTACCTACTCCAAAAGGATTGCTTAATACTTCTTTAATGGCGATTGTTTTTGGTGTTTTATTTAAAACATCTGTTTTACAGACGGCACCCACATTGTCTGCTTTTAACTCTATTAAACCGGAAACAAGAACAGATATATAATTATCCGGATAATAAGAATGGGCATCTATTCTTATTATAATCTTACCCTGAGCTTTTTCTATACCGATATTCATAGCATAGGGAACTATTTTATAAGGATTATCTAGTAAATGAATAAAATTATATTTCTCCTGATATTCCTGTATTATTCCTCTTGTTTTGTCTGTACTCTTTCCGTCTATAAATAAAATTTCTAATCGGTCTTTTGAAAAATCCTGTAAAAGAATAGATTCAATACATTTAGATATATATTTTTCTTCATTATATACAGGACATATTATTGAAACTTTTATCATCTAATCTAATTTTGTTATAAAATCTTTTAACTTACCGTCTCTAGAAGATAGTTTTTCATTGAAAAGAATTTCAAACTTTATATCTTCTGAAAAATATTTTGTCAACTCTTTATTTAGCAACTCTGTTACATTATTATCTTCTTGTTCAATTTTTAAAATTATAGTACCAGGCACTTCCTGAATTGCCTGATAATTTAATACAATATTATTATTTAATGCTAGATTTTTAAATACATAATAGAAAGTAAGACTAGGATAACTATTTTCAAATCCTATTATTTTTTTGCCTACTCTCCCTAATATATCTATTATTACAGGATGTTTTTTACCGCATTTACATTGAAAAGAAGAATCTGCCAGGGTCACGCTGTCTCCTAATTTATATCTGATAATTGGAAAAGATTCCGATAAAAGATTGGTTACTAAAATTTCTCCTGCTTCAACTTCAACAACTACATTTTCTACATTAATATGCATACTGCCTTCGGGGCATTCATAGGCTATTAATCCTGCTTCAGCTGCTCCGTATTCATTTATAATTTTTACACCAAAAGCTTTCTTTATTTCTTCATAATAACTCTCATATATTTTCTCGGATGTGCCTTTAACCATTTTTAATTTATACTGATTTGACAAGCCTAATTTATTTACCACTTTTGCCGTTTCATAAATCATAGAGGAATATCCATGTAAATATTCTGCATTCACAAGTTTTTTAGTGAAACTCATAATTTCATTTTCATCGTAAGAAAATATTCTAAACCTATTTTGCAAAGAATCTAATAATTTAGTTTTAAGAAAGGCTTTCTTATCAATATTATAACCCCAAAAATAACCGTTTCGCCCCCATGGTTTTATACCATACCAACTATATCCTCTAAACATAGCGGCTCTATTATGAGAATCCCATTCTTCATTTCTGTAAAACTTCAATGGCTGTCCAGAAGTTCCGGACGTTTCTGAATAAAATTTCTTTTTAAAAGGATAATTCGTATGGATTACATCATTAAAACTTAATAAAACCGATTTATCAACAATTGGTATTTTCTTTAAATCTTCCAGTGAATTCATCTCTTCTGGTATAAACCCGACTTCTAAAAACTTATTTCGATAATAAGGGGAATATATATAGACAAATTCAAGAAAAGACTTACATTTATTAAATTGATAATCTGATAATTCTTTGTCAGACCAGATTTCTGATTCTTTTAAAAAAGAATAGTATTCTTTTAAAGAAGGATTCCTCCGGGCAACTCCTAGTTTATATATTATTTTGTAAAAAAAACTCATCTTAATCGTCTTTTAATAAAATCAAGGAAAATAGAAATACCATTTTTCATCTTAAATCTATATAGAGATTTAAATAATTTTATATAATTAGCTATTCTGTACTCTCTGGTAAATAAAGAAACTTCTTTATAATATAATTCATTCTCTTGTTCTATAGTTAATCTTGTGTTCAAATATTCAAATCTATACTTCTCAGGAACAACGGACTGATCTGTAATCCTGGGAAAATTATCTTCACCTATTGTAACATATTCGTAACTGATTTCGGGTTCTTTTTGGTCTAAATCTACACTCAAAACCACTGAATATCTTGTAGATTCTAAAGGCATGTTAAAAACAAAATTTCCTAAAGAATAAAATATATGTTTTCCTTTATAGATTTCATATCCCTGAAGAACATGTGCATGTAATCCAATAATTAAATCAAAACCAATATCAATTAACCAATGAGCAAACTTTTTCTGATCAACGTAGGGTCTGTCAATAAATTCATTTCCCCAATGTACATAAGCAATTTTATAATCTGAATTAGAAATTTTCTCCAACTCAACCTGAATATCAGAATATTCAGGATTATACCAATACATCGGTTCATCGGAATATTTTTCCTCGCGCTGGGAAAAAGCAACTACACCTACTTTTTTATTTTGATGATTAAACGAAACTGATCTTACTTCATTTGATCCTACATACTTATTACCGGTTGTTTTAATATAATTCAGCAACTGCTCATAAGCTTGTTTCCCATGTTGCATAACATGATTATTCGACACATTATAATAATCCAAATGCTTAATATGATGTATCTTATCCGGAGAAAGTATAAATTGTTTACCATATATCCCTTCTTTATTTGATGTATTAGAAACAACGCATTCAAAATTACCAAACCAGATATCTTCTTTTTTACGGTTTAAATATTTAAAAGGATCTTCTCCTTTTTCTATACTACTACCTATTCCAAATCCGGTATCAAAAAAACCATCTGTAAAATTAATATCTCCTACAATTCTAATCATGTCTTATTAAATTAGCCGGTACGCCTCCGTATATCGCATCAGAATTATTAAAATTTTTATTTAAAAAACTATTAGCGGATAAAACGCTGCCTTCGGGTAAATAGCTATTTATACCAACGGTACAGTTTGATGTGATCCAGGAACCTTTTCCTATAAATATATTTCCGATTTTAGCTTTTCCATATCTATATGAATTTTCTGTTTTTGTATGATTTCCGCTAATTATAACTACATGAGGACCTATAAGAACTTCATCTTCAACTACTAAATTTCCACTTCCCATAATTACAGAGAAATTACCCACGAAAATATTATTGCCGAAACTAATATTTTGTAAATCTTTTATTATGGCATTATGTGTAACTTGAAAATCTTTACCACATTTTTTCATTCCGAAAGAATACATAAAACCTCTAAATCTCATAAATAAAGGTATATCTGGTAAAAAATATAATACTACCCGAATAAACCACGAATAAAGCAACCAGAATTTATTTTTCATAAAAAATATCTTTTAAAAAATTTTTAATTGTATACTCTTTTACTTTGGTAAAAGCATTAAACCTTAATTTATCTGCTAATTCTGAATTTTCTATAAGCTCTGTCATTTTATCACAAAACTGTGCTTCATTATGAAAATCAGCAAATACTATATTTTGTTTTTCTTCAAACACATAAGGTAGTGATCCTACGGGAGTACTTACTATATTTATTCCGCTTGCCATAGCTTCGAGAATTACTCTTGGAGAGCCTTCTGATAAACTGGCAAAACAAAATATATCATGTGATCGTAAAATAGTATTCAGTTCTTCTCTATTATCAATATGTCCTTTGAAGCTCACATTAAAAATATTTTGTCCCGTTACATAATCTCTTAGTTCAGCTTCTAACTCACCTGTACCGACAATACTTAATACTGCATCGGAATATTTTTGTTGTAATAAAGCAAAACTTTTAATGACTGTTTCTACTCCCTTCGCTTTACGCAAGTAACCTACATAAACAATCTTAGGGGTTTTTACGGAAATCTTTTTTGAATTATCGATATAGAAATCTTTTTCATTCAGGGTTGAAGACACCATCGCTTTTGCAATAATACCTTTCTTTTTTAATTTATCTGCAATATGAAAACCATTCGTATAAACATTTGCTCCCTTACAAGCCCATAGGTATAAATAATGCTCCGGTACAAAAAAACAAACCAATAACTTCTTTTTAATAGTACTTAAATTAGGATTAGTTTTGATTGTATCAATCGGATCTCCCACAAAGTGAATTATTCTTTTTGCTTTTTTCATCTTCAGCTTTTGCAACCATCCAAAAGGAATGGGATAACGTGCATATACAACATCATATTTTTTTAGTTCTTGGTATGCTTTTAAATAACTGAAAAAATATTTAACCGCAGCCACATACCCTTCACTGGAAGGTAATTCATAAACGGTTACATTTTTAAATTGGGCAATATTTATAAATCTGTCTGAATCAGATTCTTTATTATTTTTTACGGATGACAAAAGACAAACTTTATCATAATAATTTACTATCTCATTCAGATATATCCAATGAGAATAGGGTAAGAAATAATCATTATTTATTTTTTGAATTGTCCAGGCGTGGACTACAATTGTCTTCATATTATATATTTTACAGGACGATGCAAACAACTAATATCTACATCTAAATTTCAGCTCTTTTTTTGTACTCGTACGAATAAATAATTGCAAAAACATACCACATCAATAAATAAGTCAACACTCCTCCTGTTTTAAAAGCAATCATTATAATAAACATCAATAGAATGATCGTTAATGAATTTTTATTTTTTAGATTTTCTATACTTTTAATTAATAGTTGTTTTATAAAAAAAATAAAACATAAAAAGGATATAATTCCTCCTGACGCTAATAGGTATAAAAACAAATTATGTGTGTCTATGTGTTTTCCTAATCGGATATATATTTCGTCGAAATATCCTGCTTCTCCAACACCTATTATCGGGTTTGACAGTATTATATCCATTACTTCATCCCAAATTTTTTCACGCCCTCCTGTATTCCCATCATTAAAAAAAGCAGTCAGTCTTTCATATGTTCCTTCTTCTTCCTGAAGAAGAGAAACAAAAACAGGCATTGAAAACAAAATTATTCCTATAAATAATATTTTATACCCTCTTTTAATATTTGATAATAATAACAATAAAAAAAGGCTGAACAATACTCCAAACAAAGACCCTCTTGAACCGGACTGAACTATTGCCAAAAATAATACTGGGGTAAACAACAATAGTAAATATCTGTATTTTGGATATCTGAGAGGGTTTTCCAAACAATAGAAAAAGATACAGATAACAGCCATTGCTAGTCTGGAACTCGTAGAATTAGGATTCTCATCAAATAAAAGTAATCTACCGTTCCTATGTTCTATTGCTCCCGGTATTAAACCTGAATAAGCTAATTGGACTACAATCGCAGAACATATACTGAATATCAGTAAAGAATAAAAAACGGTATCCTGTCTGTTCTTAAAAAAAGAAACTAACATTCCGAAAAACACAATTGATATTATAAACTTTATATTAACTAAACCCACGCTAAAATGAGCATATCCATACAAAATCCCAGAAAAAATAAAAATAATTACAATTGAAAATAAAAGAACTAATACTTTTCTAATTATAAATAACTCCTGAAATGTTTCTTTTTCAAATAAGGAAAGTAATATAAAAGTCCCTCCAAAAATATAAATTAAATTTATTGAACTACCTTCTGAAAACAAAGGATCATATGTGCCTAATCCCAGAAGAAGAGATATTATAAACACATTATAAGTAAGAACTTTATCCATAAACCATCAATCTATTCTAATCCTATATTTAAGTAGTCTCCTGAAAAAAGAAGGCATATTTAAAAACTCGAGAAAACTATTCTTAACACAATAGGATATAAAAAATCCGCATACCCAAAAAGAGCAACTTGTTGCAATAGCCGCTCCAATTAAATCATATTTTGGAATCAGTAAAAAATTCAAAATAACATTTGTTATTATTGCGATCACTAAAACAATATACAAAGGTCTCCAATTATTCTGAGAAGATAAATATCTACTTATCAACTTATACCATACCATACCTTGATTTCCCATTAATAAAATAATTATCGGAATAAAAGAGGTTAGATAACTTTTTTCATATAATAATCCCAATATATATTCACCTAATACAAAGAATATAATAACACTCACCATATTTATGAGAAAAACAATTTGAGCATAAAAAAACATTTCTGCTTCTACTTCTGCTTTATCATAACTTTTACCTATTTTTAAAAACTTGGGATATAAAATATTCCCTACAGCGTCAGGTACTACCCAAACCATTTTGGATATACTACTAGCTACGAAAAAAAAGGCTATTGTAGTATTATCCGATAAGTATGAAATACAATATATTGTCGATGCATACAGACTTAAAGAAAGCATCTTATTCATTATACTTTTAATTCCATACGAATAATATGATATATTGAAAACATTTGTAGGAAAGTGTACCTCTCCTTTCTTTAAATAATAGATAAGAACAATAAATACAATAAAAATACTAGTCAGAGAATAATATAATAGGGCTGTTTTATAACCCAAATCTATATCCTTATAAAAAAAATATAAAAAAGGAATTAATAGTAATACTGGTCTGATTAAAATTAAAATATTATAAACTTTAAAATTTTCATTATACTGAAAAAAAGCACTGATAATATTTAAATATGCGAAACAAATAATACTGGTTATTAATGTATAATAATACGTTTTGTCTACAGGTAAAAAGAAGATCAAAACACTGCTTATAAGATATATTAAGGAATATACTAAAATATTTTTCCCCATATTCTTTGCAAAACTCTGACCGATCTTGGCATGATATAAAATTGATGAGTCAAGTCCTAAAACAAAGAAAACACTTAAATACCCTAAATCTGTTAACCATTTTGCCAGGATACCATAATCATTTTGATTTAACAAGTGTGTTGTTACAGTCTGAAAAGCAAAAGTTGCTACTACTGCTAACAAACTGTAAGACACCATTGAGATCAATTTTCTTATCATATGCGAGGTTCGTTTTGAATATCCGTCTTAACAATTCTTGCCGGATTCCCTGCTGCAATACTATTTTCAGGAACATTTTTCGTTACAACTGAAGCTGCTGCAATAATAGAATTATTACCTATTGTAACTCCCTTATTTATTCTCGCATTTTGTCCAACCCAGACATTTTCACCTATTACAATTGGATTAGATATTGAATTTTTCCATTTTCTTAAAGGGGAATCCCAAGGAGAATCATACATCATTTTTCTATCCTCAGGATGCAAAGGATGATTATTATTATCCATAATCTTAACATTATCTGCTAATGCTGTCCCTTTTTTTATTAGTACTGAATTCACAGAACCTATTAAAGATCCGGCACCAATCTTTACATTATCTTCTAATATTATTTTACCATGATTCTGAGAAACAAGAACAGCGTACATTCTAACGTTATCCCCTATAATAATATCTTCTTTCGTACTTTTGTCTACAAGTAAAATATTACTTTGTCTACAGAAATCGACCTTATCTTTGAATATTGCTTTTTTCTTAAATTTATTTTTCAGATAAAACTGGTAAATCTGTCGTATAAAATTTCTCATATTAAAAACTTATAATTTTCCATCGATATTACCTTTTCTTAAAACTCCTTTAACATCATACAACACACTATTTGATTGTCTTAAAGAGTCCATATCACAATCTAAAAATGCTGCATGAGCAACGCCCAATACTATTGTATCAAATTTATGATCCGGTAAGATCGTTGTTGTCTCAAACCCATATTCTTGTTTCACCTCAACCGGATTTGCCCATGGATCATACGTTGTTACTTTTATACCATAATCCTCAAGAGCGATAATAACGTCTACAATTTTTGTATTACGTACATCAGGGCAATTCTCTTTAAACGTAATTCCCATCATTAACAGATTTGCTCCTTTTACTTTAACTCCCTTGCCAATCATACATTTTACAACCTGTGAAGCAACATATTCTCCCATACTATCATTTAAACGACGACCTGCCAGTATGATTTCCGGATGATATCCGTTTTCCTGAGCTTTCTGAGCAAGATAATAAGGATCAACCCCTATACAGTGTCCACCTACAAGACCCGGTCTGAAAGGTAAAAAATTCCATTTTGTACCTGCTGCTTCTAAAACAGCATGTGTATCAATATTCAGAAGATTAAAAATCTTAGCTAACTCGTTTACGAATGCTATATTAATATCACGTTGTGAGTTTTCAATGACTTTTGCTGCTTCTGCAACTTTAATACTTGGAGCTAAATGCGTTCCTGCAGTAATCACACTTTTATATAATCTATCTACTTTCTGACCTATTTCAGAAGTTGAACCGGAAGTTACTTTTAATATTTTCTCTACCGTGTGTTCCTTATCTCCCGGATTAATTCTTTCCGGAGAATATCCTGCAAAAAAATCAGTATTAAATTTTAAACCTGATATTTTCTCCAATACAGGAACACATTCCTCTTCAGTTGCACCAGGATAAACAGTAGATTCATAAATAACAATATCTCCTTTACTTAATACTTTTCCAACGGTTTTACTTGCTTTATATAAAGGAGTTAAATTCGGTTTATTATATTTATCTACAGGAGTCGGAACAGTAACAATATAATAATTACAATTCTTAATATCTTCTAAATCAGCTGTACAATACAACCCCGGTTCATCTGACAACGAGTCTATTAATACAGACTGTAAAACAGTATCTTCTACTTCCAGTGTATGATCCTTTCCTGATTTTAATTCTGCAATACGGGCCTGGTTAATATCAAATCCAACTACTTGATATTTTGTGGCAAATAATCTTGCCAAAGGCAATCCTACGTATCCCAATCCAATTACTGCAATTTTAATACTCATATCTATTTGTTTTATATGATTATACTTATTTCTTTAAATTGTCCCAATACCAGGAAACAGCTTCTTTTAGTCCTTCTCGTATAGAAAATTGAGGATTATAGCCTAATTCTTTTCTTGCTTTTTCTATACTGGCGAGAGAATGAGGAATATCTCCAACTCTGTTCGGACCGTGCAGAACTTCAATATTCGCTATTACAGGATCATATTCTGATAAAAATTCCTTTAAATAATTAACCAACTGTTTTAAAGTTGTTCGATCTCCATAAGCTGTATTATATACTGTATTTACAGCATTACTATTTTGAACGGTCATAGCTAGTTCATTCATGTGGATAACATTATCTATATAAGTGAAATCTCTTGAATATTCACCATCTCCATTAATTACAGGACTTTCATGCTCCATCAGCTGCATGACAAACTTTGGAATTACAGCTGCATATGCTCCATTGGGATCCTGTCTTCTGCCAAATACATTAAAATAACGTAGACCTATCGTTTCCAGCCCATACGTTTTACTAAAAATATCGGCATACAGCTCATTTACATATTTTGTAATCGCATATGGAGAAAGAGGTTTTCCTATTTTATCTTCCACTTTAGGTAATACTTCAGAATCTCCGTATGTAGATGAACTTGCTGCATAAACAAACCGTTTAACCCCTGCATCACGAGAAGCTACCAACATATTCAAAAATCCTGAAACATTGACATCATTGCTTGTTATCGGATCATTAATAGAACGAGGAACAGATCCTAATGCCGCCTGATGTAAAACATAATCTACTCCTTTAACAGCATTACGACAAGTTTCTAAATCTCTGATATCTCCTTCTATTAAAGTAAACCCTTCTCTTTTTAAAAAAGAAGAAATATTATGACGATGACCTGTAGCAAAATTATCTAAACAAACGACTGAATAGCTTTTGTTTAAAAAATATTCCGTTAAATTGGAACCTATAAAACCCGCCCCTCCTGTGATAAGTATTTTTTGCATTATACACTCAATTTAATTATTCTTTATACTTAAATCTATCAACTGATATAGCACGTTTTTATTAAAAAACGAATATCGTCTATAAATTAACAATCTTTAGAAAAACAAAAATAAAACATTTTTAATCAATTTAACCAATAAAACACAGCAAATTAAGACTAAAGTCTACAAAAATTAGACCCCTAATACTATTATCAAAGACAAACATAATATTTGTTTTTTTAATAACAATAACAAATACTATTTAATAAATAGCCAAAAAAAATATAAAAAACTAAAATATTCACAATAATAAACAAAACCATATATATTTCATGTGTTTATTCAGAAATAAAAAAACTAAAATACACTTTTAAAAGCTATAAAATGCAATTACATTAAAAACAACTTTCTTCCCAAACAAACTATAAAATATTAAACAAAAGAGGTTTCAGTAATTATAATAATTAAGTATGTTTTGAAGTAAACCCTTCTTCACTTAGTTCTTTATGTTCATATCCTTCTATCATCAGCTCTTCTATTGTTCTCTCTTCTTTATTTTTATTAAACCTTGCTATTATACTATCAAAAATAGCATAAACCACAGGTACTATAATAAGTGTTAAAAATAAGGAACTGGTCAGACCTCCAATAATTACCCAAGCTAATCCACTATTCATTTCTGCCCCTGCTCCTGATGCCATTGCAATAGGGATCATACCAAAAACCATTGCTATAGTCGTCATCAAAATAGGACGCAATCGAGTATGATTTGCCTGAATCAGTGCATTATAAGTATCCATACCTTCTGCTTTTCTCTGATTAGCATAATCCACCAATAAAATTGCATTTTTACATACTAATCCGATCAGCATAATTATCCCCAGAATGGTAAATATATTCAAGGTGTTATTAGTTAATGCTAATGCCAGTAAAACTCCAATAAAAGATAATGGTATAGAAAACAATACTACAAACGGATAAACAAAACTATCATATAATGCTACCATTACTAAATAGACCAGAATAACAGCAGCAAACAATGCTAATCCTAATGTACCGAATCCATCTTTCTGATTCTCCATATCTCCACCCCAAACATAACTGACACCAACTGGTCTTTCCATTTTTGAAAATACAGCTTCCCATTCTGACGCAACTGTACCTGATGGCTTCCCTACTGTCTGCGCCTGAACTGTAACGGAAGGACTCTTATCCCTTCTTTCTAACAAACTCGGACCTGAACTTTCTGTTATGGATGCAAACTGAGATAATTTTATTTGTTGTCCTGCTGCATTAATAAACATCAGATTTCTTACATCATTTATACTGGAACGATTAAAATCATTGTACCTTATATTAATATCATATTCATATTCCCCTGCTCTGAATTTACCATCTCTGTTACCGTTAAAAGCAGTTTGCATTACCATACCTACAGTTTGTAATGATAGCCCTAAAACAGCCATTTTATCACGGTCTACCTGAACATTGATTTCCGGATTCCCTATCTCTGATGTTAACTTTACTTCTGTTGCTCCATTAATTTTAGTCAATTCAGCTGCAACTTTTTTCGCAAATACCATAGTACTGTCCAATGATGCCCCTGTAATGGTTAAAGCAATTGGAGCCAAATCTGCCCCCAGTATATTTATAGAAACTGTTTTTATTTTTGCTCCGACTAACTCTCTTTCAAGTTCTCTTTTAATTTTAGCAGCAAAAATATATGAATTATCTAAACGTTCTGATTTATCTGTTAGTTTCACATTAATTTCTGATCTGTAAGGTGTTACTGCTCCACTAACAGCTCCACTAATTCGTCCTACCGTTGAAATAACCCTAACCACATCTTTATTTGCTCTTAAATAATCTTCTGCCTTTTGTACAATAAAATTTGATTGTTCAATAGAAGCATCTTTTGGTAGCTCTATCTGAATTAAAAACTCTCCCCTGTCTATTTTTGGAAAAAATTCTGCTCCGATAAACCCTGTTCCTACTAATGAAAATGAACTGAAAAAAAGTAAAAGCACTATTCCTAATGTGATCATTTTATATTTTAAAGACCATTTCAGAATACCTGTTACTTCTTCTGTAAATTTACCTAGCCCCGATTCAAAACTTAAAATAATTCTTTCAAAAGTATTCTTACCTGTTAAATGTTCTAACTTACCATATCTCGATGAAAACCAAGGAACTAATGTAAATGAAGTGAGTAATGATAATAATGTTGCTATAATTACAGTAACACAAAACTGCGTTATAATATTAGCAACCAGACCTGTACTAACTGCAATTGGCAAAAACACAACTACAATTACCAATGTAATTGCCACTACAGTAAACCCTATTTCTGACGCTCCGTCATAAGCAGCCCGCACCCTGTTCTTACCCATTTCCATGTGACGATAAATATTTTCCAAAACTACAATAGCATCATCCACCAATATCCCTACTACAAGAGACAATCCTAATAAACTCATTAAATTAAGAGTATACCCCATAAGATAGATTCCAATAAAAGTGGCAACTAATGAGACAGGAATAGAAATCATTACAATAAAAGCATTTCGAACACTGTGTAGAAAAAACAACATTACAAATGCAACTAAAAAAACAGCTACAAATAAATCATATATCACAGAGCTGGCTGCAGCCATAGTAAACTCACTATTATCATTTACTATAGCTAATTTTACTCCATTAGCAGCATAGTCTTTCTCTATTTCTTTAACCGTTTTATGGATCAGTTTACTTAGCTCAACAGCATTCGCGTCTGATTGTTTAACAATCTGAAGAATGATAGCACTTTGTTGATCTACTCTGGAAATCTGCTGTACTTCTTTCTCCGAATCCTGTATATCAGCTACATCAGAAAGGCGGATATCAACTCCTTTATCAGAAGAAATGATCAAATCCTTTAATTCCTCTATATTCTTATACTTTCCGGATAAACGAATTAAAATAGTATTATATCTTGTTTTTATACTACCAGTCGGAAAGTCAAGATTTGAAGTCAGAATAACCTGCTGTATCTGAGGAATAGATAAATTATATCCTTTTAACTTTGAAGCATCCAGACTAACCTGAATCTCTCTTTTTTGTCCTCCTATAAGATTTAGCTCCGCAACTCCACTTACTCTTGACAAAAGAGGCTGTAATTTTTTCTCCAACAAGTCATAGAATGCCGTCTCATCCATATCTGATGTTGCTCCTATAGTTATAATTGGCAAATCATTCAGAGAAAATTTATTCAATGACGGAGGAGCAACAATATCTTTTGGTAAATCTCTTTCAATTGCATTAATTTTACGTTGCGCATCATTTAAAGCATAATCAGTATCTGTTCCCGGATTTAAAGTTAGCATTACAAATGATAAACCTTCATAAGACGTAGAGGCTATTTTTTTTATATTTTCCAGAGAAGAAACAGCATCTTCTATCTTTTTTGTAATTGTATTTTCAATTTCTCCGGGAGAAGCTCCGGGATAAATTGTTGAAATAGAAATTACATTCACATCAAGTTTAGGTACTAGTTCATAACTAAGTTTTGAATAACTAAATAAACCTCCCAATGTCAGAAGGGCAAACAATACAATAATTAATGTTGGTCGTTTTATGGATATTTCTGCTATTCTCATTTATTATTATTTTGAATAAAACATTATATTATTATTGTACAAGGGTTACTTTTGCTCCATCTATTAAATTAATCTGCCCACTGATAACCACTGTATCCTCCGGAAGTAAACCGTTAAGAATAGTTATTCTATTTCCCACACTACGCCCTGAAATAACTTTTACTAAATGTGCGATACTATCCTTTATTACAAACACCTCATTTGAACTCACACTCCCTACAAAAGCATTTCTTGAAATAGTCATAATCGCTTTTTGGTTTACTTCCTGTGTAGAAAAAACTACTGTACCAAACATTCCTGCCTTTAAAGTATTATCAAAATTATTTATGATCTCTATTTCTACTGGAAAATGTAGAGAAGTATCTGCTTTTGGAGAAATAAAAGTAACTATACCTTCAAATTCTTTATCGGGATAAGCACTTGCTTTTATGACCACCGAATTCCCTGTTTCTAAGTTTGCAATCTGATTCTCATCTACTGATACTTTTAATTTTAATCTTGAAACATTTACCAGTTCAAACAACGGCATTCCCGGTATAATCAAAGAGCCGGGTTCAATATTTCGCTTATTAACAATACCATCTATTGGTGATTTTATAATTATATTTTCATAGTTTATTAATATCTGATCCAACTTTGCTTTTGCTGTTACTAAGTTCAAATTTGCCTGATCCAGTTGTTGTTTTGTTACCCCTCCCGTCTTAAAAGCCTTTGCATAACGTTGTTTATTTTTTAGTGCATTTTTATAAGTCGCTTTCATATTTTCTAATTCTATGGACAAAATATCTCCCTCCATAACTGCTAAAGTCTGACCTGCTTCTACTACACTCCCCACATCTACCATGACCTCATTCACCCTTCCTGCGTTCTCAACAGAAAAATTGAGTTCCTGTGAAGGCACAAAAGTTCCATTAGCTATAAAATCTGATAACAACATTTCTTCTTTTACAACCTCAGCACGAACCATTACAGAATTATTCTCTTCTGCAACAATAGCTGTATCTCTATCATTTTTTATTTTATTACTTATTAAAATAAAACTTATTAAACTAACCAAAACCAGAACTATTACTGTATATATTATTTTTTTCATTTTATAAAATTAATTTAAAAGATGTTTTAAGTTTCCCCGAGATTTCATTAGCTGAATTTCCGCCAGTCTATATTCTAATAATGCTGTTGTATAATTATTCTGCGCTTCTATAAAAGCGTTTTCAGAATCCAATAAATCCGTTAAAGAAACCAGTCCGTTATAATAATTATTTTTTGTACTTTCCAGAACACTCTTTGCCAGTTGCATATTTTCTTTTTGGTTACGAATAATAATTATACTATTATCAATCTGCTTTTGTGCGTTTTTCAGAGCCATACTTAAAGACAATTTCGTGTCTTTTAAATCCTGTTCTATTATTTTCAGATCAATATTTGCCTGCTTCACCTTAGCTCTGGTACCCAATCCGGAAAATATTGGTATTCTCAAATTCAATCCTACTGATGCAAAATCTGACCAGTTTACTTTTTCCTCTCCTTCTTCCTCCTTCTTTCCTAATGCAATTTCATTTCCGGAACCCTGATAAGTATAATTTGCATTTAATGAAAGTGTTGGATAGTGACTTGCCTGAGCTGTTTTCTTTTGATATTTTAATACCTGTTTCTGTTTTTGTAATAATTGATATTCTAAACGCTGTGTCAGATCAATTTCTTCCAGCACCAATTTTGGAGTTACCTCAAACTCCTTCTTTGAAACTGTAATTGGAGTATTAATTTCCATACCCATATAAAACTTCAGAATATTTTCCTGTAATTCTACCGCATTAATTAACTGTAATTTTTGAGCATTAATATTAAATAATTTCACCTTGATCCTGTCTAAATCAATTTTTCTGGCCAATCCGCTTTTATACCGCCCTTCAATAACCTTCTTAATTTTGTCTGTATTTTCATAACTATTATCAATTACTGCTAATTTTTGTTCATTAATAAACAACTGATAATAATTATTCGCAACATGTTCAATTACCTGATCATCTGTTAACTCCGCTTTTACTTTATAAAATTCCTTCAACGATTTTGCTGTACGTATACCAGAAAGAACAGACTGATTAAAAATGGTCTGGATAAAAGACGCCCCTCCATAAGACACCCATTTTTGCCCAAAAGGAACATAAACAGTCATTCCGGGTTGCCCGAAAAACTCTCCGGGAAAAGCATTCTGCTGAAGAATCGGATTATAATTTACCCCACCCTCCAAAATGATATGCGGCAGAATAGCTGAACGTAGCTCTCTAACTTTATATTTCTCTTTTTCTATCTGTAGTTCTGCTTTCTGTACATCCGTCTTATTCTCTAAAGCAAAAGTCAAAGCCTCTTTTAACGTTAAAGCTTTCTTTTGAGCTTGTACTTGTATTGAAAAATTAAAAATCAGAATACCGCTTATTAAGCTAATATTAGAATAACCCATAACATAAAATATTTAAAATTATCTATCTATTTTACAGGATAATAAGAATGCTTCAAAATCACATACAAGAACTTATATATCCCATTTTCATTAAAAATTTACTTATCTTTAAAATTGACCCATTTATATACCATATAAGGATAAATCTATATTATTTGCTGTATTACAAAACAACAAACGTTCAGTATATTCTAACTTTTGGATAAAAAACAACTATTTCAGTTAACACAACATTAACAATTTAAAATCAGGCACAAAAACCCCTCAAGAAGATAAATATTTAAAAATCTCTTCAGCTTTGTTTCTTTGATAAAAACGAATTGAAATAAACTTTGTCTAAAATTCTAAATCAAGCTCTAACCTAGTTAAATCAAAATTTCAGGTAGAATAAATACTTTTACGATCCTTTTTCTATCCATATTCTTCAAAAAGATCATTTATTAAATCAATAGTCTAATATATTACTAAAATATAATATATTTACTGAATATATCATAACATTTGCAAATGTAATAAAAAAAATATTTTTTCTGTTATCATTGTGGAATAAATTTATAAAAAGAAAAAAACATAATATATAACAACATAATAACATAAAATAATTAGTAATAAAATATTTTCATAAAAATAAATAACTAATAACTAATCTTATAATTATAACAATTATCTATTTTATTTATTAAAATAAAATAAAATAGATAATAACAAATAATAACGAAAAAAATATAAAGCATAGAATAGTAATTCTGACTATTATAATTGCTAAATATGCATTTTAAACTATTTTAATCAACCGGACCTGCAATCAGAAGTCCATTTCTTTTCACGTAAGTCCTTCTTGTTTTACTAATAAAACACTATCTATATATCTTTAGCAACCATCATATTGATGATAAGTATTTTATTTCAACCTCTAAAAAAAGAACATAAAAAAAGGCATCTATTTTTCATAGTGCCTCTTTTTAAAAAATTTTAAGAAAGAAAAAATAATTAACTCTAATCCATTTTCTTTTATTTAGTAAACAAAAATAGCACGATTTGCCATCATTTCATTTACTTCATCTGCTACTTCCTCAATAACGTCTTCATTAGTATGATTCATTATTACTCGATCAATTAAAGCTACAATAGTTTCCATATCTGCTTCCATCAAACCACGAGTTGTGATTGCAGCAGTACCGATACGAATTCCAGAAGTTACAAATGGTGATTTATCATCAAAAGGAACCATGTTTTTATTTACAGTGATCTCTGCTTTTACCAAAGCATTTTCAGCCTCTTTACCGGAGATATTTTTATTTCTGAGATCAATTAACATCATATGATTATCTGTCCCTCCTGAAATAATTTTATAACCTCTTTTTACAAAGGCCTCTGCCATTGCTTTTGCGTTTTTTTGTAATTGCCTTGCATAAACAAAGAACTCATCTGATAAAGCTTCACCAAAAGCAATTGCCTTAGCAGCAATAATATGTTCTAACGGTCCTCCTTGATTTCCAGGAAATACAGCACCATCAATTAAAGAAGACATCATTCTTAATTCTCCTTTTGGAGTTTTAATACCAAATGGATTTTCAAAATCTTTACCAATTAAAATTAAACCTCCTCTTGGCCCTCTTAATGTTTTATGCGTTGTTGTAGTTACAATATGACAATGAGGAATTGGATCGTTCATTAATCCTTTTGCAATCAGACCTGCCGGATGAGAAATATCAGCCATTAAAATAGCACCAACACTATCTGCAATTGCTCTGAAACGCTCAAAATCCATATCACGGGAATATGCCGAAGCTCCTGCAATAATTAATTTTGGTTGCTCCTTAGTAGCAATTTCCTGTATTTTATCATAGTTGAGCCTTCCTGTTTCTTCTTCTACACCATAAAATACAGGTGTATACAATCTTCCTGAAAAGTTTACTGGTGAACCATGTGTTAAATGTCCTCCGTGTGACAGATCAAATCCAAGAATTTTATCTCCGGGTTTCAAACAGGCGTGATAAACAGCCGTATTTGCCTGAGAGCCTGAATGCGGCTGCACATTAGCATATTCAGCACCAAACAAAGCTTTTGCTCTGTCAATAGCTATCTGCTCAATAACATCTACTACCTCACAGCCTCCGTAATATCTCTTTCCGGGATATCCCTCAGCATATTTGTTAGTTAAAACCGAACCTGCGGCTTCCATCACCTGATCGCTTACAAAGTTTTCTGAAGCGATTAGTTCTAATCCGTGAATTTGTCTATCTTGTTCCTCAAGAATCAAGTCAAAAATTTGTTCGTCGCGTTGCATTTTGATAATTTTTCGTTAAATTAAATCCAAAAATACGAAAATGGTTTGGTAAAATAATGGATAATGATATATTTGATAACTTAAATTTTAACAACTAAACAAAAAACAGCTATGCCAATTACAGCTAATGACCCCGATAGGAAATCTTGGTTAGACATTCCTGAAAACAGCGATTTTCCAATACAGAATATTCCGTTTGGTGTCTTTATAACCAAAGATGATGTCGTTACAACCGGCACAAGAATTGGCGATTATGCAATTGACTTGGGAGCATTACAGCAAATGGGCTATTTTGAAGGTATTGAACTAACCGATGATATGTTTATGCAGGACACTCTGAATGATTTTATTTCAGATGGTCAGAAAACATGGCGCTTGGTCAGAAACCGTATTGCAGATATTTTTGACTCCAAAAACAGTCTTTTAAGAGACAATACAAAACATAGAGATTTTGCAATCTTCAGAATAGAAGATGTAGAAATGCAGTTACCGGTATTAATTGGTGATTATACTGATTTTTATTCCAGTAAAGAACATGCAACTAATGTAGGGAAAATGTTTCGGGATCCGGAAAATGCCTTATTACCCAACTGGCTTCATCTTCCCGTTGCCTATCACGGAAGATCCTCTACAATTATTCCTTCCGGAATACCAATATACAGACCACAAGGACAAACCTTACCACATGGTGAGACCAGCCCTGTTTTTGGTCCATCAAAATTAATCGATTTTGAACTCGAAATGGCATTTATCACAACAGATGCTAATGCTATGGGAGAACCAATTCCGGTAGAAGAAGCAGAAAATTATATTTTTGGAATGGTACTTCTCAATGACTGGAGCGCCCGTGATATACAAAAATGGGAATATGTCCCTCTTGGTCCATTCTTAGCAAAGAACTTTGCTTCTTCCATTTCACCATGGATCGTAACACTGGATGCTTTAGAACCTTTCAGAGTTAAAAATCTAAAACAAGAACCTAAGCCCCTGCCTTATCTTCATTCAGAAAAAGATTATACTTTTGACATTAAACTACAAGTGGCAGTACAACCGGAAAACACAGAGGCTACCGTTGTTTCTAATTCTAACTTCAAATATTTATATTGGACCATGAACCAACAGTTAGCACATCATACTATAAACGGATGTCGCGTTAATTCCGGCGATCTGATGGGTTCAGGGACTATTTCAGGTTCCACTCCGGATTCGTTTGGCTCTATGCTGGAGCTAACATGGGGAGGTAAAAACCCAATTAAAATGAAAGACGGAACAGAACGAAAATTTATTAATGACGGAGATACCGTAATTATAACCGGATATTGTAATAATAATAAAATACGGTTAGGTTTTGGAGAAGTTTCCAGTAAACTCTTACCAAAATTCACTAAAAAATAAACCTAAAGTGCTGTATGGCACTTTTTTGTATTCTATTTTTATCTTACATTTACCAAAAATTTTCTGATTATGAAAAAAATTGCAACCCTCTTTTCTTTTTTGATTATAGTTGCTTCATGTGGCGTTAAAAGCGTACAAAACAAACTCAGTAATGGCGATTATGACGGAGCTATAACTAAATCCGTAAATAATCTGAAAAGCAGTAAAGAAAAAAAAAGCAAACAAACCTATATCTACTTACTGGAAGAAGCTTTTGCTAAAGCTGTTGAAAAAGATAAGAATACCATCGATTTTTTAAAAAGAGATGCTAATCCTTCTAATTTAGAAAAAATATACTCTACTTACGTCCAGTTAGACAGACGTCAGGAAATAATAAAACCCGTTCTTCCATTATATCTAATGAACGAAAGTAGAAATGCCATTTTCCCTTTTCAGAACTATTCCAATCAGATTATAGAAAGCAAAAAGGATCTGTCTGTTTATTTATACAATAATGCAGTTCAACTGCTCCGATCTCCTAATAAAATGGATGCCCGAAGAGCTTATGATGATCTGGTTTATTTAAATGATATTAATCGTAACTATAAAGATGTTGCCCGATTAATGGACAAAGCCCAATTCAAAGGAACCGATTTTGTTCATGTTTCTACAAAAAATGAAACAAACGTAGTTATTCCGGTAAAATTAGAAAACGACCTACTAGATTTCAGTACATACGGATTAGATGATAAATGGACGGTTTACCACAGTACTAAACAAAAAGGAACCAACTATGATTACGGTTTGATCATTAATTTCAGAGAAATTGTAATATCCCCTGAACAGATCAAAGAAAAACAATTTATAAAAGAAAAACAGGTTAAGGACGGAGAAAAAGACCTGTTAGACCGTAACGGAAAACCGGTAAGAGATAAATCCGGTAAAATCATGAAAGTAGATATTATAAAAAATGTAAAGATTAATATCTATGAATTTACACAATTTAAATCCTGTCAGGTAACCGCAAAAGTGGACTATGTGGATTACAGAACCAAACAGTTACTTCAAACATTCCCTTTATCAAGTGAATTCGTTTTCCAGCATATTTATGCTAATTATGATGGTGATAAACGTGCTGTTGAAGATAATTACTACTCTTATTTTGTAGCAAAATCAACCTTATTCCCGTCTAGTGAGCAAATGATTTACGATACAGGAGAAGATCTGAAACTAAAACTAAAAAGTATCCTTACACAAAATAAATTCAGAAGATAATAAATATAGTCCAAAAGTCTAAAGGATTTACGATATACTATATTTTCATATACCTTTATCCTAACAGGTTTTAAAAACCTGTTAGGTATAATTTGATAATAAAATAGTCAAAAGTCTGAAAGGATTTACGATATAACTACCCCTCCACGAGGGGTCCCAAAGGGCGGGTCATTTCCGGATTTATAATAAAACTGAAAGCTATTCATTATCAGTCGGTTCTCACGTTTTACTTTTTACAAATAACATTTTACAAAGCTATCAACTGTTTACCAATAGCCATTAAAAAAATTAAAAAAAAATTAAGTTTTTAAGTGGTGTATTATAAATTATTATATATTTGCACTATGAATAACAACAAGTTATATACAACTTCTCCCATACGGACAACTAGCCCCGCTACTTTGCGGGTTGTGCGGTCGCTATAATTATAGTACCACAACGCACAATAGTTAGTTATTAGTCTGTTTATTCATATTTTACTTTTTACATTTTGGAAATATCAAATTATCTTTTAGGATCATTATATTCTTCTGAAAATCTATCTAAAATTTCAATTTTAGTATTTTTTATACCCACCATTACGCGGCATTAGTGGTCTGGGAGCAGGTTTTTCCTGACTTCTCCTTTGCGTAAATGTTTTTTATATCCTTTTTTATTTAATTTAATTAATTCATTTTCGAGATGAATGTAGCCATCCTTATTGCTCAAGAAGAGCATCATAAATTTGCACAGGAAATATGTGATACTATTGAGGCATCAGCCCTTTTAAGAGGTACTGGTATTGCTAAAAGAACGCCTGAGTATGTGATTAAAAAAATGAGCAGTCAACAAGCTGTTATTGCTCTTGCAGACGGAAAATTTGCTGGATTCTGTTATATAGAAAGCTGGCAGCATGGTGAGTTTGTAGCACATTCAGGATTAATTGTACATCCTGATTACAGACATTTAGGTTTAGCAAAAAAGATTAAAACAAAAGTATTTAACTACTCTCTGGAGAAATATCCGAATGCCAAAATTTTTGGTATCACCACCGGGTTAGCAGTTATGAAAATTAATTCCGATTTAGGATATCGTCCTGTCCCGTTCTCTGAACTAACAGATGATCCTAGTTTCTGGGCAGGCTGTAAAACCTGTACCAACTACGATATCTTACAGAGAAAAGAAAATAAAATGTGTCTTTGTACAGGAATGCTTTTTGACCCAAAAGAAAAAAAGGAAGAACAACATTTTAATAAAAAAGTACTGGCAAGATTAAAAAATATCAAACAAGCACTTTTTTTAAAGAAAGAAAAATCAATTAATAACAATAACAAGCCGAAATCATTTATCAGCTTGAAATTTTTAAACCTATAAAACCATGAAAAAAGTAGTTTTGGCTTACAGTGGAGGATTAGATACCTCATATTGCCTTAAATATTTAAAGAACGAAAAAAACTTAGAAGTTTATACCATACTAATCAACACCGGTGGTTTTGATGCCGAAGAACTCGAAGCCATTGAAAAAAGAGCTTACGAACTGGGCAGTAAACAACATCTTAATTTGGATATTGTAGACCATTACTATGATAAAGCCATTAAATACCTGATCTTCGGTAATGTTTTAAAAAACAATACCTATCCCCTTTCCGTTAGTGCCGAAAGAGTATTTCAGGCTATTGAAACTGTAAAATATGCTAAAAAAATTGGAGCCGATTATATCGCTCACGGCAGTACAGGAGCCGGTAATGACCAAATTCGTTTTGACCTGATCTTCCAGACTATTGCTCCGGAAATTGAGATCATTACTCCAATCAGAGACCTGAAATTATCAAGACAAGAAGAAGTAGCCTATCTACAGCAAAACGGAGTAAGCTATTCCTGGGAAAAAGCGCAGTATTCTATCAATAAAGGAATCTGGGGAACAAGCGTAGGCGGAAAAGAAACCTTAACTTCAAATCTGCCACTTCCGGAAGAAGCCTACCCTACTCAATTATCACAAAAAGAAGCTCAAAAAGTAACCTTACATTTTGAAAAAGGAGAATTAACCGGGATCAACGATCAAAAAGGAACCCCTGCACAAAATATTATAGCACTTGAAAAACTGGCAAGCAGTTACGCTATTGGCAGAGATATTCATGTAGGAGATACCATTATCGGAATCAAAGGAAGAGTTGGCTTCGAAGCAGCTGCCCCTATCATCATTATTAAAGCGCACCATTTACTGGAAAAACATGTATTAAGTAAATGGCAACAGTACTGGAAAGAACAACTGGGGAACTGGTACGGAATGCTGTTCCATGAAGGTCAGTTCTTAGACCCTGTCATGAGAAATATTGAAACGTTCTTAACAGACACACAACACACCGTTACAGGTACGGTTACCGTTACGCTAAAACCATATCATTTCTCACTAGACGGAATTACCTCAGCACATGACCTGATGAATACCTCATTTGGTCAGTATGGCGAAATGAATAATGCATGGACCTCTGATGATGCAAAAGGATTCATTAAAATATTAGGAAACGCTCAGACTATCTATTCATCCGTAAACCCCGTTAGCTATGATTAAAGTCGGAATAATTGGTGGTTCAGGATATACTGCCGGTGAATTAATCAGAATATTAATGCACCACAGCAAAATAACAATAGATTTTATATTCAGTACAACTAACGCAGGCAAACCCATTGCTTCCGTTCATCAGGACGTACTAGGTGATCTGGAAATGGATTTTACAGATCATATCAATCCGGATGTAAACGTAGTATTCCTGTGTTTAGGTCATGGAAAATCTAAAAATTTCCTTTCAGAAAATAAATTTGCAGCACATACCCGAATCATCGATTTAAGCAATGATTTCAGACTAAAGAACGATGCAATATTTGATGGAAAAACATTTGTTTACGGTCTGCCGGAATTAAACAAAACAGCCATTCAGACGGCGCAGTATATCGCTAATCCGGGATGTTTTGCTACTGCAATTCAACTCGCATTACTACCTTTAGCAAATGAAAAATGGCTTACTGAATCCGTTCATATTAATGCCGTTACCGGAAGTACCGGCGCAGGTGTACAACCTGTAGCAACGACACATCACAGCTGGAGAGCTAATAATATATCACACTATAAAGCCTTTGAACATCAGCACCTTGGCGAAATAAACGAAAGTGTACATCAATTACAGAATAACTATACTGATGAATTGCTTTTCATACCGAACAGAGGCGATTTTCCAAGAGGAATATTCGCTACTTTATACACTAAGATCGATCAGCCGTTCGAAACGATAGTGGCACAATATAAAAAGTATTATCAAGACCACCCTTTTACAACCGTAACCACATCCGATATTAACCTGAAACAAGTAGTGCAAACTAACAAATGTATTATTAGTCTGATGAAAAAAGGGCACTATCTGTTAGTAACCTCCGTGATTGATAATCTAATCAAAGGAGCTTCCGGACAGGCAATCCAGAACATGAATTTGATGTTTGGCTTAGATGAAAAAGAAGGCTTACAATTAAAACCTAGTGGGTTCTGATATTTTAGTATTGAGATATTAGTATTGAGAATTGAGATGTAAAACCGATTTAATAATTATAATATGAATTTCTGCGAAATTCATTTGACATAAAACAAAATAAATTAATGAAATCAATCCATTTAGATTATATCCTCTTTGGAAACAGTCTAACAAAGGGATGATATCAATCTAAAAAATAAAAAAATGAATTTATTCGACGTATATCCAATATATAATATTACTCCTGTAAAAGCTTTAGGAGCAACCGTTTGGGATGATAAAGAACAACAGTATCTTGACTTTTACGGAGGTCACGGTGTAATTTCCATAGGACATTCCCATCCGGAATATGTAAAAACACTTACTGAACAACTGAATAAAATTGGCTTCTACTCCAATTCTATTCAGAACCCGTTACAGGAAGCATTCGCAGAACAACTAACGAAGTTCTCAGGCTATCCGGATTATACCCTTTTTCTTTGTAATTCAGGAGCAGAAGCCAATGAAAACGCCCTGAAACTAGCCTCTTTCCATACGAAAAAAGCAAAAGTAATCAGCTTTAAGAAAAGCTTTCACGGTCGTACTTCAGCAGCAGTAGCAGTAACGGATAATCCGTCTATTGTAGCTCCAATTAATGCGAATCATCCTGTAGTATTTTTACCTTTAAACGATATTGAAGCGGTTACTGCCGAAATCAAAAAAGGAGATATTTGTGCTGTCATTATAGAAGGTATACAAGGCGTTGGAGGATTAGACCAGGGAACAACTGAATTCTTTCAGGCACTGGAAAAAGTATGCAAGGAAAATGGTGTTATCTTAATTCTCGATGAAATTCAGAGCGGTTACGGAAGATCAGGCAAATTCTTTGCCCATCAGCACCACAATATTAAAGCCGATATTATCTCCTTAGCAAAAGGAATGGGTAACGGATTCCCTGTTGGCGGTATTCTGATCAGTCCGGAATTTAAGGCTTCACACGGTCTGTTAGGAACCACCTTTGGAGGAAACCATTTAGCCTGTGTTGCCGGATTAGCCGTTCTGGATGTTATGAAAAAAGAAAATATCATAGATAATGTAGTAGCCCAGAATGCTTATTTTGTTGAAGCAATGCAATCTATTCCCCAAATTAAAAACATAAAAGGAAGAGGATTAATGTTAGGATTAGAATTTGATTTTGAAGTGGCAGAATTACGTAAAAAGCTGATCTGTGACCAGTTTATTTTTACAGGAAGTGCTTCCCAAAAGAATCTGTTGAGAATTCTTCCCCCGTTAAACATTACCAATAAAGACATTGATACCTTTACAAAAGGACTTCAGGAAGCCTTAAAATCAATTTGAAAATGATTGTAATACCGATGGTTTCCTTTGGAAACATTTGATTATTAAAATGTCGGTAGAAATGCATTTTAATACGTTTGACATAACAGTCATGCCACAAGTTGCGAAAGGGATAGCAGCGGTATCCTTTTTTGGCTTTTGGAAAGTTCCTTTTATTGGAATGGTACTACCAAAAAAGATAAAGCGAATAGCCCGACCTGCTTTTTTGCAGGTTCGCCCAAATTAAACTATATTTAATAAATTAAATTATATAAGAAATATTCGTTTCTATATAAAAACAGATTTTTAAGATGAAAAAATTCACTTCTGTAGATGATATCACCAATTTAGATGAACTGATACTATCTGCTAAAAAAATAAAAGCAGACCCTT
This sequence comes from Flavobacterium sp. AK-301, assembly GCF_058310215.1. Taxonomy (NCBI): domain Bacteria; kingdom Pseudomonadati; phylum Bacteroidota; class Flavobacteriia; order Flavobacteriales; family Flavobacteriaceae; genus Flavobacterium; species Flavobacterium sp. AK-301. The sequence continues at coordinate 158,180 of NZ_JBZEES010000001.1, forward strand.
ATAAAAACCCCGATTTGGGAAAAAATAAAACCATTGGTTTATTATTTTTCAATCCCAGTTTAAGAACCAGACTAAGTACGCAAAAAGCAGCCTCTAATCTGGGAATGCATACCATGGTCATGAACCTGAATACCGAAGGATGGAGTCTGGAGTTTGAAGACGGTGTGGTAATGGACGGTAACAAAACAGAACATATCAAAGAAGCTGCTCAGGTAATTTCTCAATATTGTGATATTATTGCTATTAGAAGTTTCCCTACTCTGACCGATAAAGAAAAGGACGAAGAAGAACAAGTAATCAACTCCTTTGTAAAATATGCTTCCGTTCCGGTTATCAGTCTGGAAGGTGCTACAGAACATCCTTTACAGGCGGTTGCAGATGCGCTGACCATAGAAGAACACAAAACAACAAAGAGACCTAAAGTCGTTCTGACCTGGGCGCCTCATCCAAAGGCTCTGCCACATGCTGTTCCCAATTCTTTTGTAAAAGTAATGCAGTTGGCAGACGTTGATTTAGTAATTACTCATCCAAAAGGATACGAATTAAATCCAAAAGTTACAAAAGATACCGTTATTACACATAATCAGGATGAAGCCTTTAAAGATGCCGATTTTATTTATGCCAAAAACTGGAGTAATTACAACGATTATGGTAAGATTCTTTCTATGGACACCAACTGGACGGTAACTATGGAAAAAATGAAACTGACGAATAATGCTAAATTCATGCATTGTCTGCCCGTAAGAAGAAATATGATTGTTACAGACGAAGTGCTCGACAGCGCTACTTCTATTGTAATTCAGGAAGCCAATAACAGAACGTTTGCGGCACAGGCTGTATTAACCCAAATGCTGAAAAATGAAAACTAAACCGGCACTTACCCTTGTAAAAATAGGAGGAAACGTTATTGATGATGAAGCAGCATTAAAACAGTTTCTGTCTGATTTTGCTACTATTCCCGGAGCTAAAGTTTTAGTACACGGAGGTGGAAAATCAGCTACCAGAATGGCAGAAAAACTAGGTATAATTCCTCAGATGGTTGACGGCAGAAGAATTACGGATAAAAGAATGCTTGCTATTGTGGTGATGATGTATGCCGGACTGATTAATAAAGGTATTGTTGCCGACCTGCAAGCACTGAATAGCCTGTCAATGGGATTTTCGGGAGCAGACGGTAATCTGATCCAATCCGTAAAAAGACAGCACCCTTCCATTGATTTTGGCTTTGTAGGCGATGTTATTCAGGTAAATAGTCCTTTACTGGAACAACTGATCCACCAGAATATAGTTCCTGTGTTTTGTGCTATTACACATGATAAAAACGGGCAACTGCTCAACACGAATGCGGATACTATCGCAAGCGAACTGGCGGCAGCCTTAGCAACCGTATTTGACGTAAATTTAATATACTGCTTCGAAAAACCCGGTGTTCTGATGAATTCCGAAGATGACACTACTGTAATAGAAAATATTACCACTGCTGTTTATAAAGACTTAAAAGACCGACAGATTATTCATTCCGGAATGCTCCCAAAATTGGATAATTGTTTTAATGCCCTGACCAGAGGCGTTCAGAAAATAAGTATTGGTCATCACAGTTTATTACAAAACAAAAATGCCGTTTATACCACTATCAGCCTATGAAAACTATAGAAATACTTACCGATGAAGCTATTGAACTTTTAAAGAATCTTATTGCGACTCCTTCTTTTTCAAGTGAAGAGGATCAAACCGCACTTTTAATCGAAAACTGGTTTAAACAGAATAATATCCCCTTTAAAAGAGAGAATAATAATATATGGGCGTACAATCAGTTTTTTGATGACCAGAAAAAAACCGTTCTGCTCAATTCGCACCATGATACGGTAAAACCGAATCAGGGCTATACGAATGATCCTTTTGAACCGAAAACGGAAGACGGAAAACTCTTTGGACTTGGCAGTAATGATGCGGGAGGATGTTTAGTTTCTCTATTAGCCACCTTTACGTATTTCTATGCTCAGAAAGACTTGGCGCACAATCTGGTGATTGTCGCTTCCGCAGAAGAAGAAAGCAGCGGAAAAAACGGACTGAACAGCGTTTTAAAACATTTGCCGGCTATAGACTGTGCTATTGTAGGCGAACCTACTTTAATGCAACTCGCCATTGCCGAAAAGGGACTTTTAGTACTCGATGTTGTAGTTGCCGGAACGGCAAGCCATGCAGCACATCAGAATAATGATAATCCGATCTATAATGCCGTTCCGGTAATAGAATGGTTCAAAAACTATACTTTTGAAAAGGTATCAGAAGTTCTCGGTCCCGTAAAAATGACCGTTACACAGATCAATGCGGGTAAACAACATAATGTTGTCCCTGCGGAATGTCATCTGGTAGTAGACATCAGAGTGAATGACTGTTACAGTAATCAGGAAGTTCTGGCAATAGTACAAGAACATATTTCCGAAAAAGTACAGCCCCGCTCGTTGCATTTAAATGCTTCCTCCATTGCAATAACCCATCCGTTGGTACAAGCAGGAATCGAACTGGGAAGAACAACTTACGGCTCCCCTACACTGTCCGATCAGTCCGTACTGAGCTGTCAGTCGTTAAAACTAGGTCCCGGAGATACATTACGCTCCCACACCGCCAATGAATTTATTTATATTGATGAAATAAAAGAAGGGATACCGCTCTATATTACAATACTGGAGCGTTACTTGAAATAATTTGAAAATTTGAAAATGAGATGATTTGAAAATTAACATCCCTATTTTCAATGGTAAGATCTTCAAACATTTTACCTCTCACTTTTTACTTCTTACATTTAAACTTTAAACAAAACAAGCATGAAACTTTGGGAAAAAGGAATTGCAACGGATAAACAAATAGATCACTTTACAGTAGGTAATGACAGAGAACTGGATTTAGTATTAGCAAAATATGATGCCTTAGGTTCTATCGCTCATGCAAAAATGTTACATCAGATCGGCTTATTGACAAAAGAGGAAACGGATACACTAGTACTGGCTTTAGAAGAAATCGTAACCCATATTGCAAAAGGTGATTTTGTCATTGAGGATTCTTTTGAAGACGTACATTCTAAAATAGAATATCTTCTAACCGAAAAACTAGGTGATGCAGGTAAAAAGATTCATACGGCACGTTCGAGAAACGATCAGGTGTTGGTAGATGTTCATTTATATCTGAAAGACGAAGTAAAAGCTTTAAAAGAACAGGTAAAAGAACTGTTTGATCTGCTAATGCAATCGGCTGATCAATATCAGCATATATTGTTACCGGGTTATACACACCTTCAAATCGCAATGCCTTCTTCGTTTGGAATGTGGTTTTCGGCGTATGCGGAAAGTCTTATTGATGATATTACCATGCTGAATGCGGCTTTAACTGTAGTGGATCAAAATCCGTTGGGTTCCGCTGCGGGTTATGGAAGCTCCTTCCCGATCAATAGAACTTTTACGACACAAGTACTGGGTTTTGAAACCTTAAAATACAATTCCGTAGCGGCTCAGATGAGCCGTGGGAAATCGGAAAAAACGGTTGCTTTCGCAATGAGCAGCGTTGCGGGTACGCTTTCTAAATTTGCTATGGATGTTTGCCTGTATATGAGTCAGAATTTTGATTTTATTACACTTCCGTCCAACTTAACTACGGGATCAAGCATTATGCCGCATAAAAAGAATCCGGACGTGTTTGAACTGATACGTGGGAAATGTAATAAAGTACAGGCTTTACCGTACGAATTAACGTTACTAACGAATAACTTACCAAGTGGTTATCACCGTGATTTCCAACTGCTGAAAGAGGGTTTATTCCCGGCAATTCAAACATTAAAAGCCTGTCTGGATATGGCAATCTATGCCACTAAGGACATTAAGGTTAAGGAACATATACTGGACGATAAAAAATACGATTATCTATTTACGGTAGATGCGCTAAATGAATTGGTACAACAAGGAATGCCGTTCCGTGATGCTTATAAAATCATCGGCGAACAAACGGAAAAAGGTACGTTCCAATCTCCTAAACAAACGAAACATACGCATGAAGGGAGTATTAATAATCTTTGCCTAAAGGAGATTAAAGAGAAAATGAAGAGGAGTTTTTAATTGGATTGTTCGATTTTTAGAAAAACGGATAAAAGGAATCAAACTATGGTTTTAGTTTGATTCCTTTTTTAGTATGAATATTTGATTACGATTCTATTTGATTTGTTGCAATTCCATCATAGAAATAATTTAAAATATAATGATCAAAACCATCTAAATCATGAATTTGCCTAATCTCATCTATTCCTATTTGATTAAATTTATCTATTACACCATGAATTGTTAGTTCTTGATTATAAAAATTAATTAGTTCTGCATTATGAATTTTTTTTGAAATCATTCTCGGTAGACCATATTCTTCAAGTTGAAAGACAACCGATGGTAAAAAAGCATGGGAAACATATGAAATAAACTTTGAAATATCATAATTTTTATGTTTCAATAATTCTTTTTGTAAAACATTTACATCTTTTAATAATGAAGCAAATTTAAAAGTTACATTTCTTTCTAATTTAAAAAATTCATCAATCCCTATATCATCAACTTCCAAATCATTTAATAATTCTGGAATTGTTTTTAACCAATTATTTCTTAATACTTTTATAAAAGCAACAAATGTGCTACTTTTTGTTTCCCAAATTCCAAGTTGCAAATTAATAATTTTATATAATGATTTATCCCATTGATTACTATTCATTGAATTTAAATAAGACAATCCATTCCAACTCTCAGGATTTACAGACATATCAATTGCAATAGTTTTTATTAACTCTGAATTACTAGACTGAAAAACAGATTCATCTTTTAATCTATTATAAACCTCACTACCTAAAAGTACTCCCATTTCATCCTGATAGGAAATTATTTTAGCAACTTGTTCCTTAGTTAAAAGTCTATCATATTTTTGTTCATCTAAATCTCCTAAAATTTCTTCTGGAAATTCAATATTTAAAGTAGTTTGGGTATTTACAGGGGGGGTGTCAAGTATATAAATTTTACCAATAAAATGTTTAAACATTCTACCTCCTCTTCCAATTATATTTCTATAAGTAAAATCATTAAGGTTCGAATTTCCGTTTTTATTCATCCATATAATAACATTTTCTGCGGAAGTATTTACACCCTCAATAATAGACGATGTAGAAATAATATTATCAATTCCTGTTTCATCTTCAAATAATTTGACTTGTATTTGACTTAAAGAACGATGTAATCTTCCATTATGAAATCCTGTTCCCTTTTTAATTAAATTTGTCAAACTCCAATTATAATCATAATTTTTCCCTAACCAATCCGAGAATTGGTCTAACAATCCATTGTTTTTGTCTTGAAAATTTAATAAAATTAAATTTGAAATATTCTCTATATTAGTATATGTCCCTGCATAAATAAGTGATTTTGTTTCTTTCTTTTTTAAAATTTCAACTAGCATATTACTTTTAAGCTCTATATCCTTATTAATTTTTTTATAAAGCTCATGTTTTTCTAAATATACAGTATTAAAATCTAATTGAATAAACTCCATATCAGCAGTAAAAGGATTATCTTCTAAGGTCGAAATATTTGGAGCTAAAAAATACTTTTGCTTTGATTTACTTCCAATTTTAATAATTGCTTTGACTAAACTTGGAGACCTCTCTTTATCAAAAAGATTACTTGCTTTATAAAACTCATCAATAATCATTATATCAAAATATTCAACTTTATCTAAATAATTGATTGCCCGTTCTTGTGGAAATATAAAAATGTTTTTTTCTGAAGGTTTAACTTCAGTTGTTGTGATTATTTTATATTCATTTGCAAATTTCTTATATAATCTTCGTCTAGTTTCATCAGTTAAAGCAATAGTAGGAACTATAATTATTACATTTTTAGGTTTCTTTATCTTTATAAACGCATCTATAACAAAACTTTTACCAAAACTTGTTGGTGCACTCACTGCAATATTACGCCCATCCAAAAGTTTTTTTAATAAAAAAGACTGTTCTCTATGTAGTGTTACAGGTTTTTCATCTCCTACATTAACTTTAAAAATTTCATGAATATATCTTTCTTCCCAATTTGAAGTTTTTTGTTGTAAATAAGGAAATAATCCTGTTTCCCTTATTAAATGATTAATTAAAGGAGTATATCCTAATTTTTCAGTGTTATGAAAATCCAATAATTTTATCAATTCTTCTCTAGCTTCATTATCTTTTTTAGAAATCAATAAATCATTTATTATATGACATTTTTCAAATATAAAATTTTCCATGATTTAATTTTTATATACTTGTGCTTTAGCAATAAATTTATCAACAATTATATCTTTTCCAGCAACCGGAAAAAGAATGATATGGAATTTTATTTCAGAATACAAATCAATATCAATACATTCTTTTATTTGTTTTTTAAAATATTCTGTCGCTCTTTCTTTATGATACTCTCTTATTTTATATCTATAGTCTTCATTTATATGAGTTGTCACTTTCGTAATATCACACTCATAAAGTAATAATATTGGAATATTAAGGATTGTTTTAATAGAATCTATTGATTTACTTTTTGATAATGATTTTATTATTTTCTCTCTTAAATCAGGTGAAATTTCTGAAAAATCACTAATATCAGAAAGACTGGTGATAATACTATTTTCTTTTCTAAGCTTCTCTAGAGTTAATGATTCTCTAACAGATTTTACTATTCTATCTAATCTTGCATTCTCAATCGAATTATAAAATTTTGATTCTCCAAACCATAATGAAAAATTATTATCTTTTTCTATTACTATATGAACACTATCAGAACCTTTTGCATTGTCTTGATTGTTCTGTTTATAAAATATTTTAGGTACAATTGGCAGAGCATTATAATATTTCCTCATTATACCGTAAAGTAAGATTTCAGCAATCTCACTCCCTCTTCCAAAGTCTTTTCCCTCCTCAGATAATCTGAGATTTATTGCTGCTTCAGTTAATACTGAATCTTCTCCTTCTAAAGCCAAAGATTCTCTTTCTCTATAACTTAAAGCTGTATCTTTAATATTATTCCAAATAAATTTTTGGAATATATTATATCTCCAACTCCCATTTTCAAAGTCATTAATTAAACTAAAAACTTTTTTATTTTCAATTGGTTCCAAACCACTATCATTTATCAAAACTGAAAATGTATCATTCATTAATATTTCAAAGTCTATCATAGTTCGTTTATATAATTATCCTATATTTATTGTTCCCTACAAAAATACCCTCCTCATCTCGAGTCTTCTTACGGTTTCCCATATTCTCAGAAACTATTTTACTATTCAAAAGAATTAACCTCAAAATCAACTCTAATAACTTTACTAAAATACTGTTTTAAATAATTTTAACACACATAATAAACGGCAAACTAAAACAAAATAGACCATTACTAACAGAATAGTTTACAACTATATTAAATAGTATAAAAATAGAAAGCAAAATTAGAATATAAAAACTATTATACTTTATTTTAAATATAATTTATTACCACAACAATAATTAATTAATTAAAATTAATATATATTTACCAAAATAAAGAAAAAGCATATAAATACTCCATGAAAGAATTCTTTTTAATAAAAAGCACACAATTAAAATGCGATAAAGGAAATGCGATATCAGAACTGGAAGTAACTTCTCAGAACTTTTCTTCCCTTAATGGACAACTAAAAGCAACAGAAGCTGATAAAATACCCAATGAAAATATATTTCCTTTTGGAGTATGTTCTGCTACTCAAAAACCTTGTATTCCCAATCCCGGTGACTGGATCGATACCATAAAATGGTCTGCTGTTAATGGACTTGCCTCTGTTACAGATCAGTCAACGCTTCGTTGTTCATTAGGTGGGATTATATCCTGTCATGAAGCAGGACAAAAAGATCATTTTATCAAAAACGAAAAGAATACTTCCAAGAATCAGGCACATCCTGAAATTATAGATGTACAGTTTTTAGATGTAGAAAACAATACAACAAATTCTATTTGGTACGGAGAAAAGATTAAAATAAAAATTCTGACAAAAGAAGTACCCAACGGAACCAAAATAGCCTTTCAGCTAAAAGCTTATACAGAAAATAAAGACAAAACATTTCCCGAAATAGAGGCTTTACAATGGAATCTGGAACTCAACAACAATCATTGTGAAACGGAATATTTCAAGCTGAATCCTTTATGGCATAGCGAAGATCAGGAATATTATAACTATCAAACCCACACAACCAAAATAGCCTCCGAAAATTTAACGGAGTTTTATATTGAAGGAAACTTCAACAATCGGCTTTTTTCACTTCCTGAAAAGGATAACCGACTAAAACCGATTACCTATTTAAGAAACTATGAAGAGCTGATCGGTTTATTCGATACTGATGACTCTGGAAATAAAGACGATATAAATAATTATGAAAATCACTTTATAAAAAAAAATCCGGAAATACTCGATCTTGTTATAGCGTTTTCCCAATTTATAAATACCACAAAAGAGCTTACCTTTGAACAAATAAAAACCCGTGTAAAACAAGATGCTAAAGCGCTTTGGAATGCTGCCGTTCAACAGGTACAAAACGGTAATCTCGATGATCGTCCTTTATACTGGGCTCGAAATAAAATGCAGGTACGCTTAAAACGACATCCTCTTTTTAAAAACGATATTGATATTGAACATTCTACTGTAAAAGAAAACACCCAACTATCGAAACTAATCCAACTTTTTGAAGAAAAAAGCCGGAATTATACCGGAATTGATTTTAGTAAAGCTCCTAAAGGAGCTAAAAAAGTATTGATTACGGGATTTGATCCGTTTTTATTAAATTCTATAGATCATCCAGATAAAGAGTATTATAATATTCTGCAATCCAATCCTTCAGGAATAGTTACATTAGCTCTAGCCAATAATAATACATTAGGAGCATCTATACAAACCATGATGATCCCAGTACGATATACCGACTTTGATAGTAGTCAGGAACAGAATAAAGGACAAGGAACAGGCATTATAGAAAGGTATATTGGGTCTTTGATTGATGAAATTGATATGATTATTACTGTAAGTCAAAAGTTAAAAGATGATTATCATATTGATGCCTTTGCAATATCAAGAAGAGGTGGTAGTGATGAAAATATGAATTATATAAGACCTGCTAAAAGTCAGGCATTACCAACAAACTATGAATGGATAAAAACCAGTTTACCTGATACTTTTTTAAATGCTCCTTTTGTTAAAAAGGATTTTAAATATGATAATGAACATAATAATAAAGACTTTCCTCCTATAAATAAAATTATTTACAATGGTCCAGGAGGCAATTATTTATCTAATGAAATATTTTATAGGGTAGCAAAATTAAGAGAAGAAAACAGACCTTTATTACAAACTGGGCATTTCCATATTAATAAATATCAAAATGTAAATTACGAATTTGATAGTTTAGGGAATACAATTGTCATTAGTAGAGACGATTTCCAAAATCAACAAGCCATTGATAGTTTAAAAATCGTTAAACAGGCAATAGAAGAAGGAATTAAAGGAATAAAATAAATATTATGAAAAAAATTAATCTTTTGTTTTGCATATTATTTTTTTGTGTTAATTGTTTTGCGCAACAAACTATTAAACTAAGATATGATAAAGAGGAACGTTTTAAGCAATATACTTTTGAAAATATCCAGGACAGTATATATGTATTTCTTCCTCGAAATGAAGGATTTCCATATACCTATGAATTAAAAATGCCATTACCCGATAATTCTTATGCTATTTTAGTAAATGATACTATTGACAAAGAATTTGAAATAAAAAACGGAAAACTTGAGGGTAGTTTAATAGATTATCATAAAGAAATATTAACTTCTAAAAAAGGTCTAAAAACATTTTATTATACAGAAATTAACAACTATAGAAAAGGTATTAAAGACACTATAACTTATAGTTATTATTCAAACAATAAGATAAAATCCAAAATTATTTTATCTAAAGATGATCTATATCAACTCTTTTTTTATTATTCGGAATCTGGTAATTTAACTAGACGAACTTATGTAATTAACAATTTTCGCATTTATGAATGTTTTGATAAAAACTCATCCTTAAAAGAAATTATAACAGACAGAAGTAATATAAGTAATCTGTGGAATATTGATTATAAATACCTAAAAAACAAAACATTAAATGGAAAATATAGATTAAAATCAGATAATAAAACAGTTGAATTAATCTATAAAAAAAATGATTTATTAAGTTTTACAATCTATAATGATAAAAATATAAAAATTTGGAGTTGGAATAAATAATAATCTCGATGATCGCCGTTTTCCCTATAAAAACAGAGGTGGATATATGGATAATCTATTCTGGGGAAATGAAACAGATGGATATAACCATAAGAATTTTAAACAACTTACAGAAGGGGAGGAATTTTATGAAACAACCTTACCCTATAAAAAAATAGTTCCAAATACTAATAAACTAACAGATACATTCTATATCTATTTTAACCAAACTTATAATGAATATCATGGAGGAGATGATGAAAAAATGAAAGAAGGAACTCTTTTAAGAGCAAAGTTAGAAGATATACGTCAATTAAAATCTTATGAAGGCTCAGGAGGAGATTATTTATCCAATGAAATTTTTTATAGAGTAGCTAAAATGAGAACTGAATTAGATTCTAAATTATCTACAGGTCATTTACATATACCTTTAATACAAAGTAAAACAAATTATATTGTAAGAGATCACTCTACAACTATTGATAAAAACCAAAAAATAAATGAATTAGTATTAAAAATACAAGATATAATTAAGACAATATAAATTATGAATCTAAAAATTATAATTATTTTTTTACTTTTTAATTTTATTTCATACGCTCAGCCAAGAAGTGTGAAAAAAAATATTCCAATAGAAAAATACTCTAATGGAAAGTTATTTCTATTAAATTATAAATATGATAATGGTATTAATTACTATTATCTAACAAAAAAAACAACTGATGTAAAAAGAAGTATTTACACAAACGAAAAAGAAGATAATAGTTTGAAATATAATTTAATTTTTATTTATAAAAAAGACACATTGAAATTAAATGTTATTTATGAATTCAGAGATCCTTTAGATATAAGAATTGAAAACTTTAATTTTAAAAAAGGAAAATATAATATTTCATTATCAGATTGTATAAAAGTTATGACAAAAGATAAAGAAAGAATAGAAATACCCTTTATCCTTAAAAATTTTCCTTGTGATTGTATACGCATATCTAAAAAGAAGAATTTTAAAAACTAAAACAGATAATGAAAGAATTCTTTTTAATAAAAAGCACACAGTTAAAATGCGATAAAGGAAATGCGTTATCAGAACTGGAAGTAACCTCTCAGAACTTTTCTCCCCTTAATGGCAAACTAAAAGCTACTGAAACGAAACATCACAAATGAGAATATATTTCCCATTAAAGAAGATTTATAACCTAAAAAAGTTCCAAACGCAAAATGCTCGAAACCTTTCGTGAAAATATCATTTTCAAATTCTTTATTCAAAACTCATAATATCCGCAGTAGTAGCAGACTTCCCCTGAACAGGAACATACTCTACAGAATAAACTCTTCTATTTTTATTTGAGAAAGAATTTCTTTATTATCTGTCTGTACTGCTAAGGAACAGGAATAATCCGGAATACTATTTAATGTATACAGTTTATAATATTCTTTATTTAATTTTACCCAATCAGAATCAAACACAATTTTTTCAAAATCAGCTGCATCGTTGTTTAAACATTTATAAACAGCTTCTCTTTTTGTCCAATACTTATAAAATTCATTTACAGGATCCGGATCTGAGATAATATTCTCAACTATTACTTTAGGAAATGTTGTATCCAGGCAATCCATCTGAATTGCATCGATATATTCGATATCGACACCAATACTTCTGTTAGATACTGCTACAATAACAAAATTCTTTGAATGCGAAATACTAAATTGTAGGTCTGTACATTCTTTATAAAAAAGGGGCTTATTTCTTATATTGGTATAGAGAGTATAATAAGGATACTTATTTTTTTTCAGGAGCCAATATAATATTATTTTTCCTAAAGCACTTAACTGGATATCCTGAGACTGCTTATATTTAAAAATACTTTCTGCATTTTCTATATACTTTGAAATTTTTTTATACAATCCCAAAACGGTATCATATTGTTCTTTACGCAATTCAGAATACCCAATAAGAATCATGTTTATCCCTTTAAAAATCAACAATATTCCTCATAAACTCTATAAGGAGGATATTTAGCACTATCGTTACAGGAACAATAAGGACAATCTTCCGCTTTAGTAATGGTATAGGTTTGAAAATCTATTGTTTTTGCATCATAAACTACTAGTTTAGAGGTTAAATTATCCATTCCTAAAATAATTTTTAAGGCTTCTGTGGCACATAATGTTCCTATAATTCCGGGTAAAACACCTAAAACACCCGCTTCAGAACAAGACTGAGCAAATTCAGGAGGTGGCGGTGTTGGATATAAACATCTGTAACATGGAGCTTCTTCACTATAAGCAGGCCAAAAAGTCGTTACCTGACCGTCGAACATAAAAACGGAACCATGAACGTTTGGAATTTTTAATTTGACACAGGCATCATTCACTAAATAACGAGTCGTAAAATTATCGGTACCGTCAATAACAAGATCAAACTGTGAAAAAATTTCTTCTACATTTTCGGCAGTAAGTCGCTCTTGAAATGCCTTAACAGTAATACCCGGATTAAGTGCTTGTATTCTCTCCCGGGCTGAAACTACTTTTGCTTGTCCTACGGACTGATCGGTATGTATAATTTGGCGTTGCAAATTCGTACGATCAACAAAATCGTTGTCAATAATGCCTATTGTTCCCACTCCGGAAGCTGCTAAATAGTATAAAACAGGAGAACCTATTCCTCCTGCTCCTACTACTAAAACTTTTGCTTTTAATAATTTTGCTTGTCCTTCTTTACCAATTTCAGGAATAATCATATTTCGTTTGTACCGTTCTATATCTGCCTCACTCATCTGAAAAGGAATTTCAACTGGAAGACCGGCATTTTTCCATGCTCCAAAACCTCCTTTAACTGAAAGTACATTTTTATATCCCATATCCTGAAGAGATTTGGCTGCAAACAAAGATCTTTTACCGGATTGACATAGTAACAGAATTGGTTGTGAACTATCTGATATGAACTGATTTATTTTCATTTCAAGCATTCCTTTAGAGACCTGAAGTGCATTTAAGGGGCTTCCTGAACGAACTTCATCCTGATCGCGTATATCTAATAAACAGACTCCTTCTTTTTGTCGTTTATACGCTTCTTTCACTTCTATATCCTGTATTTCATTTACTAATAATTGTAAATAAGTATCTAAGTTTCTCATAGCTATAAAGTTTAGAGTAAATTTTTAATTTGTTTCCTGTTTTCGGTTAACCGTTCTATACTATATCATTTAAAATCTATAGGTTAAACCCAGCATACATTGATTTTTAATCAATCGTGTAAAATCTGTATTCTTATTTCCTTCATTCAGTAAAAATACAGTAAAGAACTCCAGTGAATCCAGTACATTCCATTCTAATACGCCTGAAAACTGGTGACTGTTATCGTCTAAACAATGAAAATAGCGAACATAGTAATTGATTTTGTTTAGAAAATCATTTTGACCCAACTGCGTAAACAGGTAATTATTTCTTATAAACATCATTCCTGTATTAATGGCTCTTCCCATATTGAGTGCTGAAAGTTCTCCAATACTTCCAAATGTATAATTTGATGCTGTATTAATCATTTCATAATACCGATCTGCTTCTTTTTCTTTAAAACCTTTTCCATTATAATAGTATTCTACATTCAAGGTAGGACCAAACCTAAAGGTATAAGAGGAGCCGATAAGTCCCTGAAAAAAACGCTTATTATTTTGATCGTAATTAACCATTTCATAATTGATTAAATGGGCTAAATCTTCGTTTGGGGCTGCCGGATAAAAACGACGGGGTTTGTATTCTAAAGCTCCATCAAACCAAATTACTATTGCTTTTCCAATATTTTTTTGAGCATAGGAACCTATACCCCAATATTGATCTTCATCTGCTGCAAAAATAGTCCCAACTTGAAATGAATTACCATAATAATCTGTTTGTATGGCACATTTTCTGTTAAATGAAAAAAACGGTTTTTTCAATAGATCATTTTCTCCGCGTCCTAAATTGGCAATAACAGAGATATTTAAATTATTTACATCGTTTAAACTCATTTCGACAAAATCCATCGGCTGAATTTCCAACTTTGGATTTAACGACACGGAATTTAAAAAAAACAGATTACTGGGGTTAATTACATTCGATGTACCCATGCTCCTAAAATACCGCCCCATTCGGATTTTTAATTCATTAGCCAATTGATAATCTAACCGAAGTTGCTGGAACAGAAAATGATCTGTTTCATATCTCTTTTTCAACTGGTTATATTCCGTATTCCAACGAGGTTGTATATTTAGATCTAATCCTTTCCATATTGCTTGCAATTTTGGTTTAATAAACAAACCAAAATCGGTATGGTCTAACGTAGCGATATGATTACCAAAGTTTACCGTATGGTTTTCTTCTTTAAAATTCATCAATCTGACAAAAGGCAACAAATCAACAGAAATATCCCATTTCACTTGTTTTTCCGATAAATTATCTATTAGACCGAAAGTAACTCCATTGAACGGAACCGAACCGTCAGCCTGCGTATACGATTCCGAACAGATTACAAAAACGAGTATTACTAATAGGATGCCTTTTATTCTCATTCTTATTTATCAAATTTTGAAATTGGTATATTTGAAAAACGAAATGACGACAATTCTAATGTGGTATAATCTTGTGAATTAACATCATCTTTCATACTAATTTTCGATACAAACTTTATAGGTGCTCCTTCATAATTCACTACATTATTATATTCAAAAGTAGCTGTCTTAAGCTGCTTACCGGCTTTCGCAAAATACTCTGCTTTTAATGCCAAATTTTCTTTTTTATCTATATAGTAGTTGATTTTATAATACGAGACATAGTTATTCTTCGCTATAAGCTCAAAAACATAGCATTCTGCTCCATTTAACTGCTCTTCTTTCACGGATTGTATCGTATAATCATAATAATAATTAGCATTAGATACATCTGCATTTGCTGCAGACCCCGTTAAACGTTGTCTTCCTGATATGGGAATTTGTTTTTCAACTCCTTTTTTAGAAAACCACATTACATTATTACGAACTAATAATTTTTGTCCTTCAAATTTTTTGGGTGTAAGAAAAGAGATTAGAACAAATTGTTCTTTTTGTGTCGTTTTTGCTTCTACAAAAAGACCAATTTCATTTTCGATTATATTTTGCTTATAATTTTTTACAAGAAGATCCCAGCTTACACTTTCTATATGACCTGCCCGATGCAAATCAGCATTTCGTATAATCTCATAATCCTTTTCCGTTTGTCCGTAAAAAATCCCCGTAAAAATTAATAATAAGAATACTATTCTTTTTTTCATATCATTTTAATTAAATTAATTGTTTAAAAATTGTCCTATTAACGACGCTGCCATACTGAGAAAAAAAGTAATATAAGCACGTATAATATAAAATTTGAAAATTCTGTAGGCTTCAGCATCTGTAGAAAATTGTATTTTTGGCCATGCCACCATTGTCCCATATAGTGTAGATGCTGTCATAAAAATTAAGCAAACTATCTTCACTACCACTAACACTGTTCCTACAAAATTATCCGGAGGTGATAAATAAAGTAATCCGGCTCCTGAAAACCAAAGTACAAAAACACCTGTATATATATTTGGGAAAACACGTTTCCCCTGACCAACAATAAACTTAAAAGGAAATCTTCCTTGAGACATGCTTTCTCTTGCTGCAGGCCAATCTACTCTTGCCATCATATATACTGATCCTCCCCAAATAATAGCAGCAATCAGATGAATACTCAATAAAAATCTTTTAACAAACACCATTATCTCCATAACTTTATCCTCCTGCTCTGGCTAATAACAAACTAACTGTATCATTATTCTGAATTGTTGAGTTAATTCCTTTTAACTTCTTTATATTATCGGCTCCTATAAACATATTGAAAAAAGGACGGATTTCTCCTTCCTCATCAATTAAACGGTTTTTGATATCGCCATACTTTTCATCAAGAAAGTTGATCATATCTAATAAATTATTCCCTTCAAAGTCAATCTCATGGACATTATTAATTAATTTTGATAACTGACTTGGGAATTTAACTTTAACACGAATTGTCTCCATATCTTAAAAAATTAGTTGTTATAATTAAGTGAGTTAATTACTTTTTGACCAGCAATTTTTCTAGCGGCTAAAAAAGAAGAAAATATACTTACTATCATAAAAATAATAAAAACCTGAACAATCTTCGGAATAGTAAGAATAAGATTAATAGGCACTTGTACTGATGCAACTGGAGGAATAAAGGAAATGTTTAATAACTGTAACCCTATTTTTACCAGTAACAAAACTATCATTCCGATTGTACATCCTATAATTCCCATTATAAAACCTTCTATACAAAACATTCTGACAATATTTATTCTAGTCATTCCAATAGCTTTTAATGTACCTATTTCTTTCGTTCTCTCATTAACATTCATTTGCATAGTATTTAAAATCGTCAATAAAACAATAACTGAAATAATAATTGAAAGAACTCTGAAAATGATCCCAAACATTCCTTTGACTTTCTCATAGGAAAAAGAAAGTTTATTCCAAGTCTCTGACTCCACTTTAAACCCTTTCTCTTTTAACTGTTGGATAACCTCAGCCTGAGTTTGCGCCAGTTTATTGAAATCTTTTACCGTTACAATTAATTTTTGGGCACCGTCTGTATCATATAATTCCTGAATTAATTTTAAATTGGTCAAAATAAATTTATCATTAGTAGCCGGGTTTCCTGTATTATAAATTTTCCCTATTTCAACATCAACAGCATTAGCAATTCCATCTTTAGTAGATGTTAAAAGTGTCAATACATCTCCTATTTTCATTTTAAGATTATTGGCTAATTCTTCAGAAACAGACACAATGTTTTCAGAACCTGAAGGTAAATTTGCAGTATTTTCATGATTTACCCGACCATCTACATTGGTCCTGAACAACTCCATATCATGTGACGGATTAATTGCCTCTGTCATAAAAATCGTAGATGTAGTACCATTACTAACCAACCCATTTAAATTAATTCTAGGAGTAACGATAGCTGTATTTGAATTAGAATGAATGATTTTCTCAATGTCTTCTAATTCCTTTTTATTCCATAAAAAATCTTCAGGAGAGACTTTCCCTTTTTCTGAAAAGCCTTCTTTTACTATAATAAAGTGTCCTAAACGATCATTGACAATAGCTTGTTCTTTTAATTTTGAGAATATGTGATTCAGCATACCTCCTATTGTACCAAGAGCTGTAAATCCTAAAGCAATTGTAAAAATCGTTACAATAGATCTTTTACTATTTCTGGTAATATTTCGAAATGCAAGTTTATAATAATTCATAATTCATTATTTAATTTGACCGTCTACTAAATTTATGCTGTAATTAACCTCATTAATTACCTTTGGATCATGAGTTGAAAAAATAAATGTAATTTTCTTTTCCTGATTTAATCTTTTCATCAATTGTATAATTTCCATTCCTGTTTTACTGTCTAATGCTGATGTCGGCTCATCTGCAATAACTATTTTAGGATCTGTAACTAATGCTCGCGCTATCGCTACTCTTTGTTTTTCTCCTCCACTAAGTTGTTGTGGTTTGTGGTCAAAATGTTTTTCCAGCCCGAGTTCCGAAAGAATATTTTTCGCCTTATCTAAACTTGCTTTTGAATATTTACCGTTATTTTTAATTTGTAACGCAAAAGCAACATTTTCAACAGCGGTAAGCACCGGGATTAAGTTGAAACTCTGAAAAACAATTCCAACTTTAGTACTTCTAAATTGCCCTACCTCTTTTTCAGTAAAATTTCCAATGTTTTGATTTTCATACAATACTTTCCCTGAAGTTGGAAAATCAATAAAAGAAATTAAATTAAGTAAAGAACTCTTACCACTGCCGGAGGGTCCTGTAACAGCAATAAATTCTTCTGAATGAATTGCCCAATTAATATTATCTAATGCTTTTACCTGTTTACTCCCTATTTGATAGATTTTATCAACATTTTGGAATTCAATTAATTTTTTATTTTTCATACTTATACTTGTATTTAAAAGATTTCATATCTTCTTTCATTTAAAAAATGTTATATTCCTCAAATACTCTAAATATAGAATCCGGAAAACTTACAGGAATCATCTTATCATCTACGTTTTTCATAGCGGCAGTTCCCTGAGACCCTTTACAAACTAATGTTAATGTATTATCCTCTTCTTGCTTATAATACTCGAAACGCATCAATAATCTACTATTACTTTTTGCTTCTAAAAACATTTTTATAACTACAGTATCAAATGCAAATAGCTGGGAAATATATTGTACACTTAAATCTATAGTAATAAGAGCTAATCCATTATTAATTTCCTCAATAATATCCGGGCAATATTCATATAAAAAATGTTCTCGACATTTCCCTTGCCAAACAACGAAATTGGCAAAATAGATATTTCCAACTACATTCGTTTCCTCAAACGTGGTAATGAATTTATATTCATAATAAGTCTCAGACGATCCGCCTGATATAATCATTGGCATAACTTAAAATTTTAATTTTTTATAATTTATATCTATAATTTATTGATAAGCCTCAATTTCACTCAGAATTTCCAAAGTTACTTTTTCATCTACACCACTTATTGTTAAAACCATACGTTCTACTGCATTTTCATTATCTTTTACTATCCCTTTTTGAAAAAAAAGAGTAAATGATTCTATATTAATTTCAACAGTATTCAATTCATCAATTAAATCTAATTGGTCACGTAAAGAATCATTAACTATTTTCAAATCTGTATTTTGAGATAAGTGGCGTAACTTATATTCTATAAATGCCATTAATAAGTTTTTATCCCATTCTCCTTTAAAATGAGTTCCTTTTACCCGTGTCAAAACTAGTTCCTGCCACCATTGATATATTTTTCCATTCTTATCGACTATATAAACATCTATTGCTGTTTCAGCTCCTTTTTCATAAAGTTCTTTTGTTAGAATAAAAAGAGATTCCTCTGATTGAAGATTAGAAAAATAGATGTTTTTAGCCCGAACAGGTAATAAGCGTTGTGAAGGTCGACATACCTGATGACAATGAATAGCTGCATCATTTAATCCGGCATCGCCTAATAGTAATTTTGATGGCAATAAAGAACTAAACCAGTCATCTGTTAAGCTTGTTGACGCTTTTGCCATTGAATTAAGCGAATCAATAGTATAGAATTTCTTAATTCTTCTAAACGGACCATGATGAAACAGTAAATCATCATAAAATTTCTCAGAAACATTCAATTCTATCGGAGATAATGCAGAAGAGTCAAAATCAAGATGTGGTAAATCCAACTGTTTATCATAATTAATACGAGCTTCAAAACAATTGACTTCAAAATTCGAATCTTCACTTTGCACTTTTACAACGATACTTTTTTCCGAAACCCTGGTAGCAATAAATCGAATTATATTAGAATTGGCATGAGGTATAAAAATAGGATTCTGTATTTGTAAATCTTCAATACAATACTGATTCGAATCAGAATACAGTATGCTTGCCACCTGTACCATTCCTTCCAATATCATCACAGTAGGGAAAATATACTGCCCGTCAACTACGTGATTTTTCAAATAAAGATCAGTCTCTAGATTGATCAATACATTAGAAACAACTTCTAAACCTGGTGTAAACTGACTTATATCTTCAATAAATCTTCCTACCGGTAATTTATGTTTTACAAATTGTAAAGTTGGTAATTTTCCATACCGCCCTGAAACGATATATTTTCCACTTTGTAAAGTTAAATCACACAGGATACTTTTCAGAATCATCAAACCATTTTCTACAGGTATTGGCCAAATTCCCTGTTTTTTTAAGGTCCCGATCGTATTTAAATTTATCCCCATCCCTATCTCATCCCAAATCGACCATTCAATGGTTACACTTTTACAAGATGGATATTTCTGCGCAAAATCTTCTATATAATTGGCTAATTGGCAATTTGCCCAGGCATAATCAGCATTGCCATGCATGCCACTTTCAGCTATAATAGAACCGTATCCAACTAATAGTTTTAAATTTAAAGGTTTTAACTCAGATAGTAAATTGTTTAATCCGTTTACTTTTATATTTTCTGTAAATTCAAAATCGCCTATTGTTAAATTATCTATTAATTTTGGCTTATTGACACCTGCCCCATGGAGCACTGCTGTCACTATTCCCAATTCTTTTTCTATTGAACCTATACTCGCTGCTAATTTTTCTTTATCTAAAATATCTGCCGAATAATATTTAAATTCAATTTTATGTTCTGTCAACTGATTCAGATTAGCAACAAGAGCATCATCCTGATCAGGATCAGATCGTCCTATAATTGCTAATTTAACATTCGTAGCTAAAGCAATGAATTTCGCAGACTCGAATGTAATTCCTTTACCCCCGCCGGAAACCAATAATACATCATCTGCAGTTAACAGATTCCAATCTGTTTTTTTAGGAAAAATAGGCTCACATTCTGATTCAAAACGACCTTCCTTAGTATAAATAACTTCTTTATATTTAGATCGATACGTAATTTCTTCTACTATTTTTGGCAGAGTATCTTCCGAAAGTTCATCGAACTGAACAACAAACATTTTTAGAAACGGCTGTTCCTGCTGAAATGTTCTGAATATAGGTTTTAAATCTCCTGTATGTTCACAATCAGCAATTTCTATTAGAGTTATAAATTCGCAAGATCGAATTTCATTCGATTTTAAAAACGCTAAAAACGGTTCTAAATTCGCTTTAGTTTCACTCATCTTATAGATATAAACAGCCCCTGTACCTAATGCTATACTCTCTAAATCAAGATATGATTTAAGAGAAGAGACTAATTCTAAGTCCCCCTTTACACTAATTTGCCCTTTTTTATGTTGTACTCGTGTTTTTATTGTTTTTTTAGTCGTATTTACTCTTTTAAAAACATGTGTCCAGTTGGGAGCAAGCTCCATATTAACTAATCGTTCCGAACTAACACTATTTATCGATTTTTCTCCTTCAAAAATTAATCTACTTATATCTTGTATCGTTCCATCTTCATTAGCACGCAAAATTGCCTTAGAATATACTTCATGACTTTTATTAAACGCTTTAGTTGTCAAAGAAATAATTTCGGTAATAGCCAAAGAATTGATATGAAGCTGAGATAAAATATGATCCTGATCGGCAATCATATCAACAGGAATATCAGTACTGTCACTAATCAGATTTTTAATATAAGAGGCAATCCTTTCTATAGATTTTGGTTCCTGTTGCGTTTCTAAACTAACCTCCGTTAAAGAGTTCTCTTTCTTTTTTGAAACTACAGCCTGTTTAGAAGCAAAATGGGTTACTAAATCAATACCCGCTATTATTTCACAGGGGTTTTCAAAAACATCTAATTGCCATTTCTCTATATCAAAAGGACGGCTAAAACGATTAGCAAATAGTTTTTCAAAGGCTACATCCTGTCCGGAAATATATCCGGCTGCTAAGATCTTTAAAAAGCCTTCCAGCGAATCCGATCTATAATTCAGCGAAATAACATGAATGTCTTTTTCTTTTTTTAATGAATTCGACAATGCTTCTCCGCCACCCACTTCAAAAAATAATTTAACCTGCTGTTTTGCAGTGTTAACAGCTTGTATAAAACGTACCGGTTTTTCTATTTGATCCGCTAGATACTGCTTTATATCCGTTTGAGCAGTCATTATTTCACCCGTAACAGTAGAAACCATGTTTTTACCCGGAGATTTAAAAGTATATTTTTCAATACACTTTCCAAATTCATCTGCTGCTGCTTTCATTAATGGAGTATGAAAAGCATGTGAAACATTTAATCTGGAAAAAGCAATTCTGTTTTCCAGTAATTTTTTTTCCAGTTCCTCTATTACCTGTCCATTACCCCCTACTACAAAATCTTCACTTCCATTATATCCCGTAATATAAACCTGATAAGACTTAATTACTTGAACTAAAGTATTATACTCACAACGAACTGCTAATAAAACACCTCCTTTTTGACCAAGATTTGACATAATCTGATCCCTTTCTCCTGCTAATTCAACCGCTTTTTGTGCCGATATCATTTCTGCCCATGATAAACACGCAATTTCACCAAGACTATGACCTATCCCTACTTGAGACTGAATACCAAATGTCGATAACAAACGAATGGATTCTAAACTATGATTTGTTATTAAAGGTTGTATTTCAGAGACATTCAACGTAGAAACAATAGAGGTTTGCTCCTTTTCTTTAGTATTTAATAAAATTTCAAAAGCCCCTTTACTTCCGGAAATAGCTCCTCCTTGCCCCGGGAATAAATATGCCGTTCGTAAAATCTGTCCGCTTGTATGTAAAAAAATCCCTTTATCAATATCAATATGCAAATGATTCCCTGCAATTAATATATTCAACAATGAATTCGCTTTAGTTTGTAAAGATTCTGATGATGATGCGACTAAAACGCATTTCCATTTTTTTTGCTTATTCAGCTTTCGAATTAATTCAGCAGAAAGATCTGTAAATTCAGAGCGGGAAATATGTTCTGAAATTTCACGAACTCTTTCTAGTTTTTGCAATAAATTCTCATAACTATCTGCAGAAAAAGGAAAAACCTCATAGTTTTTTACAACAGGAATATTAGGACTCGCAGCTATTTTTTTTGCTTGAACAGACACGTTTTGATTTTTCACAGGAGCAGGGGCTTCAAGTGTTAAATGCACATTTATTCCTCCAAACCCAAAAGAGGATACTCCTGCACGTAAAACTTCTTTACGATCCCAAACCATAGGCTGCGTAATGGTAGTTAAAATGGCTTCATTATTTTCTAAAACAGGATGCTTGGTTATCGTTTTTTTAGAAGCCGGTATAACTCCTTTATATATTGCCATCGATGTTTTAATCAATCCAGCCACTCCTGCTGCCGCTTTTGTATGCCCTATTATTTGTTTAACGGATCCTACAATCGCCGGATACTTTCGTTCACTTTGGTTTAATTTGCTAATAATAGCCGAAAGCTCAACATCATCTCCAACAGGCGTTCCGGTACCATGAGCTTCAAACATTGCAACATCTGCAATAGTGTAATTTGCTCGGTTATATGCTCTTTCTAATGCCAGAGCCTGCGTTTCCGTTTTCGGACGAGTTACCCCTCCTTTACCGTCAGATGAAATTCCCCAACCTTTAATAAGCGAATAAATTCGATACCCCTTTTTTCGAGCTTCAGATTCCCGCATCATAACTACCATTCCACATCCTTCACCAGGCCAGAAACCTTGAGGTTTTGCACTAAACACTTCCATTTCAGTATGCGCTAAAGCACCATTACGCGCAAAACCAATCATTTCAAAAGGATCAATACTTACATCCACTCCACCTACTATTGCGATATCTAAATTGTTATTTAAAAGAGCCTCACATCCGTTAACAACGGAAAGTAATGATGATGAACAAGCACCATCAACTGTATATCCCCCTCCTTTAAAATCATAATAATTACAAATTCGACCGGCAATAGTATTACTTAAACCACCAGCTAACGTATCGGCATCCGGTTCAGGAAAAGGTGCTTTATAGTTTTGTTCCGTTATGTTTAAAATTGTATCAATATCCTCTTCTTTATAATTAAGCCCTTGTAAAGTAGAATATAAAACACGATAAACATACGGCCAACGTAAACGCATAATATTAGCTCTTGTAAATTCTCCATTAAGAGAATTTCCTATAATCACACCTATTTTTTCCTTATCTATATCTTTCTCTAAAGATATTCCCGCATCTTTCATCGCTTTTGTTGCAACATCAAGTGCTAACCAATGCGCTAAATCAGTTTGCTCATAGGTCGATTTTGAGATTTTATATTTATACCGATCAAAATGATATCCGGTAATAACTGCTGCCATTTTAGAATAGGTAGAATCCACATCAGATGTATTAGCTGAATGATAAAAGTTTAAATTGAATCTTTTATCAGGAATTCTACGAAATTGTTGTCGAAGATGAATAATATTCTCCCAAAACTCATGAATATTACTTGCTCCAGGATAACAACAATCCATACCTACTATAGCAATGGCTTCATTTGTTTTCATAATCTTACTTTTTTAAATAGTAAATAATCTATTCTTCTACCAAAACCTGATGATTTTGTTTAACCCAATTACGAAGATCTTCGAAGAAGACCTGTAGAGAATGTTTACCATTAATATATCTTTGTCCGTTTAAACGCTCATTAGCTTCATTAGCAAATTGATGACATTCTTTAGCTGATTTCCCTGTCAAAATTCGCTCTGTAGTATCAGTAACATGTGGGTTTTTAGCAATATCCCTTGTATGCGTAGCTAATATAGACCCCTCTCCTAGCATAGGATAAAATTCTCCTGCCAATTCTTTTAGTTTCTGTATATTTTCCTCAGACACACCTCCTGCATAAGTAGAAGCTAACCCAACTCCTGCCCAAACACCGGGTTGTCTGTTTTTAGGAAATTTCAATACTGTTTGCTGTATTTTAAACGGATTACCCCCAGTTAAAAACCAAACCGCTCTTCCTACTCCATTATCATAACATTCTAAATAAAACAGATCTTTCTGTACATTTTCAGGAACATATAATTCGTCAATCCCTTTTTTTGATTTGAAATAAGCATAATAAAACCCTATTCCGTTTAAAATCAACAATCCACTTGTTGGAGAAGCTTTCTCTAAAAATTTTTCAAAAGGGCGGTTAAAGAAAACTCCTGAAGCAATCCCTGCTCCTATATAAGACATATATTCATGGTTTTTACCACCACCTTTTATAAAATTCCAAAATCTGTTTTTATTTGTTAATGAAAATAGATCCAGAGTATATAATCCCATACCTACTCCTTCATTATAAAAACCTGATAATTCATTTGTTACAGTTTCTCTATGAGTAAAAAGATCCTCTGAAAGTCCAGTTTCCAAAGCAGTATTATAACCTGAAACAACTACTTTAGCTACCAGTTCCAGACGTTTTTGTGCCGGTTCTCCTTTTTCAAAATTTCTTTTCTCAAAATTTGCTTCATTCAACGGTAAAGCAAATAATAATCTTCTGAATATCTTATATTTATTCATCTTTACTTTTTTTAATTAAACAATAGTTGCTTCCTCTTCTATTTTCTCTTCTATTTTCTCTGAAATTAAATCCGCTCCTGTCATAGATTCTAGAAATCGTTTCTCTCTATAATTTATAATTGCGAAATACAATCCTCTTACCAGACAAACTATAACTAAAGAAAAGAATAGATTATACACAATATGTAACTCAACTGTAATTCCATACACAGCAGCTACTGCTAACCCAAATAAAACCTGATTTTTCTTTTTAAAAGGCGTTGTAGCCGGATCACTAACCATATAAAATGTAAATAATAGAAAAGCGACACCTGCCATTACTCCTAATGCCGCCATCGTTGCGGTATTAAAAATATAAGTACGTATAACCGCTTGTAATACAAATCCACCAAGCCATCCTATTATTAAAGGCATTTTTTTAGTATAATTTATATTCAATGATGTTCCTAAATAAATGAAAATCCCAACAATAAACCAGTCCCAAAAACCAGAAGTTATTTCAGTATATTGATATGGTGGCGCGGGTCCAACTGCAGGAAATACTAAAAATAAAGCTACAACTCCAGTATTAGAAGGGTTTAAGAAATGCTTTACCTTTCCATTTATCCTTATTCTAAATATATATTTAGAAAGAATTGCTACAGCTACGCCAAATATTACAAATCCAAAATAAGTGTTGGTGAACGTAAGCATAGATACCGCTAGTGAAGTTATATGAGCCGGTAATAAGAATATAATAAATTTTTTAATCCCTCCATAAAAAGCAGGCTCTCTGTTATCTATCCGAGCTGTGATATATTCCATAAAAATTTCTAAACTATACCCGGTCAACAAAGCAATAAAAACATGAGCATAAGATTGCTCAAAACCTAAATACAAATGCCCTATAACATTTAATGTCGAAATTGATAAGGCAAAACGAACAAGTGCAGGAACTCTTAAATCAACTTTTTTTGTCATAACTTTAATTGTATAAAATTAATAAGGTAGGTATATAGTATGCCAACCTTTATTTAACTGAATATTTTCTTTTTGAACTGTACCATCAGCTTTACGCCAACTGATTTCCGCAGCAAATAATTTATTTGAATCATAATTTTCTCCTAATCCAAAATGAATTTCAGGACTATTTCTCGAAGCGTGTCCATTACCTCCGTCAACAACACGAATAATTTGTGTTCCATCTTCAAATTGTAATCGTACAATAGCTCCGATAGCAGCTATTGAACGAATATTTTTTGGCTGATCCACTAAAACACTTTGACATTCAGGGTCTAAAGAAAGTCGAAGTGAAATTCCCAGAAAAGACTTATCCGTTTTAGACTGATTTAAATAAAAATTTGAATTTTCCCATTGATGCAGGGTCACAAAATCTAATAGACCATCTCTGTTTACGTCAACAATTCCTATTCCTCTGGTGATTTCATTAGCTCCCATTCCAATTTCTTTGGATAAATCAAAATATTTTCCTCGATCTGAACGAACAAAAAACGGAACATGAGCATCTCCTGACAATGCATCTCCCGGCTGTAAATTTGGCCAAAAAAGAACATTAGATAATAATTCGTCATTCAACGTTGCCAATTCCTGCAATTGTGGCCATCTGTTGATTTTCCCTTTAACAAAACCTGTAGCTTGCACAGCTTCCGGAATACGATCATTATTAAAATCCGCAAATTTAGAATCCCAACCCCATGAACTTCTTGATAATCCAAGTCGTTCACTATGGTTTTCATAAGGAGCCTTTCCCTTTTCCAATAAGGAATTATCTCCATTGTGAACAAAAACAAAATGGCTCTCCTGTAAGGCAAATTCATCCGCAATATTACTTACATAAATATCAAAAAAGCCATCATTATTCATATCATAAAATTCAGCTCCCATTCCTTTAAAAGAATCATTCCCAACAATATTTGACTTAATTTCAGTAAAGCTTCTCGTTCCTTTCAACTCAGTAAACTTCAATTTTCCTTTTACAGATTTATTATATAATAGTTTATCCGGTCCAAAATCATTTGCAACATAAACTTCAGGTAACATATCGCCATTAATATCACAAGCTGCCAGTCCCAACGTCCAGTCCTCTATATCATTAATATCTTTTAATGCCTCAGTATCTTCTTCAAAAATTGCTTTTCCGTTTTTTATTCCTTTCCACAGATAAAAACGATTCACAGCCCCATTATCAGCATTAGACATAGAATGTTGCATTATTTGATCCTTATCAGTTGCATCAGGATCATATAAAGTAGCCCAATCAGGAAAATAATTACCCAGTAAAATATCCATGTGCCCATCTCCATCAAAATCTGCTATCGTTCCGGTAGTAGTATTCAATTTAATCATATTCGGTAAAAACTCTTGTTCCTCAAACCCCCCCTCATTAGTTCTATAAAAAATAACAGGAGAGCGACCTAAAAACACTACTAATAAATCCTGTAATCCGTCTTCGTTAAAATCATGGCTAAAAACACCCGAAAATGCCATTGTCTCATCAAACGGTAATGATTTTATAGCTAATTCAAAAGGTTTATAAGAAGTCTTTTCTGATAAAGACATCACAAAAAGCTTATTAAACCTTGGATCTATATAAGCTAAATCATCATACAATCCATTATCAGTATAATCAAAAAAAGCAGATGCAGCTCCCACCGAGGATATCCAGGTAGAAATTTTATTATATTGAGGGTGTACATTCCTTACATGCATTGGATCTAAATGCTTAGGATAATACAATACGGTTTTCTTAAAAGAGAAATCTTCTGCTAACTTTTCTCTTTCCTTTTTATTTAACTCGTACGGTTTCACAAAACCGTAAACTAACGTAATTACACCTATTGCAATTAATTTCGAAAGGTATTTCTTGTAAATCATAGATAAATTAAATTTATATTTTAACATTTTTTCAAAGACAGAAGTCTAAAAAATAAACAGCCAATAACAATAATACTAAAACTGATAAGGAGATCTTTCCAAGATACTTTTAGAATAAATAAAGCTCCCACATATTGTGCTATAATAACTATATATAAAAATTTTGCAATAATTGAACGAGTCAAAAAAGAGATCGTATATGCCCCCAAAGGAGCAAAAAATATTACGACAGGAATAGCACATAACCAATATTCAAATGCCTCCCTCTGAAAATCCCGAACTATAAACACATGTAGTAAAAAACCTAAAATAGTACTAATTGTCATTAATATCACAGAAGTCGGAGTAGCTACTTTCTCGCTTATTTGATAATATAGTGTCAACAAACAAAAAGTAAGAATATCAATTCCGTTTCCAAAAAAAGAAGTAATAGTTCCACCAATAAAGCCAAAAAGTAATAAATTAAATATTGCTTTTAGAGATTCATCTTCAATTTTTTCTTTTATTTCACGTTTCACATTTTTATTAACCAGATAAAGAGCTAATCCAAAACCTACCCAAAGTGATACAAAAAATAGTTTCAACGTTCTGCCGGGTAAATGCTCAATAATAAAAAATGTTCCAAAAATTAACCCAAGAGAACCTCCTATTGATGCGTAAAGTATTGCCTTTCTATCAATTGGTATTTTTTTATCCAATATCAAAAGTGATGCAGATGTCATCCCAATACTTTGAATGGCAAATGAAAAATTTCTTGCAATCTCAGGTTGTATATCTAATAATAATGTAAAAACCGGAAAAGCAACCGCTCCACCTCCTTCAGAAGTTCCACCAGCTATAAAAGAA
This sequence comes from Flavobacterium sp. AK-301, assembly GCF_058310215.1. Lineage (NCBI taxonomy): Bacteria > Pseudomonadati > Bacteroidota > Flavobacteriia > Flavobacteriales > Flavobacteriaceae > Flavobacterium > Flavobacterium sp. AK-301. The sequence continues at coordinate 187,285 of NZ_JBZEES010000001.1, forward strand.
CCGAAAATCATCGTTACTATTATAGACCAGTTTTCTCCAAATAAATAGAAAAGATCATTTAAATAAACATATAAAAACACTGATAGCAGCACTATTATTAAAAAAGAAATATACCTCATAACCGTTGATTAAACATTATTTATATCTATAGTATTTATTAACTAATAAAAAAACATTACTCTTCCTTAATTTTTTAATTTTGTATCGTTAAAAAATACAACTTCCTTCTGAAATTCTGAATTATTAACTCTTACTAAGCAAATCTGAATTTTCTACTTACTAAAGAATTTAAAACCAATTCATTAACTAAGCTAAAAACTAATAAACAAATATTTATACTAATATTGACTTATTATCTCACTTATTTTACTAAATTATCTTAATTATTTTTCGAAATAAAGAAAAAATTTGAAGAAAAAAAAATTTGATATACAGAATGTATATTTTTATTTTTTTACAAAAAGTAAAATAATAATATTTTTCATATTAAAAAACCTATTTAGTTAATGAAATATTAAAAACAATTATATTTTATATTATAATTATTATTATTTCTACATAATTAAAATAATTTAATAAAATTGTTATTTAGAATCAATCTACTTTATTTTTACCAGATATGGACTTCCTTTTTTGGAAAAGCCTACAAAATTCAACAATAAAAAGTACCTACTAGAATCATTTATAAACAACAAAATATTAGTTGATAAATCCTTTTTTAGATAAAAAATAATTAAAACTACACTCCTTTTATCTCCTAAATTCTAAACATTCAAAGAAACTCATTCCTAATTAACAGTCTATTTTCTCTCAAAAGAAAATATAATACTACACAAGGCTAATAAAAACCGATTACAGATTTTGCATTGCACACATGACTCATTTTCAAAGAATTGAAAGAATAAAGAGAATAATTGCCTTTTGAAACATAAAAAAAGGTTCTGAATATTTACTATCCAGAACCTTTTAAAAAAATTATTCTTATAATCTAATCTTCAAATTACCTGATCATTTATCAGTTCGCTCTTTCAGGCTTGAGTTTCAAATTTGTCACTCAAAACTCATAATATCCGCAGTAGGACCATAAGTAACAGGAACAGGAATATCAAGTAAACGAAGGTTTACCCCCATTTGCGCCCTGTGATGAATGATTTGACTTAAAGCATGACGTATCAGCTCTCCTTTTGTAAAATCAACATAGATCTGGCTTCCATCTCTCAGAACCCATCTTTCCGGTAGTTTCTTTACATTATCAGCAGTCAGCAGACTTCTTCCATTTTCCAGAGATTTTTCAAAAAAAGTCAGTAATTCAGGAGTTGAATTAATTTTAGGCAGTTCATAAGGTGTTGTAGCAAAATCCAGCTCATCCGTTGTAAAAGCCATAGTAACCCAGGTTGGTAATTCAGCTATATGCGTTCCTAAAGTCCGAATCGTCATACTTTTCGGATGTGGCTGCCAGTCAAATTTATCAGAAGGAATAGCCGCTAATATTCTTTTAGTAGCCTTTGCCTCCTCATTCAATTCTTTTAAAAAAATTTCATTTTGATTCATAACGTTTAATTTTAAGATTAAAAAAATAAAAGATTGAAAATTGGTTTAAAGTTTAAAGTTAGTCGAACGTGGTATTCAGTCTCAGTACGCAGTAATCAGTTTCAGCATACAGAAAAACGTTGCGAAAGTCTTTGCGTCCATTGCCGGTTAAACATTATTTTTGTTTAAAGTTATCAGTGCTATAAAAAACATTTTACATTTCACATTTTCACCTCTCACAAAACTATAAACTATCCATTATCAACTATAAACTACTTTAAACTAAAACGCTCCTTTTCTTAGATTGACCCCATATTCCAGATACGCTTTTAAACAGGCAAGAAAATTTGCCCAGCCTTCCGTGTTACCTTTTAACCATTTGATACCCGTTTCATTGTTTTCCTTGCTCTTTTCTGTAACAGTTACTAAAGTAATATTCGATTCTTTCTCTGTAAGTGTGATCTCAACCAGAGTAGTAAGATGATCTGCACCCGCATCCCAATGATAAGATATATATTTATCTTTTTCTATTTTACCAACGTGAACAGGACACTCCGGTTCATAATCCGGAAATTTCCAGATCAGTTTTTTACCTTCCTCCATTCTTCCGCTACTTTTAGAAATAAAATAATTTGTCATTTTTGCCGGATCAACAATAGCCTCAAAAACCTGATGAATCGGTTTTGATACTTTTATCGCTGTTTTAATTTCAAGAGTTTGCTTTTCCATCTGAATAAAATATTTAGTTTTCAGAAAATTAAAATTACAAAAAATAGTATTTAGTAATATATTTATTAACATATAATATTGTAAAACAAATATTTACACCTTAAAAGTCTGGTTTTATCAAAAAGAAAAAACAATAAAGGATGTTATAGTCCTTTATATTGTAAAAATTAGATATATTTGTAATAAGAACTTTTTTTGAAAAAAAATGAAAACAAAAACAACAATTACTTTGCTATTTGGAATTTCCTTTCTTCTTTTTTCCTGTGGAGAAAAAAAGCAAAAAGAACAAACCTATTTACAAACAGAACAGACAAAACCGCATAATGAAGAAGGTATATTAAACCTTGATAACGGCAAACGATGGAAAGCCAATCCTGAAACTAATTTAGGAATCAAAATTATGATTGCAATGACAGATGATTTTTCAGATAAAGAAAACAACTCCTCTTACGGTGACTTAAAAGAAAAACTGGATACAGAATTTAATCTTATTTTTAAAAACTGTACTATGACTGGAGAAGCACACAATCAACTGCATAACTATCTTTTTCCGATCAAAAAAAAATTAGGTAGTTTTATTTCAGATGACATAAATATACAGAAAGAAAATCTGGAAAATTTAAAAGCTCAGTTAGCAGAATACTCTAAATATTTCGAATAATGATAAATACTATTGCAGACCTAAAATTTAATAATGACAGACCGGGAATTTTACCTGTGCTGAAAACAGAAAAACTAAATATTTTTGCTGTCGGACTTCTTCAGGATCAGCTTATGAAAAAACATAAAACACCTCTTCCTACGATACTGATTGTTTTAAAAGGAGAGATTGAGTTTCAGATAAACGATGAAAAATTCAGACTCCGACAATTCGACACCTATCAGATACCTGTACTTATAGAACACGAAGTACTAGGGATTGACACTGAAAATATTTTTATACTGACACAGGAGAAGTAAGTCCAATATCGAAAGTCTTAAAGTCAGCTGAATGAGTTTCAGTATTCAGTACCAGTTTACAGTTTTTGTAAAATGTGAAATGTAAAAGGTTGATAGTTGATAGTTTTGAAAACGGTAAACTAATTTACATTTAGCTAACTTTGAACCTTAAACTTTAAACAAAAAAACTAATAATTTTAAAAACTGTAAACTGGTACTGAATACTGTAAACTGTATTATTGAAAACTCATATCATCCGCACTAGGTCCATAAGTAGCAGGAACAGGAATATTTAGTAAACGAAGATTTACACCCATTTGTGCTCTGTGATGAATCATCTGACTCATTGTATGACGTACCAGTTCTCCTTTTGTAACATCCATATAAATCTGATCTCCTTCCTTTAAAACCCATTTCTCCGATAAATGTTTTTCATTCTCAGTCGTTAATACACTTCTGCCCTCTTCCATAGATTTTTCAAAAAGAGCTAATAATTCAGGAACAGAATTAATCTCAGGCTGTTGATAAGGTGTTTTAGCAAAATCCAGTCCATCAGTAGTAAATGCCAGAGTAACCCAGGCAGGTAATTCAGCAATATGCGTCCCTAAATATCGGATTGTCATACTTTTCGGATGAGGCTGCCAGTCCAGTTTATCAACAGGAATTGCTCCTAATATTTTTCTGGTTGCTTTAGCTTCTTCATTTAGTTCTTTTAAAAAAATTGCATTTAAATTCATATCTTTTGATTTTTATAATTATTAAAAGACAAATGTAATTGGTGGTACTGACAACCCTATGGCAGTCTGTTTTCTGAATCTGAAAAATAAATTAAATTCAGGAGTGATATTATAAAGAAAGGGTCTATATAAAAACAAATATCAATAATCTACAGGAATATTTTTCATATAATCCTGTAACGCTATATGATCTGTTTTCTGAAAAAGAGTACCCAGATCTTTAATTTTCAGAATACGGGACACTCTGAAATCACGATATTCATTACGCAGACAGCACCACGCAATAACATGCCAGTTAAAAGCATAAAAAATTAAACCGATCGGCTCTAATTTTCTTTTACTGGATTCCTCTTTATTATTCTTATATTCAACTTCGATAGTAGTACCAACAGCAATCGCATTCTGAATCACAGATAAATAAGCATAATCCTGATTACTACATTCCGGTATCTGCATTCTCATGCTATCATGCAGCTTTTCCAGTTTTTCTTTCTGAGAGTTTCGCAATACAGCTTTCACCTTTTGAAGTGCACCCGAATAATGATGCGCAATAGAACGGTCTGCAAAACCGGTCACTAAATATTCCATGAACAATAAAGCATTTGCTTCCTCCGAAGTAAAAGAAACAGGAGGTAAAAAATAGCCCTGTACAATAAAATAACCTTTCGGTTGTTCAAAACTTACAGGAATTCCAAGTTCATATAATGCTTTTATATCTCTATAGACAGTACGAACACTAATATCAAATTTCTCCGCTATTTTACCAGCTGTAACATATTTCTTAGACTGTAACAGTATCAATATTCCAAATAAACGGTCTATCCTATTCATGCATGATTTTATTCAGTTCTAAGTTAAAAGTCCAATGTCGAAAGTCTTAAAGTCAGTTGAGTGGTGAATTAGTATTCAGTTTCAGTTTATAGTTTTCAAGGACTATCGATTACCTAGAAATTTGGTTTAAAGTTAGCCGAGCGTAGTATTCAGTCTCTGTACACAGTAATCAGTTTCAGTATACAGAAAAATGTTGCGAACTTTGCGTAAATCTTTGCGTTCATTGCGGTTAAACATTATTTTTGTTTAAAATTAGCTGAGCTACAAAAATCATTTTACTTCTCACATTTTCACTTCCCACAAAAACTATCAACTATCAACTATCAATTGTTAACTATCAACTTTTTAAGTGTTCCGGCATCAATATCACTATGAGAAGTACTATAAATAGCTTTCCCTCCTTTTATCAATAATAACTGTGGAGATTGATGTATAATATTAAAACGTTCTGCAATAGCGCTAGAAATGTCACGATGACTTAACAAGTCTAAAAAATACGGAGTAGCCTCTCCTTCTTTCAGATCGTATTCTCTTTCAAATTGTTTTAATGCCATACGGCTTACACTACATCTGGTACTGTGTTTAAAAATTACAATCGGTTTCTGTTGAGAAAGAGATACAATCTCATCTAATTGCGATAAATCAGTTAATTCTTCCCAGTTAATTTTTTCGAAATCGTTACCTTTACTATCAGAATTACCAAATATTTTATTGAATATACTCATTTTTGACGTGTTTTAAGACATTATGTCGTGTTTTACTTTTCGAAATAAAACAAATTAAGACTTTTTGTCAGATTTTACCTATTGGAATATAAATTGAAATCTATTTACCAAAATTAAAAAATAAATAGTATGAACATAAATAATTTTACAATAAAATCACAAGAAGCGATTCAGCAGGCACAACAGCTTGCTCAAAGCTATGGACATCAGCAAATCGAAAACGAACATATCTTCAAAGCTATTTTTGAAGTAGATGAAAATGTAGCACCCTATATTCTAAAGAAACTGAATGTTAATGTACCATTATTCAGACAAATTCTGGACAGTACCATTCAGAATTTCCCAAAAGTATCCGGTGGCGATATTATGTTTTCCCGAGAAGCCGGAAACACACTGAATGAAGCAGAGATCATTGCTAAAAAAATGAACGATGAATTTGTTTCTATCGAACATTTACTATTAGCGATTTTCAGTTCAAAAAGTAAAGTATCACAGATCATGAAAGATCAGGGCGTTACTGAAAAAGGACTAAAAGCCGCTATTGACGAATTACGTAAAGGAGAAAGAGTAACCTCAGCAAGTGCAGAAGAAACCTATAACTCCTTAAATAAATATGCCAAAAACCTGAATCAGCTTGCAAATGATGGTAAACTGGATCCCGTTATCGGTCGTGACGAAGAAATCCGACGTGTATTACAGATTCTTTCCCGCCGAACTAAAAATAATCCGATGCTCGTTGGAGAACCCGGTGTTGGTAAAACCGCTATTGCAGAAGGCTTAGCGCATCGTATCATACAAGGTGACGTTCCCGAAAACTTAAAAGATAAGGTCGTTTATTCTCTGGATATGGGAGCACTGATTGCAGGTGCCAAATACAAAGGAGAATTTGAAGAACGTTTAAAATCCGTTGTAAAAGAAGTTACTAGCGCTGAAGGAGATATTATTCTGTTCATTGACGAGATACATACACTTGTCGGTGCCGGAGGTGGTGAAGGAGCAATGGATGCGGCAAATATATTAAAACCTGCATTAGCACGTGGAGAGCTCAGAGCAATTGGTGCAACAACACTAGATGAATACCAGAAATATTTTGAAAAGGACAAAGCCTTAGAACGTCGTTTCCAGAAAATTATGGTAGAAGAACCGGATACAGAAAGTGCTATTTCTATTCTCCGTGGTATTAAAGAAAAATATGAGACCCATCATCAGGTACGTATTAAAGATGATGCTATTATTGCCGCTGTAGAATTATCACAACGTTATATTACCAACCGTTTTTTACCGGATAAAGCGATCGACCTTATGGATGAAGCTGCTGCCAAATTACGTATGGAGATCAACTCTAAACCAGAAGATCTGGACGTTCTTGACAGAAAAATCATGCAACTGGAAATCGAAATTGAAGCGATAAAACGTGAAAATGACGAAGTAAAACTGAAATCTTTAGGATTAGAATTAGCCAATCTAAAAGAGGAGCGTAATGAAATTTATGCCAACTGGAAATCTGAAAAAGATATTGTAGACCATATTCAGTCTACCAAAACAGAAATTGAGAATTTCAAACTAGATGCAGAAAGAGCAGAACGTGATGGTGACTACGGTAAAGTAGCAGAATTACGTTATGGTAAAATAAAAGAAGCACAAGAACAGTTAGAAAAGCTACAGAAACAATTAGCAGAGAATCAGAAAAAAGAAGGACAATCTCTTATTAAAGAAGAAGTTACCCAAGAAGATATTGCAGAAGTTGTAGCAAAATGGACCGGAATTCCGGTAACCAAAATGCTACAGAGCGAACGTGAAAAACTATTAAAACTGGAAGATGAACTGCACCGCAGAGTCGTAGGTCAAGAAGAAGCAATTCAGGCAGTAAGTGATGCCGTAAGAAGAAGCCGTGCTGGATTACAGGATACTAAAAAACCTATTGGTTCTTTCCTGTTCCTCGGAACAACCGGAGTAGGTAAAACAGAATTAGCGAAAGCACTTGCCTCCTACCTCTTTGATGACGAGAACGCGATGACCCGTATCGATATGAGTGAATATCAGGAGCGTCACAGTGTGAGCAGATTAGTAGGTGCACCTCCAGGATATGTGGGTTATGATGAAGGCGGACAGCTAACCGAAGCCGTAAGAAGAAAACCGTATTCCGTTGTATTATTAGATGAAATTGAAAAAGCACATCCCGATACCTTCAATATTCTGTTACAAGTACTCGATGAAGGACGTTTAACTGATAATAAAGGACGTTTAGCTGATTTTAAAAATACGATCATCATTATGACCTCTAACATGGGAAGTCATATCATACAGGAAAAATTCGAAAACCTGAAAGGAGATCCGGAAAGTGCTATCGAAGCTGCTAAAGACGAGGTTCTGAGCTTACTGAAACAAACCGTAAGACCTGAATTTATTAACCGTATCGACGATATTGTAATGTTTACTCCACTGAGTGAAGCCAATATCAGAGAAATTGTAGGCTTACAATTAAAATCAGTTACTAAAATGTTAGCTTTACAGAACATTACATTAGACGCCACACCCGAAGCGATCGATTATCTTGCTAAAAAAGGGTTTGATCCTCAGTTTGGAGCACGTCCGGTAAAAAGAGTAATCCAGAAAGAAGTATTAAATGAATTATCAAAAGAGATTCTGGGAGCTAAAATAACAACAGACAGTATTATTTTACTAGATAGCTTTGACGGACATCTGGTATTTAGAAATCAGAGTAATATCACCGACTAGTTTATAGTTTTGTGAGAGGTGAAAAGTAAAATGTTATTAGTAGCTCAGCTGACTTTAAACAAAATTTCTAGGTAATCGATAGTCCTTGAAAACTATAAACCGAAACTGAATACTGATTCACTGCTCAGCTAACTTTAAGACTTTCGACATTGGACTTATTTTAAAAAACACCAATCTTTTTAGATTGGTGTTTTGTTTTAATCAATAGAATACACTCTGTTAATTGGAATGGTTAATCCTTTTTTAAGAAGAATTCTTTTGTCCGTTATACCCCAAACAGTCGTTTCGATCATCTTTTTAGAAATAGTATCCTCAAAATAAATTTTAATCTTTGTATGCTCTAGGTTACCCAGAGATAAAGCTCTGTTTAAATCAGATTCTCTCTGACGTTTCTCTTTTGAATCAGCAAGCACATCTGTATCCGGAAATACAAGATCAGCAACGCTCTCTTTTTCTATTTTCTCAAATGTTCTAATCATAATAAAAATGCTATAAATAAATTAATAGGGATAAATCTGTATTATAAATTTATAAAAATAGAATTCCATAATACTCTTTTTACAATAAGATATAAGTATAATTTAACATATCCAGTCTGATAGTACATTATCAGTAAAACTAATAAAAGAACCTAATTATCTTTAAAACAGAAACTTAATTATTAAAGAAACATGCTTTATCAGAATACCATTTATAAAAACAGAAATAAAACATCTACAGTATAATTAAATAATACTTTACAAAAAATCAAAACACTATTAATCAACATTTTACACCTTGTTAAAATTATAATAAAATATAATATTTCAGCTGTCTTTTCAGTTCTATAGAAATAATAACAATACTAACGCAACCTTATTTGATAAAAAGCATCTTAATTAGAGTATATAAATTTTATAAATATGGAAAATTATAAATTATTAGGAATTGCTGCTATAGCGCTAATTATAGTTCTTTTCTCATTTGGCAATACCAATGAGAAACCGGAAATCCAGAAAAAATAATTTAATATTTCAATTTTACAACTACTGAATCCTAATTCAACAATTCTGTTATTCAGCGGATTAATCCCAGAAAGGTTAATTTAATTCTTTTCTATTTTTTAGAGCACCTCTCTAATGTCTTAAATTGATGCTAAAATGTAATAAATCAAGTCCACTATTAAAAATAAGCTTTATTTTTAATCATTAATTTTTGAGAAAACAGACTTATGACCGATACGGAGCTGAATGATTTAAAACATGCAAAGCACTTATTAGAAAACCCCGGAATAGCTTCTAAACTCACTAACCTCATAGGAAGACCAATAGAAAAAGGAATCGAATTACTGCCGGATAACTGGAATGCCAACGTATCAGAAGTAGTAAATACTGCTTTAATGAAATCCAGTGAAGTTGCAATCGTAACTATGAAAAAAATATCCTATAAAAAATCTTCCAACTATTTACATAAGTTTTCAGTTGCCATAACAGGAGGTTTCGGAGGTTTTTTTGGTATCCCTGCCCTAGCCCTTGAACTTCCCGTTACCACCACTATAATGATGCGTTCTATAGCAGATATTGCCCGAAGCGAAGGAGAAGAACTTAATAATATCGAAACAAAACTGGCTTGTATAGAAGTATTTGCTCTCGGAGGAACTTCCAGTAGCGATGATGGCACAGAAACAGGATATTTCGCCGTAAGAACCGCTTTAAGCCGTACGCTTTCCTCCTCTTCAAAGTACATTCTGGAAAAAGGTATCGCAGAAGAAGGAGCTCCCATATTTGTTCGATTCATTCTCAAAGTAGCCGAAAGATTCAGTATTCAGGTTACCCAAAAAGCAGCTGCTCAGGCAATTCCTCTTATCGGAGCTGCAGGCGGAGCTATTATCAATACTATATTTATAGATCACTTTCAGGATATGGCACGAGGTCACTTCATTGTAAGACGACTGGAAAGAAAATACGGAAAAGAACTAATCACAGAGACTTATAAATCCCTTTAAAATGTCCGGAAAAACAATTTTAGCCCTTATAATCTTATGTAATAGTATTTTTTGTATTGCACAAAGTGTAAATTTCGAACCTGATCTTGAACTTACTTTCCAGAAAGCAAAACAAGAAAACAAACCTGTTTTTATAGAATATTACAATCAGTACTGTTCCGTCTGCAAAACACTGGAACCTTTTTTCAAAAACAAAGAAGTAAGCGAATTCTACAATAAGAATTTTGTCAGTTACAAACTGAATACCGAAAATATTAAAAAGGAAGACAGTCTATTCATAAGCAGAACAGAACTAAAACCGGAAAGTGTTCCTTTCTTTTTCTTCTTTGATGCAGATAAAAACTTTATACATCATTCCGGAGCTAAGCCAGATAGCGACTATATGATAAGAATAGGGAAAACAGCTCTGAACCCGAAACAACGCTCCGGAAGCTTAAGTGCTAAATACAATTCCGGTGATCGAAGTATCAAAACATTATATGCATATTCTAACTTAATGCAACTCTATAAGAAAGACAGCCTAGTAAATAAGATTGCAGATGATCTGTTTGATGCTTTCCCAAAGCAAAACTTAGGCTCTCAAACTAGTTATATCATCACAAAAAATAGTGTTTTTAAAATTGAGAACGGATTCTTTAATTACTGGATCAATCACATTGACGATTTAAAAGGATTTGAAAAAGGGAAAAAAGAAGGAAACGAAATAAAAGTACTGGAAAACATTCTGTCCCGATCCATTAATCGTGAAGAAAAAAAGAACTGGGATTTAGTAAAGATCAGATCAGTAAAAGAGATGATCCTGAAAACAGGATTAAATGACAATCCCGACGCTTTTTTCTGGCAACAGGAATTAGCCTTATTAATAAACGAGAAACAGGAAAAAGAGGCTTTAGAACTGTTCCAAAAAGTAATGAAAAAAGAAGGAGAAAATACAACCTCAGCACTCTATATCATCAACTATTATCTAGATCTTCTGAACTACAAATCTGATATTTCTCCAATAAAAACATGGATTGATACACTCTATAAGCGAGATAATTCTGTAGTCGAAAAAGCAGACCTGTTATATACCGATTTGTTATACTATAAAAAGATAAAAGATAAAAAAGAGATAAAAAAACTGGAAAAAGAAACAATAGAATTCTATAAGAATAACTCTATTGATCGTTCTAAATTGAATATTCTTTTAAAAAGTTAATAAATCATCCCGTAGAATTTTAAACCTAAAACCAATTTTAAATATGAATTTCAATCCTTTTCCCGAATTAAAAACAGAACGTCTGATCTTACGACAACTGGATCATAATGATGCAGAAGAGATGTTCTATCTCCGTTCCCACAAAGAAGTAATGCGATACATTTCCAGACCATTAGCCGTTACAATCGAAGATGCTATAGCTAATATTGATCTGACCAATACACTTATAAAAAACAATGAAGCTATTAACTGGGGAATGGCACTTAAAGAAAATAATAGATTAATAGGCACCATAGGCTATGTAAGAATGAAAAAAGAGCATTATCGTGCAGAAATTGGTTATATGCTGAATCCTGATTTTCACAGAAAAGGCATTATGCAGGAAGCCTTAAAAGAAATTATCAATTATGGCTTTAAAGAAATGAAACTACATTCTATCGAAGCAGTAATTGATCCGGAAAATAGTGCATCCGGAAAACTTCTGGAAAAAAACAACTTTACAGCAGATGGCCTTTTTAAAGATAACTGCTTTTTTGAAGGTAAATTTTACGATTCGAAAGTCTATTCTTTACTAAACCCTGAATAACATATCAATCTGTTTATTAAAGACTTTTCATTATATAAAGAAGTTACTCTTTAAAAATCAAATCATACAATAACACATAAATATCCGGTTTTATACCTACTTTTGCACCGATTTACACAAATTTACATAAAAATACTACAATGAAAAAATTACTTTTTTTAATTTTACTTTCCAATATAGGATTATTACACAGTCAGACATATGTTAAATTTAATGGAGCAACAGCTTTAGTTGCCATTCCTCATGTAGGAGTAGAAACCAGTATTGGTAAAAAAACTACACTTCAAGTAGATGTACTTGCCTCTTTCTGGGAATCATTTAACGGTTCTCCAATAAAAACCGTTATGTTATTTCCCGAAGTCCGTTACCATTTTCATGAAAAGTTCAATGGATTTTATGCTGGAGCACATGTTGGAGGTGGAGCCTATAATATCCAGAAATGGAATTATGCCAATACAGACAAATACCAGAAAGGATACAGTCTGTACTTAGGAGCAACTGTAGGATACGAATGGAGATTAAATGACAAATGGATGATTGATATTTTTGTAGGAGGCGGAAGTCAGTCCGGAGCGTATAAAGGATATTACAAAAGTACCGGAGAAAGATATGATGGAGCTAAAAAATTTAATAAAAGTGGAGAATGGCTACCTTACAGAGGAGGTATAATGATCTCCTATAAACTGTAAACTTGTAAAATGTTTTTTTTGTAAAAAGTGAAATGTAACGCTCTGTCTTCTAAACAGCCATCTTACATTTCACTTTTTACTTTTCACTTTTCACTTTTCACTTTTTATAAAAACATCTCACTTTATGAATGAATTTCAAAAACAATTTCAGCACATTAAAGACTATCTGAAATTTGACGATTATACCCTCCTTACAAAAAGGGTCATTGATCTTACTCTGGATACTGAAGATCTTCTTTTTTATAAAAAAACAAATGATTTATTAAATTGGCTGGATGAAAATCCAGAAAATTTAGAAAAGAAAAAAGAACAGTTCATTTCATTGTTAGAAGATTTATATCATTTTCTGGATCCTAAATACACAGAACAAAATGAATTACTGATTAGTACCCGTCAGGTTAGAAAGACTTATAAAAACTCCAGCTTTGGACTAGGTCCTATTGATTTCGAAATAAAACAAGGACAAATAATAGGATTAGTAGGTGAAAACGGTAACGGAAAAACAACTTTACTACGTTTACTATGCGGTGAATTATTACCTACAGACGGACAACTGAAGTATCATTTCAAATCTACTGACAAATACCATCTTCGAACACAATTAGTTTACATACCACAACGCACCACAACCTGGTATGGATCCATGTTTGATAATTTACAATTTACTGCAGCCAGCTATGGCTATGCCCCTGAAGAAAATAAATTAATAGTAGAGTTAATAATTGCCCGATTAGGACTGCGAAAATTCAGAAATTACAACTGGAAAGACCTATCCTCAGGCTATAAAATGCGTTTTGAACTCGCCCGAATGTTATTACGTAAACCTAAAGTTTTATTAATTGATGAACCTTTAGCTAACCTGGATATACTTGCACAACAGACTATTCTGGAAGATTTCAGATCAATTGCCAAATCTCCTTTCAGACCTATTGGAATTATTCTCAGTTCACAACAATTATACGAAGTAGAAAAAACCTCCGATCAGGTTATTTTCCTTAAAAATGGAGAGCAGAAAAACTTATATGATACAGATTCTGACAACCTCACAGAACTCCCTCTCATTATTGAATTCGAAAGCAACAGGACACAACAACAACTCAATGAAATATTAAGCTCTTATACTTTAAAACAACTGGAATTTAACGGAGGAACCTATATAGCTACCTTTTCATCATCCGTTACAATCTATGATTTTATGAATATCTGCATTCAGAATCAGATTCATTTACAATATTTCAGAAATATATCTAATTCCACAAGACGCTTTTTTGTTTCTTAAATACCTCTTACTATGTTCAAAAAAATTCAAAAAGATCTGCTCCTTACAAATCCACTTTTGTGGAATATGAAAATCATTCCTGTTTCAGCTCTGATTATTCTGTTTCATCTATTATTCTTTGGTTTAGGATATATTTTCACATCAATTGATTTCACAAGAGAATACAGTCGTTATTATGACACAGAATACGAAGTCATTATTGTTTTTTTCAGTGTTTTAGTATCTATTCTGACCTTCATTATCTGGATGGTTTTCTATTCCAGAAATAATGGTTTTAAATCCTTTTACCCCAAAAACAATACTATATTATATAAAGAATGGTTACTTATTCTCATAGTTTGCATATTGAACTCAACCTATTATCTGTCAATAAATTCAGGACAGAATTTAAAAAAGAGAAGCTACATTTCTAAAGAAGAAGCACTAAAACGTTCCGAAATAATCAGCATGTCTTCCCTGTTTATTGATGGTTCTTTTGAAGCTCCTTCACAAGAATGGATAGAAACAGATTCCACCAGTATCGGTATACCTGTTGATACTATCGAATACAGAGGCGAAAAATATGCTTACAAATCCCTGTTTAATAAAAAGATTGATAGCTATTCCTATATTCCGGAAACAAAAGATTCTCTTAATGCAATGAGAGTAAAAAACTGGTTGTTTGAAAATCAAAAAGATTCAGTACAAAACATAATGAACTCTTTCTTTAAAATAGCCGGCAAATACAATCTAAAATCAAATATAACAAGCAAAGAATGGTTACAAAAAACATATGATTTCCCTAATTTTGATTCCTACTCAACTATTTACAAATCAGAAAATTCTTATAACGATGAGTCTGCTACTATATCCATAAAAGCACCCGTTACAGAAGAAAAAATAAGACCCAATAAAAGTTATTATGTTCCCTATAACATCTTAAAACAATCTCACGATAAACTACATAAAGCATGGAATGAACCATTAGTTGACTATGGAATAGCACTTACTTTATTTTATATTGGATTTGGTCTTTCCCTTTTAATCTTTTCCTTTAAAGTTACCTCCGGCAGAGAATGGCTTATTACAGTGGTCGCCTTAGGCATTATTTCAATAGTATTTGGTATACTAGCTATTATAGGGAAATTATCTTTCCTTTATGCTATACTGTGGATTCTATTAACCGTTGGACTACTAATCTCTTTCCTAAAAACCGTTTTCTCCGGTCAAAAGAAAGGAATATCCGGAATAATTCTAAACTCATTATTATGGTTAGTCCCCGGTTTATTACCCTTACTCTATTTGGTTATAGCAGAAATATACCGCTTTAAGCTCTCACAATACGATGAAAACGGCGATTATATTTATGATCCCCATTCCCCCGTATATTACTGGATGAGAGAGCATTTCTTTCATTTTATGATTATTAACCTACTCATTATACTAATCTATATGTATTTCTTTTCCGGAATAATAAAACGATGGAAAGGGATTGCAGAAGCATAGTAAAACTGTAAAATGTTTTTTGTGAAATGTAATCACTCTGGCTTCTAAACAGTCATCTTACATTTCACAAAAAACATTTCACTTCTTACATAAGAGGTAAAGTTTTAATATAAAGTTCCTCCACTTTTATCCTTGCCCATTCCGTCTTTCTAAGAAAAGTAAGACTGGATTTAACACTAGGATTATCATTAAAGCATTTAACCGGAATAAGCTCCCCTAAAGTATCAAAACCATAGTACAGAACCAGTTGTTCCACTATCATTTTTAAAGTTATCCCGTGTAAAGGATTATTGATCTGTTTATTTTGCATTCTGCAAATTTAGAAAAAATACAATATCTAAATCTATATAAAAACGAAAAACCATACCCTAATTCCATAGAGTATGGCTTTCTCGCAACTTAACTTAACTTAAACTTAACTAACCCAAAAATTAAAATTTCATTCCGATACCAAAACCTAGTAGTAATGGATCTATTTTTACTGATGCCGGAATATCTAAAGTAGCTCCCCCATTTAAATTAGAAGCATCAACAGTAACATCCGTTTTTAGGAATACTTTTTTAACATCAACGTTAATAAAGAATTTATCCGTTAACATTAGATCAAAACCAACCTGAAATGCATACCCAAATTTATTATCATAACTAATACCGGCTGCATCACCCGATTTTTCACTATAAAAAATCGTATAGTTCACACCCGCACCAACATAAGGTTTAAAAATCTCCGATGGATAAAAATGATACTGAACCGTTAACGTTGGAGGCAATAACCAAACACTTCCTAAATCAAGATCCCCTACAGCTGTTCCTTTTGCTGCCACATCATGTTTTGATGTACCCAAAATCAATTCTGCCGCAATATTTTTTGTGAAAAAATAAGTGAAATCTAATTCCGGAATAAAACTATTATCAATATCCACTTTCCCACCTATAACCTCAGGAGAACCATGTGTGTTTGGAACTATTCCGACTCCCCTTAATCTTACTTGCCATTTTTTAAACTCATTATTGTCATTTTTCTCTTGTGCAAAAGAACTATTCGCAGCGAATAGAGACAAAGCCATAACAGTTAGAAATATTTTTCTCATAATGTATTTGTTTTAATTATTAGGTCAAAAATAGCCAACTTATGTATCATAAAAGATGATAAAAATCATGATTTGAATTTTAAAAAAATTTAACTTTTTCCTCTCTCTATTTGACTTTCACTATTTTGTTATTACCTTTGCCACACTTATGATTAAAAAGATTAACATACTTAATAAAAGAGCCAGATTCGATTACGAGATTCTCGAAAAATTTAGTGCAGGGATTGTTCTATCCGGCACCGAGATTAAATCCATACGTTTAGGAAAAGCATCTATAACAGAAAGTTTCTGTGAATTCAGTAATGACGAACTTTTCGCCATCAATATGTATGTTGAAGAATACTCCTTTGGAAATCAGTTCAACCATAAAGCAAGAAGCGAACGCAAACTCTTACTAAACAGAAGAGAGCTCAGAAGCCTTGCAAAAAGCGTTCAGACAAAAGGACTTACCATCATTCCTTTAAAACTCTATACCAATGAAAAAGGACTCGCTAAACTCGAAATTGGTTTATGTAAGGGTAAAAAGAATTATGATAAACGAGAGTCTATCAAAGAACGTGATGTAAACCGTGATATTGACAGAATCAAAAAAGCATTTTAAATTAAAAAAGTCCTGAATTACAATTCAGGACTTTTTTAATTTTTATCTTCTAATAATGGAACAAAACGGAATTCTCCAAACTCGTGTTTTTCAAACTGCGTTTCATTCTTCCTTATCAGTAAAGTCATAATTTGCGGATCTTCTCCCAGCGGAATTACTAATCTCCCTCCTATCTTTAACTGGCTCATCAATGCTTTCGGAATTATTGGAGCACCCGCCGTTACAATAATACTATCAAAAGGCGCATAATTAGGTAATCCCTTATAACCATCCCCAAAAGTCAATAACTTAGGTCTAATCCCTAACTTAGGCAATAACAAAGATGTTTTTTTAAACAGCTCATTCTGTCTTTCAATACTGTATACCCTCGCTCCCATCAGATAAAGAACCGCTGTTTGATACCCCGATCCCGTTCCTATTTCTAATATAGAATCATCCTTCTTAACCTCCAGCAACTGAGACTGAAAAGCAACCGTATAAGGCTGAGAAATCGTTTGTCCCGATCCAATCGGAAAAGCTTTATCCTGATAAGCAAAATCCTCAAAACTTGAATTTAAAAATAAATGCCTTGGAATTTTTTTAACCGCTTCCAACACATTCTTATCAGTAATACCTTTTTCCCGTAAAACTGTAGCTAACTGATTTCTAAGACCCTGATGTTTTGTAGTATCTTTCAAGATAAATTAATATTTAGATTTGCAAAAATAAGAAACCTTAATCAATTTCCAAGCTTTCCCCGAACTCCCCCCGTAACCTTTAATAATTAGAATCAAAGTCCAATTTATTTTGCGATATATATATTGAATAATACCTAAATAATATTAAATTTGTTTAAAATACATTTATATGCTTAAAGTCGGAGTATTAGGTGCCGGTCACCTGGGGAAAATACATTTGCGTTTATTACAGCAATCACAAAAATATGAGTTAGTTGGTTTTTACGATCCCAATCAGGAAAACGCTCAAAAAGTAGCTAAAGAATTCGGTTACAAGAATTTTAACTCAATTTCAGAACTAATACAAGCTGTAGATGTTGTTGACATTGTAACTCCCACACTATCGCATTATGAATGTGCTAAAGAAGCTATTAAAGCTAAAAAACATATTTTTCTGGAAAAACCGATCTCTAACACAATAGAAGAAGCAAAAGAAATAATAGCCTTAGCAAAACAATACAATGTAAAAGGTCAGGTTGGACACGTAGAACGATTTAATCCCGCATTTAAAGCCGTTAAAGATAAAATTGAAAACCCAATGTTTATCGAAACCCATCGGCTTGCAGAATTTAATCCTCGGGGTACAGATGTTCCCGTAGTTCTCGATCTGATGATTCATGATATAGATGCCATTCTGAGTGTAGTAAAATCCAGAGTAAAAAACATAAGCGCCAGTGGAGTTTCTGTAATAAGCGATTCACCCGATATTGCAAATGCCCGTATTGAATTTGAAAACGGTTGTGTTGCCAATGTAACCTCAAGCCGAATTTCAATGAAAAATATGCGTAAAGCTCGTTTTTTCCAAAAAGACGCTTACATCTCCGTTGATTATCTTGAAAAGATTTGTGAAGTAGTCAAAATGAAAGAAGCTCCCGAAGTTCCTGGAGATTTTGATATGATTCTGCAAAATGCAGAAGGTGTTAAAAAACAAATCTATTATGATAATCCCGACGTACATCAGAACAATGCCATACTAGATGAATTAGAAACATTTGCAGACGCTATTAACAATAACACAACCCCAATAGTAACACTAGAGGACGGAACAGAAGCATTAAGAGTAGCGTATCAGATTATCGAATGTTTTAAAAAATAAATTACAACCTTAAAAATTACAAATCAGGAATGAAAAATATAGCAGTTATAGGAGCAGGAACAATGGGAAACGGTATCGCACATACCTTTGCTCAGAGTGGTTTTCAGGTTAAACTAATAGATGTTTCAGAAAAATCATTAGATAAAGGGATGACTACCATTGCCGGAAATCTGGACAGAATGGTTGCAAAAGGCACAATTACCGAAGCAGACAAATTAAAAACAATCGGAAATATCATTACCTATACCGACATCAAAGATGGTGTAGTAAACGTCGATTTAGTTGTAGAAGCAGCTACTGAAAACGTAGAATTAAAACTTAACATTTTCAAACAACTAAATGATTTTTGTTCCGTAGATACTATTCTGGCAACCAATACTTCATCTATTTCAATTACACAAATTGGAGCCGTAGTCTCTAGCCCCGAAAGAGTAATTGGTATGCACTTTATGAACCCTGTACCGATCATGAAACTGGTAGAGATCATCAGAGGATATAATACCTCAGACGCAGTAACTAAAACCATTATGGATCTGTCCGTACAATTAGGGAAAGTTCCTGTAGAAGTAAACGATTATCCTGGTTTTGTCGCAAACAGAATCCTGATGCCAATGATTAATGAAGCCATTGAAACCCTATATAACGGCGTTGCCGGTGTTTATGAGATAGACACAGTGATGAAACTGGGAATGGGACACCCCATGGGACCATTACAATTAGCAGACTTTATCGGACTTGACGTATGTCTCGCAATCCTGAATGTAATGTATGACGGTTTCAAAAATCCAAAATATGCTCCCTGCCCATTATTAGTAAATATGGTCAGAGCCGGAAAACTTGGTGTAAAATCCGGTGAAGGTTTCTATGACTATTCCGCTTCTAAAAAAGCAGAGAAAACCGCAAAACAGTTTTCTTAAACTAAAAATTTATAAATAACAATTGATAATAAATAAATACATCATATTATCAATTGTTATTGTTTTATTATTAATTATATCATGGCAAAAATAATTCCTTTCAAAGCAGTTCGACCTACACGTGATAAAGTAAGTTTAGTAACCTCACGCTCCTATGAAGAATATACCCCTGCTGAATTAGCCTCTCAACTGGATTTCAATCCCTTTTCTTTCCTCCATATACTAAATCCTGCCTACCTGCATCAGCAAACAATCAGTGTAGAAAAACGCTTTAAATTAGTCTCGCAGAAATATCATGATTTTAAAGAAGAAAATATCTTAAAAAAAGAAGATAAACCTACCCTATTCCTATATGAGATACAGTCTAAAAACCAGACATTTATCGGAATCATAGCAGGAACATCAATCACAGACTATCAGAACAATATTATCAAAAAACACGAAGACACTTTACAATATCGTGTAGAACTTTTTAAAGATTATCTTCATCAGACCGGCTTTAATACAGAACCTGTTCTCATAACCTACCCCGATAATGAAATAGTAAATAACTGGATCAATCAGAAAAAACGAACACGTCCACTTTATAAATTCTCCTCACTAAACAGAGATATGCATACACTGTGGAGAATTAAAGACGACACCGAAATAAAGTGGCTACAAGAACAATTTGAAAAGATCAACAATTTATACATTGCCGATGGGCATCATCGTTCCGCATCAGCAGAATTATTATTCGAACAGGATAAAGATTCAGATAACAACAACCTGAACTATTTCATGAGTTTTCTTATTGCCGAAAGTAATGTCAAAATCTATGAGTTTAACAGAGTTATCCGCGATCTGAACGGACTCTCAAAAGCAGAATTTTTAAATCAGCTAACAACAGATTTTGAAATAAAGAATAAAGAGCAAGAACTCTGGAAACCCTCCGGTAAATTTGAATTCGGAATGTATCTTGACGGAGAATTCTATTCCTTAAAACTAAAAGAAGAAAATATCAGTTTCAACACTATTCTGGAAAAATTAGACGCACAGATTCTGTATGACAAAGTATTACACAATATACTGGGAATAGAAGATCTGAGAAACGATGAACGTATTGAATATATTCCCGGAAAACTACCCATAACAACCATAAAAACGTTAGTGGACGAAGGCGAATTTGAAGTTGGATTTATGTTATTCCCGACAGAAATTTCAGAAATCAGACAAATAGCGGATGACAATCTGATCATGCCGCCAAAAAGTACTTATATCGAACCTAAATTCAGAAGCGGATTAATTATATATGAATTATAATTAAAAGTTTAACTGTATCTTAGACGAATAAAAGAACCCTTAAATTTTTAAGTCTTAAGATTCACTTTTTTAATACAACAAAAATGTCTATTCAGGAAAATTTACAACATATAAAAAGCACTATTCCTTCAACAGTCACTCTGGTTGCTGTTTCAAAAACAAAACCGGTCAGCGACCTGACAGAAGCTTATGAAGCCGGACAACGTGTTTTTGGAGAAAATAAAATACAAGAAATGTCCGATAAATACGAACAAATGCCCAAAGACATACAATGGCATATGATCGGTCATGTACAAACCAATAAAGTTAAATTCATGGCTCCTTTCGTTAATCTGATCCATGGCATTGACAGTTTAAAGCTATTAAAAGAAGTCAATAAACAAGCCCTAAAGAACAATCGGGTTATTGATTGTCTATTACAGATTCATATTGCCGAAGAAGATACTAAATTTGGTCTGAATCAGGAAGAACTGGAAGAACTCCTTCAGTCTGAAGACCTCATAAAAATGGAAAACATCAAAATTACCGGTCTAATGGGAATGGCAACCTTCACAGAAGATCAGAATCAGATCAAGAAAGAATTCCTGTATTTAAAATCCATTTTCGACCAGATATCAAAACAGAACAAAACTCAAAATTTCAATCCCAAAATACTATCTATGGGAATGAGTGGTGATTATGCCTTAGCAATCGAATGTGGCAGTACAATGGTAAGAATAGGAAGCAGCATATTTGGAACACGAAACTAACACTGATTATATTTTAATAGTAATAACAATTCATTTTGTACGCAATACTTGACATAGAAACCACAGGAGGACAATATAATCAGGAAGGCATCACCGAAATTGCTATATATAAATTTGATGGTCATGAAATTGTAGACCAGTTTATCAGTTTAGTCAATCCGGAAATCCCTATCCAACCTTTCGTTATAAAATTAACAGGTATCAACAATGCCATGTTACGTAGTGCCCCAAAGTTTTATGAAATAGCCAAACGTATCATAGAAATAACAGCCGATTGCGTTGTAGTCGCACATAATGCTCAATTTGATTACCGTATACTCAGAACAGAATTCAAACGACTGGGATATGATTTCAATCGGGAAACATTATGTACCGTTGAATTGTCCAAACAATTAATCCCCGATCAGAAATCTTACAGTTTAGGCAAACTCGTTTATGCCTTAGGAATTCCTATCGCAGACAGACATCGGGCAAACGGTGATGCACTCGCAACAGTAAAGCTGTTCAAAATGCTTTTAAACAAAGACCTAAAAAAGGAAATTGTAAAAAACTTTATCAAAACAGAAGTAAAACCCGGTATTTCTCCAAAACTACAAGATCTGACAGAATCCGTTCCATCCGTAACCGGCATCTATTATATCCATAAAGAAGACGGAAGTATTA
Organism: Flavobacterium sp. AK-301; assembly: GCF_058310215.1. Lineage (NCBI taxonomy): Bacteria > Pseudomonadati > Bacteroidota > Flavobacteriia > Flavobacteriales > Flavobacteriaceae > Flavobacterium > Flavobacterium sp. AK-301. Next base: position 209,871 of record NZ_JBZEES010000001.1, read on the forward strand.
TTTTTATCGGAAAAAGTAAGAATATTAAAAAAAGAGTTAATCAGCATTTTACAGCCACATCCAGAACCAACAAAAAAATTCAGAATGAAGTATATGCAATAACTTATGAAAATACAGGCAGCGAACTGATCGCTTTACTAAAAGAAAAAGAAGAGATCAGAATCAATAAACCCATCTATAATAAAATCCGAAAAAAAACACTATACCCCTGGTCTTTATATTCCGAAAAAAATCAGAACGGATATCTCAGTTTAATATTGAGAAAAACAGACGGTAGAAAAAAAGAAATACTCTCTTTTACCACCTTTCTGGACGGAAAAAATGAACTGGTAAAAATAACCAAAGAATATCAACTTTCCGAAAAACTGAATCATACCAATGATACCCAGAACCAAGATCTTTTTAAATCGGTCAATACTGATATTCCGGAAGAAAATGCTTCTGAGTACAATGCCCGCGTTCTGGATTTTATAGAAAAAAACCAGTTTCGAAAACAAAATATAGTTCTGGTTGACAAAGGAAGGACAATAGAAGAACGCAGTGCAATACTTATTGAAAACGGTATATATATAGGTTATGCTTTCTATGATCTGAACTATCAAATAAACAATATAGAAATCCTGAAAAACATTATAACACCAATGGAAAATAATCGAGATACCAGAAATAGTATTCAGAGCTATATAAGAAAAAGAAAAGCTTTAAAGACACTCTATTTTTAAGAATCATTTTATCTAAAAACAGTACTATGAGAACACTGAAATCTAAATATGATGTTTTAAGGCAGAAAATACATATTATTTTATATGGTACCAATACAGTTGCCGGTAAACTATTTGATATTATTCTTTTATTTGTCATTCTGCTGAGTGTACTTTTAGTAATGCTGGAATCCGTTGAAAAACTGGATTCTAAATACCATACTTTTCTAATTGTATCCGAATGGATCATTACCATCTTTTTTACGATCGAATATATATTACGGATCATCGCAATAAAAAAACCGATTAGTTTTATTTTCAGTTTCTATGGTATCGTAGATCTGATCTCAATACTCCCGATGTATTTATCGTTTTTCATTCCTAATTCCAGAATGCTATCCGTGATCAGAGCCTTAAGACTTCTAAGAGTATTCAGAATTCTGAATCTCGTACAGTTTTCCGGTCAGGCAACACAACTCAAAGACGCTCTTAAAAGAAGCCGCAATAAAATCATTGTTTTTGTTTATTCTATTCTTGTAATATCTATATTACTGGGAGCCATAATGTATGTAGTAGAAAGTAAAGAAAGTGGATTTACCAGTATCCCAAAAAGTATTTACTGGTGTATTGTTACTCTGACCACAGTTGGATATGGTGATATTGCCCCTGCTACCCCTTTAGGACAGACAATTGCAACCTTTATTATGATACTCGGTTACGGAATTATTGCAGTACCTACAGGAATCGTTTCTGCTGAATTTGCTTTTACAAATAAACAAAATAAGACCCCAAAAACAGGAAAACCATGTAAATACTGTAATGCTAAAGACCATAATTACGATTCCCATTTCTGTTATAAATGTGGAAATGCTTTAGAAGAAAATGGAAAATAAATATTTAATAACAATTACTGGACCAACCGCTATTGGCAAAACAGCGATGAGCATCGCCATTGCACAAACTCTGAACTGCGAGATCATCTCATGCGATTCCAGACAGTTTTTTAAAGAAATGACAATAGGTACCGCCGTACCCTCAAAAGAAGAACTAACAGCCGTAAAACATCATTTCATACATAACAAATCTATCTTTGACACTTATACTGTAGGAGATTTTGAAAGAGAAGCATTACTGAAACTAAAAGAGCTGTTTCAGCATAACAATTTTGTTGTGATGGTTGGTGGTTCAGGATTATATGTAAATGCTGTTCTGAAAGGATTCGATGATTTTCCAGAAGTTCCCATAGAAATTCGAAATCAAATCATTACTAATTACGAACAAAAAGGAATTGAATATCTGCAAGAAGAACTAAAAGAAAAAGATCCGGCACATTATGCTGTTATTGCCAGAGAAAATCCACAACGCCTGATGCGAGCTCTCGAAATTTGTATCAGCACCGGAAAACCCTACTCTTCCTTCCTGAATCAGAAAAAGAATATACGTGAATTCATTCCAATAAAGATCGGTTTAGAAGCTGACAGACCTGTTATTTATGATCGCATCAATCAACGCGTAGATATAATGATAGCTCAGGGATTATTAGAAGAAGCAAAAGCTTTATATCCGGACTCTAAACTAAATGCGCTTCAAACCGTAGGCTATCGGGAACTTTTTAATTATTTCCGAGGAGAATATGATTTAGATTTTGCTATTGAAGAAATTAAAAAAAATACCAGACGATTTTCAAAAAGACAATTAACCTGGTTTAAAAAAGAAAATGATACAAAATGGTTTGATTATCAAACCCCAAAAGACAGCATCATAGATTATATCTTATCAAAGATAAAAATTTAAAATAAAAACATATGCCCATAGATACTAATTTCACTCCCGTATTCAGTAAAGACTGGAAGATCGATTTTACACAATGTACGCCAAATGGTTATCTGAAATATACAGAACTCTGTAACATGCTACAACTTACAGGAGGAGACCACGCTGAAAGTGGAGGGCTCAGTTTTTCCGATATGCAAGTACACGATCAGGCATGGGTTCTAAGCAGAATACGCGTTGAAATCGACAAACTTCCTAAATGGAAAGATACTATTACAATAAAAACATGGATTAATGATCTTCAGGGTTCCAGATCAGCAAGAGCTCTTGAAGTCTATTTAAATAATGAAAAAATAATCGGATCAACCACTTTTTGGGTTGTATTTAATACCAGATCAAGAAGACCCGAAATAATAGCATTTCCTTATGAGCATTTCTTTACCCCTTTTTCAGAAAATCAGGCTACAAAAGAAAACTTTTCAAAAATAAACATTAACAAGAACATGGAAAAAGTATTCAGTAGAAAAACAGTTCTTTCTGATCTTGATATTGTGAATCATGTAAATAATGTAAAGTATCTGGAATGGTGTCTGGATTTGGTCGATTATGAAGCTATAATCAAACAGAAAATAAAAAGCTTTGACATGAACTTTCTTAAAGAGTTAAAATATGGAGACTTTGTAGATATAAATCAGAACACCAATTCTGAAGAAGCACTCTATACTATATCAAACGAAAATAAGATTTATTTTGCCTTACAACTGAACTGGAAATAAAAAAGGTCTGATTTGAAATCAGACCTTTTATGGTATTTAATATTTTACTTTTCAGTTTTGTTTTTTACAACTAATCTGAATCCTTCTCCATGGATATTCAATATCTCAACCTCTTCATCTAATTTCAGATATTTACGAAGTTTTGCAATATAAACGTCCATACTTCTTGATGTAAAGTAATTATCATCTCTCCAGATTTTTGTTAGAGCTAATTCTCTTGGCATAAGATCATTTTCATGAATAGCCAACATTTTCAGTAATTCATTTTCTTTTGGAGATAATTTAATTGGTTCCTGATTTTTGAAAGTCAGAAAACGTAATTTAGAGTTTAGATGGAAGTTTCCTATTTCGAATTCGAATTTAGTATTATCCGTTTTAACCTCAGAAGCTTTTCTCTGAATAATAGCTCTTATTTTCATTAAAAGCACTTCAGAATCAAAAGGTTTATTCAAATAATCATCCGCACCTACTTTATAACCTTTTAGTACATCTTCTTTCATTGATTTTGCAGTCAGGAAAATCAAAGGAATTTCTTTATTTTTCTCTCTGATCTCTTTTGCTAAAGTATAGCCGTCTTTGTATGGCATCATCACATCAAGAATACATAAATCAAATGTATCTCTCTTGAATTTTTCGAATCCTTCCATTCCGTTTTTAGCCAATGTTACTTCGAAATCATTGAGCATTAGATAATCTTTTAAAATAGATCCGAAGTTCGGATCATCCTCAACTAAGAGTATTTTTTTGTTTACAGTTTCCATATCCTAATTAATTAATGGTAATTTTATAATAAAGGTACTTCCTTTTCCTTTTTCACTTTCAACGAATATTTGACCATTGTGATCATCAACTATCCGTTTAACGTAGGCCAAACCTAAACCATGCCCTTTAACGTTATGTAAATCTCCAGTATGCTCTCGGTAAAATTTTTCAAAAATTCTCTTTTGAGCTACTTTACTCATTCCCGCCCCCCGATCTTTTATTTTTATTAAAATAAAATCTTTTACATTCTCTGTAAAAACATCAATTTTGGGCATCTCCGGTGAATATTTTATTGCATTATCTAACACATTTACTATTACATTTGTAAAGTGAACATCGTTAAGTAATATTGTTGTTCTCTTTGCGTCAAAATGTGTTGTTATCGTTCCTCCTCTGTCTTCAATAATTAAATTTACATGTTCAATTGCATCCTCAATTATGTCATTAACATCCATCGGTTCTTTTTTAATTTCCAGTTCTCTTTTTTCAAGCTTGGAAATTCGTAACACATTTTCAACCTGTGCATGCATTCTTTTATTTTCATCCCTGATCATCTGCAGATAACGCTGAATTTTTTCTTTGTCATCTATAATCTTAGGATTCTTTATTGCATCTAAAGCTAAATTAATAGTAGCAATAGGTGTTTTAAATTCGTGTGTCATATTATTAATGAAATCAGTTTTAATTTCAGAAATCTGACGCTGTTTTATCAATTGATTTAACGCACTCACATACGCTAAAAGAATAATTAGTGTAAATATAATAGATAAACTTGTAATTCCTATTAATGATGAAAATATAAAGCTCTGTTTCTTAGGAAAACTAACTAATAATTGAAAATTACTGTTCCCTTCGTTATCTACAAAGATCTTATTTCCATATGTTGTATTAATATCATACTTAAATTTATCCGATTTTACTTTAGTCGCTAAACCTCCACTATAAATCCCAAATTCAAAAGGAGTATTCACTCCGTTGTTCTCCATTTCATTTTTAAGCAATGCTTCTAATTTTTCTTTAGACACTCTGTCCTGAATAGGTTTCAGAGCAGCTATATCTTTAAAAAAGATCTGAAACTGGGCTTTATCCAGAATCTCCAGCTTTCCTGATTTCTCAATCTTTAAATTTGGAGTAGTAGTATTCTGAAGCTTAGAATTATCAACTAAATTACCATCATATACTTCAGTACGCCTTTTAGAAACAAAATTCTTAAGTTTCACTGAATCCAACTTTTTATCAAAGAACGAAGAACTTATACTGTAATCCTGAGGGATTATGCTGTTCGAGTAAATTATAGTTTCATTTGTTCTGCGATCTGTCTGAACATAAAAAAATTCTTTCAGATCACTCTGTCTCGGAGCTTTACCAATACTGTCTTTCAACTGATTGTACACACTCAGATAACTATACGTTTCCTGCTCTTGCAATTTATCTGCAACATTTCCTATTACCTGCTTAACATGATATTTAAACTGTTCTTCATTATTTTCTATTGATGATTTAATCCAATAAACTTGAACTAAAATAATCCCTATCAGGGACATACTCATCATAACAACAAGTAAACGAAACAACATCTTATTCATCGAGACAAAATTAACATTTTAACACATACAAAAGATACTTATTAACCAAAAATTAACAAAAAAACTCTAATTTATTATTATTTTAATTCTTTATAAATGTTTTCCACCTGTTTTTTTGCTATTTCAACATCAGTATTATCAATTATATAATCACTTAACACTTTTTTATCATCATCATTCCACTGATTCTTTATCCTTTCCAATACTTTTTCTCTACTAATATGATCTCTTTTCATAACCCGTTCAATTCGAATCTCTTCAGAAGCAAAAACTAATATTACTGCATCACAGTCTTTATAACTTCCGCTTTCAAATAAAATAGCAGCTTCTTTTATTACAAAAGACTGATCTTTATGAGATAAAAACCATTTTTTAAAGTGTTCCTTTACAGCAGGATGGATTATCGCATTGAGTTGTTCCAGCTTTATTTTATCATTGAAAACAATCTGTGCAATTTTTTCTCTGTTTAAAACACCTCCCTCAACCACTTCCGTGCCAAATATATCTTTAATTTTATTAATAATCAAAGGAGTTTTCATTAATTTTTTAGCCTCTGAATCAGCTATATAAACCGGAACACCTAAAGATTCAAAATAAAGAGCAATAGTCGTTTTTCCACTTCCTATTCCTCCCGTTAACCCTATTATTTTTGTTATCTGTTTTTCTTTCATAATATATCAGATTTTAAAAAATAATTCCGGAAATACTTCCTGTGGTTTTTTCTTAAATAAAACAATATTAATATAGGATATTAAAAAACCTTTTCCATAACCGTAAAACTGTATTATCACAGCAAAAATAGATAATACTCCTATTTTGATACTTTTATTATATATAACGGATAAAATAAATAATAGTATAAAATATAAACTATATAATTCTACAAAAACTGTTATTCCAAAAATAATAGCAAAAAGTAATGCCGGTAAAAACCCTATTATAAAACACGAAGGAAAAAAATATGTTATTTTATTATACTCCGGATACCAGCTGTTCAGGATTGGTCTTACTTTTCCAAATTTGTTAACCTGTGTATAAAATCGAGACCAGTCTATTCTCCTTTTATGATACACATACGCAGTAGATACTAATCTGGTTTTAAATCCCATATTCCATAATCTGATAGACAGATCAGGATCTTCACCCGGATGAATATTTCCAAAACCTCCCGAAAATTCAAAAGCTTTTTTGGAAATCCCCATATTAAAACTTCTCGGCTGAAATTTATCTATTTTCTCAGAACCTCCACGAATACCTCCTGTGGTCATAAAAGAAGTCATTGCAAAATTAATTGCTTTCTGAATATCGGAAAAAGAATCCAGAGCCTTATCCGGACCGCCAAAACAATCCACATATTCCTGCTGCAAAGCCAAATCCACTTGTTCTAAATACTCTGGCGGAAGAATACAATCTGAATCCAGAATGATAAAATAATCTCCTTTTGCCTTTTTCATTCCAAAATTTCTGGAATCCCCCGGACCTGAATTCAATTTAAAATAATAAGAAACCTTTAATCTATTCTGAAATTTCTGAACTACTTCCTCACAGGTTACTACTGAACCGTCTTCAACAATAACTATTTCAAAATCATCCGAAAAAGACTGTTTTAAAAGACTTTCCAAAAGTTCTTCTACTTCATCCGGTCGATTATAAACAGGAATTATAAATGAATAATTCATAAACTAATTTTGTTTTTTTGTATAATAAAATGTTCAGATCTGAAAATAGTATAGCTATAAGAACTTTATTTCCGTTTAGAAATAGTCTTAATTCATGCTTAAAAGTCTTATTTAATGAGAATATGAACCTAAATCATTCAGGCAAAGGTAAATGTTAAAAAAAACAAAAGCTACTAAAAAAGTAGCTTTTGAATAAAATAATATGAAATTACGAGAAAATTATTCCGAAAGAGCCTCAATTATTTCCTGACTTACTCCTGTATTCGAAAAACCTCCATCATTATATAAATTCTGTAATGTTACTTTTCTTGTCAGATCAGAGAACATTGCCACAGTATAATTAGCACAATCCATAGCAGTTGCATTTCCAAGAGGAGACATTTTATCTGCAAAAGTAATAAAACCATCAAACCCTTTCACTCCCTGCCCTGCTGTAGTTGGTGTTGGTGACTGAGAAATTGTATTTACTCTTACTTTTTTATCTTTACCAAAGAAATATCCGAAGCTTCTGGCAATAGACTCTAAATAAGCCTTATTATCTGCCATATCATTATAGTTAGGAAAAACACGTTGTGCCGCCATATAAGTAAGCGCTACAATACTTCCCCATTCGTTCATTGCATCTTTTTTATACAAAACCTGCATTACTTTATGAAAAGAAACGGCAGATACATCCCATCCTTTATTTGTAAAGTCATAATTCATATCCGTATAATGATTTCCTTTTCTTACATTAACTGACATTCCAATTGAATGTAAAACAAAATCAATTTTACCTCCTAAAATTTCTGTAGCTTTCTCAACCAAATTCTCAATATCTTCAACAGAAGTAGCGTCAGCAGGAATGATTTGTGAACCTGTTTTTTCTGCTAACTGATTAATTGTTCCCATTCTCATTGCAATAGGAGCATTAGTCAACACAAAAGTTCCTCCTTCTTCGTGCACTCTTTCTGCTGTTTTCCAAGCAATAGAATTTTCATCTAGAGCACCGAATATAATTCCTCTTTTTCCTTTTAAAAGATTATAAGCCATAACTTAGTTTTTATATATTATTTAAACCTCAATTTAATTTTTTCAAATGTACTCATTTTATTCTTTAACCTATTCAGATTGATATTCATATTATCAATAAAAATAGGATTTGTCGCACCATCTCTGGCTTCTGCATAATATTTATAAGACTCCAAATAGTTTTTTTCTATTTCATATATTCTACCCGATTCACTATAAAATGAAGCCTTATCAACCCCTTCTATAGTATCTAAAGTATGCTTAATAAGCATCTTTGCTTCCTGATAACGAGCAACTTCTATCAATAAATAAGTGTAATTTAGATAAGGAGGTGGATATTTTGGAGCAAATTTCATTGCTAATTTATAATGATATTCTCCTTTTTCATAATTACTGTATTTTGTACAGTAGATCCACCCTAAATGATTGTGTGCTCTTCCATAATCAGGATATTGTTGTAATAATTCTTCTAAAAGCTCTTTCCCTTCAGGGATCTTTCCTTCTGAAATAAGAGTATCTGCTTTTAAAAATAAGTTTTCAGCATAGCTAACATCCTCCATAACTCTCTAATCTTTTGTAAATAATAATTCTTTAGCATGAATTAAAGCACTTTCCGTGACCTCATTCCCTCCCAGCATCTGTGCTATCTCAATTATGCGCTCTTCTTCATTTAAAAACTTCAGTTCTGAAAGTGTACCTTCGCCAACTGTTGATTTAAACACTTTGTAATGTTGGTTTCCTTTTGCAGCAATCTGAGGTAGATGTGTTATTGCAAGAACCTGCATTTGTTTACTCATATCCCTCATTATATCACCCATTTTATGAGCAATCTCACCAGAAACACCTGTATCAATCTCATCAAAAATAATCGTTGGCAATTTTGAATATTCAGCCAATATTGCTTTTACAGCCAGCATAATTCTTGATAATTCTCCCCCGGAAGCTATTTTTTTCAGCAATCCGAAATCAGAACCTTTATTAGCAGAGAATAATAACTGAATTTCATCTTTACCATTTTGGAAATAATGATCTGTCGGAGTAATTTCGATCTTAAACTGAGCATTAGGCATTCCTAATAAATTCAGAATCTTTATTAGCTTCTCTATTAAAACGGGTACTGCTTTATTTCTATTTTCATGAATAGAAGCATTTAATAAATCCAGTTTCAGAGAAGACTCTTCAATTAATTTCTCTAAGGTTACTATTCTGGTTTCCAGATCACCAATAGCAAGAATTTTAGTATCCAATTCCTGTTGAATCTCTAATAATTCCTCAACCGAGTTTACCTGATGCTTTTTTTGCAGATTATAAATGACCTGTAGTTTCTGGTTGGTCAGACTTAACTGTTCCGGATCATTAATCAATAACTCTGAATGTTGCGTCAGTTCATTTATAATATCATCAAACTCCAGCAACACACTATTAGTACGTTCAGAAAGCTGATTATAATCAGTAGAAAAAGCAGCTATTTTCTGTAAAGTTGATTTTACTTCTTTTAAATTAGAAACAATCCCTATCTGTTCTTCATTAGAAAGAGCCAAAGATTTATCCAGTGCCTCCTTAATGAACTCAACATTATTAAGTTGTTCATATATACTTTCCAGATCCTCCTGCTCTCCTGTCTTAAGTTGAGCTGTAAGTAATTCTTCTAAAAGGAATGTATTATAATCCTGTTCCTTTATTATCTCCTGACGCTCCTGAACCAATTTGTTCAGAGCGTTCTTATCATTCTTATATTTTTTTAAACAAGACTGATATTCTGTAATCTTATCCTGATTATTTGCAATTGCATCAATAATCTGGAACTGATACGTTTCATCAGACAATTCCTGTGTCTGATGCTGTGAATGAATATCAATCAAATATAACCCTAATTCCTGTAGTTCCTGTAAATTTACCGGACTGTCATTGATAAAAGCTCTTGATTTTCCTGATGGTAATATTTCGCGTCTGATAATGGTCTGATCATCATAATCCAGATCATTATCAGAAAAGAAAGATTGTAAATTATATTCTGAAAGACTGAATGAAGCTTCTATAACACATTTTTCTTCTTTATTTTTTAAAGATAGCAGATCGGCTCTTTTTCCAAGAATTAAACCTAAGGCACCTAATAAAATAGATTTACCCGCACCTGTTTCTCCTGTAATAATTGACAACTTATCTGAAAAATCAATATTCAATTTTTCAATCAAAGCGAAATTCTTAATGGAAAGTGTCGTTAGCATAAATTATTATGGTTCTTAAAAAAAATTATTATTGATCTGTATTGAAATCAATAGGTCATTTTACTCCACTTAGTTGAGTTCAATGGAGAAATTCTGTTCAGAGTATCTAATAGATCTGATATATTGATTTTTGGTCCGCCTGTAAAGATTGACACTATCTCATCAGCTTTAGAATCAAAAAATATCCTTGTTAAAAAAGCATTCGGTCGTACCTTATGTAACTTTGCTAAAGTTACTAAAGCTACTCTAATATTCTCTTTTGCTCCTTTCGGATTATCACTCATAAGGTCTAGTCCTTCAAAATGATATTTATACATTGCTGCTCTAAAAGAACTATACGAATTAGATAACATATCATTAATTAGGAAATATCTGTTCTGATTAGTTCCTTCAGACTGTTTCCATCCTTTATAACTACTTTGCTGTGCTATATTTGCAATATCATGAGCAGTTTCAAAAAAAGGAGTTCCTCCATTCAGTTCAAAAGTATCAGCATCTAATCCCAGAATAAAATTAACATAAAAAGCTACTGTTGAAGCTAAATTCGAATCAAAAGTATTCGGATCAAAATTTAATTTTTCAAACTCCTGATATCTAAAACTAAAATCTTTATCACTATAATTAAAAATAGTTGTAGAATAACTAGAATCAAACACAGGTCTTGAAGACTGAATCTGTATTGTTCCTACAAACATATCTGAATTATATTCTGATAAATTGATAAATATAGAACACTCTATCTTTTCACTTTGTTCATAAACCTGATCGGTCCATTTCGTATTATTAACAAAATCAGATAATGCTCTTTCCAAATTCTTAAAAATAGTTCTATCCGAATTTGGAATTCTGTCTGTATTAATCGTCACCTGACAATTTAATTCCTGTGCATCAGCAACAAAACCAAAAAATAGGAATAAAACGATTATACTTATTATTTTATGCACCATAATGAGCTATTACTTTATTTAAAATATCACTTGCAACCTCTTCTTTGGATTTTAAAGGCATTGATTCTACATTTAAAAATTTATCTATAAATGTAACTTTATTAGTTGGCTTACCAAAACCTGCCCCTTTATCATTCAAAGAATTCAGAACTATCAAATCTAAGTTTTTTTTCTGAATTTTCAATTTTGCATTCTCAATTTCATTTTCTGTTTCTAAAGCAAACCCAATTACAAACTGATTCTTTTTCTTTGTCCCTAAGGAAGCCAGAATATCTTTTGTTTTTTCCAAAGTTATTACAAAATCCCCTTCTGTTTTTTTTATTTTCTGATCAGCTATCGTTTTTGGTCGATAATCTGAAACCGCAGCCGCTGCAATAAGTACATCAACGCTATCAAAATAACGATGGGATGCATCATACATCTCTTGAGAAGAAACAACAGGAATAAGAGTTATAAGAGAGTGATTAATGGTCAGATGTGTAGGTCCTGCTATTAAAATCACTTCTGCACCCAGATTTGCAGCACTTATAGCCAGATCAAATCCCATTTTACCGGAAGAATGATTTCCTATAAAACGAACAGGGTCAATTGCCTCATAGGTGGGACCGGCTGTAATTAATATTTTTTTCCCTTTCAGGGGTAGTTTATTTTCTAAATCTGCTTCAAGAAAAGCAATAATATTTTCCGGTTCTGCCATTCTCCCTTCTCCGGAAAGTCCGCTTGCTAATTCTCCGCTTTCAGCCGGGATCATACTATTCCCAAACTCTTTTAATGCTTTAAAACTAGATATTGTTGAAGGATGTTTATACATGTCCAGATCCATTGCCGGAGCAAAATAAACGGGACATTTAGCTGATAAATAAGTTGCAATCAGAAGATTATCACAATTACCGGTAGCCATTTTCGATAATGTATTTGCAGTGGCAGGAGCGATTAAGATTAAATCCGCCCACAATGCTAAATCTACATGGTTATTCCATACTGCATTCTCGTCTTCCTGATTGTAAAATGCAGAATGCACAGGATTTTTAGAAAGAGTAGATAAAGTAAGAGGTGTTACAAAATCTTTAGAAGCAGGTGTCATAATCACTTGAACCTGGGCACCTGCTTTTATAAAAAGTCTAACTAACGATGCTGATTTATAGGCGGCTATTCCACCAGAAATACCCAGTATTATTTTTTTACCGCTTAAAACAGACATCTAATTCTTATTTAGTAGTTTCTCTATAATAAATTTTATCATCTAACCATTCCTGTACAGCTAAAGCATGTGGCTTAGGTAATTTTTCATAGAATTTTGAAACCTCAATTTGTTCTTTGTTTTCAAAGATTTCCTCAAGACTGTCATTATAAGTAGCAAACTCTTCTAATTTTTCAATCAATTCCTTTTTAATCTCAGAATTAATCTGATTTGCTCTTTTAGCTATAATCGTTATAGCCTCATACACATTACCTGTCGGTTCCTCAATCGTACTCTTGTTGTAAGTAATTGTGTTAACCGGAGCAGTAGTCTTTTTTAAATCCATGGCTTTTTATTATTTAGAAAATTGTTGTAATTCTTTATCAATAGTAGCTAACATATCATCAGCTTTTTCTTTATATTTTGTATCTGCTTTGAATTTCATCAGACCGGCATAAGCAACTTTGGCTGTATTTAATCGTTCTTCCATTTTTGAAGGGACGCTGTTAATTGCCAATTTATAAGTTGCATCAAACTTATAAAATAATGCTGCTTCCTTATAAGGTGTTCCGGGATAATCCGCCACAAAGTTATCTAAAACTTTGATTGCAGCCTTATAATCTGAAATAGTATTATATTGTTTTGCTATCTCAAATGCTTTTTTCTCCAGTTTCAATCTTAATGTTTGCACTAACTCATTCGCTTCCGGTAACAACTCCGAATTAGGATAGTCATTAATAAAAGTCTGTAATTTATCAATTGCTTTTGCTGTATCTACCTGATCTAATGTATAAACAGGTGATAAAAACGTATAACTTTTAGCTCCTAAAAAAGCTGCTTCTTCTCTCTTCTCACTTCTGGGATAAGCAGATGCAAAACTTTCAAACTGATATCCTGCTGAATAATACTGCTTGGTCTTATAATAAGATTGTGCATACATATAAAATAACTTCTCTGCCTGAGGTTTACCACGATAAGACGGGGCAATCTGCTCAAAAAGACGAATTGCTTTACTGTATTTTCCATTATCATATAACTTTGTTGCCAAATCATATTTTACGGCAATGTCTTCTGACTTTAATGCTTTCTGAAACTCACTACAAGAACTAAAAGCAACAACAATAAGGAGTAACGATAAAAATTTATTCATTTTTTAGATTAGGTTTTATTGATTATTCGGGCATTCTCTGCCTATAAAAAACCAACTGCAAATTTAATTATTAATTAGACAATACAAAACATTTTTTTTATTAGTGTAAAAGCACTAAAAAACAAAAAAAAGATGCCGTTAGCTGACATCTTTTATAACTCTGTTTTTTGTATTTATTGTACTGTTTTTTGTGAGTTAAAATTCTTCATATCATTATCAAATAAATAAAGTCCTCCTTTATCATCTCCAATTAGATTAATTTTATCTAAAATAGTTCTGGCAGATGCTTCTTCTTCTATTTGTTCTGAAACATACCATTGTAAAAAGTTATGTGTTGCATAATCTTTCTCTACAAGACTGATATGTACCAGTTCATTGATGCTCTGAGAGACTTTTACCTCATGTTCAAATAATTGTTTGAATACTGCTTTAAAGGAAGAATAATCTAATGAAGGCTCATGAATCGCAGGGATTTTTGCCTGACCACCTCTCTGATTAATATATTTTACCAGTTTTAGCATGTGCATCCTTTCTTCATCAGACTGTGCATACATAAATGTTGCGATCCCTTCAAACCCTTGTACTTCAGCCCATGAAGCCATTGCTAAATATATTTGTGAAGAATCAGACTCGACTCCTACTTGCTTATTAAGTGCGCTTTCTATTGATTTTGATAACATAAATTTATTTTTTTACAGAAAAGCCTAATTTACAATTTTCTTTACAAAATCAACTATTCTTACTGCTAAATCTTCGTTAACATTTACTAAAGGTAACCTCAAAGTATTCTCAGACAATTTCAGCGCTCTGAATATTTCTTTGATTCCTCCGGGATTTCCCTGTTCAAAAATCATATCGATACTATCCATTAACTTATACTGTAACTGATAAGCCTCATCTGCTTTTCCTTTAAGCCCTAAACGAATCATTGAAGAAAATTCTTTTGGAAACCCTTGACCAATAACGGATATCACTCCTGCTCCTCCTGCCAAAACAATAGGTAAAGCAACCATATCATCTCCTGAGATCACTAAAAAATCTTTTGGTTTATGCTGAATCAGTCGCATAGCCTGTACAATATCTCCTGCTGCCTCTTTTACACCAATAATGTTTTTAAAATCATTTGCTAGCCTTAGGACTGTTTCCGGCAATACATTACTTGCTGTTCTTCCCGGTACATTATATAGAATAACAGGCAAAGGAGAAGCCTCCGCAATTGCTTTAAAATGCTGATAAATCCCTTCCTGCGTTGGTTTATTATAATAGGGAGAAACAGATAATATAGCTGAGAAATGGGAGAAATCACCTGTTTTCAATTCCTCAACCAGTTGATGGGTATTATTCCCCCCAACACCGAGAACTAAAGGAAGTCTTCCTTTATTTGCCTCTGCTACTGTCTTTATAACTAGCTTCTTTTCATCATGGTTAAGCGTTGCAGGCTCTCCTGTTGTTCCTAAAACAACTAAATATTCCACACCTCCATCAGTTACATAGTCTACAATCTTTTTTAAAGCATCTGTATCTACTGATAAATCTTTTTTAAATGGAGTAACTAACGCAACTCCTGTTCCCATAAATGACTGCATAACTATAACTTGTTTAGTATTTTTAAATATTTGAATAATTCATCTGTAAAAATCTGGTACTTATTAGGCTCAACATCAATCATAAAATGATTTAACCTCTTCTCAACAGTAGCAAATCCTGTTTTAAAATCTGCTTTAGACTGAGAAGTAATAAAAAAAAGATTTACCTCTTCTCTGTCATAATAGCTGATCAACAAATCAAAATTTTCATTCACAAACGATTGAACTTCTCTCCTTTTTATTGTATTGGACCATCCGATATCTTTATTACCGAATAATGGATATTTACTATTTACATCCTCTTTTTTTAGATTTTTTTTATAAATTAATACTTTAAGGTCTTCCTGCCGAACACCTTTAGCAAGTAAACTTTTTATTAAAGCTTCTTTTTCATGAAAAGAAACTGTATCAATTAAAAGCCCTATAGATTTAATCTTCCTGGAAGAATTAGTACTATTAACATTAACCAAACTTTTATTTAATCTTTTTTTGGCTAAAAAATTCTTTATAAAATTTAAAAACATAGTATTTTTACTTCGTAATACAAATTTAACTAAATAAGACGCACTTAGAATGACAAATCTAAAAAAGTATCCTGTTGTTTTAAAACAATTTGTTTTATTCTTAACATTTTTATCAGTAATTTCTTGCAGTCAGCAAAGATTCAATATTACTGAAATTAAGGGAAAGAATATAAAAATAACAGAAAATCAATCTCAATCAACTGAAATTGAAAACTTTATAAAACCATACCGTGAGCACATCAATAAAGATCTGGACAACATTTTATGCTATAGCCCTGAAACGTTAGATAAAAGCGATGGGAAATGGCAGACCAAAATCGGAAGCTTAATGGCAGATATCACACTAGAAGAAGGAAATCCTATTTTTGAAGCTCGTGAACATAAATCAATCGATATCTGTCTTCTGAATCATGGAGGGATTCGGGCTATTATCCCTAAAGGTAATGTAACAAGCAGAACCGCTTTTGAAATCATGCCTTTTGAAAACAGTTTATTTGTAGCAGGAATAAAAGGAGATAAAATAATTGAAATGGTAAATTATCTTATTGCTTTTAAAAAACCACATCCACTGGCAGGTATGAAGATTGTTCTGAATAAAGATGAAACAGCGTATACAAGTATTACCATTCAGGGGAAACCACTTGATTTAAACAAGACATATTATATTGCTACTTCTGACTATTTAATAAACGGAGGAGACAATATGAATTTCTTTAAAGGAGGGGAATCCTATGATATGAATTATAAATTAAGAAATATCTTAATAGACTACTTTAAGAAAACAGACACTCTGCCTGTTACTTTTGACGAACGAATTAGTATAGAAAAATAGCAAACCAGCTCCACGAAAATGAAAAGAAGAGATTTTTTACAAAAAACAGCTGCAGGTTCTGCTTTAGTAGGTATCAGCAGTCTATCCTTAAGCAGTTTCAGCACACTGAATACAAAACATATTACTATTTTACATACGAATGATGTACACAGTCATATTGATCCCTTTGGACCTGATGATCCTAGAAATCCGAATAAAGGTGGTGTTGCCAGAAGAACGGCATTAATTGAGACGATCCGACAGGAAAATCCAAACGTACTTCTATTAGATGCCGGTGATATCTTTCAGGGTACTCCTTATTTTAACTATTACGGTGGTGAATTAGAGTTTAAACTAATGAGCATGATGAAATATGATGCTTCTACATTAGGCAATCATGATTTTGATAATGGTGTAGAAGGGTTCTACGCTCAGTTACCACATGCCAAATTTGATTTTATTTCTTCGAACTACGATTTCACCAATACCATACTAAACGGCTCTGTTAAACCCTATAAAATATTTGTAAAGGACGGAATTAAAATCGGAGTATTTGGACTGGGAATTGAATTACAGGGACTGGTAGATCCACAAATGTATAAGGAAACGGTATATAATGATCCGATTGAAATTACTCAGGATATGACCCGAATTCTGAAACAAGAACATAAATGTGATATGATTATCTGTCTTTCTCATTTGGGCTACAAATACAGAGAAGGTTCTGATAAGATTTGTGATTTGAAGTTAGCTGCCGCCACAAAAGATATTGATCTTATCATCGGTGGTCACACGCATACTTTTTTAGATAAACCAACTATTGTAAAAAATCTTGATGGTATTGATACATTAGTAAATCAGGTAGGATGTTACGGAATCAATCTGGGAAGAATCGATTTCTATTTTGACAACAATAAAGAAAAAACAGCTAAAGGGAGATCAATTATTGTTTAATTCGATTGTTAGATTATTGGATTTTTAGACCATCCGATTATTGCTATGCTAAATCTCTGCCCTG
Source organism: Flavobacterium sp. AK-301 (assembly GCF_058310215.1). Taxonomy (NCBI): domain Bacteria; kingdom Pseudomonadati; phylum Bacteroidota; class Flavobacteriia; order Flavobacteriales; family Flavobacteriaceae; genus Flavobacterium; species Flavobacterium sp. AK-301. Next base: position 227,603 of record NZ_JBZEES010000001.1, read on the forward strand.
CAAAGGCTCTGTCTTTGCAGGTGGGGTTAAAAATCTCCTGATCTGTTTAAAACCTCATTCCCACTGCTTATCTCCTCTCCATTTAATATCCTCATTATAGATTTTATCCTTACAACCGGAACAATAAATCGTATCCTGATAATGGATATTATAATTTTCCACATTGGCAATCCATTTACAGGGATCAATTTCATCTCTTCTATAATAAATATCAATTATTCTATCATCAGTACAATCTTCATCCATTATATTACTGGAAAATCCTCCCGGATCTTCGGCTTTTTTTATAAAATATTTTGTACAACGGGTTTTCTCATAGAAACTATAACTGTAACTATGAAAATTTAAAGGTAAACTACATAAATCAATATGATTTTCTTTAAAATAATCCACAATTTTTCGAGTTAAAAACTTCTGATCTTCATAAGTATTATCAACTAAACTGGTTTCTATATATATATATATATCTCCACCTTTTTTACTATTATAAGTGGAAGTTGTTTTACCACTTAATTTAGGCAAATAAATAAATTCCAGTTCTTTTTGCTGACATGAAAGAAATAGAAAAACAATCAATAGTATACTTAGTTTTTTCATTGTTTTTGAGTTAAGCGTTCCTGTAAGCCTTCTTTAAGATACTCTATAACTATTCCCATTGCTTATCTCCTCTCCATTTAATATCCTCATTATAGATTTTATCCTTACAACCGGAACAATAAATCGTATCCTGATAATGGATATTATAATTTTTTACATTAGCAATCCATTTACAGGGATCCTGCTCATCTCTTCTATAATAAATACTAATTATTTTATCATCAAAACAATCATCATTTATTAAATTACTAGAAAAGCCTCCCGGATCTTCGGCTTTTTTTATAAAATATTTTGTACAACGGGTTTTCTCATAAAAACTATAACTATAACTATGAAAATTTAAAGGCAAACTGCATAAATCTATATGATTATTTTTAAAATACGCTACTATTTCCTGAGTCATTAATTTCTGGTCTTTATAGATATTATCAACTAAACTGGTTTCTATATATATATATATATATCCGCCTTTTTTACTATTATAAGTAGAAGTCCCTTTTCCGCTTAATTTAGGTAAATAAATAAATTCCAGTTCTTTTTGCTGACATGAAAGAAATAGAAAAACAATCAGTAGTATACTTAATTTTTTCATTATTTTTGAGTTAAGCGTTCCTGTAAGCCTTCTTTAAGGTTACCTGTAAATGTTTTTTCAAAAGTCATTTTAGTAATAAAAGGCTTATACCCCCTAAGATGCTGTAGTATAAACCAGGATCGAAAACCGGCAATATTATAAAAACCTTTATCAGAATCCATATCCGATAAATCCAGTCCAAAATGATCCCAAAGGGTAACCTGATAGATTGCTGTATAGTTTTCTCCGGAAAATTGTATCGTTTTTAAAATCACTTCTGTTGCCCAGATATCATTTAATGCTAAGGTTCTTCCTTCCAGTAAATTATTATCCCGGGTATAGGGATATAATGGATTTGTAAAAATGGTGTCCTCTCCTTTTTTATTCTTTTTACCTGTAAATTTTTGTTTCGAAACTCTATCTCTTTTTATAAAATCTACATTTACATCATCAATTTTTTTGGCATCAGTAAAATACTCTTTTATTTTCTGAGCCATATAGTTTTCTATCTGAGTACAGTAGCGCTGTGTACTGGGATTGCCCTTTATCGACTCCGTTAATTTTTCGTTTTCATAGATACCTCCTTTATTGTTTTGAAACTTTGTAATCATTTCATCCAATACCGGAGATAATTCTCCCCATACCTGAACGCCTTTTAAGGCTCTAAAATTTGCAAATAAAACCGCATCGGAATCCTCTGCATTGAATCGCATCAGTTTCCCTAAATTAAGAATTAGTTCCCGGTCATACAATGCAGGATGTACAAAACCGGGTAATGGTTCTGTATTCGAAAAAAGAGCATGCTTTTGAATATCAAAACCGTTTTCTTCATATTCTTTTTTATACTTCTGAACCAGTGCAGTAGAAAAAATAGTTTTGCCGGGCATTCTGAGTCCCTGCCCATAACTCATATCTTCGGCAATATCAGTACCTTTTTCATTTAATCCGGGCATTTTATAACGGTCAATAACAACCGGAAGAGATATTGTTATTCCTTTACAATTTAAACTGACCGAATCAATCGGTTTGATAAAATAAGCATAGAGCTTCATTTCTCTATAGGCTACAGAAATAGCAATATTCTCTCTGCTTTCTTTTACTGGAGAATAATCGACAGGGATTTCATAAATCTTTCCGTCTATTTTCATTTCCCAGTTCAGACGCTTTATTTCTCCTTTTGTTGCTTTTCTGTTAAAGGAGGCTTTAAACCAATATTTTGTTCCTGGTATCGGTTTCTCTACTTTTTCATACTTATCATTAAAAGGACCTTCCAGCCTTGTAACCAGAACGGCATCTTCATCTATTTTATCGGGATCAAATTCTCCAAACTTTACTCCTCCGTTTTTCCCCCGTATGATAATTTCCTGAGCTGATGTTATTGTATAGCTACCTTTAGTAGCCCGAATAATGATTTCGCCTGCCTTCTTTTCGGATAATCCAAATATATTTCGCGTAATAGTCCCATATTCCATTTATTATATTTTAACTTTATCTATTGCAAAATAAGAATTTATTTTAAACATACTTCTAATATTGCACTTTACTTTTAGATAAAAAAGTATAAAAATATAAAGTTAATCCCTACCTTCCTTTGAATAAGGACTTTCTATCGGAAGATGAGGAAGAACGTTGATAGTTTGAATACTCCTACTGAAAACTGAGTACTGAAACTATCAATTAAAAATTATTCTTCATTCAGCATCGCAAGAAAATCAGTTTCTGAAATAATAGGGATTTTTAACTGAACGGCTTTTTCTAGTTTTGCCGGTCCCATATTCTCTCCTGCTACAACAAAATGAGTTTTGGAAGAAATAGAACTGCCCACTTTACCTCCATTATCTTCAATGGCTTTTTTCAGTTCGTCTCTGGAAAATTGTGTAAATACTCCTGATACAACAAATGTTTTTCCAACAAACTTATCACTACTGTTTTCTATCTGGTTGGTCAATTCTAACTGAACACCATAGTTTTTTAGTCTTTCAATTAGACTTCTGTTTTCCTGATTTTCAAAAAAATCAACCACACTTTGTGCTATTCTTTCTCCAATCTCATCTACCAGCACCAGATCCATTATAGTTGCCCGGCTTAATGCTTCAATATTTTTATAATGTTTGGCTAATTTTTTAGCAACGGTTTCTCCTACATAACGAATACCTAAAGCAAACAAAACACTTTCAAAAGGAACTTGTTTTGACTTTTCAATTCCATTGACTAAATTTTCAGCAGATTTTTGTGCCATTCTCTCTAATGGTAGCACCTGATCTATTGTTAAATCATATAAATCAGCATAATTCTGCACCAGATTGTTATTAAAAAGTAAAGCTACTGTTTCTCCTCCCAATCCGTCAATATCCATTGCTTTGCGGGAAATATAATGCTGAATTCTTCCTATGATCTGAGGCGGACAGCCGTAAAAATTAGGGCAATAATGTTGTGCTTCACCTTCTTTTCTTACTAATTCTGTAGCACATTCAGGACAATGGGTTATATAAACTGTAGATTCTACACCTGAAGGACGTTTGCTGAAATCTACTCCTATAATCTTTGGAATGATCTCTCCTCCTTTTTCTACAAAAACAGTATCTCCTACTCTGACATCCAGTTTCTCAATCTGGTCTGCATTGTGCAGAGAAGCACGTTTTACAACTGTTCCTGCAAGCTGTACAGGTTCCAGATTCGCTACCGGAGTTATTGCCCCTGTTCGCCCTACTTGATAGACTATTGAATTTAATGTAGTAAAAACCTGCTCTGCTTTGAATTTATAGGCAATCGCCCAGCGTGGTGATTTAGAAGTATACCCCAACTCATCCTGGTAATGCAGATCGTTTACTTTTATTACCACTCCGTCCGTTTCATAAGGCAGATCATGACGATGTGTATCCCAATAATCAATAAAAGCAAATACTTCATCTATATTTTTAGCTAGTTTTGCTTCTTTAGGTGCTTTGAATCCCCATTCCCGGGCTTTTTGTAATCCTTCAAATTGAGAGTTAAAAGGCAGGTTATTTCCAATTATAAAGTACAGTAAACAGTCTAAAGGTCGTTTTGATACTTCGCTACTGTCCTGGAGTTTTAAACTCCCTGAGGCTGTATTTCGTGGATTTGAATAAGGTGTTTCTCCTATCTCAATCAGATCCTGATTCATTTTAGCAAATCCGGCAAATGGTAATATGATCTCTCCTCTAATATCGAATTTAGCAGGGTAGTCTCCCTTTAGTTTTAGAGGTATGGATTTGATTGTTTTGACATTATTCGTTACATCATCTCCCTGAAAACCATCGCCACGTGTAACTGCACGTTTTAATTTACCATTCTCATAAGTAATACTGATGGATGCTCCGTCATATTTTAGTTCACAGGTATATTCTAAAGGGACATCTCCTAATAATTTCTGAAGTCGTTTTTCCCAGTCCAGCACATCTTCTTTTGAATAGGAATTATCAAGAGAATACATTCTGTATTCATGCTGAACTGTTTCGAAATTTTTAGTAACTGCTCCTCCAACACGTTGTGTTGGTGAATTTTCATCAAAAAACTCGGGATGCTGATTTTCTAATGCTTCTAACTCTTTTAACTTAATATCAAAATCAAAATCAGAAATCGTAGCATTATCCAGCACATAATAGTTATAATTATGTTGATTCAGTTCTTCTCTTAAGTCCTGAATTTTCTGTTGAACATCCATATAAAATTGATTATTTTAGTATTTGAAAAACGATACTAAAATAACCAATTTTACGTAAATAAGAACTACTATTTAAGATTGAATTATGTTATTTATTTGACTGTATAGCTGACCGTCACTTAAAAAAGCTCCTTCTCTAATCAGGTCAAAAATTGCCTGATTCCTGTCTGATCCAAAACCTTTTTTGCCTAAATGCATTTCTACTGTTTCGGTAAACATATTGTCACTCAGCCACTGTAATCCTTCTTTAGTCAAAAAATCTACTTCCGCAACCAGTGATTTCAAAACAATGGATTCCATCTGATCCTCGTTACACCGGAAAAGGAAAATAATATTTTTAGAAAAATGTTCCAAATATTCTGCCTTAGTCAGCACCCCTTCCCAGATCAGGTCTGAAAACACATCCAGTTCCTGCTCTGCTACTTCGGGTTTCTCTGTTTTTATTTTATCCCATTCTGCTTTATCAATAGACTGGGTTGCTAAAAAATTAATGAACTCTGGATGTAGTTCTTCAAACTGCTCTTTTGTTAATCTGATATATTTCATCTGATACTATGATAATGTAACCATTCTACGAATATAAAAATGTAATAATTTTGTAAAGCTTTTTAATAATGGCTCTGTTTTTTGGAAATAAAAAATCCGCCTAAAATGAATTTTAGACGGACTCTTTTATAGAATTATAAAATATTACTTTTCAGCAACGATTTCATATGGTAATTCAACGATAACATCTCTGTGTAATCTGATATTAGCTGTGTATTTACCTACACGTTTAATGATACCACTAGTGATGAATTTTTTGTCAATTGACTGACCGTTTTTCTGTAAAGCTTCGGCAAGATCAATGTTAGTGATAGAACCAAATAGTTTTTCACCACCACCTGCTTTTGCGGAAATTTTAATCTCAAGAGCTTTGATTGCTTCTGCTACTTTCTTAGCATCATCAATTACTTTTTGTTCTTTGTGAGCTCTTTGTTTTAAGTTCTCAGCTAATACTTTTTTAGCTGAAGGAGTTGCCATGTGAGCAAAACCCTGAGGAATTAAAAAGTTACGACCAAAACCGTCTTTAACAGTAATGATATCGTCTTTAAAACCTAAATTTTGTACGTCTTTCTTAAGTATAAGTTCCATAGTTCCGCCTCTTTTTTATTTTAATAAATCAGCCACATATGGCATTAACGCTAAGTGACGAGCTCTTTTTACAGCAACAGACACTTTTCTTTGATACTTCAAAGAAGTTCCTGTTAAACGACGAGGAAGGATTTTCCCTTGTTCATTAACAAACTTCAATAAAAAGTCCGGATCTTTATAATCGATATATTTAATTCCTGACTTTTTGAAACGACAATACTTTTTAGTTTTGTTAGTTTCTATATTCAGAGGCGTAAGATATCTGATATCTCCGTCTTTTTTTCCTTTAGCAGATTGTTCTATTGTAGACATAATAATTACGCTTTAGATGCTTTTAATTTTGTTCTTCTTCTCTCAGCCCAAGAAATAGCGTGTTTATCTAAACTTACAGTTAAGAAACGCATAATTCTCTCGTCACGTCTAAATTCAGTTTCAAAAGCAGCTAAAAATTCTCCTGCGATTTTGAATTCAAATAAGTGATAAAAACCACTTTTTTTGTGTTGAATTTCATAAGCCATTTTTTTTAGGCCCCAATCTTCTTTAGATACCATCTCTGCTCCTTTTGAAGTAAGAAAATCTTCGAATTTGCTTACTGTTTCCTTTACCTGTTGTTCAGATAAAACGGGATTCAAGATGAAAACAGTTTCATAATGATTCATAATGTTCTATTTTATTTGTTAAAAATATGGATGCAAAAGTAATCCTTTTTCTTCAATTTACAAACCTCTTTTCATTTTTCTTTCGGATTCCGGGATTATTTGATTTTTCGATGGTTCAATCGCTTCATCTGTTCGCTTTTTCAGGCTCATGGCTTTACATAACGATAAGGAGAATTTCTTTCATAAACTCTACCAATCCGGATGGCAATTCTTTTAGGATTCTCATTTTTTAAAAAAGAAACACGCATTACATTTTCATCAGATTTATCCCCTACAAAAAAATAACTATCGTAACTATTTACAATATACTTTAAATAAAAACCGATACTATCCCGACCATCCCATTGTTTTTTAACCCATCTTTCCTGATATGGAATTTTTAAACTATCATAATAATGGTTAATATCCTCTTTAGTCTTAAAATGAATTTGTTTACTATTTTCAAAAGGAGAGTAAGAATAAATCTCTTTATAAACCAACGTATCATTTCTATAGAAATAAGTCACCATTCTATTTTTTAGTGTGTTTTTCATGTAATTTCGCATCTGCTGATCCCACCTCTCTTCTCCATAAAAAGGTAAAGGAGCAGTAGTACTCTTTCTAGTTCTAGGTCTAACATTAGAATAAACCATTTCTCTTATACTATCTCCATAATGATTGACCCAGGGAGCTGCAATATATTTATAGAAGCCATTTTCCTGTAACTCTTTTTCGGTTACAGAAACATTACTATAATGATTGATCGTATCTGTTTTTCTACAGGAAAACAGAAATACACTTACTAATAATAAATATATATATTTCATTATTGCTGTATATTAATTTGAAACTTCTCGATTTGTTGTAGAATATCTTCGGTATTAACCGTTTGCTCCCCTTGCTTGTACTGATAACGCTCCCCATCCTGTCCATAGCTGGATTCATAACGCTGGTTATATGATTTACCATTAATTTGATACGGTCCTTTTAAAGGAAAAGCTTTATCCGCTTCACTAATCTGACTTTCAAACCCTAATAAAAAGCAGAATAAATTAATTACTTCCTGCACTACAACAACAGCCGGAGCACTAGTAGAAGCCGGTACAAACGTTAATATACCCCCTATTACGGAAACTTTATCTAATACCCCTTTTATTTCGTCTCTGGCTTTTGTTACTAAAGCATTGGTATAGTCAATATCTAAGGTTCGGTTTACTTCACAGGCTTCTTTTACATATTTACCCAAAGTTCCTAAATCATAGATTTTCCCATTTGCCAGCTGTGCTTTATTCTGCTTGATTATTTTATTATGCAGTCCGGTAGAAGCATCAATCATTTTAGTCACATCCGTTTTTATCTCATAATCTTCATCTAAAATATAGATAATCGATTTATCTTTTTCAATAGCCAATATTCTATATTTCGTAATCCGGCGTTCCCCGCCTATGATCTGTCCTACATTATCAATAAAAAAGGTTAAGGCACTAATATAATAGATTTTATCCTGTTCATTAGAATTACCTCTTTCTTTTAACTTATCATAACACACATGTCTTTGTAAACTGGTTACAGCAGTAATACAATGATTCTGACCCTCTATTTTTATTGATACTCTGGGTATAATACGCCCATGACACATCTCTTAGAGGATATTTTTCCCATGGTTCCGGTATTACCGGAGGCACATAATCTCCGTATATAATTGCTGCTGTAATCATAATTCTTAAGCGTTTAATCGTGCTTTTTTAGCACTGTTTAGTAGATCCGTTAATACTTGTTATAGTTCTAATAGTGAATAAATTAATTTTTATTAATTTTATTAAAACTGAAACAAAAACCACGAATATATAAAAACAAAGAAAAACAACACCTGTTTTAATATTAAAAAATCATATTAAATTTATTTTTTTAATATAAAACATATTATTCCACTGGGAGGAATAAACGTTTCAGAAACCTTCAAAGATCAGGAGATCAGAAGCAAGAATATTAGATGATGCAGGTGTGATTAAAAGTCTCTGATTTTGTGAAGCAGTCATTTTACATTTCACATCTCATAAAAAACATTTCACAATTAATCAATAAAAATCCACATTCACAATTACTTTAATGGCTCTGTATTGCGGAACGGCTTCAAAACTATTCAGCATTTTCTGAATAACTCTTTTTGTTCCTCCTATGGAATGATCCTGAGGAATCTTTATCATAATAGTTCGGATATATTCGTTTCGAATCCGACTAATCGGGGGCTCTTCGGGACCCAGAACGGGAATATCCAGATTCTGTTTCATTACATTATACAACCACATTGAACCTTCTTTGAGTTTATCGAAATCCTTATGTTTTAAAGTCAGTTTTATTAATCTGAAATAAGGGGGATATTTATAGATATATCTTTCGTATAACTGTTCTTTATACATTCCCTGATAATCATTATTAGTAACCTGCTGGATTACATTATGATCGGGGTTATAGGTTTGTATGTATACTTTTCCTCTTTTTTCTGAACGTCCTGCTCGTCCTGCAACTTGTGTCATCATCTGAAAACTTCGCTCAAAGGCTCTGAAATCGGGATGATACAGCATATTATCGGCATTCATAATCCCTACAAGGCTGACATTGTCAAAATCCAGACCTTTGGCAAGCATTTGTGTTCCAACTAAAATATCTATTTCTCTATTCTGAAAGGAATCTATCAGTTTTTCATAGGCATGTTTTCCACGAGTGGTATCCTGATCCATTCTGCCTGATTTTTTATCAGGAAACAAGGTCTGTAATTCCTGCTGAATCTGTTCTGTACCGAAACCTTTGGTTGTCAAATCAACACTGTGACAACTATGGCAATGTGTTGGATTCGCCATACTGTAACCGCAATAGTGACAACGCAACTGGTTTTTATGTTTATGATAGGTCAGACTCACATCGCATTGCGGACATTGTGGTACATGACCACAGGTAAGGCATTCTATTATGGGTGAATACCCTCTTCTGTTCTGAAACAGGATGATTTGTTCTCCTAAGGATAAAGCTTCGGTAATCGCTTCTATGAGCGTATCGCTGAAATGCCCTGACATTTTTTTTCGCTTGTATTTATCTTTCAGATCTACCAGCTCAATATCGGGCATCATTACATTACCGTATCTTTCTTTTATAGTTACCAGTCCGTATTTACCCGCTTGTCCATTAAAGAAGGTTTCGATGCTTGGTGTGGCGGAACCTAATACTACTTTTGCCTTATGACTGTTTGCTAAAACTACAGCGGCATCACGGGCATGGTATCGGGGTGCAGGATCAAACTGTTTAAAAGTCTGCTCATGTTCTTCATCAACTACAATTAATCCCAAATCCCGGAAAGGCAAAAATAACGCAGATCGGGCACCTATCACTATTCTTGCTTTGGGTGAATTATCCAAAACCTGCTGCCATACTTCTACTCTTTCGTTATTATTAAATTTAGAGTGAAAAACAGCAACTGCATTTCCAAAATAAGTTCTTAATCTACTGACCAATTGTGTGGTTAATGCTATTTCGGGTAATAAATACAATACTTGTTTACCGGATGTAATATAGTGTTCTATTAATTTAATATAGATTTCTGTTTTTCCACTGGCTGTAACACCGTGAAGCAAACAAACAGCGTGTTGTTCCAGACTATCATTAATAGCATCAAAAGCGGTTTTCTGAGGTATACTCAGGTTCATTTCTGAATTCTGATCGGAATCATCAAACTGTACTCTGTCATGCTGTAAAAAATATTCTTCGAAAATTTCTTTATCAACTAAAGCTTTGACTGCTGCGGAAGTACTGTTTGCGGTTTCTGTAAGTTGTTTTACTGTTATCGGTTTTCTTTCTGTCGCATTCAACTGAAAATAAGAAAGAACCAGTTCTTTCTGTTTGGGAGCATTTTGCAAAAGGGATAATAACTGATTCAATCCTTCTTCTGAGGTATGGTTTGCATGTAATCGGACATATCGTATTAATTTAGGCTTATAATTCTCCACCATTTCTTCCTGAAGGATCAGAATATTTTTATCTATCATATTCCTGATGACGGGAAAAATATTCTTCTTACCAAGTATCTCCATAATATCCTGAACCTTTAAAGAGGATTGTCTCTGTAAGGCTTCAAATATTAAAAATTCATCATCTGATAAGGTTGTCTGATCTATTTCTATATCTGCTTTTCGGGAAATAATAGTTTCACTTTCTAATAATAAAGCGGAAGGCATTGCTCCTCTGTATACATCTCCTATTGCACACATATAATAGGAAGCGATCCACTGCCAGTGTGCAATCTGAATTTCTGTAACAACAGGCTTTTCATCTAATATTTCATGAATTTCTTTAGCCTGATATAATGTTGGTGGGTTTTGATGCTTATCTATAATTAAAGCGGTATATATCTTATTTTTTCCAAAAGGAACTGCTACACGCATTCCTTTTTTAATATAATGGTATTCTGCTTCAGTAATACTGTATGTAAAAGATTTGGGTAGAGATAATGGTACTATTACTTCAACGAAATAAGACATAGTGTAATTTTAGTTCTACAAAGATAGGTTTCAGAAAGCATAAAAAAAATATCTGCCGGATTTCCGGATTATTCGATTATTCGATTGTTAGATAGAGAGACGTTGCAATATAACGTCTTTTCGCAAAATCTCTGGTTTTGAGAACGTGTTAATCAGTCTCTGACTGACGAAACTAACAGAATTAAAAAAAGGTTTCGCCGGATTTAACGAAACCTTTTAATTACTATCTATCAGATTCTTCTAAAAATCCAACAATCGAATAATCTAATAATCTATTTTACTCTTGTCCAGGTTTGTGTTCTTCCGATCAAAGAAATCCCAACGTAACCTCTGACATCCAGTTTATCATTTCCGTCTAAAGAAACGGTACATTTATAGATCTTTCCTTTATTTGGGTCTAATATTTTTCCGTCAGTATACTCTTTTCCTTTTTTAGATAATCCTTTAATAACAGTGATTCCTAAAATTGGTTTATCTTTATCTTCTCCTGCACATTTCTTACATTTTGAATCTTTCTTTGCCGGGTTTAAAATTTCGACAACTTTGCCATAGATTTTACCTCCCTTTTCGGTAATTTCAACAATAGATTTAGCTTCTCCGGTTTCGTCATCGAATGTTTTCCATTTACCGATAACACTTTGTGCCTGAACAGAAAAAATTCCGGCAGCTGCTACGAATAAAATTGTTAATAAATGTTTTTTCATTGTTTTTAGTTTTTAATGTTTGTTAAATATATAAATTTTTTATTTTCAATCGATGAATAGCTGCGTTTAATTCGAACCCTAATAACAAAACCATACAGTTAATCCAGATATACATCATAAAAACAAGGAGTGTTCCTATGGAACCGTACAACTCATTGTATTGTGCAAATCGTTCAACATAGATACCAAAAACGTAAGAGGTAATAACAAATGAGATGGTTGTAAATACAGAACCGTGGCTGATAAATGAGGTTTCTGTTATTTCTCTTGTTCCAAATTTAAACAGAATGGAGGAAGAAATCAGAATCATTGCCAGAACGAATATATATCTACTCCACTCTATTAGATAAAGCTGATCGACCAAAACGCCTTCTTTCTGTAATTTCCGAAGAAAGATTTCCGCAATTACAATCGCTGCAACTGTAATAATCAGAATAAAGGACATTAGAATAGACATTCCGACAGCAATGGCATACTGCTTGAAAAAACCTCTGGTAATCGTAATATGATAAGAAGTTTCAAAACCTCCTAAAATAGCATTCATACCGTTAGACATTAAAAATATAGATAATAAGATCCCTGATGAAAGTAAACTTTTATAACTTTTATTTAAAATATCATTAAGAATAACTGCTACTGCTTCATAGGTATTCGGAGGAACACTTTCTGCCACAAATCTCATAAAATCCTCCTGAAATCCTTCTAACGGGATGTAAGGTATTAGATTAAGGATGAACAGTGCAAAGGGAAATAGAGCCATAAAGAAACTGAATGCAATCGCACTGGCTCTGTAGGAGAAAGCTCCTTTTACTATTCCTAAAACGTAAAGTTCCAGCAAATCATATAAAGTAAAACCTCCTAAACTCGGAAGCTTTATTCTTTTTCCAAGTTTTACCAAGCCCTTTACAACAGGGATTTTATCGAGATTTTCTTCTATTTCTTTTGACATGAAATCAATTAATTTACAGTGCTTTTAAACTCAAATCCATATTACTGACTGAATGGGTCAATGCGCCTGATGAAATATAATTAACGCCACATTCTGCATAATGACGCATTGTATGTTCATTAATATTGCCTGAGGATTCTGTCAAGCACTTATCTCCTATTAGGACAACTGCTTTCCGGGTATCTTCATAATTAAAATTATCGAGCAAAATTCTGAACACTCCTTCATTTTCCAATATCTCATTTACCTCATCTAAATTCCTTGCTTCTACAATAATTTTTAAATCTAAATTGTTTTCGGACAAATATTGTTTTGTTTTTGTTATCGCTTTTGTAATACCTCCTACGAAATCATTATGATTGTCTTTCAGCATTATCATATCGTATAAAGCAAATCGGTGGTTTTCTCCTCCTCCGATTTTTACAGCCCATTTTTCTATTGCCCGAATTCCGGGGGTTGTTTTTCTGGTATCTAAAATCCCGGCAGATGTTCCTTCAAGAAGGGTAACATACTTTCTGGTTTTAGTTGCAATTGCACTCATACGCTGCATCGCATTTAGCACAAACCGCTCTGCTTTGAGAATGGATTGTGAACTACCTGAGACATGAAAAACAATATCACCGTATTGTACTGGTGCTCCGTCCTGTATGAAAACCTCCAGTTTCAAATCGGGATCTACATATTTAAATATCTTTTCGGCAAATACTACACCTGCAATTATTCCGTCTTCTTTTACCAGCAACTTCGCTTTACCTTTTGCTGAAGCCGGAATACAGGCTAAAGAGCTATAATCACCGCTTCCTACATCTTCTCTGATTCCGTTTGCTATAATTAAACCTAATTCCTTTTGAAACTGTACTTCACTTATCATACCAAAGTTTATTTAACTGCTAAAATAAGAAAAAAAAACTGTAAGAATCTGTTCTTTTTACATTTAGAAAAACCAAAAAAATGTAATTTTGTACTGTAAAATAGTTTAGATGAATGCAAAACTTATTGCAATAGGTAAAACAGACAACAAAGCATTAGATTCTCTGATCAATGAATATAATAAGCGACTACAGCATTATATAAAATTTGAATTGGAAATAATTCCTGATATTAAAAATGTAAAAAACTTATCGGAAAGTCAGCAAAAAGAAAAAGAAGGGGAACTTATTTTAGCCAAAATTACTGCTACGGATCAACTAATCTTACTGGATGAAAATGGTAAAACTTTTTCCAGTATGAGTTTTTCTGAAGAGATTCAGAAAAAAATGAATAGTGGTGTAAAAACTCTTGTTTTTGTTATTGGCGGTCCTTATGGTTTTTCAGATACAGTCTATCAGAAAGCACAGGGTAAGATTTCTTTGTCTTTAATGACCTTTTCTCATCAGATGGTTCGCTTGTTTTTTATGGAACAACTTTACAGAGCTTTTACTATTTTGAGAAATGAACCATATCATCATCAATAATTACTTAACCCTTTTTGATATTACTAACTTAGACTGATATTCTGACCATTAAGAGCTGATACTATTTTTACTGTTTCTACAGCTTCTTTTACATCGTGAACTCTGAGTATATTTGCTCCTTTTGTTAGAGCTATTGTATTCAGAACTGTTGTTCCGTTGAGAGCTTCCTGCGGTGTGATACCTAATAATTTATAAAGCATCGATTTTCTGGAAATACCGACTAAAACAGGTAACTCCAGAATTTTGAAAAGTTCTGTTTTCTGAAATAGTTCATAATTCTGCTCCATCGTTTTGGAGAAGCCAAAACCGGGATCTACAATCAGATCGTTAATCTTATAACTTCTTGCCTGCTGTATTTTTTCTGAAAAATAATAAAGAATATCTTTTACAATATCATCATAATCTGTAAACTGCTGCATAGTTTGTGGTGTACCGCGCATATGCATCATAATATAAGGAACGTTTAATTCTCCTATTACTTGAAACATTTTATCGTCTAAACCTCCTGCTGCAATATCGTTGATCAATGCTGCTCCATGTTCGATACTGGCTTTTGCAACAGCACTCCTGAAGGTGTCTATTGACAACAGTATATCAGGGAAATGTTTTACCAGTAAAGTAATTACAGGTAAAATCCTCTTCAGTTCTTCTTCTTCGGAAACAAACACCGCATTGGGACGTGAGGAATAAGCACCTACATCTATAAAATCAGCTCCGTCAAGAAGCATTTTCTCAACCTGATGCAGTAAATCAGCTTCATTTTTATACTTACCACCATCAAAAAATGAATCGGGTGTTATGTTTAATATTCCCATTACTCTGGGAATAAATAAATCAATCAAAGTTCCTTTGCAGTTAATATTCATTTTGTTTTATATCTTCTAAATGCTTAATCAATACATTTTGTTTTTAATCTCTATATAATACTTGATTTTTATTCTTATTTTTGAACAAATTATCATACAAAGATACATCAATAATGAATAATACTTCTCAAGAATTTGATGACGTCATTGCAATTTGCAGACAGCTATACATCAACAAAATGAAAGATTATGGCAGTGCCTGGCGCATTTTAAGACTGCCGTCATTAACGGATCAAATATACATTAAAACCTTACGAATCAGAAGCTTACAAAAAAATGATATTCGAAAAGTAAATGAGGACGAAACGGGAGAGTTTATTGGAATTATTAATTATTCTGTTATGGCTTTAATCCAGTTAGACAAAGGGGTTGTGGATCAGCCGGATCTGAATACAGAGGAAGCAACTGCTCTTTTTGATGAGAAGATCAAAATAGCAAAGGAATTGATGGAGGCTAAAAATCATGATTATGGAGAAGCCTGGCGTGATCTCAGAATAAGTTCTTTGACAGATCTGATACTTCAAAAACTATTACGTGTAAAGCAGATTGAAGATAATAAAGGAAAAACGCTGGTCTCTGAAGGTATTGATGCTAATTATCAGGATATGATCAATTATGCTGTTTTTGCTCTGATTTTAATGGAATTTACAAAAAAAATAAAAAGATTATAGTACTATGAAATTACTAACACATTTTTCAAGAATATTTGTCGGAATATTATTTATCATTTCAGGATGGATTAAACTAAATGACCCTACCGGATTTTCATTCAAACTGGAAGAATATTTCGGAGCTGATGTATTAAATCTGGAATTTCTGATTCCTTTTGCTTTGGCTATTTCTATATTTGTTGTTGTTTTTGAAGTAGTGCTGGGGGTTATGCTGCTTTTTGGTTTTAAACCAAAATTCACAACATGGTGTCTGCTGTTAATGATCTTGTTCTTTACATTCCTGACATTCTACTCTGCTTATTTTAATAAGGTTACGGATTGTGGATGTTTTGGCGATGCACTGAAATTAGCTCCTTGGGAAACTTTCATGAAAGATATTGTTCTTCTGGTATTTATTCTGATTCTGTTCTTTCACCAGAGATATATCAAACCGTTCCTTAAACCTAACGGGGTAAGCATGGTTGTGACAGGAAGTATCATTGCTTGTTTTGCTTTTGCTTATTATGTACTAAATCATTTACCTGTGGTTGATTTCAGACCTTACAAAATTGGCAACAGTATACAGGAAGGAATGAAGGTACCGGATAATGCTCCAAAGGCTGTTTATGAATATACATGGAAATTCAATGTAAACGGAAAAGAAGAAAAAATCGTAAATACAGGGGCTTATCCTCAGGTTCCTAATGGTGAATATATATCTGTGGATACAAAAGAAATAAAAAAAGGGTATGAAGTCCCTATTCATGATTTTTCTATTGAAAAAGACGGGGAAGATTATACGGAACAAATGCTTAATGAGCCTAAACTGGTAATGATTATGGCTTACAACCTTTCAAAATCAAATCCAAAAGGATTAGATAAACTGGAAAAACTAAACAAAGAGGCTAAAGCAAAAGGCTATAGGGTAATTATTGTTACGGCATCACTGGAAAATACAATTGCTGAAATCAAAAAAAGAAATAAATTAGATATGGATTTCTATTTCTGCGATGAAACAACACTAAAAACAATTGTACGCTCTAATCCTGGAATTGTAGTTCTTAATAAAGGAACGATTACACAGAAAGTACATTATAATGATATTGATAAACTGGAACTGTAATCCAGATTTTAAAATAATTGAACGTAATTTATTCTCCGAATCAAATTGTTTAAATACTTTCTAAATAAAACGGGATATGCTCTTATTACTCTTTTTGGGGTTGTGACGGTTATCTTCTTTTTATTTAATGTATTACCGGGAGATCCGGCACGAATGATGCTAGATAAGAATGAAAACTCAGAGCAATTAGCTATTGTAAAGAAAAAATACGGATTTGACCAACCGATAGGAAAACAGTATCTCTATTATTTAAATGACCTGTCCCTTATCTCGTTACACAGTAAATCACCTGATAATTATACGTATCTGTCTGATGGTAAATATAACGCACTGCCTCTCTTCTCTATTGGAAATGAAAGGGTAGTCATTAAAACACCTTATCTCAGAGAATCCTTTCAGAAGAATGGAAAGAAAGTAACGCAAATCATAGGGGATACACTTCCCAATACTGTAATCCTTGCCTGTTTTGCAATTATAATTGCAATCATCATCGGTATACTGTTAGGTATTGTCTCTGCATTGTATAAAAATACATGGATTGATCATCTTATTGCTCTGTTAAGTACTTTGGGAATGAGTATTCCTTCTTTTTTCAGTGCTGTTCTCTTTGCCTGGTTTTTTGGTTTTGTACTGAATAAGTACACACATCTCAATATGACAGGAAGCTTATATGAAGTAGATGATTTTGGGGAAGGCTATTTTATCCAGTGGAAAAATATTGTATTACCTGCTGTTGTATTAGGTATTCGTCCATTAGCAGTAGTAATACAACTCATGCGTAATTCTCTTCTTGAGGTATTAGGACAGGATTATATCCGAACTGCTAAAGCAAAAGGATTAAGTGAATTTCAGGTCATTAAAAAGCATGCGGTTAAAAATGCTCTGAATCCGGTAGTAACGGCAATTTCGGGCTGGTTTGCATCTATGCTTGCAGGAGCTGTTTTTGTAGAATATATTTTTGGATGGAACGGATTAGGTAAAGAGATTGTCGAAGCTTTAAACACTCTGGATTTGCCTGTTATTATGGGTGCCGTTATTGTTATCGCCTTTACGTTTGTTATTATAAATATACTCGTTGATATTATTTATGCTTATCTGGACCCAAAAATACGATTACAATAAATATTTGTTAAAACAATTTAAAAAAAGAATATCAACTATATAGGTTCATTAAATTTACAAGAAATAAAAATACAATGAAGAAAATACTATTATTCGCTTTTTTAAGTCTAATATCAATGAAAGTAAGCGCTCAGAGCACATCGTTCACACCGGAAGGTCTGGCTGAAAAAATGCTCACTCTGAACGGAGAGCAGATTCGTTTTCAGGATATTTTAAAAAAACATGAAGGAAAAATAATTGTTATTGATGTATGGGCATCATGGTGTAAAGACTGTATTGTTGATATGCCTAAGATAAAAGCTTTACATAAAAATTTTAAAAAGAATGTTGTTTACCTGTCTGTTTCAATGGATAAAACTCCTGAGGCCTGGAAAAAAGCAATTGAAAAATATGATGTGAAAGGGGAACATTATTTAGTTTCTGACGGAATGAGAGGTGTTTTTGGTAAATCTATCACTTTAGACTGGATTCCAAGATATATGGTTGTAGATAAAAAGGGAAAAATAGTTTTACATAAAGCTATTCATGCGGATGATGAAAAACTGATTACTATTTTAAAAAACAATAAATAATGAGAAAGAAAATTGTTGCGGGAAACTGGAAAATGCATAAAAACATTCAGGAAACGAATGCTTTATTAAATGAACTATTATTAAAAAGACCTTTTGAAACTACAACTAAAATTGTGGTTGCTCCTACTTATGTGAATCTGAACAGTGCTGCTCAAAAAACATCGGGTACTAATATAATTGTTGCTGCTCAGAATATGCACCAGGCTGAAAGTGGAGCTTTTACGGGTGAGATTTCTGCTGATATGCTTAAAAGTATTAATATTAATACGGTTATTTTAGGACATTCTGAAAGACGTGCTTATTTTAATGAAACGGATAGTCTTCTGGCTGAGAAAGTAAATACTGCTTTAAAACATAATTTTACTATTATTTTCTGCTTTGGTGAGGAATTGAAGGACAGACAAGCTGATAATCACTTTAATTTAGTAGAAAGCCAATTAAGCAACGCTCTATTTCACCTTACTGCGGAACAGTGGAAGGATGTTGTACTGGCTTATGAACCGGTATGGGCTATTGGAACAGGGGAAACGGCTTCTCCGGAACAGGCGCAGGAAATGCATGCTTTTATCAGAAAAACAATTGCTGATAAATTCGGACAAACTGTAGCTGATGGAGTTTCTATTCTGTATGGAGGAAGTGTAAAACCGGATAATGCTAAGGAAATATTCTCTAAACCGGATGTAGATGGCGGATTAATTGGTGGGGCTGCCCTGAAAGCAGATGATTTCCTTGCTATTGTAAATGCTATATAAGAAATATTCTATTATAAAAAAGGGGATCTGAATATTCAGATCCCCTTTTTTATTTCTATAACTAACTTTAATCCAATAATCTAACACTCGAGCCTAAAAGAATAAACAGACGAAGTAATCGAATAATCCAGATTAAATTCCAATCTCTACCTGAAAACGAACATACCAGTTATTTTTAGTTGACCCATCATGGAACTTCAGCTCATCAAAGGTCAGTTCGGTCTGCAATTTAAAGGCATGTTCCCATATATATTTAGTTACACCAATACTGTATTCGTTTGTATTGGGAGCTAAACTTCTTATGCTCTGCTCTACTTTCTGAGTGGAAAATCGTCCTACAATCTCATAATTGGTTGGAAATACATAACTCAACTGATAATCCATTCCTTCTCCTACATAAACGAAACTCTTCTGTGTTATATCTTCAGGATTAAAAGTGATCGGATCGTCTGCTCTTCTGGACATATAGGCAGTCATAAAGGACCAACCATTATATTTCAGCATGGCGTCCAGAAAAACGGACTGCATTGTTCTTTCTGCAAATAGATCTTTACCGAGCTGTCCTTGTGTTCTTCTGGCTTTGTCATTATGATGATATACTCCTGACAACATTAACTTTGGTGTTTTTTCCCGGACAATATCTCCTTCAAAATTAGTTCCGTCTTTTGTAAAGGTACCGAAAGGGAATAGCTCTCCTTTTGCGGTAAAAGCAACTCCGTTATCTGGACTTTTTGTCCAGTTTCGCCCTTCTCCGGTACTTACGGCGGTTTTTATATTATAGGAAAATTTATCAAAATTTTCATGTAGATAATAGACCTGAAAACCAAAATCCCGGTCAATATTAAATTTAGCATTATTAATGGAACGATCTGTCAGATCTAAAGCACCGGATGAATTAATTCTTTGTCGGTTTCCGGGTAACTTAGTCTGACCAAAAGCAATATTCCAGTGTTTATTGGGTCTGTAGAAAACAACTGCATCTCTGATGATATTTAGATTTTCCCCTTCTACAATCTCCCCTGTATCTCCGGGAGCAAAGGATAATTGTATGGCATACAGAAATTGTGGACTTCCTACATAGCCGTCGAAACGCAATCGCAAACGACGAATCTGTCCATCATAAGCCGTTTCTTCACCTTCATTTTTGATATATCCTATTCTGTTCTGCATTCTGAACCGTATATTCAACTGAAAAATACTGTCCGGTGAGGTTAGCCCTAATCCTTTACCATAGCTGTAATAGGGTAAAGCTGCTAATTTTAAATCATTGTCTTTTGTTTCAAATTTTATATTCTGAGCTTGTGAGATATAAATAAAAAATAATAAAAATAATGTAATCTTGTTTTTCATCTTATAGGTTTAATGTTCTGAATAACAAATATAGATTCGGATTCTGTAAAGATATGGGAATTACATTTAATTTAATTTAATAAAATTAAGTTAGGCTACTTTTACTATTACTTACTATTCTAACATATATGAATGATAAGGTTATGATCTTATCTTAGATACTGTAAATAATATTCTGGTAATAAAAAAAGACTGTTTCATTTTATTATGAAACAGTCTTTCTTATTATCATTATTAAATATTTAAAAAACTTATGTTTAATAAATATAGAATAATAAATCTTAAATCAATATAATTATCAACTATAGAGGAATTGGTTTATATGCAATTATCTCTACATCAGATCTATTCTTTATGCTAATAGTTCCTTCTTGTATATTATTTTTTGGATTTAATATTCTTGCAGATGCACACCAAAAATAATGTCCTTTTACTGTCTTGGAAAAATTAAGACCTACCTTCCCTGTAATATTTACAGGAAATTGATAATCTACCAGGGTATTCGTGATTTTTTGTCTCATAACAATTTTTCTTTTAGAACGAGCCGGTATTGTTCCTTCATAGCCATCTATACTGGTTTTTGTTTCCGATGTTCCTCCTCCTCCTCCGGCAGTAACTCCTATTTTAACTTCAACAGTCCCTTCTGCTACTAATGGAATACCTACTTTACCACCTACTGTTGTTTCTATAGTACTACTTACTGACCAGTTTGTTGTTTTACCTACTATATATTGGAAAGATTTCTTAACATATTCTTCCTTATCTGAATAATTATATGCCCAAAAAACAGAATAATTATATTCCGGTTCGTTTGTATATCTTGATGTTACTTTAGGTGTTCCTGTTTCTATATAAGCATGCCAGTTATATCTCTCTGAAAGCAATGGAGAAGGAGCCCATTTTGTTCCATAATTATTTATACTAACACCGTCTGGTACTACGTTAAAACGGCTGTAATATATTGCTCTTAATATAGCGTCAGAATACCCCAAATCTTTTAGATGATTTTGATTTAATTTTACCTTTATTTTACTTAATGATTGTGATATTGGTACTCTTATCATTGTTGTCCCCTTTGCTTCTGGTTTTAAAACCTCCTCAGGTTGCTTTATTTTGGAAACTACCTCCCATCCGTCATTCAACAAATCGTTATAAGAATCATAACCTAATTCTTTTAATGTTGTTGCTGTTTGTCCATCTTCAGCAACTGATTCATTATTAATTTTATTTACATTAACATCTTCCAATTCTTCTTTACTACAAGAACTAATAATTAAACCTGCACAAGTCAACACTACAAATTTCAATTTTGTGAATCTCATTATACATTGTTTTTGTTTTTCCATATAAATATATTTCAATTAAATACTTACTCTAATTTGAAGGCTTTTCAGTTTACTCCTTATTACCTGAGCTCTAGGTGATTTTTTAACAAGGTGCAAACCTATTTTAAAAAAGAAACATGAACAATTCATATTATGAATAATTTATTAAAAAAATGAATACTATATTAATAAACTAAAATATTTGTAAAAAATTCACTTTAAAAAATATTATTTTTAACGTAATTTGCGTTATGTATAATACACAAATACAAATGAATATAGATATAGCTAAAAGAATTAAAAAAAACAGAATTAAAAAAGAGTATAGTCAAGAGTATATGGCTTATAAAATTGGTATTTCCCAAAGTCTTTATGCCAAAACAGAAAATGGAAACATAAAACTTACAATGGACAGAGTAATTTTAATTGCGGAAATATTAGAAATAGATATTGAGATAATATTAGGACATAAAGAAATTAAAAAAAAACAAATTAAGCTACTTAAAAAACAAAATAATCAGCTTATAAAAAATAAAAAAATACTTGAAAAGGAAATTGCCTCTTTAAAAGCTGTTATTTCTCAATATCAGTTGAAAAAAACAGATAATTGTACAAAATAATACCCTAATCAAATTATCATAGATATTTAAAAAATATATACTAAACGATTGTACCTTTGCAAAAATTTAAAATCATGTCGAATATATATATAGGGTATCATTTTACGGTTGAGCCAAAGGAACCGGGGTCTGAAATATTAATTGCACAACTTGAAGATACTCCTTTTGAAAGTTTTATTGAAACGGAAAAAGGCTTATCTGCTTATGTACAGAAAGAACTCTGGACGGATACTATTTTAAAAGATATTCAGATACTGGATTCTGAGGAATTCAAGATCGGTTATACTTTTGAAGAAATAGAACAGGTAAACTGGAATGAGGAATGGGAAAAGAACTTTGATCCGATTGAAGTTGATGGTACATGTTATGTCAGAGCACCATTTCATGAAAAGAAAAACACCCAATATGATATTGTTATCGAGCCTAAAATGAGTTTCGGAACGGGTCATCATGAAACTACTTTTATGATGATACAGCATCTTTTAGAATCTGATGTAAAAGGGAAAAAGACTCTGGATATGGGATGTGGAACGGCAATACTGGCTATATTGGCAGAAATGAAAGGGGCTGAACCTATTGATGCTATTGATATTGACAACTGGTGCTACCTGAATTCTATAGAAAATATAGAACGAAATAATTGTAAACATATTACTGCTTATGAGGGTGATGCTTCTATGCTGACAGATAAAAAATATGATTTTATTATTGCTAATATCAACAGAAATATTCTGTTAAATGATATGCAACATTATGTTGATTGTCTGAACCCAAATGGAACGCTTTTATTAAGTGGTTTTTATGAAGAAGATATTCCTGTTATTGATGCTTCCTGCTCAGAAAAAGGACTGAAATATGTTAAAAAGTTTCAAAAAAATAATTGGGTTGCTTTAAAATATGTAAATTAGCATTTTATTAAATCACTGAATATGAGTACAAAAGAAAAAATTTTAGAAGAGGTATTAGTAGAAGAAATTACTTCTGTTAATAATGAGATAGTCCTTTACAATGATGATGTGAATACTTTTGATCATGTTATTGATACTTTAATTAAAGTTTGCGAGCACACTTCTGAACAGGCAGAACAATGTGCTTTATTAGTTCATTATAAAGGAAAATGTACGGTTAAAACAGGTCCGATTAATGACCTTAAACCACAATGTACACAATTACTGGAAGCCGGCTTAAGTGCTGAGATAATTTAAATATAAAGAAAGACCTCTAAAATTAAGAGGTCTTTTTTTATTCTGCATTGGCTTGTTCTACTATTAATGAGGTAGTTTATCTTTTATAAGACCATAGAAAAAGGTTCCGAATATTGCTCCAAAAAACACGATTAGTACACTCCAGAAACCGGCACCTATTAAAGTAAATATAGGTCCGGGACAGGTTCCTACTAATCCCCATCCTAATCCAAATATTATACCTCCTATACTATATCTGGCAAAACTCTTTTCTTTATCTGCGATAACAATTAGCTCTCCGTCAATACTTTTTACTTTATTGCGTTTAAAAATTTGTAAACCAATTACTCCTGTACCTATTGCAACCATTATAATCCCATACATATGGAAAGACTGGAAATTGAACATTTCATAAATCCTATACCAGGAAACAGCTTCTGATTTAGTCATTACAATGCCTAATACTATCCCTACCAGTAAATATTTTAAATATTTCATATCTCTTTTATATTAAAAAATTAAAGGTAACAGTAAGTGTACCATGATTAAACCTCCCAGAAAAAATCCTATGACTGCTATTAATGAAGGTATCTGTAAATTACTGAGTCCGGAAATAGCGTGACCGGAAGTACAACCTCCTGCATAACGGGTTCCAAAACCAACTAACAGACCTCCTATTAACAGGATCAGAAACCCTTTTGGTGTCTGAGCAGCTTCTGGACTAAACAAAGCATCAGGAACTAATTTACCTTCAGGAGCGTCTATTTTCATTTTAGATAATTGTTCAATCGTAACCGGGTTAATATTTACTCCGTTTCTATTACTTAAAATATGGGTTCCGATATATCCTCCAATGATCATTCCTGCAACAACTATTAGGTTCCAACGCTGACTTTTCCAGTCAAATCTGAAAAAATCAGAAAATTTTCCGGCTCCGGACATTGTACAAAGTGTTCTCAAGTTAGAAGATATTCCAAAATTTTTTCCAAAATAAGTGAGGAATAACATACATATTCCTATTATAAATCCTGACACATACCATGGCCAGGTTTGGTAAATCCATTCCATAATAAATTATATTTTTTTACAAAAATACAAATTACAATTTAAGTGTCATGTAACATCTATTACAATAGACAATATTTGATATACGATATGTAGAGAAAAGAAACAAGAGCCAAGAATCAAGATGTAAAGTATTCAGTTTACAGTCTCAGTTCACAAACCAACAACTAACAACTAACAACTAACAACCAACAACCAGCAGTTTACAGTCTCAGTTCACAAAGCAAAACTATCAACTATCAATTAAAAACTATCAACTATATGGATGAATATCTTATTTTTGCACTATCAAACAGTGTATATAATACATTTACATTAGATTAATTATGAAAAAAAATATTTTAATTACCGGAATAGTATTGATATTGTGCGCCACTTCATGTATTAGCACAAAATCAACGATTAAAAATATTGATGATACTGTTACTGCTCCGAAAATAACAGCAGATAATCGTTTTGAAATCACAAAATTCAGTACAGATAAGAAATATGGATATCATCAGAACTATCCTGTGAATGTAGGCTTTACAACATTAAAGGAAGGTACTGTCAATGAAAATCGTTTTCTAAATGCTTTACTGGGACCAAATGGTGAAAAGATTACTTATAAAAAAATCGGTAAATGCTGTCCTTTTCCTACTAAGAAAACAGAAATGGGCGGTGGTTTACTGGATCAGTATGAAATTATATGGGAAGGACAAGGAAAACCGGTGATCTTATATCTTGATATGTATGAAAAAGGGGAAATAATGGTTCCGGTAGGGTTCACTCTTAAAAAATAAATTCTAAATCAGACAAAAGTATTCTGATTACCTCAAAAAGCGCTTGATAATAGCCTTTTAAATTTCTGTTTGACTCTTCGTTAACCAACAAATGAAATAAAATAAGATCATTTTCTGATTAATATACTTAAACAATTGATAAAAAAACAGCTTCTTTTATAAAAAAAAGCCTATTTTCTGATGGACTGAATTATTGATATTACGATTAAATTAATTAGTATCTTTGCAAAGTTAAAAAACAGGAAAAATGAACTTACAAAATATACCACAAATTAAACATTTAGACAGCGGAAATTTCTTTTTATTAGCTGGTCCCTGCGCTATTGAAGGTGAAGAAATGGCAATGAGAATTGCTGAAAAAATTGTTTCTATTACTGATAAGTTACAGATCCCTTATGTATTTAAAGGATCGTTCAAAAAAGCAAATCGTTCAAGAATTGATAGTTTTACCGGAATTGGTGATGAAAAAGCTCTAAAAATATTACAAAAGGTATCTCAGACTTTTGGTGTTCCGACAGTAACGGATATTCATACTAATGAGGATGCAAGAATGGCTGCAGAATATGTTGATATTCTACAAATCCCAGCTTTTTTAGTTCGTCAGACCGATTTAGTGATAGCTGCAGCTGAAACCGGAAAAACAGTAAACCTAAAGAAAGGACAGTTTATGAGTCCTGAAAGTATGAAACATGCTGTACAAAAGGTATTAGACTGCCAGAACGATAAAGTAATGGTCACAGACCGGGGAACTATGTTCGGTTATCAGGATATGATAGTTGATTTTAGAGGTATTCCAACTATGAAACAATATGCTTCAACCGTTCTGGATGTAACTCACTCTTTACAACAACCGAATCAGTCAGTCGGTGTAACAGGAGGACGCCCTGATATGATCGAAACGATTGCCAAAGCAGGAATTGCTGTAGGAGCAGATGGTATTTTTATCGAAACCCATTTTGATCCTGCTAATGCTAAAAGTGATGGTGCTAATATGTTGCATTTAGATTATTTAGAAGATCTAATGACTAAATTAGTTGCTATCAGAAAAACAGTAAATACATTTTAAAATTCATTTATAACTAAAATTAATTAAATTGAAACATCCATTACAAATAGTTGTGTTGCTTTTTGTGTTTTTTTCACTACACACCTTTGCTCAAGATGCAGCAATAACTCCGGAAAAATACACTGCTCATAATAAAGGTAAATTCTATATTTACTGGGGAGGAAACCGCGGTCATTTTACAAAATCTGATATTCGTTTCAGAGGTGATAATTATGACTTCACTTTACAGGATGTAAAAGCTCATGATAAACCAAAAGGGTATCATGTTGATTATATCAACCCAGGTAGAATGACTATTCCTCAAACAAACTTTCGTATAGGTTATTTCATCAGTGATAAATATAATATTTCATTGGGTATTGACCACATGAAATATGTAATGACTCAAAACCAGACTGCAAAATTAAACGGTACAATCAATATTCCGGGAGGAAATTTTAACGGAAACTATACTGATTATCCTCAGCAGCTTACTGAAGATTTCTTAACTTTTGAGCATACTGATGGTTTAAACTATGTAAATATTGAAGTTGCAAGGGTTGATGATTTTACTTCTCTTCTTTTTGGATGGGATACTGACAAAATCCAGTTAAACGTTACTGAAGGTATCGGAGCAGGAGTTTTATATCCAAAAACAAACACCATGCTTTTAGGAAAAGAACGATATGATGAATTTCATATTGCGGGTTACGGAGTATCTGCTAAAGCGGGTCTGAACGTAACATTCTTTAAACACTTCTTTGTTCAGGGAGAACTAAAAGGAGGATATATTAATATGCAGGACATTAGAACAACACAAAGCAAATCGGATAAAGCTTCTCAGGAGTTTTTCTTTGCTGAAACAATTCTTACGGTCGGAGCAATATTCAGAATTTAAAGAAATCTAATTTTAATTTTTTACAATATAGAAAAGGCATCCGTTTTACGAGATGCCTTTTTATTTTCAATATATCTTTAATATTCTATATCACGAACTGTGATATAATTATCATCTTCCATTCTCCATAGATCTCCTTTCACCTCTATAACATCACCTATCTTCACCGTTTTGAATTGTTCCGGATTATCCATATTTGGAATACTTATAGTTATAAAATAAACTTTTCTATCCTCTGTTACCAGTTTGGCAGTATATCCATCCTTGCCATAATCCATCTCTTCTACTTTTCCTTGTACAGATATAGTTTCTGTTTTGTCTATTAATTCTATAGAATCCACGGATAAATTCGATTCTTTTGCCTTATTAGAATTACAACTTATCAAAAACAGTACTGCTAAAGACAATACTCCCTTTATAATGTTCTTTTTCATAGTGTTTTTTTACCGTTATTAAAAATATTGTTCTTTATAACGATACAAATATAGTTAATAAACTCATAATTACGAGAATAAAATTAAGCGAAAAATATTATTCTATTCTCAAATCATATTTTGCTAACAGATTAATTACATCTGGAAATGAAAATTTTGCTTTTTGAATATTGTTAAGCTCCGGATCAATATCGTAATTTCTAGCTGTTTTAAAATCAGTTTGTCTTAGGTCGGTAGTATTAAATACAGCTCTCTGCAAATCTGAATTTTCAAATTTTGATCCGGTTAGAATTGTTTCACTGAATACCGTTTCTCTTAAGGAACAATTCAGAAACTTCGTTTTTGGCATTTTTTTCCTGATAAAAGAACTATAATCCAGAATACTATTTTCAAAACTCACACTAAACAGAAAATCATCACATTCATTAAAATTAACACCTAACAGTTTACAATCTCTAAAACTGATTGTATTCATACTTGTTCCTTTTAATTGTATCATTGCCATATTACAATTGATAAAATCACATTCGTTGAATCGGTTACCGGAAAAATTACTATTGGAAAAATCACAATCTGTAAAAATACAGTTGTCAAATTCTCTTCCTCTGATAGATTGATCTGAATAAATAATTTTATTGAATTTTTTATTAACATGAATGAGTTCTTGCATTATAGAATAAGTATAGAATTAAGTACTCAAATTTAATGATAATAGTTGGTTTAGTTGATAGTTTACAATTGATAGTTGATAGTTTTGAATACTGGAAACTGGAACTGAAAACTTATTTATTGCTCCGCTAACTTTAAACCGAATTTGTAAAAATAATTTGGCTGTTCCATAATTTATACTTTACTTTGTATCTCAAAGTACTTTAAAATGAAGAAAAAATATTTACAGGACATACATGAAATAAAAAATATGATGAACAGATCATCTCAGTTTATTTCTTTAAGTGGACTTTCAGGTATATTAGCGGGTATTTATGCCTTAATTGGTGCTTTTATAGCTAATTCTATATTAAACAAACATGTTGGTCGCTATGTAACTCTGGAAAGTAGTACTTTTAAAAATATAATGCTGACTGCCTTTATTGTTCTGATTCTTTCTGTAATAACAGCTGCTGTATTAAGTGCAATAAAAGCAAAAAATCAGGGGGAAAAAATATGGAATGCCACTTCTAAAAGACTAATTATTAACTTTCTTATTCCATTAGTAACTGGTGGCATTTTTGCTTTACTTTTATTAAAGAATAAATCATATGGTTTAATAGCTCCGGTAACTCTGATCTTTTACGGACTTGCTTGTGTTAATGCCAGTAAATATACAGTTAGAGATGTTCGCTATCTAGGAATAACAATTACTTTTTTAGGATTATTAGCTACTAATTATTCCGGAAATGCTTTGTACTTTTGGGCTTTTGGATTTGGTTTTTGTCACATTCTTTACGGAACTATAATGTACTTTAAATACGATAGAAAAAAATAATTTGAAAAACATCTTATTAAATATAAACAAAGCTTTTGATCATAGAATTCGTCTTGGTATTATGTCAGTACTCATGGTAAACGAATCTGCTGATTTTACTACTCTCAAAGAGCTTCTGGGGGTTACAGACGGTAATCTGGCAAGTCACACTAAAGCTCTTGAAGCAGAAAATTATATTGTAGTGGAAAAACAATTCATAGGAAAGAAACCAAACACACGTTATATCGCAACAAAATCCGGAAAAAAAGCTTTTAGAGAGCATATTGAAGCACTGGAAAAACTAATACAAAAAGGTTAGCTCTTTTTTTTACATAACAACTTTGAAATTCAAAGAACTTTTTAAAATAAAAGATAAAATAATAGATATCGTATTCTATTCATCAAAATACTGAATTTACCGATACAGAATATTCGAGATACTTTTTCAATCACTTAAATTATTAATTATTTAAAACAAATCATCATGGAACAACCTACAATCAACACCAACAAAGTCCGATTCTGGCAGTCTAATACCGTACGCATTGCAATGGTGGGGATATTGACCTTAATTCTATTAATTCCGCTGAGTATAGTCCGAAACCTGATTACTGAAAGAGCTTACAGGGAAAAGGATGTTATTAATGAAATCAATGATAAATGGGGAGGAGAAGTTTATTTCTATGGTCCTGTTTTAAAAGTCCCTTATAATTCCTATACTGAATCACGCTTAATAGATGAAAAAACAAAGGCGGTAATAATTGAAAAAACAAAGGAAATAAAATATGCCTATTTCTTTCCTGAGGAACTGGTCAATACTACTGATGTAGAAACAAAATTATTAAAACGAAACAATTATGAATCAGTTGTATTCACTACTAAAATGAACTTTAAAGGTAAATATATCCAACCGGATTTTAGTGCCAAAAATATTCATGCTGAAGATATTCTATGGAAAAATACAACTATACTGATACAAACCGGTAATTTAAAAAGTATTAAAGATGAAGTAAAAATTGAACTGGCGGATAAAGAATATACTTTTGAACCTATTTACAACTATGATTCCGGTACTATAGTTGAAGCTCTTGAAACTCCATTTTTAGATTTTGAAAGCCTATTGAATAACGAAGCTGTTTCGTTTGATTTTAATATCAAATATAACGGAAGTAAACAATTATCACTGGTACCAATAGGTAAAACAACGGAAGCCCGAATAACGTCTAACTGGCATTCTCCAAGCTTTAACGGCAATTTCCTCCCAAATGATAAAACGAAGAAGATAACGGATAACGGATTTGAAGCGGACTGGAAAATACTGCATATTAACAGAGCTTTTACACAGTCTTCGTTTGAAAGGCTTCCTGATTTGAAACAGTATGCTTTTGGTGTTGATTTTGTTATTCCGGTAGATGAATATCAGCAAAATGAACGTGCTTCTAAATATGGCTTTCTTATCATTGGGCTGACTTTTCTGATCTTCTTCCTGATACAATCTATCAGTAAGATCAAAATTCATATTTTTCAGTATACAATGATTGGTCTGGCATTAATCATGTTCTATACTTTACTGGTATCTATAACGGAACACAGTAATTTCTTAAAGGCTTATATTATTAGTGCTGCTGCTGTTATAATACTGATCTCTCTCTACTCTGTTTCTATATTAAAGAATAAAAAATTCCCTGCTTTTATAGGACTGGCATTAACGGCTCTGTATACTTTTATATTTGTAATTATACAAATGGAAAATTATGCTTTACTTGGTGGCAGCATCGGTTTATTTATTATTCTTGCATTAGTAATGTATTTCTCCAGAAAGATCGACTGGAATGCGAATTAATATACGTTATTTTTAGAAGAAAGATATTATAATATATGTAGAGATGCGTTAAAACGCATCTCTACTCTACCATGTAGGTTTTGTAATTATTAATATATAAATGTTACCTTATAAATTTCTGTACCAAACATAATTAATACTTATAAATAAAAAAGTAAAAACTATAACCAAAATCTGCTATATTATAAATTTCAAATCTATTTTTTTTATAAAAATCTATATTTCTTATTGTTGAAGTTTCTAGGCATATCGCTTGTGTTTTTCCTTTATAGTACTCAATAATTTCTTTTAAAAATTTACTCCCTATTCCGTTACCCTGTTCTTCTTCTTTAACTCCTAAAAACCATAATTGAACAAAATCTATATCTTTAGGTAAGGAGCTTTTTGTAATAACTTCTTTTAAATATACTTTCTTTAAATTAAACAATCCAACTACTTCAAAAACAAATTTTATATCTTGAAATATTGATCCTAATGTTGTCGTTTTTCTCTTAGTATCTATCATTATTGAACAGGCTGTTTCTTCTTCATTAAAAAATACCTCTCCAAAATATTTTCCATTATATAAAGCATAATCCATTAACTTAGAAATATATTTTTCTTTTTTAGATTTCAGTACATAATTAATTGATTTATTATCTTTAAATGCTTTAGTCAAAATAGCATTAATTATTCTATACTGATCTTTAGTTGCTTTAATCATATCATAATTTTTAAATTTTAGTTTTCTTATTTTTAAATATGTCACCAGACCTTTTATTTCCTTCTTTCATTTCTATCATACATGCTTTATGTAATGTGCCTATTGTATACTTGTTGCAACGACTTTAGTTTTTATTTCATCTACACTACAGAAATAAATCTCTGTATTAAACATCTTTTTTCATAAAGTAAAGAGGGTAATCTAATTCTAACGTTTGATGAAAAATTGAAAATCCATTTTTTTTATAAAATTTCACATTTTCATCAGTTGTTGTCTCAACGTATATAAGATTATTCTTGTAGTTATTCAATGTTTTTTGCAACATATGAGAACCTATTCCCTTTCCTTGTAAAGAAGGCGAAACTCCCATTAACCATAAATGTTTAAAAACTTCTTTAGGATGTTGTTTATTTAAAATTCTCTCCCTTTTTACAGTTTTAAAAATATTATCAATACCTATACAATTAATAACTAGCTTAAAATCCCAAATTAAATTGATTAAATTAAAATGAACTTTATTTATATACAATATACAGGCACTTTTATCTTCATTTACAAATATTGTCCCATACTTCATAGCCATATCAAACTGATATTCCATTAAAGCCATCATCCTACTACTTCTATTTTTATCTTTTTTAATGGTATAATTAATTGAATTTGGAATTAAAATATCAATAAAACAATCATGTAATAATTTTACAACAACTTTTTTATCTAACTGATTTGCTTTAATCATATCATGATTTTTAAATTTTAGCTTTCTTGTTTTTAAACATGTCACCAGACCTTTTATTTTGATCTAAAAAAATTAAAACAAAACTATAATATTAGCATATATATATTAAATAAACTAACAAAATAAGACAATTTATAGACTGTATTCTATAAAAATTCATTTTTTAAGAGTTTAAAATAAGGATAGCTCTTGATTTATTTAAAAAAATAATATATCTAATGTTAAGCTAACTAAATGTAAAAAGCGATTAATTATAGGTTTTACCTCATAATTAATCGCTTAAAAAGAAACTATATTTTAGATTTTAAGAGCTAATAATCAATCACAAATAACTATCAACTATACACTGTCAACTATCCATTAAATTGCATCTACATCAATATTCTGTTTTTTCAGAATTCCTTTTACAATAAAAGCAAATGCAGCGAGATAAACAAAGCATAGCGTAGGAATAATATAGGACTGATGAATTCCTATTATATCTGCTAATTTTCCCTGTAACGGCGGAATTATCCCTCCTCCTAATATCATCATAATCAAAAAGGCGGAGCCTTGTGTGGTATACTTTCCTAATCCTGTAATGGCTAAACTGAAAATGGCAGGCCACATAATGGATAACCAGAGTCCTCCTGCTAAGAAAGCATAAATTGCAACCATTCCTGAGGTTACCATTCCGATAACCATGGAAATTGTTCCCAAAACAGCAAATATCATAAGGGTTCTTGCGGGTTTATCTTTGCAGATGTAAAAAGCAATAATCTGAACAATAACGCATCCTATAAAGTAGTATAATGGTCTGATATCTTTTCCTGTAATATAATTTACACCCAGAATAATCCCAAAAGCAATAATCGGTAATATCAGGGTCAGTATCTTTTTAGTTTCATTTTTAAAATCAAATGCACTGATCGCTCCTGCCCAACGTCCGATCATCATACTTCCCCAGTACATTGATACATAGGGTCCTATATCTGAAGCCTGCATTCCTCCAAAATCTTCTAAACTCAGCAATTCTCCGAGATTACTTCCAATAGCTACTTCTACTCCAACATAAGTGAACAATGCTATCATCCCTAAAACCAATTGAGGGTATTTCATAGCGCCCCATCCTTCTCCGTTCTTTGATGCTTTCTGATTAGCAAATAATAAACCCAGAATAATAACAAATAAAGCACCTGTTAACCAATACATTCTGTGATGTTCTATTTCTCGTAATTCTTCAATAGATATATCTGGATTCAGATTGGAATAACTTGCAAAAATTGGAGCAAAACAAATAATCAATAGTAAGGTAATAACAGAAAGGGCAATAATTGCTTTATTACTTTTCTCGATATTCTCAGAAGTTATGCCTGTTGGAATACTTTTAGATAAACCAATAATTAAAGCACATATTAAAAATAATCCACCCACTGTTGCGTATAAATAACTGATCGTGCTCAATCCGAGATTTTTAATTTCTTCGTCACTAACGCTTACTACTCCAAATAGAACGAAGGTCACAACAATGGGACCAATCATCGTTCCAAAGCTGTTAATTCCTCCTCCCAGATTGACTCTTGTCATTCCTGTTTTAGGATCACCAAGACTGTAAGCAAAAGGCTGTGCTGCTGTTTGTTGCAATGAAAAACCTAAAGCAACAATGAATAAGGCAAAAAGAATAGCGGTAAACCCTCCAAAATTAACAGCAATAATCATCAGTATCGCACCAATCAGAGAGAAAAGTAATCCATACACAATGCTTTTCTTATATCCCCAGGCTCCCACCAAATCTTTACCGGAAAAAGAACCGAATATATATAATCCCAATGCACCTAAGTAATACGCTCCATAGAAAGCAAAATCTATTAATTGGGACTGAAACTGATCCAGATTAAAATAGCTTTTACAAAAAGGGATAAATACACCGTTACTTGCTGCTATAAATCCCCAAAAAAAGAAAACACTGATAAGAGTGAAAAGTGCTGAATAGTTGGTTTTAACCTGATCTGTACCCATTTTATTTTTGATATTATTTTTGATCTCTGTTTATAAAGGTCACAAAAATAACATTCCTTTCTTTAATTCATAATTTATAATGGATTAATTTATAATTATTGGATGTTTTTTAGTAATTTAAATAACAAGATAAACAAAAAACAAACAAATTCTTTTTCTGTAGACAAAATCTATTCTGAAAGATCAAAAAGAGAGTGTCTGACTAATTATATTTATTATTGGTTCTTCTGGCTAGGATTTAAGATTTTTTTATTTACCATCTACATAGTTCTGCAGATATTTGAATCTTTCTGTTAGCTTACCCTTTTCAGTCATTTTTGCCCGATGTAGTATTCCGTCTTTGTCATTATTTAAAAAAGCCGGAACGACATGTTCAACAAACATATCTGAAAACCCTTCACTGGCATCTTTTGGAATTTCACAAGGTAAATTATCTACAGCCATCACTACTATTGCAGCCGGATGAAATATATCTACTTCTTTTTCTTCCTTTGGGTGATATCCATATAAAGGTTCTGCTATTGTCGAAGTACGAAGAGTGGTTACTATTGGACCATTTATATCACAGGATATATCTGCTATTACTTTAATCTTACAATCTTTAGCTTTTACCATTTCTCCGGTAAGGATTACGGGAGAATCATTTGCAGCAAAATGACCGGTCATAAGAATCTCGGCAACTTTAGAATATTTTTCAAAATCAGATTCATATTCTCCTGGATTGGTATAAAAATCCTGTTTATCAAAAGGTTTTCTGTCTTTTCGAATCATATAATCCGCAACCCCTATCTGAGTATAAACAGCTGAAGCGTATATTTTAGTCAGAAAGTTTTCTGGAGTAACCTGTTTGATCTTCATGGCATCCAGAATCTCTTTGATTCCTGTAGGTACTTTTCCATTTCCGGTCACAACAATCTTTATCGGAGGAAGAACAACTCTTTTCAGTTGTGTAATCAAACCTTCTCGACAGCTTAAGGTCTCTGCTTTGGGTAATTTAAATAACTCAAATTTTATTCCAAAGGCTCTTATTCCGTTATATGCCCCTACAATTCCGGCATATCTTCCAAAACCAATCAGCCTCTTATTATTCTGATCCACCATGGTTTCATGATCATACAGTTCAATATTCTTTTCTAGAATTGTCTGAAGTAATTTTCTATTAAAGGCTTGTTTTTTAATAGTATGGGAAAAGAATATATATTTCTTATTGGGAATTAAAGCATCAACAGGAACTTCTTTGACTCCAATCAGTACATCACAATCACTCATATCTTTAGAAACTTCAAACCCTAATTCTGAATATTGTTCATCTGTAAATATTCTGTTATCGGAACTTTCAATTTTTACAGTGATCTCCGGAAACTTTTCTTTCATCAGAACTAATTTTTCGGGGGTAAGAACAACTCTCCTTTCCGGAGGTGTTTTTCTTTCTTTTATAATTCCAAACTTCATTTTATAATTTTTGAGATGAGATAAATGAGACTACATTTTCTGAAAAATAATTTTTTAAAAGTATAAATTATATGTAATTAATTAACTTTTATTATATTATTTGTTTCAAATATAACAAATTAAATTTTAAAAAGCAATAGTAGCAGAAAACACAAAATGATTTCTCAGATAATATGAAGTCAATTAAATTAGTTTGTTAAGATTATTATAAAAGCAATTTTAACAGTCTGTTTCTTTGTCTATATTTGCGCTATAAGCTCCTAACAAAATGAACCAGATTTTAACCGCCCTACGTACACCTTCTATTTTATTCCTTCTTATTTTTCTTTCCTGCAATCAGCAGAGTAAAACAAAAACTCCTAAACAAAATTCAATAATTCTTCAGGATTCTGTTTTTAAAATCTCTCCTCTGAATTTAAAATTGACATTACTTGATTCTTCTTATTGTAATGAAAAACATAAAGCTATTCAGAAATATTACCAGGAGAACTGGACAAAAAATAAAATAAGCGGAAGCTTTTTAGTGGCTAAGAATGGACAAATTCTTTTTGAAAATTATCAGGGACTTGCTAATAAAAAGAAAAATATTTCAATAACATCAGAAACCCCAATACACCTTGCTTCTGTGGGTAAAGTTCTAACTGCAACTGCTGTATTAAAATTAATAGATGCTAAAAAACTTGATCTGGATCAAAAAGTAAATTCAGTTCTGAGCACCTTTCCCTATTCGGATATTACTATTAAAACGCTTCTGAATCATCGAAGTGGTTTGCAAAATTATGCTTACTTCACTGAAAACAAAAAGATATGGGATTCAAAAAAAATGTTATCTAATAATGATATTCTGATGTTACTTGGAAAACACCATATACCATTAGAATTCAGACCGGATACGAAATTTAGTTACTGTAATACTAATTATACGATACTTGCTTTAGTTATTGAAAAAATAACGAATATGAAGTATCCGGAAGCTATGCAAAAAATGATATTTGAGCCTCTGGAAATGAAAAACACCTTTGTTTTTGACTACAATAAAGACAGAGAAACATCCAGTATATCTTATAAAACAGATAATACGGAATATCAATTAAATTATCTGGATAATATTTATGGGGATAAAAACATCTATTCTACTCCCAGAGATTTGCTGAAATTTGATCTGGCAACTTATTCTAAACAATTTTTAAACCCTGAACTGGTAGCAGCTGTTTTCAAAGGGTACAGTTATGAGCATAAAGGAACAAAAAATTATGGTTTAGGAATTCGAATGATAGAATGGAATAATGGTCAGAAACTATTTTATCATAATGGCTGGTGGCATGGAAATACTACATCTTATGTGAAACTAAAAAACGATACTGTTACTATAATTGCATTATCAAATAAATTTAATCATAAAACTTATAAAGTAAAAAATCTGGCAATTCTTTTTGGAGATTATCCTTTTGAACTGGATAGTGAATAGTGGTAATTACAATCTTATTGTTTTATCTTCCTTTTTTAAATTCATTATTTATAATATAATTTATTATCTTTGCATCCCATTTGGGGTCGACTGGTTTTGACAGCGAGTGGAATTAAACGGTAAGCACGTCGAGCGCTGAGACACAGCTCGTAAATATCATGTTTTACACTTTTTAAACGGCGAAGAAAACTACGCTCTAGCTGCATAATCTGAACTATAGTAA
This sequence comes from Flavobacterium sp. AK-301, assembly GCF_058310215.1. Lineage (NCBI taxonomy): Bacteria > Pseudomonadati > Bacteroidota > Flavobacteriia > Flavobacteriales > Flavobacteriaceae > Flavobacterium > Flavobacterium sp. AK-301. Next base: position 265,546 of record NZ_JBZEES010000001.1, read on the forward strand.
GATTAGCCTTGTCCCTACCAGGTAGGGAAGCAGGATTCCTCTTGAAAGCCTTGATTTGTGGCGTTCAGCAAAGAGGAACCGTAAAAATAAATCTAGGGATCTTCTTGTTTCGCGGAGATTCTGACAACTAAGAGACTAAGTATTGTGTGGCTGTTTCTGGCCTTGCTCAATAACGAAAATCTAATCAGGAAATAAACGTGTAGAAAACTCTTTGATTGCTTGTTTGGACCCGAGTTCGATTCTCGGCGACTCCACAAAACAAAAGGGGAAACGAAAAATCGTTTCCCCTTTTTCATTATAATAAAACCTATAATTACTTAATCAATAACTTTTTATATTCAGTAAAACTACCATCTGTAGCCACTACAATATACACTCCTTTTTTAAGGTGATGTACTGCATAAGAAGTTGTTTTTTCTAAAACACCTACTACTAATCCGGTAATATCATAAATTGTTATTTTTACATTTGATACATCCAGATTGGTGAAATTAAAATTAACTACATCTGAAGTCGGATTCGGATACATGGTAAATGATTTTTTAATACCTGTCTGATCTGACCCAGTACTACCTGATTGTAAATCAACCGTAAATGGAGTACTCCATAGACTTACATCGGTAGCATTTTTAGCTCTGACTCTAAACTCATATACAGTTTGCGTACCTTGTTTCGGAATCCATAAATAATAGGTCATTGAAGTTCCAAAAGTGGTCCAGCCTATAGTTGAATTATTTAGTTGTACTTCATAATCTATTGCATTTGCAACTGTATTCCATGAACTATAAAATCCTGTTGAATAAACACCTGAATTACCAATATTGGTTGGTGTTGCCAATATCGGTGTTGTTACCGTACCTGAAACGACTGTGTAATCTTCTACTTCTCCGTCAACAATAGTACCACAAGCTGTTGGGTTAGCATTATATTTCATTACAATACGCATTCTTGTTGATCCTGTAAAGTTAACTGGTGTGAAACTACCTGTAGCAGTACCGTTAGAAGAAACTCCGTCAATTACTCTTTCTGAAGCTTCAAAAACATTGTTTTTATTGTAATCAATCCAAACTCCCCAATATTCTAAATAGGCATCTCCTGAAAAACCAGGCACCAAACTTACGCTTGTACTCGTATTGGGTGTTAATGTCACCACTTTAGATGAGTAATCTGCATAACCACCAGTATCTTTACCGGAGGTATGATTAAAACTTCCGATAGTTACTGAATTGATATATTCATATTTGTTATCTGCCTGCGTGGTACAATAAGCTGAACTGGCAGTAACAGTAGCAGAAACTTCGTTAGAATAAGCGGAATAAATTGTATTTGCTTTTGCACGAACTCTGTATTTATAGGTATTTCCGACTGTTAAACCTGTATTGGTATACGTTGATACCGTACTTGACAAAGTTGCAATTTCAGCAAAAACAGTATCTGCTCCGGCTCTTTCTATTACAATATTTGTAGCATTTACAGCATTGTTCGTCCATGTCAATTGTACTTCTAAGTTAGCACTATTAGCTATTGCGGCTAAACTTGTGGGCGCTAAAACGGTTGTTCCGGTTTGTGTTCCTGCCTGAATCGGTTCATTGGGTTTAGTGTTATATGCATAATCCAAAACGGTATAACCAACTCCGCCGACATCTACTTTTATGTGCATCCAGCCATAACAGGTACGTCCTCTGCTCTTATATTCAAAACCTACATATCCTGTCTGATTATCCCATGTTGTGTAGCTTGCCGTTCTCAGATCTAACTGGTCAGGATAAGCTGCACCAGGAGCTACAAAACTACTTGATACACCTATTGAGGTTCCTTGATTAATTAAAGTAATATTTCTGGTTCCGGGCTGACAAACTAATCTTTTACCATAGGTTTCCATTTTCAGAGCAGCTGTTGCAAATTGCCATGCTCCATATTCTGTATCGTCACCAATTCCTAAATCAAAATACTGCCAGGTCTGAGTTGCGGAAGCCACATAATCTGTATTATTTACATAAAAAATACCATATGGCGCATCAAATTTTAAATTAATGGTTTTAGAAGAGCTGTCAAGAGTTGCAAGTCCGCCAGTTATAGCAGCATCTTTCAGTGTAATCGTCACTACAGCATTATTTGTCGGAATATGTGCTGTAGCTTTTCCTGTAAAGGAAACTACAACTTTATTATTCCCCTGAAGTGTCAATATTGCGGTTAGTCCTGAAGGAACTCCGGTAATCAGATAATCGGTTCCTACAGTAAATGTTCCGCTGCTTTTAGTAAATGTTCCATTGTTCGTCGATAATGAAATCGTACTTGTTGCTGTTACACTACCATCATTGGACTCTGCTTCATACAAAACACCATCTGATAAAGTAACGGCTGTTTTAGCCGTCATTCCTGTATAAATTGGTGTATTGGGCTGTGTATTATAAGCATATTCAGAAATAGTAAAACCATCACCATCAGCTGCTACATCAACCTTAAACCAGCCATAACAGGTTAATCCGTCAATCTGGTATTCGAAACCAACGTAACCGGACTTCCCATCCCATGCTGTATAACCTGCTGTTCGCAAATCTAACTGATCCGGATATGCTCCGGGAGCAGTCATATTACTCAATGGTCCAACCGCTACATTTTGGGCTAATAAGGAAATATTTCTTGTCCCTGTCTGACAAACTAACTTTTTACCATAGGTTTCAATTTTTAAAGCATTCGCAACATAACGCCAAGCTCCAAATGAAGTGTCATCTCCTTTTTCTATATCAAAAAATTTCCAGGTTAAATCTGAAGAAACTGTAGCATTTGGCATATCTACAAAAAATATCCCGTAAGGATCTGTAAATTTTAAACTGTAAAATAGTGATGTACAAGTTAAATCAGCAGTTCCACCAACAAAAGCAGCAGACAAAAATGTAATCCCGGCTGTTGTATTGTTTGCTACAGTATGATTCGTTGCTTTCCCGGAAAGGGTCACTGTTACTTGTCCACTTGAATTAACGGTAACAATCGGTGTAATTCCTGCCGGAAAAGTGTGTGTAAAATGCGTTCCGGCTAACATTGTTCCTGAACTAAGAGCAAACGTCTTATTTCCACTAATAGTTATTGTTGAAGAGGTATTAAAAGAACCGTCATTAACAACTGCTTCTTTAAAAGTTGTACCGGCTACTGCTAATGCACTTCCTGTTAAATTTACTCCTGTATCTATTAAATTCTGGGGTTGCCAGAGTGTAATTCTTGCAGGATGCTGCAAAGCTGCCAGCATTCTGTCTATCTGCCCCTGAGTATACATTTTATAACATCCTTGTGCACCGTTATAACCCATATAATTTTCAAAATTTACCTTATCTCCGCTACAATTTGTCCCTGGAGTACAGGCAAGTGTATGCTTAGCATCTTCTGCAGGGGTGTCATCAACTTCATCGGTACCGGAACAACCACCTTCAAAAGTGTGAATTAAGTTCATAAAGTGACCAAATTCATGAGTCAACGTTGCAGAAAATTCTTTGTTATAAGAATTATCATAAAGATAGGCTCCGTTAAAAACAACACGTGCTGTATTATTGGCTGTCATAGCGGAATTTGGATACCATGCCACTCCGGAATTATTATAAACGTCTTCGTTATATAAATCATTCTGAATATAAACGTTCATGTATTTAGTGTTATCCCATGCATCTGCGGCAATTTGATCGTCATAACCGCCACCGTTTCCATAACCGTTTTTAGCCGGATGAAAAACTACTCCTGAGGTACAGCCTCCATTAGGATCAATTTTTGCTAATTTGAATTCAATCTTCAAAGTTCCTCTTCTTGCCTGAAAAAAAGGTTCTACAGTCTGATAATCTGCATTTCGACCATTAAAATCATCATTTAATTGAGCTAAATGATTTACAATTTTTTCATAAGTTACTGTTTTACCGCTTTGTACTTCTCCATAAATATGAAAAACTACCGGAATGGTATAGGTAACATCCCCTTCTTTTGATGTTTTACTTTTACGTTGAAGTACAAACTTTTTACTAAAAGCGTCAAAATCTTTTTTCTCCTGAAGTGAACTCGGATCAGCCCGATACACTTTAGCATTTTCTTCTGTTGTCCGACAAGGAAGTCCTTGTCCACTAATTTTTGCTGTCATAAAAATCAGCAATAATGCTAGTAATTTTATTCTCATAATTATGTTTGGGTTAATTGGTTAACTCCAAAATTACCATGATAGGCTTTAAATTATTGATACTATCTTAATTAGAAACAATACATAATTAATAACTTTTTAAGTTAAAAAAAATACTCTATAAAAAAACAAACTTATTTATCTTATAATTTAAAGACACTTTTGAATATTTACTACATAAAAAACAGAATCTAAATAAAGAGTCACTAGTTTACTATAATCTAACCATACTTTTCCTTAAATAATCTTATAATTAACAGATATAACAGATACCTATAAGATGTTCCTACAAAAAAACAAAAAAAATACTATTTTTTTAAGCTAAATAAAATATATTTGACTGTAATTAAGCTGTCCCAATCATGAAAGTTTTTCCGTTTAAAATTCCAAAATCGGGGGAAAATCCTCTTATATATCAAGAGGACAGAGAGCTTGTCTTTTATGACAAACTTCACCAACACGAAGAAATTCAGATAAGTTTTATCGAAAAAGGAAAAGGTAATATTTTTGTCAGGGACACTATTTCACACTATCAGGAAGGGGATATAATAGTCATAGGCAGTAATTTACCTCATGTTTTTAGAAGTGAAGTACATGAAAACGAATCATCTGTTATGCTCACATTATTTTTTACAATGAATTCGTTTGGAAAAGATTTCTTTAGCCTATCTATCTTTAAAAATATTTATCCTTTTCTGGAAAGCAGTAAAAATGGGTTTATAATTCATAATACTCCAAAAAAAATTACCGGCTTATTTAAAAAATTAAAAAAAGCTGATAATTATGTGCGTTTTATTCTGTTTTTAAAAATTATAAAATGGCTTTCCGATAATGAAAAAAAACAACTTTCCAATTATTTATACGATAAAAAAATCATTGATAATGAAGGAAAACGGATGCAAACTGTTTTTGAGTATGTAATGACTAACTTCCATAAAAACATAAATCTGGACGAAATTGCTTCGATTGCTAACATGACCAAAAATGCTTTTTGTCACTATTTCAAAATCCGAACTAAGAAATCTTTTTTTCAGTTTTTAATAGAAGTAAGAATTGAGCATGCTTCAAAATTATTAGCAAATAATAGTGAGCTTTCTGTTTTAGAAATTGCTGAATTATGCGGTTTTAATAATATCTCTAATTTCAATCGAAAATTTAAAGAATTAAAACATACATCGCCATTGCAATACCGAAAGTTAAATATATAAATTTACTTTTTAAAATCTGATAATAACCTAAAAGCTAAATCGAACAGAATTCTATTATCCTTTATGATATTTCCCCAAGCAATGCTTACAGGCATTAATGTGTTTATATATCTTTTCTGCTGATTCTATAGCCTCTTTACTGTGGTTATATTCACCTAAATAGTCTCTTATAAAATATAATGGTTCAAACAAACATCCTTCTTTATGAATCTCAAAATCACCATTTGGCAATCTTTGTGTTTTAACATAATATTTACACATAATAAATTAAGATTTTAACCAGCTAATATATTAAATATAATATTCTTAAAAAAATAATTATCATCTATATTTTTATAGATAATAAACATAAAAACATCTAATTTAGTGAAAAATAAATGTGTTTACCCTGTGTAAAGTCTCTCTAAAGAATACTATAGCCGAAAAATATTATCACTATTTTGTTAAAACACAAAGCTTCCTTAATTCTATATGTTTATATTTTGTTTTAATATGATAATTGTCATTTTTATGAAATAGAGTTTTCCTTAATTTTGTTTTCATCAAACTTACAAATAATGACACCTACCCTAATTGAAAAATATAACGTACCGGGTCCTAGATATACTAGCTATCCAACAGTACCTTATTGGGAAGAACAACAGTTTTCAAAGCAAGAGTATATTAAAAGCATGCAAAAAGCTTTTATGGAAAGTAATAAATCTGAAGGTATCAGTCTGTATATACACCTGCCTTTTTGTGAAAGTTTATGCACTTTTTGTGGATGCCATAAACGTATAACAAAAAGACATGAAGTAGAAGACCCGTACATACAAGCTCTACTTAAAGAATGGGATCTATATTGTGACGTGTTAGGTGAAAGACCTGTTATCAAAGAAATACATTTAGGGGGTGGTACTCCTACTTTCTTTTCTTCTAATAATCTGGAGACTCTTATAAACGGGCTTTTTAAAAGAGCTGATAAAGCGAAACAATATGATTTTAGCTTTGAAGGTCACCCTAATAACACTACGCATGAACATCTAAAAAAATTATATGATCTGGGTTTCAGACGTGTTAGTTATGGTGTTCAGGATTATAATGAAAAGGTTCAGAAAGCAATCCACCGTGTACAGCCTTTCGCCAATGTAGCAAAAGTTACGCTCTGGGCAAGAGAAATAGGATATACTTCTGTTAGTCATGATCTGATATTCGGACTTCCTTTTCAGGAAGAAACAGATATTATTGATACTATAGAAAAAACAAAATCTCTTTTTCCGGATCGTCTTGCCTTTTACAGTTATGCACATGTGCCATGGATAAAAGGAAATGGACAACGTGGTTTCAAAGATGAGGATGTCCCTAAAGATGACCAGAAAAGAAAACTATATGAAATAGGAAAAAACATGCTTTCAGAAATAGGTTACCACGAGATCGGTATGGATCATTTCGCTTTTAAAGAAGATAAATTATATCAGGCTGCCCAAAATGGTGATCTACACCGTAATTTCATGGGATACAGTGCTTCTAAAACCAAACTGATGATTGGTTTAGGAGTTTCTTCTATCAGTGACAGTTGGTACGGTTTTGCACAAAACACAAAATCAATAGAAGAATACTATGAATTACTGGAAAATAAAGAATTCCCTATTTATCGAGGACACATTCTTACTGAGGAAGATCTGGTAATTAGACAACATATTCTGAATCTGATGTGCCATTTTGAAACCTCCTGGAATGAAAAAGAAACGTTATTTCCTGAAATCCCATCTATTATAGATCAACTGGAGGAAATGAAAAATGATGGATTAATTACTATTAATGATACTACTATACAGGTAACTGAAAAGGGAAAACCATTTGTAAGAAACCTTTGTATGGCTTTCGATCTTCGTTTAAAAAGAAAGACACCGGAAACAAAATTGTTTTCTATGACTATATAAACTTATTCTTAATAAGTTAAAATTTTAGATTATTTTTTTTTAGACAAAAAGACATTCTTTGCTATTAAAGAATGTCTTTTTTATTTTTAAATTAACGTCCTGGAACCACACAATCAGGATTCTCCGTAACAAACAGACTCATATTAGAGGGAGAGATATAGGGTATTCCCAGCCCTAGACCTCTGAGAATAAAAAGCATACCAATGAATACAGCAATATAAGGAATTGCTTTCTGAATTTTATTTCTGACGGGAATAGACAAAAATGCTCCAATATAAACAACACTGGTCATTAAAGGAATGGTGCCTAAACCAAAAAGGATCATATAAAGAGATCCTTTAAGCGCAAAACCCATTGCAATTGCTCCGAATAAAGCCATATAAACCATTCCACATGGTAAATAACCGTTTAACAGACCAATGATAAAAAGGGACTTGAATGATTTTTTTTTGAATTGCTGACCTAAAGAAGATTTAAGCCTGGAGATAATCTTAAAGACAGGTCTGGAAAAATTATACTGCTGGAATTTTTTTTCCGGAATCAGAATAACGATAATCATCAATATCCCGATAATAATGGATAACTTCTGCTGTATTCCTGCTAAATATAATCCTTTCCCCAAAAAGCCAAAAGTAAGACCTATGCTAGCATAGGCCATTAATCTTCCGAAATGATATGTAAATATCTGAAAAAACTTTTTTACAGAGTTATTATGATCTATCGGTAACATCATTGCGATCGGACCACACATGCCCACACAGTGAAAACTACTAAAAAGCCCTAATACAACTGCAGACCATAACATATCTATGATTTATAAGTTAAAACATCTTTAAAATAGAAATCCTTTTTATCGGCTTTCCAGTTAATAATAATGTCCCAACGACCATCTACAAGACTACTTTTAGGTATGAGTATGTATGAATCAGATAAAGAAATAGGTATTTCAAAATCCAGACGCTTGTTGGATGGTCTGTATAGGGACACTGTTCCTGTAATTTCCTTTGGATCGAATTCCTTAGGAAATTCTATTTTTATACCTTCATCAGATGTAATTATCTGAATATTAGTAGCTAAATCCCTACCATTACGTTCTCTGTTCAACTGATTCTCAAAGACTAATTCCTGCTTATAATACTCATCAACGACCATCTCATTATCATACTTTGTATTCGTCTGAACTTTTATAACAAAATACATAATAAAGCTGATAAAAAGAGCAAATGCAATTACTATAGCTGTTCCCCAATTGATTTTCATAATATTGTTTTTTATTAAATTAAAAACTTCTTGGACCTAAGAAATTGGTTGTAGTAGTTTCGAGTTCTTCCTCTCCATTGTATATTCCAATTTTCAATTTGGTCTTATCTCCTTCTAATAAAGACTGCTTTATCTCAATAAATAACGTTCCCTGAACCATTCCTTCTTTCTGAACTTTAAAGTACTGATCTCTTACCATTTTAATTTCACCTTTGGGAGATAATAATCTGAAATGAATACTATCCATATCTTTAACCGTTTTATTGATCATTTTGTAAGTAAATACATTGCTGATATTTTCTCCTTTATGTTCAAATAACTGACCTGGTAATCTCAAAATCGTTGTTTCAACACTTGTTCTTAGGAATAGCATCCCTACTAATAACCCACACAGAATAACAAGTACGGCAGTATATCCTTTTAATCTGAGTGTAAACCGGAAAGGTTCTTTTTTAGTAATTTCATCTTCTGATGCATATCGTATTAAACCTTTTGGTAATTCGACACTTTCCATTATATGATCACACTCATCGATACATGCTGTACAGTTCACACATTCTAACTGGGTTCCGTTTCTGATATCAATACCTGTAGGACAAACATGAACACACTGGAAACAATCAATACAGTCTCCTTTACCTGATGTAACTCTGTCTTCTTTTTTATTGAATTTAGCACGTCCTACTTCTTTCTCGCCTCGTACGTGATCATATGCAACAATAATTGATTTTGTATCCAGTAAAGCTCCTTGTAATCTTCCGTAAGGACAAACAATAATACAAACCTGTTCTCTGAACCATGCAAATATGAAATAAAATACAGCTGTAAAAATTAATAAAGCTATGAGCGTATTTATATTCTCTAACGGTCCTCCGTGAACCAGTTTCATTACATTATCACTACCTATAACGTAGCATAAAAAAACATTAGCAATTATAAAAGAGACAATGAAAAAAATGAACCATTTAAAACCTTTTTTTCTTATTTTCTCTCCATTCCAGTCCTGTTTTGCTAATCGAATCTGCGCTCCTCTGTCTCCTTCTATCCAAAATTCTATTCTTCGGAAAATCATTTCCAGAAAAATGGTCTGCGGGCAAATCCAACCACAAAAAATTCTACCAAAAGCAACAGTAAAAAGAGCAATAAATACTAAACCAATTATTATTGATATAACAAAAAGGTAAAAATCCTGTGGCCAGAAAGGAAATCCAAAAATATTGAATTTCCTTTCGATCACATTAAATAATAAAAATTGGTTACCTCCCACTTTGATAAATGGTGCCGACAATAAAAATGCCAACAATGTGTAACTCACATATTTTCTATAATTAAAAAACTTACCTTTTGGTTTTTTAGCATAAATCCATGCTCTTTTACCCTCTTCATTTATTGTTCCAATACCATCTCTAAAAGATTCATCTGGTTGTCGCATTGCCATTTAGCATTTAGTTTAAAGTTACAGCTGTTGAATTGGTTACAGTAACCGGAGCTTCTTTATCATCTGCTCCTCCTTCTGAATCCATAGCTGGAGTCCATATAATATCTCCTTCTGGTTCTTTAGGATTTGCCGGAGTAGTTCCCTGCAGACTTAAAATAAAACTTGCTACTTGTTGTATTTCTGATGGTTTTAAAACTGCTTTCCAGGCTACCATTCCTTTACCGTCACGTCCACCTTCTGTAATAGTATGGAAGACATTTTTAATTCCTCCTCCTAAAATCCAGTGATCGTCTGTAAAGTTAGGACCAATCCCTCCTCCTCCATCTGCCATATGGCATACAGCGCAGTCTCTGTCAAAAATTGCTTTGCCTTTAGCTAAATCTCCTGCATCTGTCAATAGTGTTGCATTATTTGCATCAATTAAATCTACAGCTGTTTTCTTATATTCTTCAATTGCAATCTGGGCTGCTGCAATTTCTTTATCAAATTCTGCAATCTGATTATCGCCTCCTAATACTTCATATCTTACAAAATATATTACTGCAAACACAATTGAAATATAAAAACCATATATCCACCATGGTGGCAAAACGTTATCCAGCTCTTTGATACCATCATAATCATGATCTAATAGCAAAGTTCCTTCTTCATCAATTGGTTTACTCTTTGTTAATGTTTTCATTAATCTCTTCATGAAAGCACTTTCTTTAATTCTAACTTTTAGAGGCTGATCCTGTTTCTTTTTCTCTTCCTCTGAAAGTAAATGATACGTAATATTATCGATTGCACTTATCATAATTTCTAATGCAATCAAAAGTATCACGAATGCAACTAAAAAGACTGTTATAATCGGATATTCAATGAAAGCAGGTTTATCGCCGGAATCAACCACATATTCGATACCAAGGAAAACTAAACCGAATATTAGGGGTACCCTAACGTATGATGGAATTAATTTTTTCATTTTTATAAGCTTTTAAAAGTATAATATAGGTTATTGGTCATTGTCATTGTCATCGTCCTGTAACGGTAGCTCGCTCAATGCTTTGATACTGTCTTTTTTATAAGTCATCACCCAAAGAAACAGACCTACAAAAAAACCTATGTAAATAAGCAAGGTAATGATGGGATAGATTTCTATCCCAGCAATTGTATTCATGTGATTTGATATAAATTTTAGCATAATTTCTTATTTATTTGAGTTATCAACATCTTTAATCTTGATATCTGTACCTAATCTTTGTAAATAAGCAATCAATGCTACAATCTCACGTTCAGCCATCGGAATGAAAGTTTCTTCGTTAGCTAAAGCTGCTTTTTTACTTGCTTCATAACTTTTTACAAAATCAGGATCACCGTAAAGGTTTTTCTCTATTTTCTGACCTTGTGCTGCAATACTTTTATCAGCATTTGCAATTTCCTGGTCTGTATATGGTACTCCTAATTTAACCATTACTCTCATCTTCTTCTGAATATCTGAAGAATTTAAAGCACTCTTGGTTAACCATTTGTAACCAGGCATAATGGAATTAGCAGAGGTACTTTGTGGATCCCACATATGATTAAAATGCCAGTTATCTGAATATTTTCCCCCTATACGCATTAAATCTGGTCCTGTACGTTTTGACCCCCATAAGAATGGATGGTCATATACATATTCTCCTGCTTTAGAGTATTCTCCATAACGCTCTACTTCTGAACGGAATGGTCTGATTTGCTGAGAGTGACAAGACACACAACCTTCTCTGATATAAAGATCACGTCCTTCTAATTCTAATGGTGTATATGGTTTTACACTTGAAATTGTAGGGATATTAGATTTCACTACTATAGTAGGTATAATTTGTATTGCTCCACCAATTAAAATCGTAATTGTTGCTAAAATTGTTAATTGTATCGGCATACGCTCTAACCAAACGTGAAATCCTTCTCCACGCATACGATTTTTACTAATTCTTACTAAAGCCGGAGCCTGAGCTAAATCATCTGTAATAGCACTTCCTCTTCTAACAGTTTGTATAACGTTATATACTAATACAAGCATACCTATAAGATATAGTGTTCCTCCTATGGCACGTAATGCATACATTGGCATAATTTGTGTCACAGTTTCCAGAAAGTTACCATACACTAAAGTTCCGTCCGGATTAAATTGTTTCCACATTGAAGCTTGTGCAAAACCGGCTACATATAAAGGAACTGTATATAAAATAATACCTAAAGTTCCAATCCAGAAATGGAAATTTGCTAAACGTATAGAATATAATGTTGATTTTGTTAATCTAGGTACTAACCAGTAAATCATACCGAAAGTTATGAAACCATTCCAAGCTAAGGCTCCTACGTGAACGTGCGCTACGATCCAATCCGTAAAGTGAGCAATAGCATTTACGTTTTTAAGAGACAACATTGGTCCTTCAAAAGTAGCCATACCATAACCGGTAATAGCAACTACGAAAAATTTTAAAACAGGATCTACACGTACTTTATCCCAAGCACCGCGTAATGTTAATAACCCATTAATCATACCTCCCCAAGATGGGAAAAGCAACATAATTGAAAAAACTACACCTAAATTCTGAGCCCAGTCTGGTAATGCTGAATATAATAAGTGGTGTGGTCCTGCCCAAATATAAATGAATATAAGTGACCAGAAGTGAATAATTGATAGTTTATAAGAATATACGGGTCTGTTCGCTGCTTTAGGAAGGAAATAATACATTAACCCTAAAAATGGTGTTGTAAGGAAGAATGCAACTGCATTATGTCCGTACCACCATTGTACTAAAGCATCCTGAACCCCTGCGTATACCGAATAACTTTTGAATGCTGAAACCGGTAATTCTAAACTATTAAAGATATGCAATACAGCAACGGTTACAAATGTTGCCAGATAAAACCAAATTGCGACATATAAATGTCTCTCTCTACGTTTTATCATTGTACCTATCATGTTTATACCAAAAGTAACCCAGATAAGGGCAATAGCAATATCTATTGGCCATTCTAACTCAGCATATTCTTTTGATGAAGTAAAACCTAATGGTAAAGTAATTGCTGCAGCAACTATAATAAGCTGCCATCCCCAGAAGTGAATACTACTCAATACATCTGAAAACATTCTTGCTTTCAGTAAACGTTGTAATGAATAATATATCCCCGCAAAAATTGCATTACCTACGAAAGCGAAAATTACTGCATTGGTATGTAAAGGTCTTAATCGACCAAAACTAAGCCATGAAATACCGTCGGTAATATTGGGGAATAAAAACATTACTGCTAGTAATAACCCTACCAGCATCCCTACCACACCCCAAAGTATAGTAGCGTAAAGGAACTTCTTTACAATTTTGTTATCGTAATAAAATTGTTGCATCTCCATAATCATGATTGTTTTTCTTGTTTTGTCTGATTTGTTTTTGGTGTTTCATTTTTGATCTCATCGTCAAATAACATTCTGACTGAAGGTGTATAAGAGTCATCATATTGACCGCTCCTTACTGCTTTGATAAAAGAGAAAAAGAATATAACGGCTACCACAATACTGATGGAAATTAATAAATAAATGACACTCATTTCTTAATAAATTTGTGTTACAAAACTAACCCACATTCTTTTAATAAAATATGACATTTGTCATGTAAACGGTTATTATTTTGCGTAAAAATAAATTATTTTTTTAATATTTTATTGTTTTTTTTTCACTAAAGATACGTTGTGCGTAATAATTTGTCATAATTGTCACAAAACTAACAACGGAAATTGAACTTAATGGCATAATAATCGCTGCAACTAAAGGCGATAAATGACCTGTTACGGCAAATGTCAAACCTACAACATTATAGGCTAATGAGAGTGCAAAACTCATTTTAATAACACGCATTGCTCTTTTAGTTAATACTAAATATCTGTTCAGCTTTTCAAATTCAGTAGCATCCAGAATAGCATCGCAGGCAGGCGAGAATACATTTACATTCTCTGAAACAGATACTCCTACATCACTCTGTGCTAATGCTCCTGCATCATTAAGTCCGTCGCCAATCATCATTACGATATTACCTTGTTGTTGCAAATTTTCGATAAAAGACAACTTCTGATCCGGCTTTTGATTGAAAACCAATTCTGTATTAGATGGTAAAATCTGCTGTAATGTATTACGCTCTCCTTCGTTATCTCCGGAAAGAACTACCAGCTTATATTGTTCAGATAATTTTTTAAATAAAGAGGGCAACCCCTCTCGATATTGATTTTTAAAGATATAACATCCTATATAGTTATTATCAATACTAATATGTACTTCTGTCTGATCTTTTCCTTTTACAGCTAAACCTCCTACAAAGGAGGCAGACCCCACTTTAACATCATGATCTCCCACACGAGCAAGAATACCTTTACCCACGATCTCTTCAAACTGAACGGCATCCTGAAGCGACTCAAAAGGCAAAAACTCATATAACATTCTACTCAATGGATGATTTGATCCTCTTAATGCATTTTTCACAATCACTTTATCTTCTTGAGATAAAGTAACTCCTTCATAAATAATACTTGATTTTTTATTTGTGGTTATGGTTCCTGTTTTATCAAAAACGAGTGTATCAATCTTAGACATCTGTTCAATAACTATCATGTTTTTAAGATAGAACTTTCTGTTACCAAGAATACGCAAAATATTCCCTAATGTAAATGGTGCTGTCAACGCCAGTCCGCAAGGACACGCAACGATCAGAATAGCTGTAAATACATGAAAAGCGGTATCTACATCTATAAATATCCAGTATCCGAAGGAAACAAATGCCAATATCAATAAAAACGGAGTGAAATAACGACTTAACTTATCTGTTATCGTTTTATAATCCTGAGTAGATTTTTTCTGGAACACATCATTACTCCATAATTTAGTCAGGTAACTCTGAGAGACAGAATGTAATACTTCCATTTCAATTACTCCGGAAATCTGCTTTCCTCCTGCATATATAGTATCCCCTGATTTTTTATGCACAGGAACTGCTTCTCCTGTTACAAAACTGTAGTCAATCTCAGCATCTCCTTTAATAAAAATACCATCTACAGGAATTAGTTCCTGATTTCTGATCAACAGTCTGTCTCCAGCAACAATATCATAGACCTGAACAGATTCTTCCTTACCTTCTTTATCAACGCGTGTAATTGCAATCGGAAAATAGGATTTATAATCCCTTTCAAAAGATAAAAAGCTATAGGTCTGCTGTTGGAATAATTTTCCTAATAACATAAAGAACACCAACCCTGTTAAACTGTCAAAATACCCTTGTCCCCAACCGAAAACAATATCGCAGGTGCTTCTCACAAACATTACCAGTAAACCTAAAGCAATGGGCACATCAATATCCAGTCGCTTATATTTCAGACTCTTATATGCGGATATAAAATAACCACTGGCAGCATAAAATAGTGAAGGCAATGATAAAGCAAAAATTAGCCAACGGAAAAAACCTTTGTACTGATCTAGCCAGAATTCTTCAACTTCAAAATATTCAGGAAAAGAAAGCAACATCACGTTTCCAAAAGAGAAAAACGCAACTCCTACTTTATAAATTAAACTTCTATCTATATTTTTCTTGCCGGATTCAAAATTATCAAGACTAATATAAGGTTCATATCCAATAGCACTTAACAGTAAAACAAGTTCTTTTACAGGAAAAACAGACGGATCATAAGTTATTCTGACCGTTTTTTCCGGAAAGTTTACCTGAGAACTACTGATTCCCGAATTTAATTTCTGAAGATTTTCTAAGATCCATATACAGGAACTGCAATGGATATGAGGAATATAGAGTGTGATAATTTGAATATTATCCTCCTTAAAATCAAGTAGTTTATCTACAATTTTATCATTATCAAGGAAATCAAATTTCCCATTCATTTCTTGTGGAATCGCACCCGGGGAAGATTGAAAATCATAATAGTACGACAAATCATTGCTGCTAAAAATCTCATAAACTGTTTTACAACCGTTACAACAAAAATTCTTATCATCAAATGTAATTACTGTATCTTCCGCCGAATTACCACAATGGTAACACTCTTTCTGATCCATATTCTAACTCTTTACCTGGGGCAAAGATGTCACTTTTACTCCATAAAAAGAATGATAATTATCATGTTTTTAGTACCTTTGCAAAAATAATAGGTATTTATTAAGTTATGGGAAAATGTGAACAATGTATTATAAGAGAGTTTAGCTCTTTAAAAGCGCTGTCTAAAGAAGAACTTTTAAGCCTTTCAGATTGTAAATCTTCTTATACGGTCAAAAAAGGTGAAGTTATATTTGATGAAGGTGAGAATGTAAATGGTATCTACTGTATAAAAGATGGTGTCTGTAAATTAACTAAGCTTAGTACAAATGGTAAAGATCAAATCATTAAACTGGTAACTAAAGGTGAATTACTAGGACAACGTTCTATGATTAGTGAAGAACCGGTCAACCTTAGTGCTGTAGCTCTGGAAGATATGGAAGTGTGTTTTATACCAAGGCAGGAAGTCATGAAACTCTTTGACAAAAACAACCAGTTCTCTATGAACGTAATGAAAACGGTTTGCCACAGTTTAAAGGAAGCAGATGACTTTATGGTCAATATGGCACAAAAAAATGTAAAGGAAAGATTAGCTCAAACTTTACTTAGTCTTTATGAAACATTTGGTGTAAATATTGATAAAACCCTGAAAATACAATTGTCAAGAGAAGAACTAGCAAGTATGATCGGTACTGCAACTGAATCCTGTATTCGTTTATTATCTGACTTTAATAAAAGTGAAATGATCGAATTAGTGGGTAAAAAAATTATATTAAAAGATATTTCTAAACTAAAGAAATTAGCAGAATAAGAAGTTTTCTGTCGCCATCCTCAAAAAATCAGCCAACAAATATAGAGAGATTTGTTTAAGATTTAAAGTTAGTAGAACTCCTAATAACATTTCACTTTTTACAAAAAAACTATTAATTATCAACTCGTTCCCTTATTTTAAAACCCTGGATTTACTATATCTCCCCGCCATTCCATCATACCTCCTACCAGATTATAAGTGTTTTTAAATCCCAGTTGCTGCATTATGGCACAAGCTTGACCGCTTCTTGCTCCTGCATGACAGTACACATAATAGTTTTTGGACTTATCCAGCTCTTCTACTTCATAAATAAAACCCTGTCCTTTATAGATATCAATATTTATCGCTCCTTCTATAATTCCTCTGTTAAACTCATCTGATGTTCTGACATCTAAAATTACAGCGTTATTATCTGCTTTAAGCTGAGACACCCAATCTTCCTGTGTTAAGTTCATTTTTTAATTTTTTATCAAAAATATTATACTTTTAACAAAAAAACAAATAGTAGATTTTAATTTCTTTAATAAGAAAATATCTGTTTTTACAAATTGTTTCATCCTCTCCTACTTTTCAAAAAAAAACATGCTGTAAATACCCACATTACACTTCTTTCGTTTGCATTTAACAAAATATTAACCTGTAATTTGTAGATACAAATAAAAAATATACTACATTTGTACCAACAAATAAAGTATAGACAAATGAAGATAGAAGATGTTATAAAAACAAAAGCTCAGCTTAGTATTGGAACAAGAACAATATTAAACATTTCATATACTAAAAATTTGATGGCAGATAAATTCAATGAAGTTTTAAAACCACATGAGATTTCAGAAGAACAATTCAATGTTCTCAGGATTCTGAGAGGGCAAAAAGGGACTCCTGCAAATATGTCTGTTATTCAGGAAAGAATGCTTGCCAGAACCAGTAATACAACAAGATTAGTAGATAAATTACTTCTAAAAGATCTGGTTACAAGAAATGTATGCCCTGAGAATAGAAGAAAAATAGAGATTTTTATTACTCAAAAAGGGTTAGATCTGTTAACAATATTAGATCCTCTGGTTATAGAGTATAATAACTATTTTACTGATAATCTGACTGAGGCAGAATTAGAAAAATTAAACTTTTTATTAGAAAAATTAAGAATAAAAAAATAAATATCAAAATGAAAAAATTCCTTGACCTTCAAAACTGGAGATATGCAACAAAAAAATATGATGCTTCTAAAAAAATATCTAATGAAGATTTAGAAATTATAAAAAAAGCAGTACAAATAAGTGCGTCTTCTTATGGATTACAGCCTTATAAGGTTTTAATAATCGAAAATAAAGATATTCGTGAAAAATTAAAACCTGTTGCATGGGGACAGACACAAATTACAGATGCTTCTCATCTTTTTGTTTTTGCAAACATTACCAATTTTGGAGACCACGAAATCGATGCTTATGTAAATAATGTAAGTCGGATCAGAAATATTCCAACAGAAAATTTAGAAGGCATGGGTAATTTTATGAAATCTAAAATATCTACTTTACCAGAAGAAGACCGAAACATCTGGACTTCTAAACAAACGTATCTGGCTTTAGCTAACCTATTAACTGCTACTGCGGAATTAGATATTGATGCTACGCCAATGGAAGGATTTGAACGAGAACAATTCAATGAAATACTGGGATTAAATGCATTAGGATTAAATGCTTCTGTAATTGCTGCAATAGGTTACAGAGCAGAAGACGATACTACTCAACATTATGCCAAAGTAAGAAAAAACCATAATGACTTATTTATCAATATATAATCCAAACTCTTTTTAATAAATTAATATTTTAACTATGAAAAAAATTCAGACAATCGCAATTGCATTAATCGTTGCATTAGGTACATTAAACACTACAGCTCAGAATGTTCAGAAAAAAGTAGAGGCTTCAAAAAGCAAGATTACATGGAAAGGTTACAAAGTGGGAGGTTCTCATGAAGGAACAATTGACCTGAAAGAAGGTACACTGATTTTTAAAGGAGAAAAATTAGCAGGAGGTACTTTTACTATCAATATGAACTCTATCTCAACTACGGATCTTACAGGTGAATACAAAGGAAAACTAGATGGTCACTTAAAATCTGATGATTTCTTCGGAACAGAAAAATATCCTACTTCAAAATTAGTATTTAAAAAAATAGCAAATAAAGGTAAAGGTATTTATACTGTAACGGCTGACTTAACTATAAAAGATAAAACAAATTCTGTGAGTTTTGATATCACTGTTAATGGAAATCAGGCAACAACTGCATTCAAAATTGACAGAAGTAAATATGATGTGAAATATGCGTCAGATAGTTTCTTCGATAGTTTAGGAGATAAAGCCATTTCTAATAATTTTGATTTAGTAGTGGAATTACAATTCTAATACCTAAATTAATTACTCTTGATCGTAAAAAGAGGTTGTTATTTTCGTAACAACCTCTTTTTTAATTTAAAAACAGACCTCATCCTGAAATAGTTTTTCATTATAGAATATTTAAAATATTGTTTCTATAACTTTAAATAACATTCTTATACTAAATACAATAACCAGAAAAGCTACAGCAAGTATGGCGATTCTTTGTGGTAATCTCCCTGCTAATCTTGCTGCTAAAGGAGCTGCGATTGAACCTCCTAATATTAACCCTGCAACAATATACCAGTGACTTACTCCTAAAAAAGCAAAAAAAGTAATGGAAGCAGCAAAGGTTACAAAAAACTCTGCTAAACTTACTGTTCCTACTACATAACGGGATTTTCTTCCTTTTGCCAAAAGCGTGGAAGTCACTATTGGTCCCCATCCACCACCACCAAAGGCATCAAAAAGACCCCCTGAAAACCCCAGTACTCCTGTATGTTTCACTCTTTTTTTAACGATTTTTTTTCGAAAAGCAATGATTATTAATCGAATTCCAATAACCATTGTATAACTAGCTAAAATACCATATGTAATAGTCTCATATTTATTTCCAAGATAAATCAGTAATAAAGAACCGCATACAGCTCCGATAACTCCTGGTACTGCCAACCAGAGAAGTAGTTTTTTATTGACATTTCCAAACTTATAATGGGAAAATCCACTAATACCACTTGAAAACATTTCGGCAGTATGGATACTTCCGCTTATAGCTGGCAATTTTATACCAAAAAGCATCATACAGGTAGCACAGGTTACTCCATATCCTAGCCCAACTGCTCCATCAACCATCTGAGCAAAAAAACCAACGAATACCATAGCATAAAATGCAGGTGGAATTTCATATAGATATCCTCTCATATCCTGTATAGAGATAACGGATGATAATCCATATCCAATAAAAAGAGCCAGAAAAACAATGGTAAGTTCAAAAGCAAGTTTCTTATATCTCTTCTTTTCTTTCCTGTTCAGTTCTTTATCTACTAATCCGGCTGTAACTTCATTAAGAGAAGCTAATTTTGCCTGAATATCTCCTTTATGTCTGTTCCTAAAAGCATTCAAATTCTCAATACTCTGATGAATATCTGCCGGAATTGCTTCTTCAAGATGTTCCCGTAAGCGCCTTGCCAATACCGGAGATTTTCCGTTAGTGGAAATAGCTATTTTCAAATGTCCCTTATTTACAATAGAACCCAGATAAAAATCACATAAATCGGGCTGATCGGCTGCATTAACTAAAATTCCTTTTTCATTAGCTTTGTCTTTTATTCTGCGATTCAGTTCTGCATCATCTGTTGCTATTATCAGAAAATCAGTAAATACTAAATCTTTATTTTCAAAAGGACGCTCCTCCCACTCAAGATGGGGATAATCCTTCAATAACTGCCTCAAATCATCACTAATCTGTTTTGCAATAATTTTAATAACTGCTAATGGATTTTGTCTTAATAGTGTTTCTGTTTTTTCTAAACCTATCTTTCCTCCTCCTACGATAAGAAAACGAAAGGTATCTGTTTTTAAAAATATTGGAAATAATGTGTTCTCCATATGTTATTTGTTTTTTAAAAAGAATATATGAAATAATGAAAATCTAACACTATCTCATTAAATCCTAACTGGTAAACAGAGTAGAGTAAGAATAGTTATTCTTACTCTACTCTGTTTAATTATCGGAAAAGAACTTTCTATAGGTAAAATCTCCAAATGTCTCATCTTGGTCTTTTTCTTTTGTATACTGTTCAAAAAGACTATCCAACTCTATGAGGATCTCATCCTCTGTAAGTTGTTTTTTATACATCTGATTTAATCGATTTCCTAAACGATCTCCTCCCAGCATTAGGTTATATTGTCCGGGACCTGTTCCTACAAATCCTATTTCTGCCAAATAAGAACGTCCGCAACCATTTGGACAACCTGTCATTCGGATACTTATTTCATCCTGCTCTAATTGATGTTTCTTTAAAAAAGGTTCGAGCTTAGTCACCAGTTCCGGTAAATATCGTTGAGCTTCGGCCAGAGCTAAAGGACAGGTAGGCATTGCAACACACGCCATAGAACTCCTTCTCATAGGACTATCCTTATCTTCTATTTCAAACTTCTTCAATAATTCCTGAACTTTTTCTTTGTTTTCAGCAGCAATATCTCCTAAGATCAGATTCTGGTTACAGGTAAATCTGAAATCTGAAACTTGTAACTGAGCTAATTCATATAAAAACTGTTTCTGATAAGGCTTAACGACACCATGTTCTACAAATAAGGTATAGAACCATTTTTGCTTATCATTTTCCTGCCATCCGTAACGATCATTTCTTTCTGTAAATTTATATTTTTCTTCCGGAAGAAGTTCAAATCCAATTCGGCTTTCTAGTTCTTTTTTAAAATTATCAATTCCTAATCTGTCTATAGTATACTTTAATCGTGCTAGTTTTCTGTCACTTCTATTTCCATAGTCTCTCTGAATGGCAAGAACTTCATAAACAGCTTTCAATGTTTTTTCTTCTGTATCTGTAAATCCAATAATAGTAGCCAGACGAGAATAGGTATTCGGATTTCCGTGTGTGGTTGAAAGTCCTCCTCCTATAGCAATATTAAACCCTTTTAATTCTCCTTCTCTAATAATAGCTATCAAACCAATATCATTTGCAAAAACATCTACATCATTCGTGGGAGGAATAGCAATAGCAATCTTAAATTTTCTAGGTAAATAACGATCCTGATATAAAGGATCTGCTTCCTGTGAACGTTCATAAATTTTTTCACCGTCTATCCATATCTCATAAAATGATTGTGTTTTAGGCAGCAATAGGGTTGAAATCTTATCTGCATAATCATAAATCTGCTGAAACAATGGAGAAACCTGAGGATGTGAACTACAAATCACATTTCTGTTAACATCACCACAAGCTGCTATTGAATCTAATTTAGCTAATAAAAAACCCTGAATTGTGGGTTGCAGCTGATGTTTTAATAAGCCATGTAACTGAACGGTCTGACGGGTTGTTATTTTAATTGTTCCTGTACCGTACTCTTCGGAAATATCATGAGTAGCAAGCCACTGATCGGAGGTAATTACACCTCCCGGAATACGTAGACGAATCATGAAAGAATAGAGTTTATCCAGTTTTTTTTCTGCTCTTTCTGCTCTTCTGTCTCTGTCATCCTGAACATACATTCCGTGAAACTTAACAAGCGCTTCATCATCAGGACGTACATTTCCTGTGTGATTATCGGTTAAACTTTCTTTTAAAGTACCTCGAAGTCCATCACTTTTTACTTTTATTCCTTCTATTGGTGATAATTTATCATTACTCATATCTGGTTATTTTTTAGTTGATAGTTGATAGTTGATAGTTGATAGTTGATAGTGACAACTTTTATTGTGAACTGCATATTGTTCTTTATTTAGTTTTTATTTTATCCATTGCTTCTGCTCAGCAAAGTCTCCGACTTTGTAGCTGTGATCAAAAGTCTCCTGACCTTTGTAAAACATCATAATATATTAACCTGTAACGTCAGTCTCTGACTGACCAACACATTCTCAAAGTCAGAGACTTTGCGAAGCAGGGAACTGCGACTGAATACTGCCTTACTGGGTACTGTAACTGAGTACTGAATACTTTATCTCTTTAATACACATCTTTTTGATAGCGTCCTTCCGTCTCGAGAGTTTCTAAAACTACTTTTGCTTCGGAAATACTCAGGTTTTGTTCTGCTGAAATAATTTCCAGAAGAGTATTTTCAATATCTGTACTCGTCGGATTCTTTTGACCGCAAACATAAATGTAAGCTCCATTAGTAATCCACTCATATACTTCTTTAGCGTTTTGCTTCAATCGATCCTGTACATATACTTTCTGTTTCTGATCTCTTGAAAAAGCAGTATCTAATTTGGTCAGCACTCCTGTGGATAACCATTCCTGAATTTCGGTCTGATAATAGAAATCCGATACGAAATACTGTTCTCCGAAAACCAGCCAGTTTTTCCCTTCTGCTCCGGTTGCATCACGATGGGCCAAAAAACTTCTAAAAGGAGCTATTCCTGTCCCCGGACCGATCATAATAATATCTTTATCATCCTCCGGTAGTTTAAAATTCCGGTTCTTATGGATATAAAACTCTATAATTTCATCTTTTGGATAATCTGCCAGGAATTGAGAACACCAACCTGTTTTCTGAGTTCCGTCTATACTGAATGTATTTAAATTTACAGTAATATGAACCTCTCCATCATGGGCTTCTAATGATGATGATATGGAATACAAACGTGGTGCCACGGAATGAAGTAATGCAATTACAGCATCTGCAGTAACAGAATCCGGTTTAGAATATTTTTTTAAAATATCAAGTAGATCAGCTTTATCTTCTGTTATTTCCGTCTGAAACAAATTTGCGAAAGCATCTAATGACTTTTTAGACAAACCTCTGATGTTCTTATCAAGAAACTTCTCTTTTTGTTCTCCTCCGAAAAAAGCAACTATTTCCGTGACTTCATTTTTATCATTTTTTGGATAAAACCCTATGGAATCACCTGGTTCATAAACAATTTCTTCATCTGTTACGATTTCAATATGATAGGTTTCTTTATTAGACCCTGTATCATTCAGTACTATTTTATGATTTATAACTCCGGTATAGGTTTTTCTGGTAGAAACGGAAGCAACTTCCGTACTATTTTTCTCTGAAATCTCTGTGGATTTTATTCCAAAATTCTGAACGATTTTCAGTAATTCTCCAAACCAGCCTTCTGCAACAGGAACATAATCAACATCTGCCTGTAAAAACGGAAGTACACGCTGTGCTCCTAATCGTTCTAATTGCTGATCTATTACTTCTCCTGCTTTACAAAATAAAGGATAGGAAGAATCTCCTAACCCCAAAACAGCAAATTTTGCTTTTGACAGATCAACAAAAGAATTACTCAGATTATCAAAAAACTTTATGGCATTTTGTGGAGGATCTCCTTCTCCCTGAGTACTCATTATGACAATTATAAAGTCTTCTTTGTCTATTTTTTCTAATGGATACTGAAAAGCATCAAAAACTTTAGACTGAATTTTATTTTTCTTTAATATTGCCTGTAACTGTGAAGCCAGTTTTTTGGAATTTCCTGTTTCAGTTCCATAAATAATAGTTGGTTTAACTGAAACAACCGGTATTGAAACAGCTGGTATTGCAGCAGGAGCCGACTCTGGTTTGTTTTGCTCTAAAAATCCGGCAAGATAGCCACTCGCCCAGATAATATCTTCTCTTGAATACTGTTTCGTTAAATCTTTTAACAGCACTAATTTATTATCAGACAGCATATTGTAAATTTGTTATATGGTTATCAAAATAGGAACTTGTTTCTGGTTGCTCCTTAAACCAGGAATATTGCTCATGAAGACGCACTACATTCCCTATGATTATTAAGGTAGGAACAAACTCAAATTCCGGTAATTTCTTTGTTTTTAATTCTTCAAATGAAAAAATACTTGTTTTCTGAAAAGGAGTTGTTGCCTGTTGTATTACTGCTATTCCTTTAGTTGCATCTATACGATTTACTACTAAATGATCTGCTAACTGATGTAATCGTTGCCCACTCATGTAAAAAACTAAAGTATCTTCTGTCCCTGCCCAGTCTGTCCATTGTGTATTCGTTACTGAATTCAGATCAAATAAAGTTAGAAAACGGACACCACGAGCATGTTCACGGGCTGTCAGAGGAATTCCGGTATAAGCAGCAGCTCCAAATGCAGCAGAAATCCCCGGTACAATTTCATATGGAATCTGATTTTCCTTTAGCACTTCCAGTTCGTCTAAAATATTAGAAAACAATGATGAATCTCCTCCTTTTAACCGTAATACTAATTTATCCTGCTGTGCAAACTCCACCATTAATGCATTAATCTCACTTTGAGGAGTATGTATTCCTTTTGAACATTGTTTGCCTACATAAATTATTACAGCCTCTTTTTTAGCATTATCACTAATCATTTCCGGTGACACTAATCGGTCTGTCAGAATCACATCTGCACTCTGTAAATATTTCAGCGCTTTTACACTTATTAAATCAGGATCGCCAGGACCTGCTCCGGCTAAAATCACCCTTCCTTTATGTTTTATATTCATCTCTGTTTTTTCTTTTTTTAATTTTAAAACTACTTCAATAACTTTATGTTTATATCTAAAGCCTACAGGGTTCAAAAAACCTTACAGGAGAAACCTAAATCATACTCTTTTACAGAAACATCAATGCTCCTACGGTATTAAATGTGGTTTCATCTACTAAAATAGCATTTCCACTTTTTGGATTTTCTTCAAAGGCATCAAAAAATAAAGGCTGACCGGAGCGTAATGAGATTTGTCCTATATCATTGAGCTGTACTTCCTTTGTTTCCTCAAACTTCCATTTATTAACATCCCATTTTTTATCAATAGATTCGATTTTTACACGAACGGTTTTGAATCGATGTTGTAATATATAAGTCTTCCCTATTTGTAGTGGAGCATTATCAAGCCAGCATATCCAGGTCTTTAACTGATTAGATATTATTGGAAGTTCCTCCGTTTTTACAACGCTGTCACCACGACTGATATCTATATTATTTGCTAAATGCAGAACAACATTTTCTCCTGCTATAGCCTTATCTATATTTTCCTGATGTTTTTCTATTCGTATAATTTCTGTCCTTATTCCGGAAGGCAGAATGGTAACTAAATCTCCTATCTGATAATATCCGCTTAATATCTGCCCGGCATATCCTCTGTAATCATGATTTTCTTCATCTTTGGGGCGAATGACCCACTGCACCTGAAAACGGGAAGCTAAATCTTCATTAGAATAAATTTCAATATTTTCTAAAGTACTTAGTAATGTATCTCCTTCAAACCAAGGTGTTCTATCTGATTTTTCTACAATATTATCTCCTATCAAAGCACTTACCGGGATATAAGCTATTTCATCAAAATTGAGATTATCTTTTATTTTTTCAAAATCATTTTTAATACTATTAAAAATAGCTTCTGAATAATCGATCAAATCAATTTTATTAACGGCA
This sequence comes from Flavobacterium sp. AK-301, assembly GCF_058310215.1. Lineage (NCBI taxonomy): Bacteria > Pseudomonadati > Bacteroidota > Flavobacteriia > Flavobacteriales > Flavobacteriaceae > Flavobacterium > Flavobacterium sp. AK-301. Next base: position 291,872 of record NZ_JBZEES010000001.1, read on the forward strand.
ATAATGGCTTTTTTAATCCCCATTAAAGAGCCTATACTAGCATGTCTTTTTGTCTGATCGGTAATTCCTTTTCGAGCATCAACAAGAAGTATAATTAAATCAGAATTTGATGCTCCAGTTATCATGTTTCGGGTATATTGCTCGTGTCCAGGAGCGTCAGCAATAATAAATTTTCTTTTTTTAGTTGAAAAATACTTATAAGCAACATCAATTGTTATTCCCTGTTCCCGTTCAGCGCGTAATCCATCTGTAATTAATGACAGATCAATAGCAATACCTTCTTGTTTCGTTTGCTTTTGCAGTACTCCCAACTGATCTGTATGGATACTGTCAGAATCATAAAGTAAACGACCTATTAAGGTACTCTTTCCATCATCTACATTTCCGGCTGTTATAAATTTTAATGTTTTCATTTTTATTTCGTTTTTAGTTTAAATCAGTTGATAGTTTTTAATTAATAGTTCTCAGCTTTATCTTTAACCGCAAAGAACGCAAAGACTTACGCTAGGTTCACAAAAGTTTTTATAGTTGATCGTTAATAATAGATAGTTTCAAAGTTGCAGAGTCACAAAGTTTTCCTGAATACTTTATCTCTTTCTTCTTTTCTCTAACATTCATTTTCAAATCTTCAAATTATCTCATTTTCAAATTCTCTTAATTCTGTTTTCGTAAATCTTAAAAATACCCCTGTTTTTTTCGATCTTCCATTGCTGCCTCAGACAGCTGATCATCTAATCGGGTCTGTCCTCTTTCGCTAATTCTAGTTTGAATGATATCCTCTATTATATCTTCTATGGTTGAAGCTTCTGAAGGAACTGCTGCTGTACAAGTCATATCCCCTACAGTTCTGTATCTTACTTTTTCTACCACCACAGTATCCGTTGGCAATGGCTGGATAAACTCAGAAGTTGCAACCAATTTATCCTGATAAACAATACATTCCCTATCATGAGCAAAATAGAGATTAGGCAATTCTATATTATATTTCTGAATATAATTCCAGACGTCTAGCTCTGTCCAGTTGCTTATCGGAAATACGCGAACGTTATGTCCTTTCTGAACTTTTCCATTCAGTATATCCCATAATTCCGGACGCTGAAGTTTTGGATCCCACTGACCAAAATCATCACGAACAGAAAAAATACGCTCTTTTGCTCTGGCTTTTTCTTCATCTCTTCTGGCTCCGCCTATGCAGGCATCAAATTCATGTTCCTGAATGGTATCTAATAAAGCATAAGTCTGTAATGCATTTCTGGAAGGAAAACGTCCTTGTGTTTCTTTCAGATTATATTTTCTGATACTCTCTTCGACTGAACCTATAATTAATTTTTCTCCTGTTTGATCTGCGAGATAATCCCGGAAAGCTATTGCTTCCGGAAAATTATGCCCGGTATCGATATGCACTAAAGGAAAAGGAAGTTTCCCCGGACGAAAAGCCTTTAGAGCCAGATGTACTAAAACTATCGAATCTTTCCCTCCGGAAAATAATAGTGCAGGCTTTTCAAACTGAGCTGCTGTTTCACGAAGAATATAAATTGCTTCATCTTCTAACTGATCTAAATACTTTTTTGAATCACTCATGGTATATATTTTTAGTTATTGTTCTTAATATGAACTATTTATTATGAATTATGTAACCCGCATTCTTTCTTTAAAGTATCTTCCCACCACCACCTTCCTGCTCTGAAATCATCCCCTTCTCTGATCGCTCTTGTACAAGGGGCACAACCGATACTCACAAACCCTTTATCGTGCAGGACATTATAAGGAACTCCTTTTTTTGTCACATATTCTTTTACTTCATCCGTTGTCCAGTGCAGTAACGGACTGTATTTATACAACTGATACTGCTCATCCCATTGAAGGATATCAAGGGTATTTCTATTTAAAGAATGCTCTGCTCTTAACCCTGTTATCCATACTTTTACCTCTTTTAATGCTCTCTGCAATGGCTCTACTTTTCGGATATAACAACATTGTTTTCTCAGATCAACACTTTCATAAAAAGGATTAATCCCCTTTTCATCTACAAACTTTTCTATATTTTTAGTATCCGGGTAATACGCTTTGATCTTTTGCTGATACTGAAGTTGTGTTTTATCCCATACAGCATACGTTTCAGGAAATAATCTGCCTGTATCCAACGTGAAAACTTCAATATCTTTTAGCTGTTGAGAAAACACAATATCTGTAATTAACTGATCTTCAATACCAAAACTGGTAGAAAACACTATTTTACCAGAAATGATTTCTGTCAAAAATTTCAGACTTTCTTCTACGTTTTTATTTTGTTTCAGTTTATTAATATTATTTTCATCCATTATTTTTACTGTTTTATTTAGGGACAAACTCTAACTATTGGGTATAAAAAAAGCCTCCTGAAATCAAGAGGCTTATAGTATCTAATACTGCTTTTTATATATTTACAGCAAATAATAATACAGATAACCTCTTGCGAAATTTCGCATACAACACATCATCATACACATTACTGTAAATGCTATTATTGTTGCTATGTTTAAATCTGTATTCATATTTTTAAATTTATTAAAACTATACTTTTTATTTTTTAATCAAAAAAAACTCCTCAATCGGATTGAGGAGTTTTGCATATAGGATAAATGTTTTATTAACACTAACATACAGCAGAACACTCCTCATTTTCTGAGCAGCATCCGCATTGCATTATGTTTAAAACATGATTTTTCATTTCTATTGTGTTTTTTAACACTACAAACATATAACATTTTTCTAATACAGAACAATTAAAATTATATTTTTTCAAAATTTATAACTAATCCAATTCTATTTTATTCAAAAAAGTCACAAAACATCGCCTTTAACACCTGATTTTATTTCTATTTAAATTCTATAAATAAATTCTGTTCTATATACTTAAAGTCTCTTACACTTAAAGTATTCAAAATAATCAATAGACTTTAATCTATCTAAAAAACAATAAAAGTCTATAAGAATCTACATCTGATACTTTTTTCTCTTATAATTCATAAAAAACTTATTTTAGAATAGATAATTTACGATATTAACTTAATAAATATTTTTTAATAAAAAAAATCGGTTTTATAAAATAAAAACAATACTTTAGTTGTTAATCTTTTAAATTAAAAAATTATGAATAAACTTTTACACACAATTACGCTTGCATTACTAATAATAACCAGTTTATCGGTAGATAGTATATACAGTCAAAACAGCAAAAAAACGGATAAAATCAATAAATTAGTTGATGCGGATGCTACTCGACTAAAAACTATTTTTAAGGATATACATTCTAATCCGGAGTTGGGCTTTATGGAAGAACGCACTTCAGCTATTGTAGCAAAAGAGCTTAAAGCATTAGGTTATAAAGTAATTACTGGTATTGGTAAAACGGGCGTTGTAGGCATTATGGAAAACGGAAAGGGTCCAATTGTAATGTACAGAGCCGATATGGATGCAAATGCTGTAAAAGAAACAACCGGATTACCATACGCTAATACAAAAACAGTTCTGGATAAAGATGGTAATGAAGTGCCTGCCATGCACGCCTGTGGACATGATGCTCATACAACCTGGTTATTGGGAGTTGCAAAAGTTACTGCTGCAATGAAAGAGCATTGGAAAGGTACTGTTGTTTTTGTCGCTCAGCCTGCCGAAGAAATTATTATGGGAGCAAAAGCTATGGTAGCTGATGGAATGTATAGCAAAGGTGTACCTGAGCCAGATTATTTATTCGGTATGCATACTATGCCTATTCCACTTGGATCTGTGGTCTGTGAAGCAGGAACACGTATGGCAGGAACCGATCAGTTAGATGTTACATTTTACGGAATAGGCGGACATGGTTCTTCTCCCCATTTAACTAAAGATGCTGTTATTATGGCAAGTAATGCTGTAGGTCTGTATCAGAATATAATCAGCAGAGCAATCAATCCTCAAAATGCTGCCGTATTAACAGTTGGTGCGATTCATGCAGGTACTGATAACAATGTCATTTCTTCTTCTGCTCAGTTAAAAATTAATTTACGATGGTTTAATAATAAAGACAGAAACATTATGCTGGAAAACATCGACCGTATCAATAAAAGCATTGCTTCGACCTACAATCTCCCTGAAAAAATGTACCCTACAACAGTTATGAAAGGGCATTCAACACCTTTGGTCAATGATGAAAAAATGACAGCACAAATCACTACTGCATTAAAAAGCTTCTTACCGGAGGAGAAATTCTTTAAAGGCTTCCCTGTCCTTATGGGTTCAGAAGATTTTCATCATTTGCTTCCTGATAACTCTAAAAAAGCGTATGCTTATATAAACGTGGGAATTGTTAACCCGGAAACATTTAAAAAAGCAAAAAGTGAAGGAAAACAATTTCCGTTTTTTCCTCATAACGGTGATTATCTTGTAGATATTGAAGCTATTCCGCTTGGAACAAAAATCGGCGCTGTTGCTCTTATGGAACTATTAGGAAGCTAATATTTTCAAAACAGGCTTGCATAAGTAAAAATTATTTTTATATATTTGTAGCTCAAATCAGAAATATGAACAACATAGTTTTAAATAATATTTGGTGGTGGAGTAACTTACGTCGAAATTCGTGAGCGAAACCTGCTATACATTTTTAAATAGATATATAAAAAGGCTTGTCATCACGACAAGCCTTTTTTTTGATCCATACTGAACACAATACAACAACATACAAAATGAAAAACTATTCTTTAAAAACACATCATAAACAAATTCTGGCAGATACTATAACCCCGGTTAGTGTCTATCTGAAAATACGTGATAAATTCCCCAACAGTCTTTTACTGGAAAGTAGTGATTATCATGCTAACAATAATAGTTTTTCTTATATCTGCTGTAATCCCATAGCTTCAATCCAGATAGAAAATGAAACGATTGTCAAAAAATTCCCTGATGGTTCTTCAAATAAAATAAATATTGATAAAAACACAAATATACCGGGAACAATCCACCTGTTTGCCAGACAATTTCAAACAGAGAATAATGATTTCAAGTTCATCAATAACGGTTTGTTTGGCTATATCGCATATGATGCAGTTCGTTATTTTGAAACAGTCACTATTACTAAAAAGAAAGATAATTTAGCTATACCGGATCTCTATTATGCTATTTACCAAAATATCATTGCGATTAATCACTTCAAGAATGAAGCTTTTATTTTTTGTCATAGTTTAGACGGGAAAAACAATATCTCCGAAATTGAAGCAATACTACAGCAAAAAAACTTCTCCTCATATCGTTTTTCTAAAGAAAATGAACCTGTTTCTAATCTGACAGACTCGGAATTTAAAGAAAATGTAGAACTGGCAAAAAAACACTGTTTTAGAGGAGATGTATTTCAGCTAGTATTATCCCGTCGTTTTTCCCAACACTTTAAAGGAGATGAATTTAATGTATATCGCGCTCTAAGAAGTATTAATCCTTCTCCTTATCTGTTCTTTTTTGATTATGGTGATTTTAAAATCTTCGGTTCTTCTCCGGAAGCACAATTAGTGGTTAAAAACCGAAAAGCAGAAATTCATCCTATTGCAGGAACTTTTAAACGTACGGGAAATGATGAACAAGATGCTATTCTGGCAAAAGAACTAGCAGAAGATAAAAAAGAAAACAGCGAACATGTTATGCTGGTCGATTTAGCTCGCAATGATCTGAGCCGCAACGGTCATGATGTAAAAGTAGAAAAATATCGTGAAGTGCAATTCTTCTCTCATGTGATTCATCTAGTATCAAAAGTAACTGGGCAATTACACGATAAAGCAACAACCATGCAAGTAGTCGCAGATACTTTTCCTGCAGGAACTTTAAGTGGTGCTCCAAAACACAAAGCAATGCAGCTTATTGAAGCTATAGAAACCACAAATCGTACCTTTTACGGAGGAGCGATCGGATTTATGGATTTTGAAGGAAACTTTAATCATGCTATTATGATCCGAACTTTTTTGAGCAAAAATCATCAGCTACATTATCAGGCAGGTGCCGGAATCGTTGCTGCTTCTGATCCTGAAAATGAAATGCAGGAAGTTTATAATAAATTGGGAGCGTTAAATAAAGCACTGGAATTAGCCGAAACAATATAATTTGAAAAATGAGATAATTTGAAGATTTGAAAATGGAAAAACATACAATGTGCGATATTTGTAGAGGTGCGTTTTAACGCAGCTGTATCAAATATTAGATATATAATATTTCAAAAGCCTTTGTGAACCTAGTGTAAGTCTTTGCGTTCTTTGCGGTTAAAGATAAAGCCTCACATTTTACATAAAACATTTTACAACCAAAAAACAATGAAAAAAATATTAGTTATAGATAATTACGATAGTTTCACTTATAATCTAGTTCATTATCTGGAAGATCTGGATTGTGAAGTAACAGTTCTGAGAAATGATGAAGTTTTTTTAGATGAAATAAAAGCTTTTGATAAAATATTACTTTCTCCCGGTCCCGGTATACCGAATGAAGCCGGCATGTTAAAACAAATAATAGAAACGTATGCTCCTACTAAAAGTATTCTGGGAGTTTGTTTAGGACAACAAGCGATAGGAGAAGTTTTTGGAGGCAAACTAATCAATCTTGAAAAAGTATATCATGGTGTTGCTACTAAAGTAAAAATAATAGTAGATGATGAAGCTCTTTTTGACGGTCTAGAAAAAGAAATCGAAGTGGGACGTTACCACTCCTGGATTGTCGACCCGAATCTTCCCGAAGTGTTGGAAGCAACTTCCGTGGATGAAAACGGACAAATTATGTCCTTACGTCACAAAAAATATGATGTCAGAGGCGTCCAATATCATCCTGAATCAGTACTTACTCCTTATGGGAAAAAGATTTTAGAAAACTGGGTGAAAAGCTGATGTTTAGTATTCAGTTTTCAGTACTCAGTTACAGTACCCAGAGAAACTTTGCGACTCTGCGTCTTTGCGAGCAACAAACTATCAACTATCAACTCATTTTACAATGAAAAATATATTAAACCAACTAATCAATCATGAAACGCTTTCTAAAGAGGAAGCAAAGAATGTACTGGTTGCTATATCAAAAGGAAATTATAATACGAATCAGATATCGGCATTTCTAACCGTTTATATGATGCGTAATATCACAATAGATGAAATGGAAGGCTTTCGGGATGCTTTATTAGAACTCTGTATTCGTGTTGATTTGTCCGACTATAATACCATTGATCTCTGTGGCACGGGAGGTGACGGAAAAGATACTTTTAATATCTCTACTCTGGCTTCATTTGTCACTGCCGGTGCCGGAATAAAAGTAGCAAAACATGGAAATTACGGTGTTTCTTCTATTTCCGGTTCGAGTAATGTAATGGAAAGTTTAGGGATCAGATTCAGCAATAATCCTAACTTTTTAAAACAGACTATTGAAGAAGCTGGAATCTGTATCCTACACGCTCCCCTGTTCCACCCTGCCATGAAAAATGTGGGTACTATCAGAAAGGAACTGGCAGTAAAAACATTCTTTAATATGTTAGGTCCCCTGGTAAATCCTGCTTTTCCGAAAAATCAGATGGTTGGTGTATTTAATTTAGAACTAGCACGTATTTATGCTTATTTATACCAAAACACAAAAGTCAACTTTTCTATACTACATGCTCTGGACGGATATGATGAAATCTCTCTGACCGGTACTACTAAAGTTATATCAAATGAAAGCGAAAAAATGATTAATCCTTCTGATTTTGGAATCAGCGCTTTACAGGCTCATGAAATTGAAGGAGGTAATACCATTGAAGAATCAGCTCAGATATTTATGGATGTCATCTCCGGAAAAGGAACAGAAGCACAAAGTAATGTCGTTTGTGCCAATGCAGCAATAGCAATAGCAACTGTAAATAAAACGGATTATAAAGAAAGTTTTGAAAGCGCAAAAGAAAGTTTACGAAGTGGTAAAGCACTAGAAGTATTGAAAAAATTACAACAATTTAAATAAATAAAATGTCTTTAGTAAGATATAAAATATTTTCCATTCATTATGCTTAAGCTTGTGAGTATCACAGACTTTTCACATCTTACTAAAACTTTTCACATCTTACAATAAACAAAAAACAAATGACTATTTTAGATAAAATTATAGCAGATAAATATAAGGAAGTAGCTTTAAAGAAATCAATCATTCCGGTTTCACAACTGGAAACTTCTGTTCTATTCGAACGAAAGGGCATTTCATTAAGTCAGAATCTACGAAAAAGTAACTCCGGTATTATTGCAGAACATAAAAGACGCTCTCCTTCAAAAGATGTTATTAATTATAGCTTCTCTGTTGAAGAAGTGGTAAAAGGATATGAAAATGCAGGTGTTTGCGGAATATCTGTTTTAACGGACGGTAAATACTTTGGTGGTTCTCTGGATGATCTTGTTCTTGCCAGAGCAACTGTAAATATTCCTTTATTACGAAAAGAATTTATTATTGATGAATACCAGATACTGGAAGCAAAAGCCTATGGAGCAGATGTTATTCTTTTAATTGCAGCTGTATTAACACAACAAAAGATCAAACAATTATCTGTTTTTGCTAAAAACATCGGACTGGAAGTACTACTGGAAGTACACAGTTTAGAAGAACTGGAAAAATCCATTATGCCGAGTCTGGATATAATAGGAGTAAACAACCGTAATCTGAAAACATTTGAAGTAAGTCTGGACAATAGCAAAACACTAGCTTCAAAAATCCCGGATAACTTTGTAAAAATATCAGAAAGTGGCATCAGTACAGTTCAAGCAATTAAAGAATTACAATCATACGGATATAAAGGATTCCTAATCGGTGAGAACTTTATGAAAACAGATAATGCAGGAGAAAGCGCAAAACAGTTTATTAATACGATTAGTAAAATGTAAAATGTTTTACATTCATTACGCTTAAGATTTTGATTATCAAAGACTTTTTACATTTTACATAAAACATTTTACACAGAAAAAAATGATAAAAATTAAAATATGTGGAATGAGATACCCTGAAAATATTCTTGAAGTAAGTGCATTACTTCCAGATTATATGGGGTTTATTTTCTGGAAAAAGTCAGCACGTTATTTTGATGGTATTATTCCTGAATTACCAAAATCTATCAAAAAAACAGGTGTTTTTGTTGATGCTGATCTAACAGAAATTCACAGTAAAATAAAACAACATCAGTTACAGGCAGTTCAGTTACATGGTAATGAATCTCCTGAAACATGTAAACAATTAAAAAAATTAGTTCCTTCAATTGAGATCATTAAAGTATTCTCAGTAAAAGATAATTTTGATTTTAATATTTTAGAACCTTTTGAAAAAGTTTGTGACTATTACCTGTTTGATACAAAAGGTAAATTACCGGGCGGAAACGGATTTACTTTTGACTGGGAAATATTAAAAAAATACCCTTCCTCAAAACCTTTCTTTCTCAGTGGAGGAATTGGAGTTGAAGAACTAAAAAGAGTAAAAGATATTCTAAAAACCAGTTTACCGGTTTATGCTATTGACCTGAACAGTAAACTTGAAACAGAACCAGGATTAAAAAATATAAATAATTGTAAAGAAGTATTTCAACATCTTCTTTCAGACAAATAAATAATACTATATGAAAACATATAATGTAAACGAACAGGGGTTCTATGGAGAATTCGGAGGGGCTTTTATACCAGAAATGCTTTATCCAAATGTAGAAGAATTACGCCAGAACTATCTTTCTATAATGCAGGAAGCCGATTTTCAAGAAGAATTTCAGCAACTATTAAGAGAATATGTAGGACGTCCTACCCCTCTCTATTTTGCAAAACGATTATCTGAAAAACACCATACAAAAATCTATCTAAAAAGAGAAGATCTGTGCCACACCGGAGCACACAAGATCAATAACACAATAGGACAGATATTACTGGCAAAAAGACTGGGTAAAACCCGAATTATTGCTGAAACAGGTGCAGGACAACACGGAGTAGCTACAGCCACAGTATGTGCTTTAATGGGACTGAAATGTATTGTATATATGGGAGAAATAGATATTGAACGTCAGGCTCCAAATGTTGCCCGAATGAAAATGCTGGGTGCTGAAGTTCGCCCTGCAACATCCGGCTCTAAAACATTAAAGGATGCTACAAATGAAGCTATTCGAGACTGGATCAATAATCCGGTAGATACTTATTATATCATCGGTTCCGTTGTAGGACCTCATCCTTATCCGGATATGGTAGCCCGTTTTCAGAGTGTGATTTCAGAAGAAATCAAAAGCCAACTTATGGAAAAAGAAGGAAAAGAAAATCCGAATTATATAATTGCATGTGTAGGCGGAGGAAGTAATGCGGCAGGTGCTTTTTATCATTTTCTGGATAATAAAAACGTAAATCTTATTACGGTTGAAGCAGCAGGAAAAGGAATTTATTCCGGAGAAAGTGCTGCAACATCAGTATTAGGTAAAATAGGAATCATTCATGGAAGTAAAACACTGTTAATGCAAACCTCTGACGGACAGATTACAGAACCCTATTCTATTTCTGCCGGACTGGATTATCCGGGAGTCGGACCTATGCACGCACATCTATATCAGAGTAAAAGAGCAGAGTTCCTTTCTATAACGGATGATGAAGCCATGCAGAAAGGATTAGAACTATCAAAAACAGAAGGAATTATTCCGGCAATAGAAAGTGCACATGCATTAGCTGTTCTGGATAAAAAACAATTTAAACCGGATGATATTGTAATAATTAACCTTTCAGGACGTGGAGATAAAGACCTTGCTACTTATATAACTTACTTTAATTTTTAATAGAAGTTACAAAGTATTCCGTTTTCAGTACTCAGTCACAGTATTCAGTACTCAGTTACAGTATTCAGGAAGACTTTGCGAGAAAAAGACAAAAGACAAAAAAGTCAAGAAGTGAAGAATTCGGTTTTCAGGACTCAGTTAGCAAAGAAAACTATCAACTAAAAACTATCAACTAATTAAATATGAATCGAATCAATATAAAATTACAAGAAAATAAAAAAATACTTTCTATCTATTTTACTGCCGGATATCCATCCGTTAACGATACAGTAAGCATTATCGAAAACCTGGAGAAAAGTGGTGTTGATATGATTGAAATAGGATTACCGTTCAGTGATCCTTTAGCAGATGGACCAACAATACAGGCAAGTTCTACACAAGCTCTAAAAAACGGAATGACCACTCAGTTATTATTTGAACAACTAAGAGATATTCGAAAAACAGTCAAAATTCCATTAATTATTATGGGGTATTTTAATCCGATGCTACAATACGGAATTGAAGATTTCTGTAAGAAATGTGCTGAAACGGGTATTGACGGATTAATTATCCCGGATCTTCCAGTTGCTGTTTATGATGCTGAATACAGAACTATTTTTGAAAAATACGGGCTAATCAATGTTTTCCTTATTACACCGCAAACTTCTGAAGAACGCATCCGATTCATTGACCGTGTTTCTGATGGTTTTATCTATATGGTAAGTAGTTCCAGTGTAACCGGAAGCCAAAACGGTTTTGGCAGCAATCAGGAAAATTATTTCAAACGTATTGCTGACATGAATCTGAAAAACCCACAAATCATCGGTTTTGGTATCAGCAATGCAGAAACCTTTAAACAAGCGACATTGTTTGCTAAAGGTGCTATTATAGGAAGTGCTTTTATCCAGTTCCTGAAACAAAATAAAATCTCCGAAATTGAAAAATTTATTACTAAAATACAATAAGTTACAGCAATAAAAAAACAAAGAGGCTACCTAAAAAGATAGCCTCTTTATCATTTATCGTTAAGTATATTTCTTTAAATATTTTATTTTAAAGAAATTATCTTTGACGAAAAGTATGGAACCCTAACTGGTTAACATATTGTCCTGCATTTCCAAAAAACCCAAAAAGCTGATATCCTGTTGTAAAAAATTCTGCTTTTGAAACAGTAGAATTTTTTCCTCCACTGCCACCATAAGTATAAACATTCTTGTTTGTAATAAAAGTAATATTTTCAACAGATGATGAATTATATTTCACTCTAATACTCATAATAATCTCTCCACTACCCAAATACAACCAATGTTCTGTACCTTCTTTTCCTCCATACTCTGGTGAACTAGATATTTTACCTTCATCGCTAAACCAATGAAATTGCAGTGCATTAATATAATTTCCGGATCTAATCATAATCAGTCTTAAGTTTCCCGTTTTTTCTACCGAATAGCCTAATAGATCAGTATCAAATGCTGTACCGCTTCCCGTACCTCCATATGGACCTAAGGGCTTTCCCTTAATTGGTATCCACTCATTATTTTTACTTTTATCTTTATCTCCACCTATTAAATATCCGGTTAAGTATTGTTCAGTTTCAGCAGAAAAATCCGGTCTGTTAAAATCATGATAAACATTTTTACCTTTAAATTCCTCTTGAAGTTCATTGATAAATTTTAAATAATTCGTCTTCTCTTGTTCAACTGTAATATTTTCATTACTTACAGTGCTAATCTCCGATAAAGACCCTTCATTTTCACTACTACACGAGAATAAAAAAATACCCGATAGTGCAACTGATAAAACAATAAATTTTGTTTTCATAATTATAAATTTTTAAAATTAATAAGCAAACATAATCAAAAATAAATAATTCAACTAAATTTTTACTAAAAAAATGAATTAAATCAAAGAAATTATGCTTTTAAGTATCATTAAAGCATACAGGTAATTAAAAAAAATTAAAACTAATAATTACTATTTTTTTGCTAATCTGAATCTGAAAAACCCACAAATTATTGGTTTTGGAATCGATAATGCAGAAACTTTCAAACAGGCTACTCAGTTTGTTAAAGGCACTATTATAGGAAGTCCTTTATTTCAGTTCCTGAACCAAAATAAAATCTCTGATATTGGGAAATTTATTAGCAGAATACAATAAGTGACGGAGATAAAGAGTAACAAAATTGCAAAAACCGGAAATAACGAAGTAATAAATTAAATAACACTATATTTTATCAATCCTTTTGATTACTGTCTGAATTTTTTAATTTAAACTCGTCCTGACTTTTTTGATTGAAGCGAAAAGTAGGAGTTTTTGTTTTAAATTTTAGCTTTTCCACACTGCATAGTAAAAGTTATGGGACAAAAAAATAAATCCACTGATTCAATATAATCTTATTATAAAACCCATCAATTATTTCAAGGCTGTACATTCAAAATTATACTAAATAAAGATAAGGTCATTTCATATATGAAATGACCTTATCTTTATTTAGTATATTATAATTTTTCTATAATTTCCAGAAAAACATTGACGATCTATCTGCCTGAGTTGAATAATTAGTCCCATCGCTACCATTATACAAGGTCCAATGAGGGAACGAAACATCAGAAGCTCCTGATATCTTAAAATAAATCTGATCACCTATTTTTCCAGAAGCAGTTAGATTTACAGAATATGTATTATTTTCATAATTAGATGGTTTAATCACTGTTATTTCTACTATATCTAATATATCATCAGTGTCTACATTCCTTACATTCTTATTTTTTGCTTTCATTGCACATAAATAATAAGGAGCTGCTGAGACTGTGCCTTTGGACAATGGTCCGTATAAACGAAAAGAAAAAACATAGGCTCCGGTTTCAGGTAATTCTATAAACTCTATTTTTGTATTATCATCTTTACGCCAATCGAAACATACTCCTCCTTTTCCAAGATGCGCATTGCTACTTCCTCCTTCAATTGCTAATCTTTTATGCAAAGTATATTGAACAGTTGACACAAAACCGGCACCTCCGATATCCATCTCTCCGAGTTTTTTATTCAGAAATTGTATTGGAATATTTTTTATTGGATTAGGACTGCTTGTCAAAGGTTTACCTGTAACTCTATAAATAAGTTTACCTGTATTACTTGTCTGTCCCGGTTGTAATGCAAAAGTAAGTCCATTATATGAATATGGCTCACCCTCTGAATAAAAACCTCCATTACCTCCAACATATCCCACTTCTAAAACACCATTATACTCAACTTCTATATTATATTCATTTGGAGTAAGCACGGCACTTTTAGGTACTAAATTTCCATTAATTTCAGGTTTTATGGTACTTCCACTAATGAATAATCTCCATCTCGTCCCATTCCAATATACATAATCTTGGATTGGGAAATCTTGATTATTACCTGTATTATAGACAACAAGCCCTATAGCAGGCTCTTTAATAGTAGTTATATCCATTTCTCCTTTCAGGGTAACCTGTGGAAACAATACACCCTGGTTATTACTATTAATATCTAATATTGCCGAAACATGTGGACTCAAGGTATTAATTCCTACTGAATTAGTAGGTATTTGCGAATACATAGAAACGAAAAAAAAGATTCCTGTGAATAAGATAATTTTTCTTTTAATCATAATCTAACTTACTTTATTAATTTATTATCTAACTATCTGACATAGTTATATGTACCAAAAACAGAAAATATTGACAATACTTTTATTTCTTTTTAATTTACACTTTATCATCAATTAAGATAAAAGGCAAAAACCAGTAACATAAGTACTAAATCTATCTAATGTTTCTTTAACAATTTTTATATTTTATATGTATTTTTATTTAATACAAAAAACCTTTATAAAAACACAAAATATAAAATATAAATCATTTTTTTTGTTATATTACAAAACAAATATACTACAAAAACACAATATATAATTGTTTATATATATTGATTTTTTAAAATATTAGTAATTTATAATATTAGTAGATTTAGATAATATTAAATACTTAAAAGCTTTTAATCAAAACCTACAAGAAATTAACAAACAGATTAGCTTTATTTAAACTTTGTTAAATTTATGTTAAATTATAATTTTAAACAAACGTTTAATTTAAACACTTGTTTAATTTTGTCCACGTAATTTTTTACAAATAAAAAATGAGTGAATATAATACAAAACAAATCCAGATATTAAATGTAGCAGAAACGCTGTTTGCTGAAAAAGGATTTGACGGTACTTCAATCAGAAATATTGCCAAAACAGCAAAAATAAACATTGCTATGATTTCTTATTATTTTGGCTCTAAAGAAAAATTATTAGAAACATTGATTATATACAGAACTTCAGATCTAAAATTACAATTAGAAAACATATCAAAATTAACTGTATCTCCTCTCGAAAAAATAGATAATCTTATTGAACTATATATTGATCGGTTAAATCAAAACCGAGAGATCTACAGAATTCTCTACACTGAATTCTCTTCTAATAAAAGATGTCTTGATTTTAAAAAATTTACAGCAATAAAAAAATATAATATTGCTTCGCTACAAAGGATTATTGAAGAAGGTCAAGAAAAGGGAGTATTAAAAAAAAATATTAATGTTTTGCTCATTCATCCTACTATTATGGGAACCTATTTTCAGTTCTACATTAATAAACCTTTCTATGAGAAGTTATTAAATTTAAAAACAGATAAAGATTTTGATAATTATATAAACACAGATTTAACTAAACACATTCAACAAACCATCAAAGCACTTTTAATTATATGAAAGACAATCATTTTCTGCTTTGTGTTCTTTTTTTGTTTGGAATCTTTACCGTACAAGCACAGGAAAAGAAGACCATGACATTAGAAGAAGCTATCGATTTAGCTCTCACACAAAGCACCGAAGTCAAACTTGCTACTACAAAAGTAGCCACAAAACAGTTTGAACTTCAATCTGTAAAAAACAATCAATACCCTGATTTCAAATTATCCGGACAATACAAAAGACTTACTAATGCTAATGTAGATTTAAAATTGCCAAATTCCGGTAATGGAGAATCTGGTACTTCACCAAAAGTGAATCAACTGTTACTGGGACAGGCAAATATCTCTATGCCTCTTTTCTCAGGATTTAAGATCAAAAATAGTATCGAAGTTTCTAAGGATCTCTATCAAGCAGAAAACTTCACCGCTGCTCATACTAAAGAGCAGATAGCAGTAGAGGTCGTAAAAATGTATGTTGCTTTATACAAAGCACAAGAATCCGTTACCTTAATTGAAGAAAATATTAAAAGTGCACAACAACGTGTAAACGACTTTTCTGCAATGGAACAGAACGGGCTTCTTGCCAGAAACGATTTATTGAAAGCTCAATTACAAGTATCCAATTTTCAGGTATCATTAGATGAAGCTAAAAAGAACGTCAATATTATGAACTATCAACTAGCAACACTTTTAAAGTTACCGGAAAACACAAATATTAATCCCTCCGAGAATACCTTTAATACCCCTTTAAATTCGCCTTCAGCGAGCGAAGATGAAGCCATCCGGAACAGAAATGATCTGGAGGCTTTACGCTGGCAGCAAAAGGCTTCTGAAAGTAATGTGAAAATTGCCAAAGGAGCTTATTATCCTTCCTTATCCCTTATGGGAGGATATATTGCACTGGATCTTCAAAATGTTATGACTGTTACTAATGCCATTAACTTTGGCGTAGGAGTCTCTTATGACCTGGCTTCTATCTTTAAAAATGGAAAAGAGGTCAAAGCGGTAAAAAGCAAAGCTTTTGAAACAGAACAGGCAGTAGAACTACTTACAGATCAGGTAAAAGTACAGGTACAACAAGCAGAAGAAAATTATAAATTATCAATAAAACAAAATAATGTATATAATCTGGCTGTAGATCAGGCAATCGAAAATTACCGAATCGTAAAAGATAAATATGATAATGGTCTTGTGGATACTAATGATCTGTTAGAAGCTGATGTACAACAATTACAATCAAAAATAGATCAGGCTTTTTCAAAAGCCAACATTACACAAAAATATTACGAGCTACTTGCTTCTTCCGGAAAATTAACCCAATCATTCAATACTACAAAAAATTAAATCATAATATTATCCATGAAAAAGAAACCGACCAATAAAAAGTTTGTCATAATTCTAGCTGCTCTAGTTATATTAGGTGGTGGTTATGGAATCTATAAATATATTCACTCCCTTTCTCACGAAGGTACTGATGATGCTCAGATAGAGAAAAATATGAATCCGATTATTCCAAGAGTAACCGGTTATGTTACTAAAGTTCATGTAAAAGACAATGATTATGTGAAAAAAGGAGATACTCTTTTTACAATTGATCAGAAAGATTATCTGGTAAAAGTAGAAGAAGCAAAAGCCGCATTAGTAGCTGCTGAAGGCAGTTTTGAAGTTGCAAAAGCAGACGTGGGAAGCGCTCAGGCTAACGTTTCAATATCTGATGCAAATTATCAATCTGCCGGAGGTAATCTGGAATCTGCCAAAATAAAACTCTGGAGAGCTAAAAATGATTTTGAACGTTTTGATAATCTGTATAAAAATCATTCCATTACAAAACAACAATATGAACAAGCTCTGGCAACAAAACAAGAAGCTGAAAATCAATTGAAAATTTTACAACAACAACAAACCGCCAGTAATTTTCAGAAAAACGCTGTTCTGTCCAAATCGAATGTAACCAATAAACAAACAGAAGTAGCTGCCGCAAATATCAAAAAAGCACAAGCTATGCTGGATGCAGCACTGTTAAATCTGGAATATACTACAGTAACCGCTTCTATTGACGGACAAATATCTACAGTAGATATTCAACCGGGACAATTAGTACAACCTGGACAAGCTTTATTTTATATCATTAATAATGAAACAGCCTGGGTAGTTGCAAATTTCAAAGAAACACAGTTAAACAAAATGAAAGCAGGACAAAAAGTCACTATCAAAGCAGACGCTTATCCTGATACTAAATTCAAAGGAACCGTTTCTTCTTTTTCTCCCGCTACCGGAGCTCGTTTCTCTTTACTTCCTCCTGACAATGCTACAGGAAACTTTGTAAAAACAATTCAGAGATTACCGGTCAAGATTACATTAGACTCTGATAATGATGCCGAAAAAATAAAATTATTACGTCCCGGAATGAATGTGGATGTAGATGTATATCTAAAATAAAATGACAGCAACGGTAGAAGAAGACAGTTTAGTTGAATATGGTGCCAGAAGAGTTATTATCACAATTACAGCCGTACTTTGTGCGTTACTGGAAATTGTAGATACAACCATTGTCAACGTAGCACTAACAGATATGCGCGGAAGTCTTGGGGCTACCCTGACCGA
This sequence comes from Flavobacterium sp. AK-301, assembly GCF_058310215.1. NCBI lineage: Bacteria > Pseudomonadati > Bacteroidota > Flavobacteriia > Flavobacteriales > Flavobacteriaceae > Flavobacterium > Flavobacterium sp. AK-301. Next base: position 310,002 of record NZ_JBZEES010000001.1, read on the forward strand.
TGTTGCATGGGTAATTACAGCATATGCTATCGCTAATGTAATTATAATCCCAATGACCAGCTGGTTGTCACAACAATTTGGGCGAAGAAATTATTTTGCTGCTTCCATTATTATATTTACTGTTTCCTCTTTTCTTTGTGGAAATGCAAATAATATATGGGAATTAGTTGCCTTTCGTTTTGTACAGGGAATGGGCGGTGGTGCTTTATTAGTTACTGCACAAACCATTATAACAGAAAGTTATCCTATTGCTAAACGAGGAATGGCACAGGCAATCTATGGAATGGGGGTAATTGTAGGTCCCACATTAGGTCCTCCATTAGGAGGTTATCTGGTAGATAATTATTCATGGCCTTATATATTTTATATCAACATACCATTAGGAATTATTGCTACTTTACTAACACTATCCTTTGTAAAAAGCCCAAAATACGGAGAAAAACTGAAAGCAAATCAAGTGGACTGGTGGGGAATCATATTTCTCGCTGCTTTTATCGGCTCATTACAGTTTGTACTGGAACACGGACAACAGGATGACTGGTTCAATGATAGTCTGATTGTAACCCTAAGTATAGTGACTGTATTTGGTCTAGTGTTATTTATATGGAGAGAAATGACCTATAAATATCCTATTGTGAACCTCAGCGTTCTAAAAGACGGAAATTTAAGAATCGGAACTATTATGTGTTTTATTCTTGGATTTGGATTATATGGTTCTACTTTAATATTACCGATTTATACTCAGTCTGTTTTAGGATGGACCGCAACAGATGCCGGACTTTTACTGATCCCGGGATCTATTACTACAGCAATTATGATGCCTTTTATAGGTAAAATGATACAACGAGGTGTTCCTCAGATCTACATGGTTGCCACCGGATTTTTTATATTCTTTGCTTTTACCTTCTGGATGCATAATGTCATCACTCCGGATACCGGTGAAGAGCATATGTTCTGGCCTTTGATATTAAGAGGAATGGGATTAGGTCTACTATTTGTACCCATAACCACTCTGGCACTATCTACCTTACAAGGGAAAAGTATTGGTGAAGGAGCTGCTTTTACAGGGATGATGCGCCAGTTAGGAGGATCATTCGGTATTGCGATCATTACCACTTTTATAACCCGATTCAGTCAGGATCACCGCGTAAATTTAGTTTCTAAACTGGATGTAAGCAAATTTGAAGTACAACAAAGAGTACATCTGTTACAACAAGGATTTATGGCAAAAGGATTTAGTACAAATGAAGCACTTGGAAAAGCACATCAGGTATTAGAATACTCCGTTATGAAACAGGCTACTGTACTTTCTTATATGGATATATTCATGTATCTGGGACTAATGTTCCTAATCTGTATTCCTTTTGTACTACTTTTAAAGAAAGGAAAAAACAAAATCAATCCTGCTGATGCAATGCACTAAGCAATTGATAGTTTTTAATTGATAGTTGATAGTTTTAAAAAAGTTTAAAGTTGCTTAACAGAACGATTCAAAACATTATTTTTTATTTATATTATCCTAACAGGTTTTTTTAACCTGTTAGGTATGTTTTAAAGAATCAATAATTGCATAATATAGATTTCAATTATCAATTATCAACTACTAACTATCAACTAACTTCTCACCTTGTAAAAACCAATGAATTTCCTTCAGACAGATTGACATCAAAATGGTATCCTTCATAATCGAATCCTTTTAATCCATCAATCGTTTTTACATTATTATCTATAATATAGCGTACCATCAGCCCTCTCGCTTTTTTAGCATAGAAACTGATAATCTTTAAATTCCCGTCTTTATAATCCTTAAATTCAGGTGTAATTACTGGAACTTTCAGAGTCTTAACATCTACAGCATCAAAATATTCTTTACTTGCCAGATTCACAAAAAGCTCTTTGTCTTTTAATTCATTATTAAGTGCTTTTGTAATTTCTTTTTTCCAGAATTCATACAGATTCTTATGTGTTCCGATCGGTAATTTTGTTCCCATTTCCAAACGATACGGCTGCATCAGATCTAGTGGTTTTAACACCCCGTATAAACCAGAAAGAATACGCAGACTATCTTGCAGTTTATCCAGTTTATCCATAGGAATGGTATAAGCATCTAATCCGGAATAGACATCACCGTTAAAAGCAAATACCGCAGGTCTGGCATTATCAGGTGTGAATGGTGTTTTCCATTCCTGATTGCGTTGCCAGTTCAATTCACCTAATTTATCTGAAATATGCATTAATTCAGATAATTCTTTTGGAGATTTTTCCTTTATTATTTTATGGATTACCTTTGATTCTTTTAAAAAAGAAGGTTCTGTAAATTTATTTGTTGGTAATTTTGTTTTAAAATCTAATGATTTTGCAGGAGATATAACGATTTTCATTTCAGACTGTTTTATTACGCCAAAAATACAAATTCAATTTCAGATTAACAGAATCCGCTCTTCGATTCTGTTAATCACAGTATTGTAAAAACTGATAGAATAACCGTCTACAGTAAAAGCAAAAAAGAAATTTTATTACCAATTTAGTAACTTACATTTTATCTCTTTTATAACAGAATATTTTAAGTACTTTTAAACTAAAAAACTATTTATTTATCCAGATAGATAAAACAAATTATTTTATTATGACATTTAAATTTGACTGGAAATCTTTTCTAATCTTTTTACTGATACTCTTTATTGAAATAATAATAGGTCTATATATAAGAGATGCGATTATAAGACCTTATGGAGGCGATGTTCTGGTAATACTACTAATCTATTACTTCATAAAATCTTTTATAAAAACGAAATATATTTATATACTATCAGGAACACTTTTATTCGCCTATAGTATAGAAATTGGTCAATATTTCAGTATGGTTGAAGTATTAAGATTACAGGATAATACATTTATGTCCATTATTTTAGGAACCTCTTTTTCCTGGGGTGATATACTCTCTTATTCCTTAGGAGCATTAATTTGTTTTTTTATAGAAAGAAAAAAAAAGAGTAACATACACTAACTATATTGCTCTTTAATTTTACATACGTTCCGTTTTAAAAGGAAGACGTCTGTAAAAGTGCTGTTTATCATTCAGATCATAACCCAGAAGTCCCATAGAAGATAAACTAGCAGTAAGACCCTCCATGGTATCAAACTGAAGATCTTTTTTAATCGATAACATTCCCGGATCGAATATCTCATTAGATTTCAACAGACTATTCAAACCATAGACCCATTCCGGAGACACTTCTTTTATTATATTTTTCAATACAGCTCCTTCTCCGGAAAAACCTCTGTAAGCATCCGGTGAAAAAGCCATCGTCAAACGCATAATTCCAAATTCCGCTACAATTGCACAAGTTTCTTTATCCTGTGACTGATATACCTGAATCCCTTTTACAAAAGGCAGAATCCCTTCCAAAAGTCGTAATCGCTGTACACCTCCCACTCGTACAGAATCAACATTAGCAATAGGAGAAAACATAAACTTCCCTGCCCTTCTGGTAATAAAAAAATCTCCTTTTATATTTCCTTTCGGAATACTCTGAAACAACTGAATAGTCTGCAATCTGTCCAATTCAAAAGACAAATCCATATCTGCAAGATACAGCTGAACACTGGCTAATCCTTTGATCCAACGTAAAGGCAGTTTTACTTTTTTCTCTGTAACTTTTACTTTTGAACCAGCAACCTGTATATCATTATGTCCTACTGATAAAACAACTCTCTCATTCTTCTGAATCCCATTCAGAGCATTCAGCATCAGTACATTAAAATCAATATTTGTAGTTCCACTGGCTATAAATTCGCCATCCACAGCCTCCGGCAACATATCTAAACGCACATATACACCCTTACAAGATGAAAACCCTTCAAAACGCAAACGATTTGCTCCTGTCGAAACAATAGGATCACGAAGACTCGCCGGAATCAGACTAAAACTGGAAAGCACCACTTTAGAAATAGTTGTCCAACACTTTGCCGTTAAATAAGGATCAGTAAGACTTCCCCGGAAAAAACAGGGAATAGCATTTACTTCCTCAATCTCTGTCTGATGTGCTAACACTAATTTATTTCCTTCTTTACTTTTATTAAAAGCCGAAACTCCCTGATAATTGTATTCTAAATCCGCTAACATAGTATCTCCTTTTTAAATTAAAAACTTCATCTTAGATTTATTACTCACTTAAATAATTCCTTTTAAACCGGTATCCGTATTTAAACTACTAATTACCTCTAATCCTTTCTCAACTACTTTTATAATTTGTTTTTTGAAATTCTGAAAAATCCATCAATAAATAAAAGAGGCTTACTACCCTCATTATTATTTTGTATTTTGAAACAATTGTTTAAATCTCTGTTCTCTTGAGACATTTATTATTAGTTCTTGATTTTCCATATGTTACAATAAAACCATCTCCTGCAACGATTATATTCCGAAATTTATCAAACTTGCCCTCTCTCTCTTGGTAAACAAGTTTTTTCTTCATTACCAATTCTCTTTAAAAAAACATATCCTTGCTATTTATTGAAGCCATTTAAACAATTTTCTAATATAATGAAAAATTAAAGAATATAAAAGCCACATAACAGATGAGATTTTGTAACTAAAGTAAGCACTCCGCAAGTAAAAACTCTTCCTTCCATACGCATACAGCTCTCGCTAAACCATTGTAAATTAAAAATTTAATATAATTTTTGTTATTTTTCAAAACAATATGCCTACTTTTAACATATTAAATAAACCCAATCTTAAATTTAATTTTTATGGAAAATCTATTTGGCTCATTAACTAAACTTATTTCACCAGAAATAGTTTCTAAAGCATCAGAAGTATTAGGCGAAGACAGTACTAAAGTGTCTTCAGCTATTGGTGGAATTGTTCCAGGTTTATTGGGAACTATTCTGGAAAAAGGAAATAATAATCAGGAACTGGAATCCACCCTTAAAAAAGCTGGAAATTCTGATATATTATCTAATATAACCGGATTATTTTCAGGAGATTCCGATTCAAAAACACAAAAAATCAGTTCCGGTTTACTTAGTTCTCTTTTTGGAGATAAATTAGATGCTTTTACCTCTCTAATCTCTTCCTCCTCGGGTGTTTCCACTTCAGGAGTAGGAAAATTACTTTCCATGGTTACTCCTTTAATCGGAGGAGTTTTAGGAAACAAACTGAATTCCGGTCTCAGTATGTCCGGATTATTAGGGCAGTTAAGCTCAGAAAAAAGTAGCTTCTTATCTGCAATTCCATCAGGACTAACCAGTATATTGGGAATCTCCTCGTTAGCCGGTTTAGGTAGCTCTTTTTTAAGCAGCTCCGAAAATAAACTAAAAGACATTAAAGACGATGTCAGTGGTAAAGTGGGGCACACCATAGATTCTCTTGAAAATACTGCTAAAGGAGGAATGGGATGGTTAAAATGGTTTATACCTCTTGTAATTCTGCTATTCTTAGGCTGGTGGCTACTAAGCAAAAATAGTTGCTCAAGTGATACTAAAAACATAGAAGGTACTATAGAAGGCACCACAGAGTCCGTTATTGAAGGAGCAAAAACATCTGTACAGAGTGGAATAGACAAAATAAGTAAAGAAATTTCTTTACCAAGCGGACTGAAATTAACCGGTTTTGAAGGAGGAATGGAAGATCAAATCGCTAAATTCTTAACTTCTGATGAATACAAAAATGCTACTCCAGAAGAATTAAAAGGAAAATGGTTTGATTTTGATGCTATCAATTTCAAATTCGGAAGCGGTACTGAATTAACTCCGGAATCTGAAGCACAATTAAAAAATGTTGGCGCTATTCTGAAAGAGTTTAAAGGTGCCAAAATAAAAATAGGTGCCTATACCGATAAAAAAGGTGATGCCGCAGTAAACCTTAAGATATCAGGAGAAAGAGCCAATACAATCAAAAACCTGTTAACAAAAGATGGTTTTGGAAGTCAGATTGTAGGTGCCGAAGGATATGGTTCTGAATTCGCTAAAGTAGATGCAAATGCATCCGATGAAGAAAGAGCAAAAGATCGAAAAATAGCAATCCGTTTTGAAAAATAAATCGGAATAAAAACAAAAGTAGAGATGTACAGTACATCTCTACTTTTTGTATATCTACAATAATTGTTACTCTTCTTCCTCTAAAGTATGTGATTTAGAATATATTCTCCACTTTTCTATACATTCCTGCATATCTTGTGGTAACTCAGTATCAAAACGCATCATTTCACCTGTAACCGGATGAATAAAACCCAGTGTTTTAGCATGCAATGCCTGTCTCGGTAAAACTTTAAAACAATTCTCAATAAACTGTTTATACTTCGTAAAAGTAGTTCCTTTCAGTATCAGATGCCCCCCATAACGTTCATCATTAAACAAAGTATGTCCAATGTGTTTCATATGCACACGAATCTGATGCGTACGACCCGTTTCCAATCTACAAGAAAGAACCGTTACATAGCCCAGCCTCTCGACTACTTTATAGTGTGTTACAGCAGGTTTACCTATGTTTTCATCCAGAAATACCGCCATCTGCATTCGATCCCTTACATGACGTGCAATATTCCCTGTCACAGTACCTTCCTCCTCTTCAACATTTCCCCAAACAATAGCGATATATTCCCTTTCCGACGTTTTCGCTTCAAACTGTTTCGCTAAATGTGTCATTGCAGCCTCCGTTTTAGCGATCACCAGAAGTCCGGAAGTATCCTTATCAATACGATGTACCAGTCCGGGACGCTCACTACTATTCATTGGTAAATTATCAAAATGATAGGCTAATGCATGCACTAAAGTCCCTGTATAATTTCCATGACCCGGATGTACCACCATCCCTGCCGGTTTATTAATCACTAAAAGAGCATCATCCTCATAAACAATATCCAAAGGAATATTTTCCGGCTCAATATGATTCTCATAAGGCGGATGAGTCAGCATAACACGAACCACATCAAAAGCCTTTACTTTATAATTTGATTTTACCGCAGTATCATTTACTAAAATATGTCCTGATGTTGCTGCCGTCTGAATCTTATTTCGGGTTGCATTCTGGATCAGACTCATTAAATATTTATCTATTCGCAGTGGTGCCTGCCCTTTTGGTACTTCAAATCTGAAATTTTCGAATAATTCCTCGTCTAATTCTAAGCTGTCGTCTGTTATATTATTCTCCATCTATAATTTGTATACTATCTGTATCTGTGAATCCAACATTTCCATCTCCTAACACTAAATCTATTTTTGAGGTTTTTAAAACCGCATCTCCGGCTTTTAACACCTTCCCTTTATAACGTAATTCCAGCACCATATCCTTTGCTATATTTGGTACATAACTGATTTTCCCTTCATCAAGACCCAAACCACGCAAAGTAGGTAAAACCTGCCTGTACGTTTTCTGAACCAGATCCGGCAATATTACTTTCGCATAACCCGAAGAGTTTACTTTAAGATAAATCTTTCTGCCTTCTTTTACTTTTGCTTTCGCAATCGGATCCTGTTCTACTACCGCTCCTTTCGGAAAATTAGGAATAAAATCAACTGAATCTAATACAACATAATCCAGATCCAGTTTTTTAAGCTCTTCTTCAGATTGTGCTATTGATAATTTTTTTAAATCCGGAACAGTAATCTCATGTCCGTGATTTGTGGTAACATTCAGCCATTTCAGCAATAAAAATATTGCAATAAAAACAATTACAAAAGCAATTATTATTTGTTTTAAAAAAACACGACTGGAAAGGAATTTTACTAAACTCATATGATTAAATTTGGCACAAAGATATAAAAATACTAAAGTTTTTCAGATTCAATGAAATAATGATATTTTTGTTTTATCAATTTCAATAATTTAATGCCTCTCAATATGAAAAATATAGCGATTATTATGGGTGGATATTCCAGTGAATATCAGATCTCTTTAACCAGTGGAAACGTAGTATACCAATATTTGGATAAATCAAAATATAATACCTATCGCATCCATATTTTAAAAGAAAAATGGGTTTTAGTAGACGATCAGGAAAAAGAACACCCTATCGACAAGAATGATTTTTCAGCAGTTATAGCAGATCAGAAAATAAAATTTGATGTTGTTTTCAATGCTATTCACGGTACACCAGGTGAAGACGGATTATTACAGGCTTACTTTGAATTGTTAGGTATTCCTCAGACCTCATGCGACTATTATCAGGCAGCTCTGACCTTTAATAAACGTGATCTGTTATCTGTCCTGAAACCTTACGGAGTAAAAGTAGCACAGTCGTATTATCTTAATCAGGGAGATCCTGTTGATTCAGAAATAATCGTAAAAAAACTGGGATTACCTTGTTTTGTAAAACCAAATAAAGCAGGTTCAAGCTTTGGGATCACCAAAGTAAAAGAGCAATCCGAATTACTGCCCGCTATTGAAAAAGCTTACAAAGAAGATGATGAGATTATTATTGAATCTTTTCTGGAAGGAACCGAAGTTTCCGTAGGTGTAATTAATTATAAAGGAGAAGTTACCGTTTTACCAATTACCGAAATTGTTTCTGAAAACGACTTTTTTGACTACGAAGCAAAATATCTTGGAAAATCACAGGAAATCACTCCCGCCAGACTTTCTGATGAAATGACTACCAAAGTAGGCGAAATTGCAAAACGAGTGTATGAGATTCTGAAAATGAAAGGTTTTTCACGCAGCGAATATATTATTGTTGATAACCTGCCACATTTACTGGAAGTAAATACCATTCCCGGAATGACGACCGAAAGTATTCTGCCACAACAAGCAAAAGCCGCTGGTATAAGTCTGGCAGAGTTATTTGAAAATGAAATACAAAATGCTTTAAAATAAATCATAAAATTTACTTTTTACTATATAAATATTGCTTCATTTATTGTTGCTTTGTGATGTTTTAAAAATGTATAAAAAATAAAACTTAAATAATGAGAAAAGCAATATTTCCCGGTTCATTCGACCCGATTACTTTAGGACATTATGATATTATAAAAAAAGGACTGACCTTGTTTGATGAGATCATAGTAGCAATTGGCGTGAATGCAGACAAAAAGTATATGTTTTCATTAGAACAACGTAAAGAATTTATTGAAGCTGCTTTTATCGATGAACCCAAAGTAACTGTAATTACCTATGAAGGGTTAACCATTGACTTATGTAAAAAGTATAAAGCACAATTTATACTAAGAGGTTTAAGAAACCCTGCTGATTTCGAATTTGAAAAAGCAATTGCACATACCAATAGAAAATTATCAAAAATAGAAACTGTTTTCCTGCTTACCGCTGCAAGCACCTCTTATATCAGCTCCAGTATTGTAAGAGATGTTATCCGAAATAATGGAGATTATCAATTCCTTGTTCCGGACGTTGTCAGAGTTATAAAATAGTTGATAGTTGATAGTTGATAGTTGATAGTTGAAAATTACTATGTATTTAAATCACAATTACCTATCTGACTTATTTTTATAAACAAAACACCCCGTAATAACTACAATTTGAAAATGTGACTATTACGGGATATTGATTATTTTAGAATATGTTTTTGGAAATATGTTTGAGATGCATGCTATGCATCTCTACAGTAATCATTTATGATTACATACATTTTCAAATCTTCAAATTATCTCATTTTCAAATTATCCTTCTCTTCCTTAATTACTTTTCGGGCAACTTCTATTTTATATTTTTTCCCTTTCATTTTTTCATCTTTAATATTCTGAAGGAAATCTTTCACTTTTGAATATTTAATCGCTGCAAATGAAATAAAATCTTTTACTTCAATCAGTCCCAGATCTTCTTTTTCTAATTTTCCTTTCTGTGAAAAGAAACCGACTATATCAAACTTATTCAGTTTATTCTTCTTTCCTCCACTGATATAAATCGTTTGGAATTTTGGAGGTCTCGGTAACTGAACCGAAACAGGCACATGAAGCACCTCTAATGACGAATCAATATAATCCGGACGATTCTCACCCTCATGAAAGATCAGATATGCAGTTCCTGAAGCTGACATTCTGGCTGTTCTACCATTTCTATGAGTAAACTCATCCTCTTTTGACGGCAGATGATAATGGATAACATGTTTCATCTCCGGAATATCTAATCCACGTGCCGCCAGATCCGTTGTAACCAGATAACTGATACTTCCGTTCCTGAATTGTATTAAAGCACGCTCACGATCATCCTGATCCATTCCGCCATGATAATACCCGGAATAAATTCCTTTCTCATTCAATTGTTCACTAATACGCTCTGCCGCATCACGATGATTACAGAAAATCAAAGCTGATTCTGATTTTAAAGAACAAATGAGATTGAACAGACTGTTGATCTTATCTTTTTCCTTTGATATAACGATCTTCATTGATAATCCATCCTTCTCGTCTTCTTCCGGAATAAAATCTAAAATCGTAGGCGATATAACACGAGTATACTTTGGTATCTCAACATCAGATGTTGCTGAAACTAATACTCTTTTATTTAATTTATGAAGACGCCCAATAATAAACGACATCTGCTCATGAAATCCCAATTGTAACGATTTATCAAATTCGTCCAGAATCAGTGTTTCAATAGTATCTGTTTTAAAAGAACCTCTGTCAATATGATCTGCAATTCTTCCCGGTGTTCCTATCAGTACCGCAGGTGGATTACTCAGATTATTCATTTCCGTTTCTATTGAATGACCGCCATAACAAACATTTACTTTATAGCCGGTACCCATCTTTTTCCAGACCTGCTCGATCTGCAAAGCTAGTTCCCTTGAAGGCACCAGAATCAGACACTGAACCGTTTTTACTTCTTTCTGTAACATCTGGAATACCGGTAGTAAAAATGCCAGGGTTTTCCCTGAACCGGTTGGTGATAGCAAAAGAATATTCGTATCGCTCAAAATAGAAGACTGAGCGGTCTCCTGCATTAAATTCAGAGACTGTATCTCTAAGTTCGAAAGTATAGTAGTTACCTGATGTTTATTTTCCATGCCGTAAAGGTAAAATAAACAGTTGATAATTGACAATTTTGCGAAATGTAAAATGACGATACGACTTCCCCTCCTCTGGAGGGGGTGTCCGCAAGGCGGACGGGGTGGGCTTTAATGGATGGTTGATTTCTTCTGTGCATACCCTATTTAAACCCTTCACGCTAATTTTCAAATTTTCAAATCAACCAATTTTCAAATTATTTCACTTTTCCTCCTCTTCAAATAACAGTTTAATATTCTCATAGGAATTTTTCAGTGCTTCTTTTACCTCAGTCGGATTTTTCCATTCCACCTTCTCGATTCCTTCCTCTTCCTGACCTTGTGGCGTTCCTTCAAAATCGGTTGTCATTTCAAACCAATGCGTGATCTTTAATTTATATTTTCCGTTACGCTGAAAAACATGATATGTTTTTTGAAGCTTTCTGACAATCTTCAATCCGGTTACACCTGTCTCCTCCTCTACTTCCCGAATAGCAGTCTCTTCAATCGTCTCTTCTTTTTCAATTCCTCCCTTTGGTAAATCCCATTTTCCTCCTCTGAAAATAAAAAGAACTTCCCCTTTTTTATTATAAACTAATCCTCCTCCTGCTTTATTTACAGGAATCTTCGATTTTAGTTTTCTTAAAATTTCTTTTTCATCAGGATAGTACAAGCAAGCCTTTTCAATTTTATTTTGATACATTTTAACAATAAGTTGCTTAATATCAATACTATCTAACAAGAATAATTGAAAATCTGTCTCCTTAAAGATTTCATTTGTTAGAAAAAGAGGTTTGTCGTTCACAAAAACTTTATACATTTGTAATATGATTTTTAATATAGATACAGCCAAAAAAACTGCCGAATTGCTTTTACAAATAAACGCAATTAAATTAAATCCAAAAAATCCTTTTACATGGGCTTCTGGATGGAGATCACCTATTTATTGTGACAACAGAGTAACTCTCTCATTTCCACCGATTAGAAACTATATAAGAGATGAGTTTGCCAAAAACATTGAAAAAGAATTTGGTAAACCGGATGTAATTGCCGGTGTTGCAACCGGAGCTATCGGAATTGGCATTCTGGTAGCAGAATATTTGGGATTACCCTTTGTCTATGTTCGCCCTGAACCCAAAAAACATGGTCGTCAGAACCAGATCGAGGGTTTTCTTCAGAAAGGACAAACTGTGGTAGTTATTGAAGATTTAATTAGCACAGGAAACAGCAGTTTACAGGCTGTAGAGGCTTTGAGAGAGGCAGGTGCTAATGTGAAAGGAATGGTTGCCATTTTTACTTATGGTTTTGATATTGCTACTGAAAATTTCAAAAAAGCAAATATCAGTTTACATACTCTGGGTAATTATAAAACACTTCTGGAAGAAGCAGTAAGTAAACAATATATTACCGAAGAGGAACAAAAAACACTACAGGAATGGAGCCTCAGCCCGTCTACCTGGAGTGTTGAAGTATAAAAACAAATCTTAATAACAATGAATTTAGAAAGTCCAAAAGTAAAAGTCGAAAAATCAGCTGAATATATATTTGAAGCATTATCCGATGTTAAGAATTTTGAAAAATTAATGCCGGATAACATTGCCAAATTTGAAGTAACAGGTGATGAATCTTTTATTTTCGCTCTGAAAGGTATGCCTGAAATCAAATTAAAAATGAAGGACAAAACCCCTTCGTCTAAGATTGTTCTTGGCGCTGCAAGCGATAAACTTCCTTTTACGCTAATCGGAGATATTACTTCTCTTTCAGAAAATGACAGTGAAGTACAGCTTCATTTTGAAGGAGAGTTTAACGCAATGATGGCGATGATGATCAAAGGTCCTATCAGTAAATTTATTGAAACACTGGCAACAAATATGAATAAACTGTAAAAACACTTATTTTATTATAAGAAAAGAGGTTATTCAATAAGGTTTGGATAACCTCTTTTTAGTAATAGAAAAAACAGTTTAATACGTCTTAGAAAACACATAAATACTTTTAGTACTGTAAACATAAAAATCTTAATTTATGAATCAAACTAAAAAATAATGATAATGGATATTATACAATTAACAGAAGACAATTTGCTGAACGAAAACATCTGCTGTGCTATTTCCGATAAAAATAGTCGTGCAGGTTATGAGGCTAAAAAGCAATGGCTGAAGCAACAATTCAAAGACGGTTATGTATTTAAAAAAGGAGATGTAAGAGGAAAGGTTTTTATTGAATATGTTCCTGTTGAAAATTGCTGGATACCCATTGAAGCTCCAAATTATATGCTGATTAACTGTTTTTGGGTCTCAGGACAGTTTAAAGGCAAAGGATATGGGAAACTACTACTACAGGAATGTGTAAGGGATTCCAAACCTAAAAACGGAATAGTTATGGTCACTTCAACTAAAAAGCAGCCTTATATGTCAGATAAGAAGTTTTTTGAAAAACAGGGTTTTATACTTTGTGACACTGCTGAACCTTATTTTGAATTATGGTACAGACCCAATAAAGAAAATGCTCCTATTCCGAAATTTAAAGAAATTGCTAAAAAAGGAATCTGTGATAATCCGGAAGGACTAACCGTTTATTACACCAATGCCTGTCCATTTACAGAATACTACAGTACTACTGAATTAACCCAAATAGCAAAAGAAAAAGGAATTCAATTAACAATCAAAAAACTAGAAACAAAAGAACAAGCTCAAAACCATTTTGTTCCACATACTATTTACAGTATATTTTATAATGGCAGATTTATAACCCAGACTATTCTGAATCGTACCAATTTTGATAAATTTATTGTAATCTGATTATTCGATAGTTCGATTGCTGATTCGCAAAATCTCTGATTTTGAGAAAGTATTTTTCAGTCTCTGATTGACGTAATAAGTATTTGTATTGTAGTGTTTTATAAAGATCAGGAGACCTTTTAATGTTCGTACAAAGTTGAAAACTTTACACAGCACATCAATCGAACTATCTAAAAATAAAATAATCGAATAATCGACTAATAAAGCATCTGAATCTCTTTAATACCAAAAGTCCTTATACTACCATCTTCAACGAGCACCTCAAGCTTTCCTGATTTCAAAACCTGTTGAATGATTCCCATAAACTGACATTTCTTTCCATCCTGAAAAGGCATCGGAACACCTTTTCGGAACAGTTTTTCATTATAAACCTCCCATAATTTTTCAGAATGCCCGTTCAAAACTTTAACTACATTAAACCGGACACAGTCTACTATCTTTAAAAGCAGTTCATCTTTATCAATAACAGTTGATTTAATGACAGCTAGCGAAGAAGCTTTTGGCAGTTTGTCAAAATTAGTCTGATTTACATTGACACCAATTCCAACAATAGAAAAGATCTCTCCATCGCTCTTAATACTATTTTCAATTAAAATACCCCCTATCTTTTTACTATCTGCCAAAATGTCGTTAGGCCATTTTATACTCAGTTTTGGAATTTTATAAAACTCCAATGCTTCCATTACTCCAATAGCGACTGCGACATTAAGACTATAGATTGCTTCTATATTTAGCAATAAATCTTTAATTAAAATACTCATTGTCAGATTTTTACCTGGTTCAGAAATCCATTCAGACCCCATCTGTCCTTTTCCTTTGATCTGATATTTTGCAGACACAATAGTGAAATTTTCAACGATCTGACTAGCTGCCAGCTCTTTTAAATAGTCATTTGTTGAATCTGTGGCATCGAGTTTGATTAATTTCATGGAAGCAATTATTATATTATCTTTTAATCTTGTAAATTGGCTTCAAAATTAAAGACAAAAAATGGTAACTTTGCGAAAATATATAAAATAATAGATGACGAAAAAAAATATAGGGAATGATGATTTATTAACAAGCATCATAAAAGGTATTGAAGAAGTAAAAGGGAATGATATAGATATTCTTGATTTAAGAACTATAGAAAACACGGCATGTGATTATTTTGTAATATGCAATGGTAATTCTAACACACAGGTTAATGCTATTGTTAACTCCATCCAGAAAATAGTTTCAAAAGAACTTAAAGACAAACCTTGGCACGTAGAGGGAACCGATAATGGAGAATGGGTTCTTATGGACTACGTGAATATTGTTGTGCATGTTTTCCAGAAACACATCAGAGAATATTATAATATTGAAAGTCTTTGGGGTGATGCTAAAATCACTACTATTGATAACAAATACTAAAAAAGCAAATTCATGGCTAAAGATAAAAATCCGAATCCGAATAAACTTAAAATAAGTCCATGGTGGATTTATGGTGGTGTTATTGCCCTTTTTTTACTAATCAATGTTTTTACAGGAGGGTCAAGATGGCAAGAACCTAATAAACTTACTATATCTAAATTTTATCAATATCTTGACAGTGGACAAGTAGATAAAGTTGTTATTAATAACAAAAGTACAGCAGATGTTTTCTTAACCGCTGAAGCTTTAAAAAATAAAGAACACGAAAAAGTTCCTAAAAAAGATTTTTTAGGAAATGAGAACAAAGGCCCTCAGTATAACCTGGAAATAGGTAATGATGAACTATTCCAAAACAAACTGGATGAAGCTACAAAGGCAGGGAAACTATCTTCCTATGAAGTAAAATCTTCCAGTAACTGGGGAGACATCTTTATTAACTTCCTTCCAATAATCGTTATTATAGGAATCTGGATCTTTATCATGAGAAGAATGTCAGGCGGTGGCGCAGGTGGCGGTGGCGGACAGATATTCAATATCGGAAAATCAAAAGCAAAACTATTTGATGAAAAAACAGATATAAAAATCACTTTTAAAGATGTTGCCGGTTTAGAAGGTGCAAAAGAAGAAGTACAGGAAATCGTAGAATTCCTGAAAACACCTGAAAAATACACCAATCTCGGTGGAAAAATACCAAAAGGCGCCTTACTTGTTGGACCTCCCGGTACCGGTAAAACATTACTGGCAAAAGCAGTTGCCGGTGAAGCAAAAGTACCTTTTTTCTCCTTATCAGGTTCTGATTTTGTTGAGATGTTTGTTGGTGTTGGCGCTTCCCGAGTAAGAGACCTTTTTAAACAGGCAAAAGAAAAAGCACCAGCTATTATCTTCATTGATGAGATTGATGCAGTTGGTAGAGCAAGAGGAAAAAGCAATATGTCAGGTTCAAATGATGAACGTGAAAACACACTAAACCAGTTACTGACAGAAATGGATGGTTTCGGCACCAACTCAAATGTAATTGTACTTGCGGCAACGAACAGAGCAGACGTTTTAGATAAAGCTTTACTTCGTGCAGGTCGTTTTGACAGACAAATCTATGTTGATCTTCCGGACATCAGAGAAAGAGAAGAAATTTTTAATGTGCATTTAGCACCACTTAAAAAATCAGAAAATTTAGATACTGACTTTTTAGCAAAACAAACCCCCGGTTTCTCCGGTGCTGATATTGCTAACGTTTGTAACGAAGCTGCTTTAATAGCTGCCAGAAACGGAAAAGACGCTGTTGATAAACAGGATTTCTTAGATGCTGTTGATAGAATTATTGGCGGATTAGAAAAGAAAAATAAAATTATTACTCCTGAGGAGAAAAGAGCAATTGCTATTCATGAAGCAGGTCACGCAACCGTAAGCTGGATGCTGGAACATGCCGCTCCATTAGTAAAAGTAACTATCGTTCCAAGAGGTCAGAGCTTAGGTGCTGCCTGGTACCTGCCAGAAGAGAGACAGATCGTGCGAACAGAACAGATGTTAGACGAAATGTGTGCTACAATGGGTGGAAGAGCTGCAGAAAAAGTAGTATTTGACAGAATCTCAACAGGCGCTTTAAGTGATCTTGAAAAGGTTACAAAACAAGCCAGAGCTATGGTTACAATTTACGGTTTAAATGAAAAACTGGGAAATGTTACCTATTATGATTCATCAGGACAAAGTGAATACAGTTTCTCAAAACCTTACTCTGAAGAAACAGCCAAAGTAATAGATCAAGAAATATCTGCATTAATTGAAAGCCAGTATGAAAGGGCGATCAAAATATTACAGGAAAATGAAGATAAACTGAATGAGCTTGCTAATATTCTGATTGAAAAAGAGGTTATTTTCAAAGATGATTTAGAAAATATTTTTGGTAAAAGAACATTTGATAAGAATTTACAAGAAGAAACAGCCCTTTAAAAGGCTTTTATTAGTGTTTTTCAGAAAAATCTTAGCTCAATAGTCGTATTGAACTAAGATTTTTTTATCTTTGAGTGTTTGTAATTTGATAAACAAGGATTTTATAGAACTATGAATCTCTTCAGGAAAATTTTTGGCGGTGGTAATGATTCCTCAAATGAGGATAAAGACAATAAGGATTATAATCCTTTTTTGCCGGAAGTTCTTGTCCCAATTGATGAGCTCTTCCCGGTAAACTTTAAAAAAAATGGTGGAAAGTTTTTATATTGCGAAAACCTTGATGAATTAAGAGAACAGTTTTTAAATATACTGGAAGAAAATGACTGGTTTGAATGTGAAGCTATGTGTTTAGAGCCTATTCTTTTCGATTTTCTGGAAGAAAACAAATTGAGTTATAAAGATTCTTCCAATCCTAAATTTCTTTTCGCATCCTGTGAAAATCTCATTGCTGATGAAGGCTCTGTCCTTTTTTCTTCTAAACAGATCAAACAGAATAAACCAAATGAGTTACCTGATAATATCATTATTTTTGCAAAAACAAGCCAAATCGTAAGAAACAAAAGTGACGGATTAAGACAGATACAGACAAAATACAGGAAAGAATACCCTACTAATATTACTACAATAAAATATTTTGAAAAAGCCAAAGATGAAGACTTCTTACAATACGGAAGTTCTGCTAAAAACCTTTATTTACTGCTTTTAGAAAATTTATAACATGCGTGAAACTATTACAAGAGCCTTTTCGGGTCTTATATATATACTCTTATTACTCTCCGCTACATTATATTCAAAAGATACTTTTCTGTTATTATTTGGAGTTTTTCTGATTATTTCTGTATATGAATTTTGTGAACTGATCCAGTTAAAAAAAACTACTCCTATACTTATTGCAATTTTAGGATATATTCTTTTCGGGTATTTCAGCACCTTTTATAAAATAACAGATCTGTTACTAACCACAGCAACTCTATTTGTATCCATAAGATTAATTTTTGCTCTTTTTAAAGATCAGAAATTACAATCCGATCTTCTTTCAAAATATGTTTACTTATTAGGTTATATTATCCTGCCGGTTATCATTCTAACTAAAATACCTTTTGCGGCGACAGTTTACCATCCAAAAATTATCATTGGTGTCTTTATTCTGATATGGACAAATGATACCTTTGCCTATATCGTAGGTAAATCAATAGGAAAAAGAAAACTTTTAGAAAAAATATCTCCTAAAAAAACTATTGAAGGTTTTTTAGGAGGTATCTTTATTGCTTTATTATTCAGTACTTTTATTGCTGATTATCTTAATCAGTCTGTATACATCTGGATTATCACCGCAATAATAACAGGTATTTTCGGTACTATCGGAGATTTGATTGAGTCAAAATTTAAACGAACCGCCAATGTAAAAGACAGCGGAAAGATCATGCCCGGACACGGAGGTATCTTAGATCGATTAGATAGTATTATATTTGTATCACCATTTTTGTTTTTGTTTTATCAAATTTTAAATTATGTTTCATAAAGAAGGAGCCAAAATTATCCTAATTACTTTGACAATAGCAGTAGCTATTATTTTACTTTCAGATGTATATATTGAACTTTTCTGGCTGAAGAAAGGTATCCAGATACTTACATTACTTTTTCTGATCCTAGTATTACAGTTTTTCAGAAATCCTAAAAGACATACTAATATTGACAATAACTCCATTATTGCCCCTGTTGACGGAAAAGTGGTAGTAATTGAAGAAGTTTATGAAGGAGAATACTTTAAGGAAAACAGACTTCAGATCTCTATTTTTATGTCTCCGGTCAATGTCCATGTAACACGCTATGCTTTAAGCGGTATAGTAAAATTCAGTAAATACCATCCCGGTAAATATCTGGTTGCATGGCATCCAAAAGCCAGTGAAGAAAATGAGAGAACAACTGTAGTGATCAACAATCCCGTTTTTGGTGATGTCTTATATCGTCAGGTTGCAGGCGCTCTTGCCAGAAGAATCGTGAACTATGCTCAGGAAGGTATGGTCGTAATGCAGGGAGCGGATGCAGGTTTTATTAAATTTGGGTCAAGAGTAGATCTGTTTCTGCCTTTAGGTACAGAAATAGATGTAACATTAAATCAGAAAGTGATCGGAGCAAAAACAATAATTGCTTTAAAATCATAATGTAAAAATTGGAAGATAAAGATTTAGACATACTATTTCAGGAAGCTTATGAAAAAGCTTCAAATATGACAGAACATCTGCCTCAGGATGTAATGCTGAGAATATATGCCTATTACAAACAAGCAACTCACGGTACTCTGAGAGGTAAACAGCATGCTAATCCCGATTTAGTAGATGCTTTTAAAATAAATGCTTGGATGCAGGTAAGCCATCTATCCTCTAAAGAAGCCAAAAAACTTTATATTGAGACCATTAATGCTTTACTAACCAAAAAATAAAAACCAACATTATGAAAAAAGCCTCTGTAATTGTCACTGTTCTTTTAATAATCGGACTGCAATCCTGCAAAAAGAAAGACACTTTAACCGAAGTAGTTGAAGTACCTGCTCCTATTGAGGAGAAACCAATTATAGGAAATCCAGCTGATGTAAAAGCAGATCAGGGTACTTTTCAGGTTGTTCCTTTGGCTTATGCATATGGCGCTTTAGAGCCAAATATTGATGCTAAAACAATGGAAATCCATTATTCTAAACATTATCTTGGTTATACTAACAACTTGAACAAAGCTATTGCAGGTACCCCTCTTGAAAAACAAACTATCGAAGAAATAATATCAAAATTAGATCCTGAAAATAAAGCAGTAAGAAATAATGCCGGTGGTTATTACAACCATAATCTGTATTGGGAAATCATGGCTCCAAAAGCGGGAGGTGAACCTAAAGGTACTTTAGCAGATGCTATCACTAAAGATTTTGGTTCCTATACTAATTTTAAAACACAGCTTATTGATGCTGCTACAAAACAATTTGGTTCCGGATGGGCATGGTTAGTTGTAGACAAAAAAGGCAAGCTGGTTGTAGGAAGTACTGCAAATCAGGATAACCCGTTAATGCCGAATATGGGTATTTCCGGAACCCCTATACTTGCTCTTGATGTCTGGGAACATGCCTACTATTTACACTATCAAAATAAAAGACCGGATTATATCAATGCCTTTTTTAACGTAATTAACTGGGATGCTGTAGCAAAAAAATATGAAGCTGCAGTTGTTTTAATACCAGTACCTACTGTAGTAAAAAAACATGAAGCTCCAGCTCCAATCACGCCTGCTTCTACAGAATAATTAGAATTTAATCTGATTTTTAAGGTTTTAGACTTCTAAAACCTTAAAATGAACCGTTAAAATCAGTTTTATTAAAATCATTAAATAAAAACAAAAAATCTGCTATATAGCAGATTTTTTGTTTTTATAAGGAATCAGAGATTACTTTAAACTTGCCAGACTTTCTTCCAGTGTAGTAATTTTGGCTAAAGCATCTGCTTCTTTCTGTTTTTCCATTCCTACTACTTTTTCAGGAGCACTATTCACAAACTTTTCATTAGATAATTTTGCCTGTACTGATTTTAAAAAGCCTTTAGTATAATTTAATTCTTCTTTTAGTTTTATGATTTCTTCTTCTATGTTAACAGCTCCAGTAACAGGAATATAATATTCATTCGATTTTACTCTGAATGAAAGTGCTCCATCAACTTTTTCATTTACATATTCAAATGAAGTAATATTCCCCAGTTTCATAATTACAGCATCAAAATAAGGAGATACTTTATCATTATTAACTACTTTCAGTTCAATTGTATCTTTAAAAGGGATATTCTTCTCTTTTCTGATTGTTCTGATGCCTGATATTACTTCTGCGGTCATATCAAAATTAGCAATTACTGTTTCATTTACCGATTTTATTTCCGGCCATTCTGAAATAATCAGTGCTTGATCCGGAGTTCTCTCAGCAATAAGATGCCAAATCTCTTCTGTTAAGAAAGGCATGAACGGATGTAATAACTTTAAATTACTCTCCATCAGTTCTATTGCCTTATTGAAAGTTGTTCTGTCAATTGGTGCCTGATAAGCAGGTTTAATCATTTCAAGGAACCACGAACAGAAATCATCCCATACTAATTTATAGGTTGCCATTAAAGCATCTGATATTCTGTATTTCCCAAAGTGATCCTCGATCTCCAGCAATGTTTTTTGTAATTTAGACTCATACCATTCAATCGCCACTTTAGACGATTCAGGTTGCGTAATAGAATCACTTACCTCCCATCCTTTTATTAAACGGAACGCATTCCATATTTTATTAGAGAAGGCTTTTCCCTGGTTGCAAAGTTCTTCATCAAACATGATGTCATTACCTGCAGAAGCACTTAATAGCAATCCTACACGAACACCATCTGCGCCGAAATTATCTATCAAATCTAACGGATCGGGTGAATTACCCAAAGATTTTGACATTTTACGTCCCTGTTTATCACGAACCAATCCTGTAAGATATACATTTGTAAATGGTTTTTCCCCTGCATATTCATATCCTGCAATAATCATTCTGGCTACCCAGAAGAACAAAATATCCGGACCCGTTACCAGATCATTTGTCGGATAATAATATTTATAATCTTCGCTTTCCGGATTCATTATTCCTCCAAAAACGCTTATAGGCCATAACCAAGAAGAAAACCAGGTATCAAGAGCATCTGCATCCTGTTTCAAGTTTGAAATTGTCAAAGCCTGATTTCCTGTTCTTTCTTTTGCCAAAACCAAAGCTTCTTCAATGCTTTCTGCTACAACAAAATCTTCTTTTCCATCCGCATAGAAATAAGCAGGAATCTGCTGACCCCACCATAACTGACGGGAAATATTCCAGTCACGGATATTTTCCATCCAGTGTCTGTAAGTATTATCAAAACGTTTTGGATATAACTTTACTTCCTCATCTTCTAAAACTGCCTTAATAGCAGGTTTCACAAGGTCTTCCATCTTTAAGAACCACTGGTCTGACAATCTTGGTTCAATTACCGCCTTCGTTCTTTCTGATGTTCCTACTTTATTAAGATGTGTTTCTGTTTTTTCAAGATTCCCTAAAGACTTTAATTCATTTACAATCTCCTCACGAACGACAAATCTATCTTTCCCTTCATAATGCAGACCAAAACTGTTCAGTGTCGCATCATCATTGAAAATATCTATAATTTCAAGATTGTGTTTCTCTCCTAAAGCTTTATCGTTCATATCATGGGCAGGAGTAACTTTTAAACATCCTGTCCCGAACTCCATATCTACATACTCATCTTCTATAATTGGAATTACTCTTCCGACTATCGGAACAATCGCACGTTTTCCTTTTAAATGAGAATATCTCTCATCATTAGGGTTGATACAAATCGCAGTATCTCCTAAAATTGTTTCAGGTCTAGTAGTTGCAATTATCAGAAAATCCTCTGTTCCTTCGATCTTGTATTTTAAATGATATAATTTCCCTTGCTGTTCTTCATAAATTACCTCTTCATCAGATAAGGTTGTTTTTGCCTCCGGATCCCAGTTTACCATTCTGTAACCTCTGTAAATAAGTCCTTTATTATACAGATCGACAAAAACCTTAATTACAGATGCAGACATCTCCGGATCCATTGTAAACTTAGTTCGTTCCCAATCACATGAAGCTCCCAGTTTTTTTAACTGCTCTAAAATAACACCACCATACTGATTGGTCCAGTCCCATGCATGTTTTAAAAATTCTTCACGACTAAGATCATTTTTATTAATCCCTTCCGCTTTTAACTTTGCCACAACTTTTGCTTCTGTTGCTATTGACGCATGGTCTGTTCCCGGTACCCAGCAGGCATTAAATCCTTTTAGACGAGCTCTTCTTATCAATACATCCTGAAGTGTATTATTAAGCATATGACCCATATGAAGGACTCCGGTAACATTAGGCGGCGGTATAACAATGGTATAAGGTGTTCTATGATCCGGTTTAGAATGAAAATAATTATTTTTCATCCAATAGTCATACCACTTACTCTCTAAAGTTTTGGCATCAAATTGCGAAGGAATTATCATGAATACAGTTATTTTAAATCCAAATATTAAATTTGGTCTGGTTTTTGTAAATTACTTTTAGCAAAAGTAATTATTTAAGTACATAATAAAAAAAGGATTTTGTTTATTTGTACATTAATAAAAACTAACTAAATTTACATTAATAATTAAAAATTCAAAAAATGAAAAAATTTCTAGGTTTATTAGCAGTGGTGATAATTAGTGCTTCGGCTTTCGCTCAATCAGGTCCTAAAATCCAGTTCAAAACTGATACTATCGATTATGGAACTGTTACAAAAGAAGATGATAATGGTCTAAGAGTTTTTGAATTCACTAATATTGGAGATGCTCCATTAATCATTACAAATGTTCAATCTTCATGTGGTTGTACTGTGCCTTCAAAACCAAAAGATCCTATCATGCCGGGTAAAACAGGTAAAATTGAAGTAAAATACAATATGAACCCAGGTCCTATAAGAAAAACATTAACTGTAGAGTCTAATGCTACGAACTTTGAAGGTGGTAGAGTTCCTTTGAAAATTACAGGAAACGTAGTAGCTAAATAAGCTTCTGTTTTCTGAAAGATAGCTTGAAGAATAAATTTTATTCTTTAAACTAATGCAAAAGTAAATAATAAAAATGCACTTCAGTAGAAGTGCGTTTTTTGTTATAATAATTTCTTTAATCGGAATTGAAACTTTAAATTTTTATTCTCTCTCTCTATTTCTATCGTTATAAGTTTTCCTTCTTCTGACTGTAATAAAGTGTTTATTTGTTGCAAAGAATATTTATAAGATAATTTATTATTTACTTTATAAATGATGTCCCCTTTTTGTAAACCTGAAAATTCGGCAGGCGAATTTTTCCTTATATTTGAAATAACATAAACCGGTTTTAGTATAAACTTATATTTAAATTCCTTTTGAGGTTCCGCAGAGAAAACTTCATTCGGATTTTTTACCTGAGCAGTTTCTAATTTTAAGGTCTCTTTAATCCACTGCACGCCATCATGTCGCAATTCAATTCCGCTCATATTATAGTTGAAAGGAATAAAAAAGGTTTTATTTTTTTTCAGATAAATCTTCCGGTCTTCATAATCCAGCAATACAGTAAAACGTTTTAATACCTCTCCTCCTATGGAACCGTTCCTGTCGCGAACCATAATCACACTTTTTATCGAAGAAGAATCCGGAAAAGCAACCGTAGGATCATTAAATATATAATCTCCCAAATATAATTTCGAAACTCTTGATCTCATACCATGAACATCACCGCTAAATCCTCTTCCTAAAAAATCTTCAAAATAAAGTTCAGGAAGCGTAATGAATTGATTCGATCCTGTAAAAAGCCACATCGCATCACTACTTCCTGTATCTACCAGCAGTTTTACAGAAAACTGATTCCCTTTTAGTTCTATTCTCGTTATTAAATAAGGTTTACTGTTCTCCTGTATAATATCTAAAGGCATTACCTTTTTACGCCATTTTGCTCTTATCTTATCTTTATTTTTATAGACTGTGATTTTTTGGGTCTGATAATTAATTTCAACTAACAAATCTTTAAAAAAATCATATCCTATTATACCATTAACAGGCACTCCCAGATGAGAAGAAAAATTAATCTCTTCATCTAATATAATCAACAACTCATGGTTTTTATCCGATAAATCCTGAATAGTAAGTGTATTTTTCAGAGATCTCAAAGCTTCTATAGTCTCCCCGACTCCTAAGCCTCTCAGTTTTATTTTCTCTACATTATAAAAACTAATATTCTCTACTTTATCCTTACTGAAAAAAACGGTCTGATCAACGCCTGTATCTAAAATAAAATTTAATTCTACCCCATTTATAGATACCGGAATAAGAATTAAATTATGAATACAGGTAAAAGGAATAATTATTTTATCTTTATTGGAATTCCATTCAAAGGAATTCTGTGCAGAAACAAGATCATCTGCCGACCAGAATAAAAATAAAAAACAAAAAAACAATTTCATTTGTTGTTATTTTCATTAAAGTTAATAAAATTCCGGCAAACAAATAGATTTATTTAACAACAAACGAATCTTATAATTACAAACGAAATCTTAAAAAAATTTTGCAAATTTGCAGTTCTAAAAATTATAATACTATGCCAAAAATCTCTAATAAAGGAAAACAAATGCCTGAGTCACCAATCAGAAAATTGGTGCCTTATGCTGAAATAGCCAAAAGCAAAGGAAACAAGGTATATCATCTGAACATTGGTCAACCAGATATAAAAACACCTGAAGTAGCTATAAACGCTGTAAAAAACACTGATATAAAAATATTAGAATACAGTCACTCTGCCGGATTTGAAAGCTACAGAAAAAAACTGTCTCAATATTATATCAATCACGGACTACCTATCAATACAGAAGATATTATTATCACAACCGGGGGGTCAGAAGCCTTACTATTTGCGATGGGAAGTGTTATGGATTCAGATGATGAGATCATTATCCCAGAGCCGTTCTATGCTAATTACAATGGTTTTGCAACTGCTTCCGGTATAAAAGTCGTTCCAGTAATCTCAACTATTGAAACCGGATTTGCCCTTCCTCCTATTGCTGATTTTGAGAAATTAATTACATCTAAAACAAAAGCAATTCTAATTTGTAATCCGGGTAACCCAACGGGATATCTATATACTCAGGAAGAGATTATGCAATTAGCCGCTTTAGTTAAAAAACATGACTTGTTTTTAATTGCAGATGAAGTATACAGAGAATTTACTTATGATGGCGATAAACATTATTCTGTAATGAATATTCCGGGATTAGAACAACATGCTATCATGATTGATTCTGTTTCAAAACGTTACAGTATGTGTGGAGCAAGAATCGGATGTATCGTATCTAAAAACAAGGAACTGATGTCTACAGCAATGAAGTTTGCTCAGGCAAGATTAAGTCCTCCTACATTTGCACAAATAGCAAGTGAAGCTGCTTTAGATACACCTCAAAGTTATTTTGACGAAGTAATTAAAGAATATAAAGAACGTAGAGATACTCTAATTGTAGAATTAAATAAAATTGAAGGAATAAAAGTCACTTCTCCTAAAGGTGCTTTTTACTGTATCGCACAGCTTCCTATTGATAATGCAGACGATTTTGCACAATGGTTACTGGAAAGTTATGACTTTAATGGCGAAACGGTTATGGTTGCTCCTGCCGCAGGATTTTATTCCACGCCGGGTGTCGGTTTAAATCAGGTAAGAATTGCCTATGTACTGAAAAAAGAAGATCTGATCCGTTCTGTACAAATTCTGAAAGAAGCATTGAAAGCTTATAAAAACAAATAAAATCTTCTCAGTTACAGATATTTATTTAAAAAGCGGTGAAAGGATCACCGCTTTTTAAATTCTAAAACGGGTACAGAATAAATTCCACTTTAAAACGAAGCTTAACATTTAAAAAAGTTATCTTTATAAGAAATAAAAGCTATCTTTTTCTTAAATCCAACAGGTATATACCTACTTTTTGGTTTTATTAATTATCTTTGCTTTTCTAAATTTTAACACTAAAAATAACACTAATCTCGATGATAAATAACAACGATTTTTCGGATGAAATTGGAGATGACCATATTGGTACAAGTGCCTATACACCTTTAAGAAAAGATGCTTTTGATATTACTGACGAGCAAAAGATAGAATCCATAAAAAAGGATATGGAAAAAATACTTACTACACTCGGTTTAGACCTTACAGACGACAGTTTAAAAGGAACTCCGAATCGTGTAGCAAAAATGTTTGTAAAAGAGATATTCGGAGGATTAAATCCTAACAAAAGACCCAGTGCATCAACATTTGAAAACAAATACAGATATAATGAAATGCTGGTTGAAAAAAACATCACTGTTTATTCGACCTGTGAACACCATTTGCTACCAATTGTAGGACGTGCACATGTTGCTTACATTTCTAATGGTAATGTAATCGGTCTGTCCAAAATGAACCGAATTGTTGATTATTATGCTAAAAGACCTCAAGTACAGGAACGTCTGACCATTCAGATCGTACAGGAGCTTCAAAAAGCTTTAAATACTCAGGATGTTGCCTGCGTTATAGATGCTAAACATTTATGCGTTAACTCCAGAGGTATCCGCGATATCGAAAGCAGTACTGTTACTGCAGAATTTGGAGGGAAATTCAAAAATGAAAATGTTAAAAAAGAGTTTTTAGACTATATCAAACTAGATACCCAGTTTTAATACAATATATTGATTTGTTTCTTATCTCGCATAGCTTTATTTTTATGGGTTTACAAAGAAACAATCATTAAACAATTTAAATAAGATGCCTTTATACCAACATCAGATATTAAAATTATACAATTCTCTAACCGGAGAAAAAGAAGTTTTTACACCTATCCATGAAGGAAATGTTGGAATGTATGTCTGTGGACCTACCGTTTACAGCAATGTCCACTTAGGAAATGTCAGAACTTTTATGTCTTTTGATTTGATATTCAGATATTTAAAACATCTGGAATATAAAGTGCGTTATGTCCGAAATATTACAGACGTAGGACACATTGTTGATGATGTAGATGAGGGAGAAGATAAGATTGCTAAAAAAGCCCGTCTGGAACAATTAGAACCAATGGAAGTCGTACAGCGTTATACCGTAGATTTTCATCAGATACTGGAGCTGTTCAATACCATTCCTCCAAGCATTGAACCGACAGCTACAGGACATATTATTGAACAAATTAATATCATCAAAAAGATCATAGATAATGGTTTTGCTTATGAAGTAGACGGATCTGTTTATTTTGATATTGCAAAATTCAATGAAAAACACCATTACGGAGTACTCAGCGGACGAAATATCGATGAAATGCTTGCTAATACCCGTGAACTTGCAGGACAATCCGAAAAAAGAAATCCACAAGACTTTGCTCTCTGGAAAAAAGCAGAGCCACAACATATTATGCGTTGGCCTTCTCCATGGAGTGACGGTTTCCCCGGATGGCACTTAGAATGTACAGCAATGAGTACAAAATACTTAGGAAATAAGTTCGATATTCATGGCGGCGGAATGGATTTAAAATTCCCACATCATGAATGTGAAATTGCTCAGAATGAAGCTTGTACAGGTCATGCACCGGTTAACTACTGGATGCACGCAAATATGCTGACTCTGAACGGGAAAAAAATGTCAAAATCTACAGGAAATAATATTCTGCCAAAGGAGATCTTTACCGGAAATAATGACATCTTAAGCAAAGCTTTTTCTCCTTCTGTAACCCGTTTTTTTATGTTACAGGCACATTACAGAAGTATTCTGGATTTCTCTAACGATGCAATTGTAGCTGCCGAAAAAGGATTTAACCGATTAATGGAAGCGATAGACAGTAGCACTGATATCATTGCAGGCTCTTCCTCTACTATAGATATTGCAGACTGGAAACAGTCCTGTTATGATGCTATGAACGATGATTTTAATAGCCCTATACTAATCGCTCAGCTTTTTGAAGCGGTTAAGTATATTAACCTGTTAAAAGAAAATAAGGAAACATTAACAGCGGAAGATCTGAAAACATTACAAAACACATTAAACATATTTGTTTTTGATGTTCTGGGTCTTGTAAATGAAAAAAGCGTCAATAACAACAATGATAAGATTGAAGGTATAGTAGAAATGCTTATCGGAATGCGAGATGAAGCCAGAGCAAATAAAAACTTTGCTCTTTCTGACCAAATAAGAAATCAGTTGATTCTATTGGGAATTCAGTTGAAAGATGGTAAGGATGGAACTACTTTCTCTATTAATTAAGTAATTCTTTTAGATCTTAATTGAAACTATATGCTCAAAAAAATTCTCATATTCCCATTTGTAGTTTTAGTCCGGTTCTATCAGGTTGCCATTTCACCGTTTACACCCGCAGCATGCAGATATTCTCCTACCTGTTCCCATTATGCAATAGAAGCATTACAGAAACACGGATTATTTAGAGGAAGCTGGCTTGCAGTTAAAAGAATATTCAGTTGCCATCCCTGGGGTGGTAGCGGTTATGATCCAGTTCCTGAAAAGAAAACAAAATATTAACTACTTTTTATACTATCCGTTTTAATCCTATATCTATTTTTACGGAAAATAAAAACAATTACAGATTATTATGACACATGCTTTAAATATTGTTTGGAATCCTTCAGAAGGGATTGATCTAGGTTTTTTTGTTATTCGATATTACAGTTTAATGTTTGTTGTCGCCTTTAGTTTAGGGTGGTTCATCATGAAAAAAATATTCGAAAGGGAAAATGTTCCCATCGAAAAACTGGATTCTCTATTTATCTATTCTGTTGTAGCCACACTTATCGGAGCACGTTTAGGTCATGTGTTTTTCTATGACTGGGAGTATTTTCAACATCATTTACTGGAAATATTCCTCCCAATAAAAGAAACTCCGGGAGCAACATTATTTGGTTTTATTCAAGGATGGGAATTTACCGGATTTGCAGGATTAGCAAGTCATGGAGCTGCTATAGCAATCATAATAACAATGTACTATTACAGTAAAAAAATACTAAGAAAGCCTCTGTTATGGATTCTTGACAGAATTGTAATCCCGGTATCCAGTGGAGCTATTTTCGTACGATTTGGAAACTTTTTTAATTCTGAAATTGTCGGAAATCCTACTGATTCCGCATTTGGAATAAAATTTGTTCAGGATGCTTTTTCAAAAAATGAAGCTGTAAAACTAACTCAGATACCTAACCCAAAGGAAGCTTATAATGCTATTGCCACAAATCCGCAGTTTGCCGATCTGTTAAATGCTGTTCCGATAAAACATCCGGCTCAGTTATATGAAGCTTTAGGTTATTTTTTCGTTTTTATTATCCTGTTCTATATGTACTGGAAAACAGACGCAAGAAAGAAAAGTGGCTATCTTTTCGGAGTATTCCTGGTTCTGTTGTGGACGGTTCGTTTTATAGTAGAGTTTGTAAAAGAAAGTCAAGGCGGATTTGAAGGTGAAAATCCTATTCTGCTTACCGGACAATGGTTAAGTATTCCTTTTATCATTGTAGGGCTTTATTTCATTTACAGAGCCAATAAAAAAGGAGCCACAGTTTAAAGAATCTATCTGTTTTATCCTATAAATAAAAAATCCTTATCAAAATCTGATAAGGATTTTTTATTTTGATATATCCGAGCGATCAGAGTTACAGGACAAGACACCTATTCTATTACAAAAACTATGTAACATTTCTTTTTAAGCTTCTCTGCTATTTTACTGGCGTTAATAATACTTTCTTCCGCTATATCATAACTTTTCAGATAGTCCTTCCTTTCATAGTCATCCGTTGTCAAATACCAATTTAAAACATGATATTCCTGTCCCCAAAGTTGATATGCATAAATAAGTTTGTTGTTCTCTTCTGAAAGAATATCACCTCCTAAAATAATTGCTTCAGTATCTTTTATCAATTTCAATGCTTGTAAAGCATCTTCTACTGTTAAAGCAATCTCATTACTTCCTGGATTGATTTCTGACAAGAATCTTCCTTTTTCTCTTATATAATTTAAATAGTTAGATATTTTATTCATTATTTTACTTTAAAGTATCTGTGATTAATATTACCATTAGAATCCTTAATAAACTCAAACGTTCCTATTTTACCTCTATAACTTCCTGACATTTCTAGCCATTGATAAGTTTTACCATCAGCTCCACTTTTAATGGATAATTGACCAAACTTATTTGCAAAACCATCAACACTCTTAGGAAATCCGTGAAACAAATCATCTGTATTATTCCCCCGCTGGCGCGAGCATCTTGCTCGTGACCACATAATAAAATAAACTAAAACATTAAGAACTAGGACACGAGCAAGATGCTCGCGCCAGCAGGGGTTTAACGCCTCAAAATATAAAAAACTAAAATTAAAACACGGGCTTTTCCAAGTTGTATTTGATATTCAACAATGATTTTACATTGTCATGTGATTTCAGGACAAGACAACAACTAAAATTAATCGTTACGAATACAAATTAAAAATCTAAACGATCAGATAATTCCTTTTCTAATTCTATCTTTCGTCTAAAATAAACAGACATTGCTTCTTCATCTCGTTCTAACAATTTATTAAAAAATTCTTCTTCATTACAAAGCTCATTAAAACCAATTAAATTTTGATAATCTGTATAATCATTTTCAAGATTAATCTTTACAAACCAATTTTTGGGCAACTCATTATTTATCGTCTCAAAAATTTGATACGGAAACCAGCCTGGGCGACCGCTTTCATCAACTAAAAAATATAAGCTATTTGAGTATTTAAATGTCAAAATACCCATTACTAAATATTCCTTACTTATCTCAAGACCATAATCAAAATTATCAGGAATACCACTAGGTAAACTTGATGGATCATTATATTTACAAACTACTTTCATAATTATCTTCCTCCTATAAATTTAAAATCATCCGTAGCTTTAATAACTCCTTTTTTCCACAAAGCATTGTAATGAATTTCTACTCCATGAGCTGTTTTATTCGACATTTTACTCCAACCGTTCCAACGTCCTGAGGTATCTTTCCCCCCGCTGGCGCGAGCATCTTGCTCGTGACCACATAAAACTATTTTCTAGAATTATACATAGGGCACGAGCAAGATGCTCGTGACAGCAGGAAGTAAATATTTCCTTTTTGTTTCTCTTTTGTGTAAACCTATTTCTATACAACTCCTATTTTATATCGTTGAGAATAAAGTCTTTGAAAACAGATTATTTAATGCCTCAAAATATAAAAAATTAAAATTGAGGCTTTTCAAAGTTGTATTGGATATTCAACAATGTTTTACATTGTCATGTGATTTCAGGACAAGACACAGTTTACAAATCCGAACGATCGGGTAATTCCTTTTCTAATTCTATTTCTAATTCTATTTTTCGCCTAAAGTAAATCTGTTGCGTCTCTTTCTTCATTTCTACAATAAGATTTTCGTACGCTTTTTTATCAGAGCATAATTCAGGATAACCAAAAACAATCTGTACAAAAGGATAAATATCCTCGTCTTTGTCTATTATTCTAAAACACCAATTTGAACCCAATTTATCATTTGAAATCTCAAACAACTGACAAGGATAGGTCGCAATAAATCCATTATCATCTATTAAATAGGCTTGATAGGTTTGAAAAATTATCAACCCCATTACTAAATATTCCTTACCAACATCTATTCCATAGTCTGTAATTTCAGATGCTCCAAATCTTCCAAAAACTTCTTTATTGATAATTGGCTGATATTCATAGGAACGTAAACTTGCTCCTGTATTATTGATACAAAGTACTTTCATAAATCAATTAAATTTAAAGTCATCTACATATTTAAGAGTACCATTTTCAAATTTACCTACATAGTGTATCACTGTTTTACTACCATCTAAACCTGTATGTACATATTGCATTTTGCTCCAACCTGACCAACGTATATCTTTCAAATTTTGCAGAATAATCTTTCCTGAAGCTGGATTTGACATAGCTTCTCTCATCGCCATTTGCTCTGTAAGATTCGCTGCTGCTGTGCGACCTGTCAAACCTAACCCTAAAGGTTTAAGCCCTCCGCTTGCAATAGATTTCCCATTAAACCCATTAATCCCATTAGCTTGAGCACGTGCATAAGCACTACCAGCTCCTGCTATTGTTCCTGTTGCCACTCCCGAAACAAAACCTTTACCACCTGCTTTTAAAGCCTCATTAAAACTACCTCCTTGTGCTAAAGACAAAGAAAAATTCAATACACCTCCAGTAGTTCCACCACCTAATCCTCCGACCATAAAACCATTAAGAACCGGACTGCTTATATTCATAGAACCAACCATAACACTGATTCCTTTGCCTACATATTGTCCTATAGCACCACCGACAAGACTTGTAGCAGCACCCATAACAATTCCTTGTACCGGATCTGTACCGGACAACCAAGCATTAGTACCGCCTACAATCGCTCCTCCTGCTACCCAACCTGCCGGTCCATAAAGGGCTAATGTTCCGGCAGCAGCTCCAGAGCCAAAAGCGGCAGCTCCTTTACCTATGATCTCCCATGCATTACCCTTTATATTCCCTTGAAAAATATTAATCGTTAAATTAACAGTACCACCAATAGCTGCGGCAATCAAATCATCAATTCCAAGCCACTCCCCCGCTGGCGCGAGCATCTTGCTCGTGACCACATAAAACTATTTCCTAGAGTTAAAATAAACTAAAACATTACGAACCAGGACACGAGCAAGATGCTCGCGCCAGCAGGGGGAATTTGTTATTTAATTAATTCTTTATATTTAGGCGGTAACCATTGTTTTATTTTTGCTTGTTCTTCTTCAGACTTCTTAAACTGCTCTCTAAAAATCGTTGAATATTCAGGTTTGAAACCTATTATATCAAGAGGGTATTCATAATCATTAGCCGAATATTTACCCCACTTTCCACTTGATCCAAAAACAAAGTATTCTTTATACATTGATTCTATAAAAGTAGAAGACACAAAGTTACCATTTGTTAATTCTTCCCAAGAAATATTTGCAGGAAAACATAATTTAAATGCAGGTTCTTGAAGGTTACCTCCAAAAGTATTTTCTATAACTACAAAATATTTATCCCCTATAATATGCATACATTTTTGAAGACTTTCAAAATCTTCTTTAATAAATAAACATCCACCACCTATAATCGATAATTCAAATTGATCTGAGAAAATCAAAGAGGGCAATCCAATATTTTGATTAATAAAAATTTTATTTTGTATTTCTTTCCATTTAGAATTGTAATTAGATTGTGATAGCCAATATTTTTTCAAATACTTTTCTCCTATCAAACGATTACCCCATTCTGTAGGAGAAGTTAATCTAGAAAACCATCCTGAACCTTCTAGAGAATAATATTCAATAATTTTTTGATATTCCTTCATATTTTTTCATTGATTAACTCTTATTTTATATAACTGTCCTTTTCTATTAAAATTAATAGTAAAACCATTTTTAAAAGAATTGTGAGTTCCAATGTTTGTCCCATCATTTAATAAAAATCTTCCATTAGAAAGAGGTTTTGCTCCTTGTTTTATAGTATTAAATATGGCATTTCCATTTCCCTTAATTTCTCCATGAAAAGCACCTTGTTTAGTTAAAGACAATTCAGTGTTTTCTAGCATACTTTCTATACTATTAAACTGATTAAGTAGCTTTGTTCCTCCACTATTAGTAGACATTCCTGTTGATTCAGCCTGGCTTGTTGTAGCTTTTTGATACTCTACTTTACCTTTTTCAATAGCAGTATCAACATTACCGGCAATAACTGAAACACTAGGTTTATTAGGCGTCCCAAACCAAAGACCTGAACCACTCGCTCTAGCAGCAGCTGCACCAGAAAGACCTCCTCCTATACCTCCAAGAGCGATATTTAAACCTAAACCTTCATCCCAATCTCTACCAGAAATTATATTCGAAAACCCTCCTAGAGTAGCATTAATAGTACTTCCGGACAACATCCCCGGAATAATACCTACTGCTCCTACAGCCGCACTGGCATAAGCTCCGGCTACTCCAAAAACAGCTCCCGTAACTGCTCCGGTAAGTCCTGATACTAAGGACTCTCCTAAACTACCTCCATTGAGTGCCGTACCTAATGCTCCTCCTACAAATCCTCCTCCGGCTCCTACCCATGCCGCAGCAACAAATGGAGTAGCGGTACCCAACGAAGCTGCAATTACAACTCCGGTTACAACAACCGCTGTAATGGTAACTACTGTTTTCCAGTTATTTCCCCACCAACTCTCCCCGCTCGGATCGGTATACAGTAGCGGATTATTCAATACATAACCATACCGATTAAAATTCTGCGTATCGGAAGGGGGATTTCAGGACAAGACAGATCAGATCTTTTATTTTAAGGTGTTCCAATTATAGGATACATTGAAAGAACATTTTGTAGTTCTATATTAAAATTTTCCACTATTTGATTATCAGTCACAAAATTAAATTCTAAAACACATTTTGTTAATTCTGTTGCTATCAACTTTCCTTCTACAAGAATATTTCCAGATGTTTTTTTTGAAAACCTTAGCTCAACACCTTCTTCTAAAGTAATAAGCTTAGCGTAATTCGATTTATTATCAAGTAAATCAAACAATTCATCTGAACATCTTTTTAAATCATCTGTTCTAAAATTACACTCATAATCCACTACGAAACCCGGGAAATTACCTTTAACTGAAGTATAAAGCCAATTCTCTTCCCAGAAATCATTTGAACCTGAAGTTATATTTGTTAATATTTCTAATTCTAAATATCCTATATCTCCTTTTAATATCATAACCTAATTTATTGCCAAATAACGCTTATGACGTCACCTGATTTATTTGTAATAATTTTCAAATTATCTCTATAATAAACAGATGTACCTGATGTATTTCCTGGTACTACTCCTGCTGGATTTTGAATGACATCTAAAACAGAAGTAGGAGAGATTATACCTCTATTTTGCATTTGATCAAGGGCATGACCTGTAAATTTAGTTCCATTTATTGTTGCAGGCTCATTTCGAGTAATTCCTTTTGTGAATTCCCCCGCTGGCGCGAGCATCTTGCTCGTGACCACATAAAACTATTTTCTAGAATTATACATAGGGCACGAGCAAGATGCTCGTGACAGCAGGAAGTAAATATTTCCTTTTTGTTTCTCTTTTGTGTAAACCTATTTCTATACAACTCCTATTTTATATCGTTGAGAATAAAGTCTTTGAAAACAGATTATTTAATGCCTCAAAATATAAAAAATTAAAATTGAGGCTTTTCAAAGTTGTATTGGATATTCAACAATGTTTTACATTGTCATGTGATTTCAGGACAAGACAGCCATCAGGGTCTTTGAAAACTTATGATAATCTCTTCAAACAACTTATATTTCAACTCTACTAAATTTAATTTTTCATCAATAACTATTAAATCATTTGACTTAAAAAAATCTAAAAGCTTTATTAAAATAATTTCATAATTAGATGTAAAATCAATCCTAAAACTAACCGATAATATGACTTCATTTTTATCAAACAACACCTCTAATCGATTAGAATTCTCCTCTCCAAACAATATAATGTTTTTTGACCATGAGATACTTAAGGGTAGTATTTCATTTATTAGATTAAACATAGAATAGTGTATCTTATATTTACTCCAAATCAATTCATCATTAAAATAACCATCCTCATCTAATTCAAAACTATTATTTTTTGTTAATTTACCTAAATAATCTTTCGGCAACACGAAAAACCCTATTTGATTTAATGACATAGTAAATTAGTTATTAGGTTTGTAATATTTCCACCAACCAGGTTGTTTACCTTCTAAAATTAGATTATAATTATTCTGATATCCTCTAAAAGGAAGCTTAACTTCAATTGTAGGGACACTTTTAATATTTAAAGCTTTAGCCGCAAAATATCGATGATGTCCATCAACAATATTATTTAGTCCATTTTCTTTGACAATTGAAATAGGTTCTAGAATACCATTTGTTTTAATATCATTAACTAAATTTGTCATTTGTGTTTTAGATTTTGTTATATACTGTGTAGGTGATAAATCACTAGTTGCTGTACTCGCCATACCCGTAGATTCAGCCTGGCTTGTTGTAGCTTTTTGATACTCTAATTTACCTTTTTCAATAGCTCCATTAACATTTCCTGCAACAACTGAAACAGTAGGCTTATTAGGCGTACCAAACCAAAGACCCGAACCACTGGCTTTAGCTGCTGCCAAACCCGAAATCCCTCCTCCTATACCTCCAAGGGCT
Organism: Flavobacterium sp. AK-301; assembly: GCF_058310215.1. Classification (NCBI taxonomy): domain Bacteria; kingdom Pseudomonadati; phylum Bacteroidota; class Flavobacteriia; order Flavobacteriales; family Flavobacteriaceae; genus Flavobacterium; species Flavobacterium sp. AK-301. The sequence continues at coordinate 346,945 of NZ_JBZEES010000001.1, forward strand.
ATATTTAAACCTAAACCTTCATTCCAATCTCTACCAGAAATTATATTCGAAAACCCTCCTAAAGTAGCATTAATAGTACTTCCGGACAACATCCCCGGAATAATGCCTACTGCTCCTACAGCCGCACTGGCATAAGCTCCGGCTACTCCAAAAACAGCTCCCGTAACTGCTCCGGTAAGTCCTGATACTAAGGACTCTCCTAAACTACCTCCATTGAGTGCCGTACCTAATGCTCCTCCTACAAATCCTCCTCCGGCTCCTACCCATGCCGCAGCAACAAATGGAGTAGCGGTACCCAACGAAGCTGCAATTACAACTCCGGTTACAACAACCGCTGTAATGGTAACTACCGTTTTCCAGTTATTTTTCCACCAACTTTCCCCGCTTGGATCAATATACATCAGCGGATTATTCAATACATAAGAATACCGATTAAAATTCTGCGTATCGGAAGGATCCTGTATAAAATTATCGGGTTGCAGGAAACGATGTACTTTAGGATCGTATAAACGACCGTTCATATGTATCAGTCCTACACTTTGCAAATGTTCGTGTCCGGTATACCCTCGATCCAGTATACTGAATCCGGCTAATGTTCTGCCGGCTCCATCCTGTACTTTTGTTACGACTCCCCAGGCATCAAAATGACGCTTCTCTACAACTGCTCCTACCTGATCGGTAATTGCCAGAATACTGCCCTGAACATCCCGATGCAGATAGTAATAATCACTCTTAGCTCCGTCACTTTTTAAAATAACGGGGGCACTATACCCGTCTCCACCTATAAAGATAACAATTTCTGTATTTCCGGTAACGATATTTTCTTTTATTTCTACACTGCCGTCATAGGAATAATGTTTGCGCTGACTTCGGTGTCCGGGATCGGCTTCGAGTCCGCCGTAGAAACTACTACTGCGCTGTCCGAAAGCATTGTGTTTAAAACTGATCTTATCGACTCCGGTTTCTTCGATATGTACGGGACTTTTAAAGGTATTATAGGTAATATTCAGCTGTCTTAAATCGGTTTGGGAGTTGGCTGTTTTTCGGATTTGTAAATCATCAAACCAGACATTGCCGGTTCCTATAAGGTCGGGGCGAAGTCGGATCTTTTTGATAGAAGCGGGTATACTAATGGTCTGGGTCAGATAGACCCATTGATTTTTTACTGTTGTATTAACGGATGAAACCTGGGTGAAATAACCGGTTTCTCCTTCTTTATACATAAATAACGTAAGCTGAGCGGTAGGACTGTCACTATACACCCAGCCGGAAAACGTATATTGGGTGGCTACAGAATTATCAATTGCGGTTAGCTTATCTGAAAGTACATAATTAACCTGTATCACTGAAGCGGGTGTAGTAGTCAGTTTTAAAGCATATTTTCCGGTATGGGCTCTTGTAGTATCATAGACTATATTTTTTGCGTCAATAGCCGGTCCCATCCAGTCGATTCGCTCCTCCATACTATCGTTATAAATCCCTTCTCTATTCGCATAATAGGCTAATGCTTCGGGGGTAAGGTTGACTCCGGTATTCTGATAGGCTTTTGCGGTATTGGCATATTCATAGGTTCCGATACTATTTTCAGTTATTCTTCCTTTTTGGTCGTAGGTTTGTTGTTCCTGAATGCCTTGTGCATTGGTAAAATGGGTTAAGCGATTCAGATGATCGTACTGAAAGGTTTCTTTTTTATTGAATAAACTGTTGGTTCTACTGTTCAGGGTTCCTTTTAACGGATTAAACGAGTTGGTCAACTGCATAACAGTTCCCGGTGTTGCTCCGGTTCGGTCGTGTTGCATTCTGGTTACAAAACCATAGGCATCATAGGTATTGGTGATCGCAACGCCATTGCCTAAGGTAGCTTTTTCGAGTTGTCCCCGGGCATTGGTCATATCGGTTTGCCAAAGCACCTGATTGGTATCATTATCGAGTATCTGCCAGTGGTAACCATTTTTATAGGTGTTTTTAACCCATTTTGAAACGGTTTTGGCATTTCTTAAATTGGTGGCGCCGCTGTATTCTTTTTCTACTCTGCCAAAGGCATCGTAGGTATTGTTTTTCTGGAAACGGGCAAAAGGGGTTTGTTCTATGGTTTGAACTAAACGCTGATATGCATCATAACTATAGGTATAGGTAGACGTTTCTCCGCTACCTACAAAATGTAATTTCGTTAGCAATTTAGTAGTAGGATCATAGGTATAGGTCATCACCATATAATCTTCTTTTATGGTTTTGCTCGTTACTTTGCCTGTTGCATCGAGTATAAAAGAGGTGGTGCCTTTTGGGGTGGTTTCTTTTAGCATTTCACCGAGTGCATTATACTGATAGGTATAGGTACCTGCGGAAGGATCGGTTAGCTTGGTCTTTCTGCCCCAGCCGTCTTGTTCTTGTGTGATAACGGTCTGATCGTATGTGGTGGTTCGGGCTGTTCCATTGGCATAATAGGTATAATCGATGGTTCCTCCGGGATCGGTAACGGAAACAATATTGCCTATGGCGTCTTTTACGGTGGTGTTGGTTTTTACACCATCATCAACGGTTACTTGTAACGGGGCATAGGTTATTTTAGTCACTCTTCCTGTGGCGGCAACGGATTCTGTTGGTCTACCGTAAATATCATATTGGGTTGTAGTCCAGAGAGAACCGGCGGAGCCAAAATAGGGTTCGCTTTCTTTAATGACTTTGTCGTCAATATTATATTGGTAACTTTTATAGGCCCATTTACCTTCTGCATTTTTTACACCGGTCTGAATCGTTCTTCCTAATGCGTCGGAAACGGTAGTGCTTTCGCTTCCGTCATCTGCTTTTTCGGTAATGGTAAACTGTCCGTTGGTTTTAGTATAAGTTGTATAAGCGCTTTTTCCTAAATAATCGGTACGGCGAACCATTTTGCCCCAACTATCATAGAAATACTGTGTGGTCAGTCCATAGGGATTGGTTTCTTTGGTCAACAGACCGGTAGCGGGCTGATATTCGAATTGGGTTTCGAGTCCTTCGATATCTTTACTCTTTACTAAAAAACGTCCGCTCAAATCGTATTGATACTGACTAATTCTTGGGGTTATACCGGTGGCACTAATCGTTTTTTTGGTAATATTCCCAAAAACATCAAATTCATTGTTCTCGGTAATAAAATCGGTTTGATGCCCTTTCTTTTTGATCTGGGTTACTAAGCCGGAAGCGGTATAACTATACTGTTCTTCTCCGGTTCGGGTATCTCCATAGGCGGTAACGCTTTGTTTCTTGGTTATGGGTCTGCCGATACTATAGGAAGTACCTGCAGGCTGATTGCTATAGGTGATTTCGGTTACGGCGGTTTGCTGTACGGCAGTGCCTTGTTTTACTACGATGGTGGCTTTAACGGGATGGTTGTAAATGTCGTATTCTGTGGTGGTCAGGGAACGGGTGTTATTGATCCCGTCCCACTGTTCTGCAACAGTATTTTTTATTTTATATACCTTATTAGGAAGTAATTCTGCCTGATAACTCAATATGGATTTTGAGATAAAGGAAGCAGGGGTGTTCCAAAAAGACCAGTTTTTTTCTGTTGTTGTAAAATTCTCTGTAACGGCACCTCTTAAAGCGGGATTTTGTTTACTGACCGTATATATTTTTGAACCACCGGACGGATCATACCGGTTGGTTCTCTGTAAAGCTCGAAATCCTAAAAAACCCAGTCCCTGAACATTGGAAACGGCTCCGTAATAGTTAAAATCTTGCTGTTGGGTCAATAAACCACTCTTTTGTTTCAGTTGTAGTACCACTTTTAAACCGGGTGCCATTTCGATATCTATATTAGGATAGCTTTCTGTATAGGTGGAAGGCACATAATAGGGTTCATAGGGATCATTTACCAACGGATGATAGGTAATGCTTTGGGTTACCTGATTGCCATTATTGACGACTTTTCGAAGTAAAACATCTTCTCGGGTATCTTTTTCATTTTTAAAATGTAAAATACGGTCTTTACTAACTAATGCATATTCTAAATTATGATTGATCTTATCATTGGTTATAAATACGGGAATGGGATGTTTGCGAATATTAGCAACTTGTAAAGGGGTTTTTGTTGCTTTTTCGAAAAAAGAAATGGTATTGGGATTTGCTGTTTTATTTTCAAATAATCGCATTGCTGTAAACACCGGGTTTCCATCTTCGTGCATGTTATTTCTCTGCCCTTTGATGGTAAGTACTTGCTGAAATAAAATGTCTGTTGTACCGTCTCCGTTAAAATCTCCGGGAATATAAGAGGCTTCTTTTAAACAATAGGGGTAATAAACGGAACCATCTGGTTTTTTTACGGCATAATATCCTGAAATACTCGCATCATAACGAACTCCTATTGTTCCATTCTTTTTAACGAATGAGGTTCCTGCTGAAAAATAAAAATTCCAGCTGTCCTGACCTGCTTGTTGTGGTACAACAAAGTCTGTTTTTCCGTCTCCATTAAAATCGCCTAATAAAATGGGTTTGTCCAGAGTAATTGCGGGATCAACGATATAACATATATATTCTAAAGAGTTCCCGCTATTTAAAGTAAATACATCTACTCTTCCTTTTTCAAATACTAAAAAATCGGATTTCCCGTCACCATTAACATCGGCAACCATAATCTTACTGTCTTTTGAAACGGCAATATTGCCAATATAGCTTACATAATTGGTGGTTAAACGTCGGTCCAGATTAACGAAATAACATACTCCGGAACCTCCTTTATTGGTAATGGCTATTATATCGGTAAGCCCGTCTCCATTAAAGTCACCACTGATATATCTTCGCTCTAGACCATTTTCATTGATAAAGGTGTATTCTTTTTTATCCTGAAAATAAATGGGGTTGACGGTTCCTGTGCAATAGGTACTAAAATCTGCTGTATTACCAGTCTCTTTCACTACGGTCCAACCTTGATAGGGCATTAATTTGGCAGCGTGATTCAGCCAGGAAACGGGAAAGATTTCTTTAAATTCCCCTATATTATGGGTCCAGCCAATATTGGAACTTCCATTCTGAATATCGGTATACAGCCAGTATTTGGTTTTAGCGGCATCTCCTGTAGTAGGATAGAGTATAAAATCCATTTTTCCTTTGCCTGCAAAATCTCCGGAGATCATTGCTGAATTCAAAGAATTGGTATTGGTAAGATCTATAGTGGAAGTGGTATCATTTATAAAATCGGAGGTGGAAGTATCGTCATATTCAAAAGTAAGGGGGCTATAACGTTCACTACCGTTACCGCTACTTTCCAGAAAACGAATCAGCCTTTCGTATCCTACTGAGGTAGTATTATGGGTGAGACTATAATTTCTATAACCGATACCATCGCCTATTACTTTGATCTCGCTTAAAATGGTATTTCTGAAATACGGAACTCCGCCTACGTAGGCATGCTGGGTATTGGTTCTGGGTTTATAAATAAACCGAATTTCATTAATGGGCTTGCTTGTATCTGTACCTCCGTATTGAATACTGGAAATACTGATTACATTATCGGTATAAACATAGGTATAATCGATTCGGACGCCTTGTGGATTCTGCCAGAAACTGATCGCGTAGTCTGTGGGGGTATAGGAATAAGTGGTGTTTCCATACTGAGCGAAGGAACCGTCGGGATAGTATACGGTAAAGTAAGCGGGACCATAATTGGCTCCGAAAGGGGAAACACCATGGGACGTGATTTTTATATTGGAGAAATTCTCGGTCTGATATTCGGCTCCGTCCTGACCGTAAACACCGCTTTTTAAAAGTAAGCGCTGTCCGTCAAAGGCAAAACGATCGGATGGGGAATAGTTTACGGGGGCTATTGTGTTATCATGAAAAGTGGTAGGGGAAATTCGGGTAATAACGGATACTCCGCTTATATTCCAACCATAACCTGCCAGTCCGTTTCCTCCTTGACTACTATAGGATAAACTGACGGACGGTGCTACGCCATTGATTCCGGGAGCAACGGCAATGGGAATATCATAAACGGCTGCTCCGGTTAGGGATACGGATAACTGCCCTTCGGTTACGCCAAATTCGGAGGAACCGCCGGGATAACCGGAATCGCTCCTTTTTACTGCTTCTTGTGGAATTGCTTCTTGTTGTGGAACTGTATCTGAAGTATGCTGAACGAAATCGGTTCGCGAAATTGGGGTGACTCCTTCTACAGGAATTCCTCCTATATTAATATCCTGTGCCTGACTTATAAACGAAATTAGAAAAAGAAATAGATAGTAATGTTGTTGCATGTGCGGTTGGTTGTTGGTTGCTGGTTGCTGGTTGCTGGTTGTTGGTTGTTGGTTGTTGGTTGCTGGTTGTTAGTGAGCACTGAGACTGTGAACTGTATACTGTGAACTGTGAACTGAAAACTGAGACTGTGAACTGAATACTGTGAACTGAATACTGAAAACCAGGTTACTTCTTAATAATATGAATTACTTTCTTTTTGCCATCTTGATAGTGTAATTGTACGTGATAGGTACCTATGGGTACGGTGTTAAATGGGATAGTGAGTGTTGTTTTCTTAGACAGATTGGTAAAGGAACGGATGATCTGCCCTCTTGTGGTAAATACGTCTATAGTATGGATAACGGCATCGGGGGTATTCTCCCAGTTCATATGGAGTTCTTCTCTAGTGGGATTGGGATAATAGGTAACTACAGCGGATTCTTTTTCTGTGAAATCAGGAAGCGCATCTGCACCTGCAACTGGATCTTCGATTTCTTCTAATTCTTCAAAATCGGATAGCATTCTACAATTAATACAAATCAGCTCTCGTTGGATCTGGTTTCCGGCAGCATCATAATTGAATGACAATTTCTTTTGAGCAAAACTCAAGGCTGAAAATAAAAAACAGCTAACCAATAGTAGTATTCTTTTCATACGGTAATCGACTTTAAGTAAAAATTTTCTTAAAAAAACAAACTTAAGCCTTTTGAAGCAAACTCCTATAGTGTTATAAACATTTTTCTATAAAAAAAGCAGATTACACAAGAATATTATACTAAAACACACCTTAAAGCAAACAAGTATGCTTAAAAAATACATTTTCTTTAAATAATTATCAGTTATAAATTATTGTTTTTTTGGTTTAAAGAAATGAAATATAGTAACGAAATACCTAATAGTTATTAAATCACGCACTAACTTTAGAAAGTGACAACATTTATACCGTGAACTATCCAGCATTCCTTTTGAACTCGTATAGACTAAATCGAAATTGACATGAGTTTTGTTATTTGGTAAAAAAGGGGTGTCTAAAATTAGACACCCCTTTTTTATTAATATATAACTGACTTAATTATTATTATCCTTTATTGTGCATATCTTCAATTCGTTTGTGTTCTGAATCCGGGATGGTATCCACAAGAATAGGAGTTGCAACAAATAGTGAAGAATAAGTTCCTACTATAATACCTACTAACATTGCAAAGATGAATCCTCTGATTGATTCTCCACCAAAGATGAACATAATTACCAATACAAGTAAAAGTGTCAATGAAGTATTTATTGTTCTTGAAATCGTAGTATTAATAGAACGGTTTACTATATCTTCAAAAGTACCTTTTGTTTTACCGGAAAGATACTCTCTAACTCTGTCAAACACAATTACGGTATCATTCATAGAATAACCGATAACGGTTAGAATAGCCGCAATAAAGTGCTGATCTACTTCCATGTTAAACGGCATATATTTATGTAATAAAGAATAGATACCTAATACGAAAATAACATCATGTGCGGTAGCAGCAACTGCTCCTAAACTGTACTGCCATTTTCTGAAACTGATCATCAGATAGATAAATACAATTCCTAAAGAACCTAATACTGCCCAGTATGAATTGGTTTTAATATCATCTGCAACTGAAGGTCCGATTTTAGAAGCCTGCAATACTCCAACTTTTTTACCGTCGAAAGTATTGATAAATTTATCATAACTCAAATCTCCTGTATAGTACTTTTTCAAAGCCTGATACAATAATTCATTCACTTCTTTATCAGCTTCTATTCCGTGTTCTTCAACTTTGTATTTCGTTGTAATTTTTAACTGAGTGTCATTTCCGAATACTTTCGCTTCTGCACTACCAAATATTTTAGGGTCTGACAAAAGTTCTGAAACTTCTGTTGCAGATACCGATTTTTCAAATTTCACTTGGAAAGTTCTCCCTCCAACGAAATCTACTCCTTGATCTAATCCGTTAACGTATAAAGAAATACAACTTATCACAATAACAACTCCTGAGAAAATATAAGCTAATTTCTTTTTACCTAAGAAATCAAAATTAAAGTTGTTAAATAAGTTTTTAGAGAATCCGGTAACAAATGATAATACAGTATTTTTATTTGCACTCCAGTCTAACAACATTCTTGTAATAAAGATTGAAGTAAACAAAGAGGTAGCAATACCTATTAATAATGTTGTAGCGAATCCTTTGATCGGACCTGTACCGAATATCAATAAAACTAAACCGGTTAAAATATGTGTTACGTTAGCATCAGTAATAGAAGACATTGCTCCTCTCCAGCTGAAAGAGAATTGTATTGCTTCTTTTAAAGATTTACCCAGTCGTAATTCTTCTTTTGCCCTTTCATAAATAATAATATTGGCATCGACAGCGGTACCCATTGTTAATACGATACCTGCAATACCGGGTAATGTTAATACGGCTCCTAAACTTGCTAAAATACCAAAAAGGAAAAGTAAGTTAATTGCTAATGCAATATTTGCAAACCAACCTGCTTTACCATAGTAAAGTACCATCCATAAAGATACCATAACTAATCCTATAAGAGCAGATGTGATACCGTTATCAATGGCTTCTTGTCCTAATGAGGGACCTACTACTTCTGACTGTACGATATCTACGGTAGCTGGTAATTTACCGGCTCTTAATATATTTTCTAAATCTTTTGTTTCTGTAAGTGTAAATTTACCTGTAATCACGGAGCTTCCTCCTGAGATCGGTTCATTAACGTTTGGTGCAGAATATACAATATTATCTAAAACAATTGCAATAGCTCCTTTTTTGGCTGCTACATTTGTAGTTAACTCTTCCCATTTTTTAGCTCCTGTCGGACTCATTCTCATGGATACAGAAGGCTTACCAAATTGGTCAAAATCAGCTTTTGCTTCGGTTACCAAACCTCCGCTCATTGGAGCCTGATTGTCTCTGTTCCCTTTTAAAGCATATAATTCAACTGCATCAATACTTTTTGATTGAGCATCCTGAATAGTAGTTGATTTTCCCCATGCGAATTTTACATAACGTTGATCAATCGGAAGCAGTTTTTTAATATCATCTCTTTTTAAGTAATCATTGATAACTGCTGTATCTTTTGGAGAAAAGAAAGCAATGATCGGTCCACCGCCGCCAGCGATAATTTTATCGAATAAAGGGTTATTCCCTTTTTCAACAGAAGTTGAATCTTTTGATACATCTGTTAATAATGAATCAATATCTGACGTTTTTGTTTCTTTGATCTCAATTGGTGCTTTTTCTGTCTTTTTAAGCTGCTCATTTGCCGCTACTAAAAACTGACCTATTTCTTCACCTGAATATACTTCCCAAAATTCTAATTGTGCTGTACTTTGTAATAATTTCTTAATACGATCTACATCTTTTGCACCCGGTAATTCAACCAGAATTCTTCCTGCTTCTCCTAAAGCCTGAATATTAGGTTGGGTTACTCCAAATTTATCAATACGTTTTCTTACGATTTCAAAAGCACTTGCAGTAGATTCTTCTACTTTTCTTTTAAGAACAGTCTGAACTTGTTTGTCTGACATCTGAAAATTGATCTCATCACTAAGATTTCTGTTCGCAAAAATTTCCGGAGAAGCTAATTTTACAGCTCCATTTGATTCTTTATCAAATGCAATGAAAAAAGCATCTAAATAACTTTGATTTCCCTGTCTGTTTTTACTCGCCTCATCTAACGCTTTGTTGAAAACCGGATTTTTAGAATGATTTGACAAACCTTTTAAAACGTCTTTTACTGAAACCTGAAGTATAACGTTTATACCTCCTTCTAAGTCAAGACCTTTATTGATTTGTTTATCTCTTACTTCATCAAAAGTGAATTTTGTAAAGCCTAAATTATAAACGGTTTCTTTCCCAATAGAATCAAGATAAGCTAATTCTTTATGTTCATCACCTGCAGCAAATGCTTTAGCATTTTTTTCTACTCTATGAGTGACAAATGTGAATGAAAGCTGGTAAATACTTACCAATGCAAATATAATTGCAAAAAATTTAACGAGTCCTTTATTCTGCATTATTACTAAAGTTAATTAATTTTTGTTTGTATACTATCCTTTAAAAATGAAACAAAATTTACGATTTGCAATTTAAAATTCTAATTCTAAGCTACAAAGCATAAGCTTTGCTATTTTTAAAACGAGCAAATATATAATTTACGATAAGATTAACCAATTTATTTTTCGATTATTATAAAAAAAAGACTGCTCTTATGCAGTCTTTTTTTTAGTTTTTATCTTTATTTATGCTAAAACTGATTTTAAATCCTGATTCATATTGCGTACAGCATCTGCACTTTTTACAAATAAATCTTTTTCTGCTGCATTCAAATCGATTTTTACAATTTCTTCTATTCCGTTTTTACCTATAATACATGGTACTCCGACAAAGATATCTTCTTGTCCGTATTCTCCTTCTAACAGGGTTGAACATGGAATTATCTTTTTCTGGTCATGTAGTATACTGTCTACTAAATACGCTACAGAAGCTCCCGGTGCGTACCATGCTGAAGTACCTAACATCCCTGTTAATGTTTTACCACCAACCATAGTATCTTCTGCTACTTTTTCTAATTCTTCTTTTGAAAGAAATTCTGAAACAGGAATACCATTATAAGTAGCTAATCTTGTCAGAGGGATCATTGTAGTATCTCCATGACCTCCGATTACCATTCCGTGAACATCGTTAGCCGGTTTTCCTAAAGCGGTAGCTAAATAGTATCTAAATCTTGAACTATCCAGAATACCACCCATGCCGATCACTCTGTTTTTAGGCAATCCTGTAGCTTTTAAAACTAAATAAGCCATAGTGTCCATTGGATTAGAAACTACTACAATAATAGCCTTTGGTGAATGTGCTAATATATTTTCTGCAACTGTTTTTACAATTCCTGCATTGATACCTATCAGTTCTTCACGTGTCATTCCCGGTTTTCTGGGAATACCTGAAGTAATTACTACTACATCACTGTTTGCTGTTTTAGTATAATCGCTGGTACTTCCTGTTACTTTTGTATTAAAACCTAAAGTGGTTGCTGTCTGGGAAATATCCAGAGCTTTACCTTCTGCAAAATTTTCTTTAATATCAATTAAAACTATTTCACTTGCAATTCTTCTAAACGCTATAGCGTCTGCGCAAGTTGCGCCTACGTTTCCAGCGCCTACAATGGTTACTTTCATTTTTTATTGTGTTTTTTGGTTGAACTTAATTCATATAAAAAGAAAAAACCAAAGGAAAGAATTCATATTCTCTCATTTGGTTTTTAGTATTTATTTAGATTATGCGTCTATTTTTGCATATACTGCATTTTTCTCTATAAATTCTCTACGTGGTGGTACTTCGTCTCCCATTAACATGGAGAATACTCTGTCTGCCTCTACTAAACTGTCAATATCTATGCGTCGTAAGGTTCTGAACTTAGGATCCATGGTAGTGTCCCATAACTGTTCTGCATTCATCTCTCCTAAACCTTTATAACGCTGAATTCCTGCTCCACCACCCATTTTATCTATAGCTGTATCGCGCTCTTCATCTGTCCATGCATATTCTTTTCTGGTACCTTTCTTAACTAAATATAAAGGTGGTGCAGCAATATATACGTGTCCGTTTTCAATTAATTCTTTCATAAACCTAAAGAAGAACGTCAGAATTAAAGTAGAGATATGACTACCATCAACATCGGCATCACACATAATTACTACCTTATGGTAACGCAATTTCTCTAAATTCAGCGCTTTACTGTCTTCGGCGGTACCAATGGTAACTCCTAAAGCTGTAAATATATTTTTGATCTCTTCGTTTTCAAAAACTTTATGATGCATTGCTTTTTCTACATTCAGAATCTTACCTCTTAATGGTAAAATAGCCTGAAAATTTCTGTCACGTCCTTGTTTTGCAGTTCCACCCGCAGAATCTCCCTCGACAAGAAAGATCTCACATTTTTCCGGATCCTGTTCTGAACAGTCTGATAGTTTCCCTGGTAATCCGCCACCGCCCATAACAGTTTTTCTCTGTACCATTTCACGTGCCTTTTTAGCAGCATGACGTGCCTGAGCAGCAAGAATTACTTTCTGAACAATTACTTTTGCATCATTAGGATTTTCTTCAAGATAGTTCTCTAACATCTCAGAAACCGCTTGACTCACGGGAGCTACAACTTCACGATTTCCTAATTTTGTTTTGGTCTGTCCTTCGAACTGGGGCTCCTGAACTTTTACAGAAATAATAGCGGTTAAACCTTCACGGAAATCATCTCCTGCAATTTCAAATTTCAGTTTATCTAATAAACCTGATGCATCAGCATATTTTTTTAGCGTATTGGTAAGACCTCTTCTGAAACCTGACAGATGCGTTCCTCCCTCATGTGTATTAATATTATTCACATAAGAAAATATATTTTCGGTATAACTTGTATTATAGATCAGGGCTACTTCTACAGGAACTTCTCCTTTTTCGCTCTCCATACTGATAACGTGAGAAATAATAGGCTCACGATTACCGTCCAGGAATCGAATATATTCTTTTAATCCTTCTTCACTATAAAAAGTTTCTGAAATAAAATTACCTTCTTTGTCCGTCTCTCTTTTGTCTGTTAATACAATTGTAAGACCTTTATTCAGGAAAGACAGTTCACGCATACGTCCTGCAAGGGTCTCATAAGAGAACTCAATAGTCTGCGTAAAAACAGTAGCATCCGGGTGAAAAGTAACAACAGTCCCTTTTTTATCTGTTTCACCTATTGGCTTAACAGGGTAAAGAGCTTTTCCTTTTTCATATTCCTGCTCATAAATCTTTCCTTCTTTATGAACGGTTGCTCTTAAATGATCTGAAAGAGCATTAACAACAGAAACCCCAACTCCGTGTAATCCTCCGGAAACTTTATAAGAATCTTTATCGAATTTACCTCCGGCACCAATCTTGGTCATTACAACCTCTAATGCTGAAACGCCTTCTTTCTTATGAATATCGACCGGGATACCACGCCCATTATCTTCTACTGAAACGGAATTGTTTTCATTAATTATAACTTTGATCGTATCACAATGACCTGCCATTGCCTCATCAATAGAGTTATCTACCACCTCATAAACTAAGTGATGAAGCCCTCTGACCCCTACATCTCCAATATACATAGAAGGACGCATTCTAACGTGCTCCATTCCTTCTAAGGCCTGAATACTATCTGCCGAATAATTACTTTTATTGACTTCTTCGCTCATATAAATTTTATCCTAAATGGAATTTTTGTTTGACGAACAAATATACAGAAAATAGAGGGATAATCTGGTATGGATGATGTTTTTAGATATCAAGTTATCAACATTATCTATTCATAAATGGTTAAAAGAGGTAATTTTCAGATTATTTGATTTTTGGATAGTTCGATAATTAGATTACCGGAAAGTAAAAAAGCAAAATAATCTAACGCTAAAATTGTTTACTTAAAATACCTGTGAGGTCAAAAAAGACCTCACAGGAGAAATTAATCAAATATTTCGGTTTCCCGGATTATTCGATTGCCGGATTTTTTGAACAGGGGTATTTTCTAATAGTCTAACTATCAAAATTAATTTACTTCTTATACTGTTGAATTTCGTTACTTTCGAATAATCCATCCATCCAATAATCGAACAATCAGACCTATACGGCAATCTTTATATCTGCATTCACATGGGCAGCATTGGCTCTTCCACTTGGATCTGTATTTTCCTGCCATTTCGGAATCCATTTTCTTACGGTCTGCGCAGCGCTTACCTGTGGGAAATGTTTATGAAATAACATTCTGTAGAAATAAGCCTCTTTTGTTACAGGAGTGTTATAAGGAAACTCTTCTTCTGCTCCTGCCAGCTGTTTGTCTGTTACCTGATCTGTACAATATTCGATCAGCGTGTCGATCCAGCTATACCCTACTCCGTCTGAAAACTGTTCTTTTTGTCTCCACAATACTTCATCTGGCAAATAAGGTTGTTCGGGTGTATCAAATGCTTTTCTGAGAATGTATTTCTCAATTCCGTCATAGGTTTTAGGCTGTTTTTCTTCGGGTTTTATTTTAATCGCCAGTTCTAAAAAGGCTTTATCCAGAAAAGGAACCCTTGCTTCTAATCCATGAGCCATTGTCGACTTATCTGCACGAAGTAAATCAGCTGTATATAACTTCTGAACTCTTTCTATGGTCTCTTTCTGAAACTCTTCTACGGAAGGTGCATTTCTGAAATACAGATACCCTCCAAAGATTTCGTCTGCTCCTTCTCCTGACAGAACTACTTTTATTCCCAAATCTGTAATTGCTTTTGACAAAAAATACATTGGTGTACTGGCTCTGACAGAGGTTACATCATAGGTTTCTAAATGCCATATCAGTTGTTCTATGATTTCAATTCCCTGTTCTACTGAAAAATGAATTTCATGATGTTCTGTTCCTAAAAAATCGGCTACTTTTCTGGCTGCTATTGCATCCGGTGCTTCTTCATCCAGTCCTATGGAGAAGGAATGTAATGTTTTTCCTTTTTCTTTTAACAGCCTTGAAGCAATGGAAGATGTTAAAGAGGAATCGAGACCTCCTGACAGTAAAACTCCAACGGGAACATCACTCATCAGTCTTTTTCTTGTTGCTTCTGTCAAAGCTTCTCTTAATTTCTCCAGATCCAGTTCTTCAACTGCTTTTCTTTCGTCCGTCCATTCGGGTTTATAATATTGGATAAAACCTGTTTTTGCGGTATAATAATGTCCGGGAGGAAAAGCGGCAAATGTGGTACACTGATCTGCGATTGCTTTCATCTCTGAGGCAAAATACATGGCTCCTCTTGCGTCAATTCCATAATATAATGGTTTTACCCCTAAAGGATCACGTCCTGCTATAAAATCGTCTCCATCGATTACTACAAAGGCAAATATTCCATCTAATTTATCGCAAAAATCATATCCGTATTTTTCATATAAATGAACTATTACTTCTGAATCGGATGTGGTTCTGAAAACATGGTCTTTTAAAATGGTATCGCGTAATTTCTGGTGGTTATATATTTCGCCATTATGAACCATATAGGCAGTGCCTGAACCCTGAATAGGCTGTTTTCCGGTATGTAAATCAACAATGGATAAACGTTCATGACTTAGAAAGTGCCCCTGATCTGTACTAAGCAAATCGCTCTCATCGGGACCTCTGTGTGACATACGTTTTGATAACTCTTTTACTAAAGCTTCGTCTTTTCCTTTTCCTATAATGGCTAATATCCCACACATAATGCAATCTTTTAATTGTTATTGATAGGGCAAAATTGCGGTATTAGTTGTAATTATAAAACACAAATAACATTATTAGTTACATATTTAAACTATTATTGTAAAATTACAATAAAAAATAAAGCACACTTCTAAAATTTAAACAGATTTAATTACGGATTGTAAAATTTTATTATTTCCGAATCAATAATAAACCACAACCTAATTCTGAAAACTCACTTTATTTTCAACTCTGTCAATTCTATTTATATCCATTTGCAGATTAGGTGAAATATGATCAATCAAACGACCAAAATATGTTATTATTTTTTGTGATTGTTTTTTCTCTTCTCTTTCCAAATACATAACAAAATCTTGAACAACTACAACTCTTTCCCTTAAATTCCTGATTCCTTCATCATTTGATTTTGGAAATTTTGAGAATATAGTTTCAAAAACTTCTTTATCAACTATTGGAGTATCCTGAACAACTAAATCCAAATAATAAAATCTTGTCATCAATTCTTTATAATAATAATAACCTTTTAAAGTAATAGTTAAATTACAATCATCAGGCACATCTTTCCTTTCTATATCCGTAATTTGCTGATCTGTATCTATCAATGACAAATTGATCAAATTAATTAAAGCATCCTGAATAGTATTAGCTCTATATTCTAATGATATAAAAAAATCAAATATATCTATACTTGAACGATACTTATTCATAACCCCATCTTTCTCATAATTTTTGGAAACCTCTTTTAATATATAATATTTTAAAAAATGATCTGTTGATTCAATCGACGGAATAAACAAATTATGAACAACACTTATTTCAGAATTATAGTAATGTTTATTTATTAATCCTATTGATTTTATAAACTCATGTATTGGAATAGTTTGTTTTTTATCTTGTTCAGTACGATACCTTTCTCTTAAAATATATTCCGTAACCTTTGTATGCCCTGAAGTCAAAAACAACTTAAAAACCCTCAATCCTTCTCGAATATTTGGATAAGTAGTAGAATTTAAAAAATCAATTATATTTGTATTTTTATCAGAAAAAACAGAAAACTGAAGACTTTGCAGAAATTGAATTATTGACAAACCGTTCATCTCTATTTTATATCCTTTTTCATTCTCTGCTTCAATATTTTCTTCTTCTAAAGAAACATTTCCAAGAGCATAGTCTATTCTTTTTTGAAGTATTTCGGAATATTTTGGAGCGGTTATGTGATAAACATTACTTTCATACGCATCAAAAGGTGGTGAAAATCTCCATTTATAAAAATATCCCTCTCTCAATGAAATTACTGAACCACATAAATATTTCTTTGTTAAAGAATGTGCAAATAAAAAAACCTTCTCTTGTATTTCATCCTTAAACTGATCCGCATTGTCAATTATTACAATTAATCTTTTCCTCCTAACATTTACAAAATATTTACTAACAGCTTCTAAATGCTCAACCGAATTCTTCTTTTTTTCTTCTAAATAATCCGAAACTTTCGAATTATATTTATCTAAATTATTTTCCTTATCAAACAACCAAACTCCAACATCATTCCTTTTTATTTCTTTTTTATAAATATTTTTTAATGTTTTTAAAGAATGTAAATCAAAATTATCATATTTATCATAAATATTTTCAAGGATTGAATTACATATTTTACCTGATTCAAATGATTGCTTCTCATCAAAAAACTTCCTAAAATCCAAATAAGTAACTAAATGATTCTCTAGTCCTTTATCCTTCAATTTATACTTAAATAAGTGATTTATAAAAGTGGATTTCCCTGCTCCTTTAGAGCCAATAATAATTATAGGTTTAGGAGTCGATAAACTTTTAGAATTAATAATATTATCATCCTTCAACTCATTACTAATTTGATTTTGAATATTTTCAGTATTAATTGCTGGAATAACATATTCTAAATTAGGAGCTACATCTGCAAATAACCTTTCTATTTCTGTTCTGTTTTTTTTATCTCTTTATTCTCAACAAAACACTTCTGAATAAATTCTATATTATCTTCATCATTAGAAAACATCTCTCCAAAAACTTTATCAATTAACGGTGATATTTTCGAACTTAACGGATTCCTCACAAGCTCCTTGTCTCTATCAATTAACTTAGATATCACAGTATAACTTTCTATCTGATTTGATGGTAAATCATAAAGAAATCCTCCATTATTTACAATTGATAATTTTGAAAAATTATTATAAAAATCAATAAACATAGAATCTATTTCCTCAATACCATTAAAAATCAAACATCTATTATCTTTCCAAGAAGTACCATTTGTATTTATTAACCTTAAAAGAATATACTGATGTCCATTTGTAATCACACCATAAGGAACACCTGTATCATCTGCATACTTTTTAATTTGATTAACTAATTCTTCATTTTGAATTAATAAATTTTTAATTTTTGACTCCCTATGCTTCAAAGGAAGAGTAAAATCTTTAAATTGTCTTTTCGCTTCAATTATAAACCGAAAACCAGGTATTGAAATTCTATAGTCATAATAACCTGAATCAACTTTTCCTTCTCTTTTAATATCCTCTTCTGACCAACCTAGTACATCAATAAATAAACTATCTATTAATTTAGATCTTGTATCAGACTCATTAATATCTTCGTGTTTATATTTTAAAATATTCTCCTTAAATAGTGTAAATTTTTCGACAGATTTATCTAAACTCAACATATGTTTTTTTAACAAAAATACTAAATTAACTTAAATTAACTTAAATTAACTTAAAAAAATAAATTTAAGTGTTATTATTATATTATTTAATAAAAAATAAGCTTTGGATACTTTCTCTACTCCGTCTTCTAAGTAAGAAACAGTAAATCAGAAAATCTATGGAAGGTAACGCATTATCATTATAAGCACCATCTCTAACAATATTAATTCTTAACCATATTAAAGGTTTCTTGAAAACCACAAGCATTATTTGGATCTATCTCCTGATTACCAAAACATTAATCTTCAAGATTTAACACTCCACCATCACCATATTGTTATGGTGTTGATACAATCTTAGGTGAATTTTTAACTGGTTAATTTAAAACAAAATAGTAAAAATAAAAAAGTAATAATTTAATTAAATATTAAATTATTACTTTATGTGAAAATATTAATTTAGACTTATTTAGAAATACAAATAAACCTTATTCAATACTTTCTATCCGATACTGAACATTACTGATCAGAATTTCTTTATCGTCTTTTAAATTTAAAAGTTTATTTCCCAAAGGAGACTGAATAGAAACAGCAATTACTTCTGCTCCTTCAACAATAATTTTAGGCAAAGCGGTACTTATAAAAAAATAACATGTATTGGTTTTTACTAAACTTCCCATTACAATTTTTTGTGTAATAACGGTGGGATCTATCCTGTCAAACAGCATTTTCTGATCTATTGCTTCTTTTAGCTTTTTATTTAACTTCTCCTGTTCAATATGCATCATGGATAATGCTGTTTCATGTTTATCACCGGCAGAACCTTTGGCATCATTTTTTGCATCTTCACTAAGATCGGCAATCATCCGTTTTAAAGTTTCTATCTTATCATTTAATAGTTCTTTATAATGGAAGTATACTTTTTCTTTCAGCGTCATTATTAAAAATCAAATTTATAGGATGCTCCTACTACGATCTGGAATTGCTGTACAGGATAATTCAGCCATTTCTGATAGCCTTGATTTCCTATATTATTCGCTTTCAGAAAAGCGGTTAGTCTGTCATTATATTTATAACTCAGATGTGCATTGGCGTCAAAATAACTTTTCAGAGTAACAGTATTGAATTGTGCTTCTGTCATCAAGGCATCCTGAAAAGCAAACTGATCTTTTCTTTCTCCAACAAAAAATACATTTGCTCCTGCAAACCATTTTTCAGTAATTTTAAAATCTACATCTGCTCCTACTTTCAGCTCAGGTAAATTCCATGCCTCATCCTGATTTCCTGTACTGAAACTATTGAAAGTTCCGTTAACACCAAATGTAACGGCTTTGTTCATTTCTAATTTCAGTTCTCCAAAAAAGCTTACTGTTTTAATATCGTCATATACTACTCCCAGTGAATTTCCATAGGTATATTCTTCTCTGTTCAATGCCGTTTCATAATATCCGTTGCTTTTAAATAATGCTTTGTTTTTTTCATTCAGATAGGAACCTTTAATATTGTAGCTCACATTAGTTGCTAATTTTCCTTTTAAACCGATATATAAATCATATTGCTGATTGGTTGGAGCAATTCCTAAGGTAGGTGAGACAAAAGGGTTTTCGTCTACAAAATCACTGTAGGAGTTCTGTTTTAGCGTTCCTTCTGCTCCTGCATAAGCAATCATCAGATCGTTGACCACATTAAAGGAAGCGGTTACTTGTGGATATACATAAAATTCATTCTCACTATTTTCATTATCCATGCTGTAAAAAAGTCCAACTCCTAAATTAACAGCTAGATCGTCTCTATTAATAACGAAACTTGGCTGAATCCCTAAATTGGTAAAACCATATTTTATCGGTGTTAATCCGGTATAAAAATCTCTATCAAATTCGCCTCCTACATAGTCTACAATAAAATCTGTTTTGATCTTTTCGCCTAAAACATCAAATTCTAAAGACGGTTTGATTACAAATCTGTTTTCAGCTGATTTATCTCCGTCCCAGAACCTTTTATATAATATACTTGCTTCGTTAAAGAAACTATCTTCCATTCCTATTTTACCTCCTACATATAGTGTATTAAAGGTATGTTTCGGATCGATTCCTCTAATGGTTTCAGGATCAAACTTTACAAAATCTTCGGGTAAACCATACCAGTTATAGATCTGATTCTGATATCCAAAATCTACATTCCAGGACAGGTCTCTTTGCTGGCTACCATATGTCAGGTCTAAACGTGTGTTATAAAACTTATCGTCTAAATCGAGTCCTTTTATTCCTCCCTGGGAGGACTGATGACGAAACATCCCTCCGACATAATCATTGGAACTCAGTTTTTCTGTTACATATAATTCTGCATTTAAGTTTCCGTAATTTCCTATACCGAGAGTTGCAAAATTATTATATAAAACTTCTTTTTTCGCTTTATCAACTCCTGCTGCCTTTCCTTTTGCGGGTGTGAAAGTTGATGCTACTGGAAAAGAAAAAATATTGTACTTAATATTTTCTTTTTTAGTATTTTCATCATCATTCATTGAAGGGCTCTCTTTTATTTTGAATGCATCGGAAACAGTAGGAGTATACGGTTTAACTACATTTACTACTTCGGTTCCGATGGTACTGTCTTTTTTTTGCGCCCATGTAATTTGTAAGCTGGCAAGTAAAAAGAAAATTGTGATCTTATATTGAGATTGAACTGTCATATCTTTATTAAGTATTTAAGTCTTTTGGGTTAAGATTAAAACTATATTATTTTCTAATGGATGAATTGCTTTTTGCTTCTTCTGTTTTAATTACAGCAAGTTCTTTTTTTGCTTCTTCGGTTACATCAGGATATTCTTCGAAATTAGTAATCACGTTTTCTAAAATATAATTCGCCTGAAAAGCATCTTTTAATTCATAGAAATTCTTCGCCATAAGAACCAGTCCTTTTGCTCCAAAATATTTATATCCTGAATAATCTTTCGCTAGTTTCTGAACAACAGTATTGGAAGCCTCAAATTTCCCTTCTTTATTTTTAAAATAGGCATTATAATATAAGGCTTCTGCTGCCAACTCTCCTTTTGCTATAGTCTGTAATTTAGCATAAGCTGTTTTTGCTTTTGTTTCGTCTCCGGTTTTCATTGCTGACCTGGCAACAATAATCTGTGCATCACTTTTTACTTTATCATCTGTCTTAGCATTATTCAATACTTTATCAGCGTAAACTACGGCATTAGCATAGTCTTCCTGATCGTAATAAGCTCTCATCAGGTTGGATTGAGAAAAGGTAATATTCTGTGGATAATCGGCTTCTGCCTCTAATCGTTTTAATACCGGAACTGCTTTTGAATAATCGTTTTTCTTTAAATGGATTTGTGCTAATCTGGCTAATGCCTGCTCTGTAAACTCATTTCTTGGCTTAGCAATTACAAACTCATAATTCGGAATGGCATTATTTTCCAGACCATCTGCAAAATAAGACTGTGCTAAATAGAAATTTGCTTTTAAAGCACTAATTCCGTTAGGGAATTTAGACAAATAACCTGTAAATCCGGCTATAGCCTGTTTCGTATTATTTTGTAAATATTGTTTTTCAGCAGATTCAAAAGTAGTATTATCAAGATCTGTATCTGTTACCTCAACAAAATCTAAGGTTCTGACCCATTTTGCATACTCATCTACTTTTCCCTGATCCATATAGATTAGTCTTCCAATGGAGACAGCTTCCAGTGCTTCCGGTGTACCCGGATAATCTGCTGCTACTTTTCTGAATTTTGTAAGTGCCTGCTGATCATTTTCGGAATTATAATATAGTAATCCCTGTCTTAAGATCGCTTTAGATTCATAAGAACTTCCTTTATATTCCGCAATTAATTTATCATAGATTTTAAGGGCGCTATCTGTTTTCTTTTCTGTTACATACGTATTTCCTAATTCGAAAAGAGCATCATCACGCAATTGTGATTTTGGATAATTCTGAATGAACTTATTCAGTTCTTCAATCTTTCTTTCGTTTCTCTCTACAAACCCATAACTAACCGCTTTCTGGAAAAAGGCGTAATCAGCATCTACCCCTTTCATTTCAATGGCTTTATTATAGGCTTCCATTGCCGGCCAGTATTTTGTCATTACAAACTGACTATCTCCTAATCGTAGATAAGCATCATTCAAACGCTCTTTATCTTCTTTTGACTGATTAACATAAGCCTGAAAGTAAGTTGCAGACTGATCGTATTCTTTTAATTTAAAATAAGCGTATGCCAGATTATAATTGATATTCTTATTTTCCGGTGTGTTAACTGCTTCAGAGAAACCTATAAACTGTTTGAAACTAATTAAAGCTTCTTTGAAATTACTTAAAACATATTCTGTTTCTCCTTTCCAGAATGTTGCACGAGCGGTGAATTTTACATCTCTTGGTTCTGCAATAGATTTTTTGAACATATCCAGTGCATCTTGATAATTACCATCTGTATATAGTTCCAGTCCACGATAAAAAGTTACTTTTTGATAAGCTTGCTTATTTTCAAAGCTTTTGTTTCTTTCTAATAAAACTAAAGCTTCTTTATAGTTTTTTGAAGTAATATAGGAATTGATCAGTAATGTTTCTACTTCTTGTTTTGAAGCGGAATTAGGATATTTTGACAAATAAGAGGTTAGAACTTGTGGTACACTTTGGTATGAATTTCCTATCTCATAACTCAGTTTAGCATAATTTAAATAAGCGTCTTCTTGAATTTTTGAATCAAATTCCATTTCGGAAGCATTTTTAAATGCGTTTAAAGCCTGTTGTTTTTTATCGGTCTTTAAATAGCTTTCGCCTAAATGATAATAAGCATTTTGTGCTACAAAATCTTTTCCGTCAATAATCTTATTGAACTGAGCAATAGCATTATCAAAATCATTCTGTTTGTAATAAGCATATCCTAGTAAATAAAAATCTGTATTACTCCATTTACCTTTTTTCCCTTTATAGTTTGCTAAATAAGGTATTGCCTTATCATACTGTTTTAAATTAAAATAACTTTCTCCTATGATCTTTGACAATTCTGATTTTTCATTGGCATCTGATTTATCCATTTGACTCAACCCCAAATCAATGGCTTTCTGAAAGTTTCCTAACT
Source organism: Flavobacterium sp. AK-301 (assembly GCF_058310215.1). NCBI lineage: Bacteria > Pseudomonadati > Bacteroidota > Flavobacteriia > Flavobacteriales > Flavobacteriaceae > Flavobacterium > Flavobacterium sp. AK-301. Next base: position 370,197 of record NZ_JBZEES010000001.1, read on the forward strand.
TGAAATTCATATCTGCCTGAAAGTAGGACATCTTCTCTTTATACTTTTCTTCGCCGGATACCTGATCAAAATATTCATTAGCTTCTTTATAATCGTCTTCTTCATAGGCCATAAAGCCTAAATAATATTTTGCCTGAGCGCCATATTCAGTCGAATTCACCACTTTATTAAAATAGTTTTGTGCTTCTCTTGCTTGATTGGCAGTAAAATAACTGTATCCTATCTGGAAATTATACCGATCCTTATCTGAATCGGAAATAGAATTCTCATTCACTTTATCAAACCATTTTAAAGCAAAAGGATATTTTCCCTGCTCAAAATAATAATTTGCAACTTCAAGGAATGCCTGATTTTGTTTTGCACTTGTAGGATACTCCTCTACAAATTTCTCCATCAGTTCTTCTGCATTCATCTGGTTTAAACGAATCGCACAATTAGCAATATAATAAGCACAATCTGACTGAACTTCCTGAGCCAGATTTTTATCTTTGATCTTATTAAAAATAATTTGAGCGGATTGATATTGTTTTTCATCATAAAGCAGAACAGCCTTATTATAATCTATCAGATCGTATGTATAAACAGCTGATTGCTGAGCAAAAACCGTTTTAATTCCGATAATAACAAACAGAATAGTGAACCAGGAAAATTTGTGCATCATTTTTTAAAGTTTTAAAAAATCAAATATATCAAATTCTTAGGGTTTATAACGGATATTTTATTGTTAATAGTATCAAAAAAATGAAAAATAGCACTAAAAAACACCAAAAACATTCTCGATTACGATTTTAATTTTTAAATATACATTTTATCAACGAAATACTTTTTCTTTATAAACAAAAACAGAGAAACACTTTACTTCTTTAAAAAGCTCTTTTTTACTATTTTCAGTATAATAAATACTGCATTTAGTCTGATATAAATTTTGATTAAGTCTGTTAACTTCTTACTTTTACAGAATAAATAATTGTCCTCTATGTCACAACCTTTGGTTTTTTTAAGAAATGCAAATATTTACCAGGATCGTAATCTGGTTTTATCTAATATTAATATTGAAGTAGATAAAGGTGAGTTTATTTATCTTATTGGAAAAACAGGCTCTGGAAAAAGTAGTTTCATGAAAACGCTTTACGCTGATTTACCTTTAACGGAAGGTCAGGGAAGTATTGTGGAATTCGATCTGGTTGCTTTAAAAGAAAAGAACATTCCTTATCTGAGAAGAAAAATCGGAATTGTATTTCAGGATTTCAAACTGTTACCGGACAGAACGGTTAATAGTAACCTTGAATTTGTACTACAGGCTACCGGATGGACTGACAAATCGGAAATACAACTTAAAATTAATGAAGTTCTGGATAAAGTGGGCATGAGATCAAAAGCATCAAAAATGCCACATCAGATTTCTGGTGGAGAACAACAGAGAGTCGCTATTGCAAGGGCTTTACTTAATGATCCTGAACTTATTCTGGCAGATGAGCCTACAGGGAATCTGGATCCTCAGACAAGTGTGGAAGTAATGCAATTATTAAAAGAGATTAATCAGAACGGAAAGACCATTATTATGGCTACTCATGATTATGCTCTATTAATGAAGTTTCCTTCAAAAACACTTAAATGTGATGAGCAAGCTATATTTGAAGTAGTACAAAGAACCATGTAGATTTAGTTGATAGTTTTTAGTTGATAATTGATAGTGTTGTGAAATGTTATCTGTAAGAAGTAAAATGTCTGTTCTGCGCAAAGATTCTGTGACTTTTTGTAGTCGTAGTCAAAGATCTCTCAACTTTTGTATACTTTACTTATTGAAACAGAGCTCACAGAATAAATCCTATATCTTTTAAATTATACCTAACAGGTTATGTTAGAGTATCAGTATATAAAAATATCGTATATCCAATATTGTAAATTGTAAATCGTATCTTAATTACACCTATAAGATCGAAAAAAACCTTACAGGATAAATCCATTAACTGTAATTTAATTCCACACTCCTGATATTGAAACTTCCTTTAACTATTAATTATACATTATCAACAATAAACTTATTTATTTTATCTATATCAAAAACTATCAATTATCAACTAAAAACTATCAACTGATTAGTCTTCCTTATCATACAAACTTGGGAGAGACCACTTTAACTTCACAGCTGTTAATCGGATTGCAATGATAATAAGAGAAGTAATCAGATAGATCAAATCACGCGGAACATCCAGTTCCAGCAACCCAAAAAAGATCAGACCTCCTACAATACAAATCGTTGCATATATTTCTTTGTGAAAAATTACCGGAATCTCATTACACAGAATATCTCTGACAACACCTCCAAAACAAGCCGTCATTGCTCCTAATGCGGTACATATCATAGGATGAAGACCTATTCCTATCCCTTTTTCAATACCAATTATGGTAAAAATACCTAATCCAATTGTATCAAAAAACAGTAATGACCTTCTGAATTTATACATTTCTTTTCTGAGAAATACTCCGACAAATACACTGAAAACAACCCAAAATACATAGCTTGGATCATTCATCCATACAACAGGAGTACGACCTATCATCGTATCTCTTAAGGTACCTCCTCCAAGTGCTGTTACAAATGCAATAATAAAGACACCGAAAGGGTCCATCTTTTTCTCCATAGCTGCTAAAACTCCTGAAACAGCAAAAGCTATGGTTCCTAAAATTTCTAAAATATAAAACATTACATATTTTGGGTATAAAAATTATAATCCTTTAAAACGGTTTTAATAAAATCCTCATCATTTCCCGACTGATTCTTAATATCGGTCACTTCCTCAATTTTAACACGTAGTTTACGCATAATGGAATAATCTTTACTAGTTCTTGCTGAATGGAATGTTTCTTTTATAATACGGGCATCATTATCACTCAATCTGATAACTAAAGGATATGTGGGAACATACTCATTGCCTATTTCTTCTAAAATGGTATGATTAATGGTTATATTATTTTTCAGTGAAATCACCGCGGTTCCTGCCACCATATCTCCTAAACGTTGTGTTTTATTACTGAATATCATTGCAAATAACCCTATAATACCACTATTGGTACTAATATCGATTATTCTGAACAACCATCGCATCAGGTAATCTCCAAAGGCAGCCTGATAGCCTTCAATCTTTACTACTTTTATTTTTACCACTCTTTTTCCCGGTGTCTGTCCCTCTAGCATGCTTTCAAACGCAAGGGAATAGAACATAACGGGGAAATAAAAGAGTATCACTATTGCCATTTGTGACCAATTGTCTGCCTTATCCATTACTTTATTGATCCCCAAAAGATAAAAGAACACATAATAAATAAAAATAGCATAAGTGATCTTAACAAGCATATCTAACAAATAAGCCAGTATCCTATCACCGATTGTTGCAGCAACAAAATTAATATTAACATTTTGTGTTGTATTTATAGATAATTCTGACATATTTCATACTTTAGCTCCCATGAGAGAGGTTGCATTCATAAAACAAAACAAAGAAAAATGGCTCGATTTTGAGCAGGCAATTTCAGGCAAAGCTAAAAAAAATCCCGATGAATTAGCCAGCCTGTACATACATTTAATAAATGATTTATCTTACGCACAAACTTATTACCCTAAAAGCAAGACTGTTGTTTACTTAAATCACCTTGCTTCCCAAATATATCAAAGGATTTATAAGACAAAAAGGGAGGGAAAAAATCGAATAATCTACTTTTTTAAGACCGAAGTACCCCTTATAGTCTATGAATATAAACGTTATCTGATCTATGCCTTTATTTTATTTTTTGTTACAATAGGATTCGGAGTGATCTCCGCAAGATACGATGATGGTTTTGTCAGACTTATTTTAGGTGATAACTATGTGAATACAACTTTAGAGAATATCAAAGATGGAAATCCGGTAGCGATCTATAAAAGCGGAAGCAACTGGGGAAGTTTTATTGGTATTACAATCAATAACCTCTATGTAGGTGCCCGATGTTTTATTTATGGTGTTTTTGGGGGAATTGGAACATTCTGGGTTATGATCCAAAATGGCATTATGCTAGGATCATTTCAGTATTTTTTTTATCAGGAAAATGTATTCTGGGAAAGTGTCCGCGGAATCTGGATACACGGAGCAATGGAGATCTTCGCTATTGTAATTGAATCAGCAGCAGGTTTTATTCTGGGAGCCAGTATTCTTTTTCCTAAAACATATTCCAGAAAAAACTCTTTCAAAATAGGCTTTAAAGATGGTTTGAAAATATTCCTGAGTACAATCCCTTTTACAATAGCAGCCGGTTTTCTGGAAGGTTTCATTACACGATATTCTATTGATATGCCACATTGGCTGAGTATATTTATTATCTTGTCAACCTTATCACTAATATCCTTTTATTTTTTAATTTATCCCTTTATTGTTTATCGAAAAACCCGTAGTGAATAAAATAATTATATACCTGTTTTTGATCTTCTCCTGTACTTCCGTATCAGGACAGGATTCGTTGGCTCCGACATCCAAAAACAAAGCTCATTTTACAGAAAAAGATATTGTTATCGACAATAGTGAAATAGAATCAAGATATTTCTCTGAAAATTACAAAAAGAAATACACTGATAAGAATTTTGAATATGAAATAAAAGAAAAAGAGAAAAACGTCTGGGACCGATTTAAATCCTGGTTATCAGATCAATTTTCCAGAATTTTCTCTTTCAGTAATGCTAATTCTTCATTTAAGGTACTCAATCTCATCCTTAAAGTCCTGGTTACGATAGTAGTTCTATTCGTGATCTATCTTATTGTAAAGCTAATAATGAATAAAGAAGGACAGTGGATCTTTGGGCGATCTTCCGATAAAAAAATTATTCGTTATGATGAGATCGAAAAAAACTTACATCTGATAGATTTTGAAAAACTGATTGAAAAGACTTTAAAATCTGGAGAAAAACGATTAAGTATTCGTTATTATTATTTATGGTTACTAAAAAAAATGTCTGAAAACCAAATAATAGAATGGGACCCTGAAAAAACCAATTCTGATTATTTATATGAAATACGGGATAATGATTTCAAAAAAGATTTTGCCTATTTATCGTATCTGTATAATTACATCTGGTATGGTGAATTTGATCTGAATGATACTGCTTTTATAAAAGCAAAAAACACTTTTGAAAAAGCAATAAAAACAATGCAATAATGAACAGATCACTAAAAATATATATCGTATTTCTGGTTTTCATTTTCATCAGTATTGTTTATATTGATATGAATAAACAAAAACCGATTGACTGGAATCCTACCTATTCTATTAAAGATAAAATTCCACTGGGTCTTTATGTACTTGACAAAGAAATAGATTATTTATTTAAAAACAATACGGTAACCCGTTTCTATACTACTCCATATGAATTCTTTAATAATTCTTATGATTATGATGACGGTTACACCATAAATGGAACTTTTACCGCTATTTCCGAAAACTATTCTATTGATGATCAGTCTACAGAGGAACTCCTCTATTTTGTTGAAAACGGAAATAATGCTTTTCTGAGTATGAAAACCTTTTCACCAAAGCTAATGGAATCTTTAAAATTTGATTATGATTCCCGTTTTCAGATTTCAGATAGTATTTTTAACTCATTGGCTAATCCTGATCTCGGAACTAACGGATACAAAATGACGGAAGGAATAGGAAATAACTATTTTTCTAAAATAGACACTCTAAACACTGTCGTTCTTGGTTATCAGACTATTAGTAAAGAAAAGAGAATCAACTTCATTAAAGTTCCTTATGGCAACGGAAATTTTTATCTGCATACAGAACCTGCTGCTTTTTCTAATTTTCACTTGTTAAAAGACAACCATTATGAATATGCTGAAAAAATAGTATCCTATATTAAAGATGAAGATGTATTCTGGTCTCTGAAATATCAAGATGGAAATATAGAATCCTCCTCCCCGATGCGTTATATTCTGAGTCATCCGAGCCTCAAATGGAGCTGGTATCTTTTTTTAATAGGGATGTTTGTTTTTATACTATTCAATGCTAAAAGAAAACAACGTATTGTTCCTATACTAAAACCACTGGAAAACACGACTGTAGACTTTACCAAAACGATTGGAAACCTCTATCTTCAAGAAGGAGATCACGATACTATTATTGATAAAAAGATTATCTTTTTTCTTGAAAAGATAAGACAGGATTATTTACTGGATACAACCGTTTTAGACGATCAGTTCATTAAAAAGCTACATCAGAAAACAAGTAAAGATATTAAATTAATAGAAAGAGCTGTATTTTTGATTAACAGACACCGACAAAGTACATACGGCAGTATTGAAGATGATCTTATAGAAATTAACAACGCAATTGAAAAAATATTTAATTAATGGAACAACATACTGAAAACAATAGTACTGATCTTACTCAGGAAGAAAATGTAAATTTTCAATCCCGATTAGATTTAAAACCTCTTCAGGAAAGTATTACAGCTATAAAAGATGAATTAAGTACCGTAATTGTCGGTCAGCAAAAAATGATCGATCAGCTTCTGGTTGCTATTCTGGCAAATGGTCACGTTCTTCTGGAAGGTGTTCCGGGTGTGGCAAAAACAATAACCGCAAAACTACTGGCAAAAACACTGGCTATCGATTTCAGTAGAATCCAGTTTACTCCTGATCTGATGCCTTCTGATATATTAGGAACTTCTGTATTTGATCTGAAAAAATCAGAATTTGAATTTAAAAAAGGACCTATTTTTTCTAATCTGATACTGATCGATGAAATTAATCGTGCTCCGGCAAAAACCCAAGCTGCTTTATTTGAAGTTATGGAAGAACGTCAGATAACAATTGACGGGCTTACTTATATTTTAGATACCCCTTTTCTGGTTTTAGCAACACAAAACCCAATTGAACAGGAAGGAACCTATCGCCTGCCCGAAGCTCAGCTGGATCGTTTCCTATTCAAAATAAACATTGATTATCCTAAACTGAATGAAGAAATAATCATTATTCAGCGGGAACATCTTCTTCAGAATCATGGAAAACTGGATAATATTAAAAAAGTTCTTTCTGCATCTGATATTAAACAATACCAACATTTAGTAAAACAAATCATAGTAGAACCTCAACTATTAGAATATATTGCCAAGGTCGTGATTAATACCCGCGAAAATGCATTTTTATATTTAGGAGCCTCTCCAAGAGCTTCTATTGCTATACTGAATGCCGCTAAAGGATATGCTGCCATCCAAGGTCGTGATTTTGTAACCCCTGAAGATATTAAGGAAGTTGCAATTCCTGTTTTACAACACCGTGTAATCATAACACCGGAACGTGAAATGGAAGGTATTACAAGTACAGAAATTATTAAACAAATTCTTGAAACGGTAGAAATACCTAGATAATGAAAAGAATAACGGAAATTTATATCAATAATTTATTTTTCTATACGCTTTTAGGTGTAATAGCTGTATTTGTCTGTTCCTTTATGTTTCCTGAACTTTATAATGCAGCATGGTATCTGTTATTTATCCTGTTGGTGTTTCTTTCACTGGATATTATTATTCTTTTCACTTCAAAAACAGGAATCGAAGCAACCAGAATCACACCGGAAAAGTTGTCTAATGGTGATGAAAATCCTATTACTATAAGTTTAAAAAACTATTACACTTTTCAGATCAGTGCCAAAATAATAGATGAAATTCCTTTTCAATTCCAAATACGGAATTTTGAAATAAAGAGAAAAATAAAAGGTTCTTCACAGGACGAGATTAATTATTTACTAAGACCAACGGAAAGAGGTGAATATTTTTTCGGAAACCTGAATATCTATGTGTCCTCTCCTTTACTACTTATCTCCAGAAGATTCTCTTTCAGTAAAGATCAGATGGTACCTACTTACCCTTCTTATATTCAGTTAAGGAAATATGATCTTATTGCTTTTTCAAATCACTTATTCCAATATGGTCTAAAAAAAATACGCCGTATCGGACACACAATGGAATTCGAACAAATCAAAGAATATGTTCAAGGAGATGATATACGAACTTTAAACTGGAAAGCAACCGCTAAGACAAATTCTTTAATGGTTAATCAATTTCAGGATGAGAAATCACAATCTGTATATATGATAATTGATAAAGGAAGGATGATGAAAATGCCTTTTAACGGTTTAAGTCTGCTTGATTATGCCATAAATGCTACTTTAGTATTATCTAATGTCATTTTGAAAAAACAAGATAAAGCAGGTATATTCTCTTTTTCTAAAAAAGTTGAAAATCGTGTAATAGCAGAAAGACGTTCTTCACAAATGCAAAAAGTTCTGGAAACTCTTTATAATATTAAAAGTGATTTTTTTGAAAGCGATTTCAGTCGTTTATATGTTGATATAAAAAAGAATATTACACAAAGGAGTTTACTTATAGTATATACCAATTTTGAAACTCTTGATGGACTTCACAGACAATTACCGTATCTAAAAGCTATTGCTAAAAGTCATTTACTGGTGGTTGTATTTTTTCAAAACACGGAACTAAACAGCATCATATCAAAAAAAGCTGAAAATATTCAGGAAATATACGATAAAGTAATTGCAGAAAAATTTATATTTGAAAAACGTCTTATCGTAAATGAATTAAAAAAGTATGGCATCTATTCAGTATTAACACAACCTGAAAATCTGACATTAGATACTATCAATACGTATTTAGAAATTAAAGCCCGGGGAATACTCTAAAAATACAGTATTATTTTTTCTTTCTTAAAAAATAAAAGACAATATTATTTAACCTTTAAGTATTAAACAGTGAAACAAATATTAAGCATACAGAATCCTTTTATAAAATCATTACTGCAACTACAGGAAAAGGCAAAAGCTAGAAAACAATCAGGCACTTTTTTAATAGAAGGACAAAGAGAAATTTCACTGGCAGTTAAAGGAGGGTATTCTATTGAAACTATTTTATTTTATAATGAGATCTGTAACAAAGCCGAAGCTGAAAAATTATCGAAAAGTGCTGAACTGATTGAAATAAGTCAGGGTGTTTTTCAAAAACTCGCTTATCGTGATACTACTGAAGGTGTAATAGCTGTTGCTAAAATAAAAAACTTATCTCTGGAGAATTTAAAATTAGGTAAAAACCCTTTAATTCTGATTGCAGAAGCACCGGAAAAACCGGGAAACATTGGTGCCTTATTACGTACTGCAGATGCGGCTAATTTAAATGCTGTTATTATCGCAAACCCAAAAGGAGATCTGTATAACCCGAATATTGTCCGTTCAAGTGTGGGGTGTCTATTTACCAATCAGATTGCTACCGGAACAACAAAAGAAATCATTACTTTCTTAAAAACGAACAATATTCGTTTTTTTTGTGCAACACTACAAAACTCAACTTCTTATCACACACAAGATTACACCCTCCCTACTGCTATTGTTGTAGGTACAGAAGCAACAGGATTAACGGAAGAATGGAGAAATGAAGCAACACAGAATATCATTATTCCGATGCAGGGTGAAATCGATTCTATGAATGTTTCTGTTGCAGCAGCCATATTAATTTTTGAAGCAAAAAGACAAAGAGGATTCTAAAGCCAAACCACTATGAAAAAACAAAATATATTATTATCAACTCTGTTCTTTCTGTTTTTCAGTATCTCTTTTAATACATTAAAAGCACAAATCACTTCACAACAGATCGATACTTTAGCAGAAAAAACTCTTTCTACATTTAATGTTCCCGGAATTGCCATCGCTGTTATAAAAGATGGAGAAATAATCCATGCTAAAGGATATGGTATAAAATCTCTTCTTACAAATGAAAAAGTAGATGAAAACACTCTTTTTGGAATAGCCTCTATCAGTAAAGCCTTTACTTCCGCAGCATTAGCTATTCTGGTAGATGAAAAAAAACTAAACTGGGATGATAAAGTAATTCAATATATTCCTGAATTCAGGATGTATAATGATTATGTAACACAGGAATTCACCATTCGGGATCTGTTGACACATCGCAGCGGACTGGGACTAGGAGCCGGAGACCTAATGTTATGGCCTGATAAAAGTAATTTTACAACAGCTGACATTATACATAATTTACGCTATTTAAAACCCGTTTCCAATTTTCGTACAAAATACGATTATGATAATCTGTTATATGTTGTAGCTGGAGAGGTAGTATACAGAGTAAGCGGTAAAAGCTGGGAAGAGTTTGTTGAAGAACGTATTATGCAGCCTTTACAAATGAAAAACAGTGCTGCATCATGGACCCGATTAAAAGATACTTCAAATGTAATTGCACCCCATGCTCCTATTGATGGAAAAATTCGGGTTATAGATCGTTACAGAAATACCCCTTTCAATGCTGCTGCCGGAATTTATGCAAATGTTACCGATATCAGCAAATGGATTATCACACAGATCAATGAAGGAAAATATGGAGAAAATCCGGAAGAAAGAATATTCAGTCAGAAAGAACATAAAGAAATGTGGACTCCGCAAACCATTATACCCTCCGTTACTACTCACCCCTACAATACTCTTTTCAGTGCTTATGGACTGGGCTGGAATCTAAGCGATGTAAAAGGATATAAACAGGCAATGCACACAGGAGGTCTTGATGGAATGACGACACAGATTACTATTTTACCGAAATTAAAACTTGGAATTGCTATATTTACAAACCAACAATCCGGAGCTGCTTTTACAGTTATTACAAACACTATAAAAGACAGTTATTTAGGAATTGAACCGATCGACTATATGGAACAATATAAAGAAAGGGTTCAAAAAGATGAAATAGAAGCAGACCTAATCACAAAAGAAGTCTGGGACAAAATTGCAAAACAACAGAAAATAAATACTCAGAAAATAAACCCTAATAGAATTACAGGTTACTATAAAGATAACTGGCTGGGTGAAATAATCATTAGTCAGAATAAAAGAAAATTATGGTTCGAGTCCAAACGTTCACCGAGACTATCAGGAGAACTATTTTTTTATAAAGACAATACCTTCATTGTTAAATGGACCAATCGTAGCTTTAATGCAGACGCTTATGTAATTTTCTCTTTTAATGAAAAAGGACAGGCTCATAACATAAAAATGAAACCAATATCACCATTAACTGATTTTAGCTATGATTTTCAGGATCTAGATTTCAACCGAATAAAATAGACTAAAAAACATTACTTAATTTATCAATTATCTTCATAAAAACTATTTATTAAATAAATCCAGCTGTTTTTCATTGAAATATATCTAAAAACACAATTTTTATCACTAAAAAAATTAAGTAATTTTATTCTGTATATTCTTTAACGATACTTAAAAAACATATTTCTAGTTCCTTTTTTAGATAAAAACAGAGAAATTAGAAATACTTTTTCACTACATAGATATCCTATCTTATTAAATTAACTTTGTGGAAATTTTAATACATTATATCATGAAGAAAACACTACTCTTTTTTATAACAAGTTTACTTCTTTTTTCCTGTAAACCTAAAAATGAAAACGGATCATCTGATACACAAACTAAAGATGCTAAAATTGCAACTTCAGAAAATGATCTGATGAGCAAAGAAGGAATTGATAAATTCAATGCTTACATTGATTATTTAAATCAGAAAAACAATCTCTACAAATCAATGAACTATTACTTTGAAAGCGTAGATAAAACAGGTGTCCCTACCGATAAACACGGAATTTCAATTAGCTCTTTGTCTCTTTATCCAATGAAAAAACTGGAAGAAAAAGTAAGCCTGTCTCCCGACTTTGGTAAACTGGATAAAGACATGAAAGAACAGATTAAAGTTTATAAGTCCTTAGAAAAAAATGTTAATAAACTATATGAATATAATTCGATCAAAGAATATTTGTCTGATGATTATGCTAAAGCAAAAGAGCTGTATCCTCTAATTCTTGAAGATTATAAAAATTTTGATGCTTTAGACCTTTTAATAGAAGAAGGAATTGCTATTTATCAGAAAAAAGTAAGAGAAAATGAATTAGAAAACTTTAAAAAGAACGGATACGAAATATCATATGCTAAAGCTATGTTTATAGATTCTTCCAGAGAATTCTTAGAATATACTACTACAAAAGATATTTACACTATATCAGAACTGGATAAAGAAAAAGTAAAAACTCTGGCAAGTAAAGTAAGCTCTGACTTTTTAGCTTTTACAGAAAAGGCAGAAAATGAAGAACAACTAAAAAAAGAATTTGGAAGAATCTCTTTATTATCTTCTTTTAAGAATGATGCACAAAGTTATGTATCACAGTGTAGAACTCTTCAGCAGATTCTTAATGACCCGAAAGAACTTAAAAAAGTAATTCATACACATGAATTTCATCGAGGTATGATAGTACCTGACGGAACACCTGTTAAAATATTAGAGCAATTCAATCGAATGATCGGATCTTCTAACAGAATGTAATTTTTAAAAATACTGTTTTTAAACCTTCAATTTTTTTGAAGGTTTTTTTTTATAAATTTTAAATTTAATATGGTTTAAAAAGAGACACATTACACTTTCTGGTCTTGAATTAAACTTCTGCTTTTTCAATACTAAACTAATTTAAAGAATAAAGCAGCATAACAAACCAAAAATGTGCTTGCAGAATTCAATTCTTTATTCTAACTTTCATACAAAGTTAGAATTACGTATGACAGAGATCGATATAGAACAAGAAAACAAGGCTATTGCCCGGGAATACAAAGAATTATTACGTATTAGTTATCAGACTTTAACAGATGATGATAAAAAACTCATCCGAAAAGCTTTTGATGTAGCAGTTGAAGCTCATAAAGATCAACGACGTAAATCCGGAGAGGCCTATATCTTCCACCCTATTGCTGTAGCTAAAATTGTAGCCTCACAAATAGGTTTGGGAGCGACTTCTATTGCCGCCGCTCTTATGCATGATGTAGTAGAAGATACTCCGATCACGGTACAGGATATTGAAAAAATGTTTAATCCAAAGATTGCACAAATCGTTGATGGATTAACGAAAATAGCACAGGTAAAAACAGATCAGAATATTTCAATGCAAGCGGAAAATTTCCGTAAAATGCTGTTGACCCTAAATGATGATGTTCGTGTGATTCTAATTAAAATTGCTGACAGACTTCATAATATGCAGACCATGGAATCAATGGTCGATTATAAACAGGCTAAGATCGCTTCCGAAACATTATATATCTATGCTCCTCTTGCACACCGTTTAGGTCTTTTCAATATTAAAACACAATTAGAAGATTTAGGTTTAAAATATACTGAACCTGAAGTATTCAATGATATTGTAAGTAAAATGAAAGAGACTAAAGAGGAACAAGATGCTTATATCAAGAATATCTCTGACATACTGATAGAATCTCTGGATAAAGAACATATTGATTACACCATAAAAGGACGTCCTAAATCTATTTATTCCATTCGCCGAAAAATGCAGGCTCAAAATGTAAGTTTTGATGAAGTATATGATAAATTCGCTCTTCGAATTATTTATAAAGCACCTCTGAATGAAGAAAAATTCATTGCCTGGAAAATATATTCCATTGTAACAGATCATTTCAGACCTAACCCTAATCGTTTAAGAGACTGGATTTCTTCACCTAAATCTACAGGATATGAAGCTTTGCATATTACTGTAATGGGACCTAAAGGAAGATGGGTCGAAGTTCAAGTACGAAGTGAACGCATGGATGAAGTTGCAGAGAAAGGATACGCAGCACATTATAAATATAAAAATGGAGGCACAGAAGAAAATGGAATGGAAGCCTGGCTGAATCTACTTAAAGAAGCTCTTGAAAATTCCGAAAGTGATGCTGTAGATTTTGTAGAAGATTTCAAACTAAACTTGTATTCCAAAGAAATTTATGTTTTCACGCCTAAAGGTGAAATCAAATCTTTGCCTAAAGGAGCCACTTCACTGGACTTTGCTTTCAGTATACACTCTGAAGTCGGAATTCATACACGAGGTACCCGTGTCAATGGAAAACTTGTACCTTTAAACTATGAACTGAAAAGTGGGGATCAGATAGAAATCATAACCTCCCCTAATCAGAAACCTTCTGCCAACTGGTTTGATTATGTTACTACTTCACGTGCCAAAAACAAGATCAGAAACGTTCTGAATGAAGATACAAAAAAAATAGCGGAAGACGGTAAAGAACTTTTAACCAGAAAGCTGAAACATCTGAAAATCGTTCTAAACGAAAAATCTGTTAATGAACTTGTTAATTTCTTTAAATTAAAAACCAGTTTAGACCTCTTCTATCGCATTGGTATTGGTACAATAGATAACCAGCAGTTAAAAGATTTTGCAGCCCAAAAAAGCAATTCGTTCATTAACTTTTTCAAAAATAAAATAAAACGCACCCCTAGCACGCAACCGGAACAAATCCAGAAAGAAGAAGTCAGTAAAAATTATGACATGCTGGTCTTTGGAAAAGAACAGGACAAACTTGATTATAAACTATCCAGTTGCTGTAATCCGATCCCTGGTGATGATGTATTTGGATTTGTAACCATCAATGAAGGAATTAAAGTACATAAAAAAGACTGCCCAAATGCCATCAGCTTACAGTCTAATTATGCTTACCGAATTATTTCGGCAAAATGGATTGATTCTTCTCAACAGGATTTTAAAGCTATTTTGAAAATCATGGGAATGGATACTTTAGGATTAACCAGCGAATTAACAAAAGTCATTTCAAACAATATGCATGTAAATATTCAAAGCATATCTCTAAGTGGAGATGCCGGTGTTTTTAATGGTCAAGTTGTTGTTATTGTACAGAATAACACCATATTAAAAAGACTAATTGAAAATATTAAAAAAATTGACGGAATTGACAAAGTAACACGAGTTTATAAAAATTAGCTTTATCTTTGCAATAATTATGACACAGATAACGACAGACAATACTAAGAATCAGGAAATTGTAAAAAATGTTTTTACAAAATATCTTGAAAACAAAGGACATAGAAAAACTCCTGAACGTTTTGCTATTCTACAAGAGATTTATGACAGTGAAGAACATTTTGACATTGAATCTCTTTATATCAAAATGAAGAATAAAAATTATCGTGTGAGCAGAGCAACATTATATAATACTATTGAATTATTATTAGAATGTGCTTTAGTGAGAAAACACCAGTTTGGCCAAAATCAGTCTCACTACGAGAAATCCTATTTTGATAAACAACATGATCACATAATTATGACAGACACAGGAGAAGTCATAGAATTTTGTGACCCGCGTATTCAAAGTATTAAAAAAACAATTGAAGATATTTTTGATATTGAAATTCACAACCATTCTTTATATCTTTACGGCAACAAAAAAACAACCAACAAATAATAAATATAATGACCGTAGATTTACTACTAGGATTGCAGTGGGGTGACGAAGGCAAAGGAAAAATTGTTGACGTTCTTACTTCAAAATACGATATTATTGCTCGTTTTCAAGGTGGACCTAATGCAGGACACACATTAGAGTTTGATGGAATCAAACATGTATTAAGAACAATCCCTTCTGGAATTTTCCATGATAAATCAATAAATATTATCGGAAATGGAGTCGTAATTGATCCGGTAGTTTTTCAAAAAGAAATAGAAGGACTTTCTAAATTTAATCTTGATATAAAATCAAAATTAATTATTTCAAGAAAGGCACACCTTATTTTACCAACACATCGCTTACTTGACGCTGCCTCAGAAACATCAAAAGGGAAAGCAAAAATAGGTTCTACTCTAAAAGGTATCGGTCCTACCTACATGGATAAAACAGGCAGAAACGGACTTAGAGTCGGTGATATAGAATTAGAAGATTTTAAAGAACGTTACAGGGCTCTAGCTGATAAACACGAAGCTTTAATCAGTTTCTATAATGTTGCTATCCAATATAATTTAGCTGAATTAGAAAAAGAATTCTTTGAAGCTATTGACGAACTAAAAAAGCTAACCTTTATTGATAGTGAAGAATATATTTATCAGGCTCAAAAAGCAGGAAAATCTATTTTAGCAGAAGGCGCACAAGGATCACTTCTGGATATTGATTTTGGAACATATCCTTTCGTAACTTCTTCAAACACCACTGCTGCCGGTGCATGTACCGGTCTGGGAATTGCTCCTAATAAAATAGGTAAAGTTTATGGTATTTTTAAAGCTTATACTACAAGAGTAGGAAGTGGTCCCTTCCCTACTGAATTATTTGATGAAACAGGTCAGGCAATGGCTAAGATCGGAAATGAGTTTGGTGCTGTAACAGGAAGACCCAGAAGATGTGGCTGGCTAGATTTAGTCGCTTTAAAATATGCTGTTCAGGTTAATGGTGTTACACAGCTGATGATGATGAAAGGGGATGTTTTATCTGGGTTTGAAACACTTAAAGTATGTACTGAATATTTGTATAAAGGAGAAAAAATAACTCATTTACCATACAATATTGAACCTGAAAACGTTACTCCTGTCTATACTGAGAAAAAGGGATGGAAAGCAGACCTGACAGAAATGACAACATATGATGAGTTACCAACAGAATTAAAAGAATATATTCAGTTTATTGAAAAAGAACTTGAAATACCGATTACAGTAATATCTGTAGGTCCGGACAGGAAACAAACTATTCATAAATAGTCTGTTTTATAAAATTTTTATAGCGCTTTGAATTTTTTCAGAGCGCTATTTTTCGTTTAAAAGCCAGATTGATTTATAAATAAACCTTAATAAAAAATATCATTTTAAGATTTTACCTAAATTTGGCAGAAATTAGCTTTACCTTGAATAAAATATATATTTTTATCGTTACCTTTTTGGTGTTTTTTAGCTCCTTTACAGTCTTTGCTCAGGAAAAAAAGACAATTGTGATTGAACATTCCGATTTTGCCGATTCTAATGAAAGTGAAATACCAGGAGCCTCTATCCTATCCGGAAATGTAAAAGTTTCCCATGACGGCATCATTTTAACCTGTAATAAAGCGTACTACTTCAAAACTCAGAATGTAATCAAAGCTTTCGGAAATGTACAAATGGTACAGGGAGATACTTTATACATGAACAGTAAATATGCAGAATACAATGGAGATACTAAACTGGCAGTAGCCGCAGGAAGTGTTGTCATGAGAGACCCTCAAATGACACTAACAACAGATACTATCCATCTTGACAGGAACATTCAACAAGCTTTTTATAATTCTTACGGAACTATAAAAGATAAAGAAAATATATTAACCAGTAAAGCAGGTCGTTATTATGTCGCTCAGAAAAAGTTTCAATTCCTGACCGCGGTAACAGTAACCAATCCGAGTTATGTAATTCAGACCAATCATTTAGACTATTTTACCAATTCAGGTCATGCTTATCTTTTTGGACCATCAACGATTACAGGAAAAGATAATTTTATCTACACGGAAAAAGGATTTTATGACACTAAAAAGAACTTAGCTCATTTAGTAAAAAAGTCGTATATAAAATATCAAAATCGGTTAATTGAAGGTGATAGTCTTTATTATGACAGAAATCGTGAATTCGCCTCTGCAACTAATAATGTCAAAATAACAGATTCTATAAATAAAGGAATTGTAAAAGGTCATTATGGTGAGGTCTACAGAAATCAGGATTCCCTGTATATTACTAAAAGAGCAGTTGCCATTAATCTGGTAGATAATGATTCCATTTATATACATGGTAAAATACTAATGGTTACAGGAAAACCGGATAACAGAGTAATCCGTGCTTTTAATGATGTGAAATTCTATAAAACCGATATGAGTGGTAAATGTGATTCATTACACTCTAATCAGAGAACGGGACTTACACAACTAATCAAAAACCCGGTATTATGGAATGGAGAAAGTCAGATGACAGGTGATGTTATGCATTTAATCTCAAACAATGTTACTGAAAAATTAGATTCTCTTAAAGTCCTGAACAATGCTTTTCTGGTCGAAAAAGATACAATTGGCAAAGGCTACAATCAGGTAAAAGGGGTTAATCTTTACGGAAAATTCGAAGAGAATAAACTTCATGAAGTGGATATTATAAAAAACACAGAAGTAATTTATTACTCCTATACAGAAAATCATGAACTTTTCGGAATAAACAAAAGTGTTTGTAGCAGGATTAACCTTACAATAAATAACAATTATATAGAATCCACTACTTTCTATGATTTACCGGAAGGAGAAATCTACCCTGAAAAAGATCTCCCTGAAAATGCCCGAAAATTAAGAGGGTTTATTTGGAGAGGTGACGAAAGAATACGAACAAAAGAAGACATATTCAGTGAAGAAGAAAACCTTCTTCATGAACAAATAGTAAAAGAAAGTAAAAGAAAATCAGAAGAGATCAATACTCCTATGGAAATTCGTGAAGAAACTTTAAATTATGATAAGGAAAATCTAACCTCTAAAGAAAAAGAAAAATCTAAAACAAAATAAAGATTTTAGATTGCAAAACTAGAAAAAATATAATAAAACAATAATTTACAAGCATTGTTTTATAAAAGAATAAAAGAATGAACAATACATCCGATTTTTACAAATACCAGGCACAAACATCTCCTCACCCACTCGGAATGGATGTTTCACATGCAGAAGGAAGTTATATTTATGATACAAATAATAAAAAATATCTGGATTTTGTCGCTGGTGTTTCAGCCTGTAGTCTCGGACACAGACATCCAAGAGTCGTAAAAGCTGTAAAAGATCAACTGGATAAATATTTACATGTAATGGTTTATGGAGAATATTCACAAGATCCCTCCGTACATCTATGTAAATTACTAGCTTCACATTTACCCGAACCTCTGGATAAAACCTATCTGACAAACTCAGGAACTGAAGCTACAGAAGGCGCTCTTAAATTAGCAAAACGTATCACAGGAAGAAGTGAACTAATCTCATGCAATAATGCCTATCACGGAAACACAATGGGTTCCATGAGTGTAATGGGATTTGAAGAACGAAAACAAATTTTCAGACCCCTAATCCCCGATGTAAGATTTATTACTTTCAATAATGAAGCTGATCTACAAAAAATAACAACAAAAACAGCAGGTGTTATTTTAGAAACCATTCAAGGAGGTGCCGGTTTTATTCAACCACACGATAATTACCTTAAAAAAGTAAGACAACGTTGTGATGAAGTTGGCGCCATGATGATATTAGACGAAATACAACCGGGATTTGGTCGTTTAGGTAAGTTATTCGGATTTCAGAATTATGATATTGTACCTGATATTATTGTTATGGGAAAAGGAATGGGTGGAGGAATGCCTGTAGGGGCTTTTACAGCATCTACAGCACATATGGATTTATTAAGCGATAATCCAAAATTGGGTCATGTTACCACTTTTGGCGGACATCCTGTCATTGCTGCAGCTTGCTTAGCTACTTTACAGGAAATTACCGAAACAGAACTTATGGAACAGGTTCATGAAAAAGAAAAACTATTCAGATCCCTTTTGGTACATCCTTTGATTAAAGAAATAAGAGGGGAAGGGCTAATGATTGCACCAATGACAGAAAGTGCTGAGATCACGACTAAAATTATCCTGAAATGCCATGACAGAGGATTAATCCTGTTTTGGTTACTCTTTGAAGGCTGTGCAATCAGAATAACGCCCCCACTGACTATTTCTGAACAGGAAATCAGAGAAGGCTGTACCATATTATTAAATGTTATGGATGAAGTTTTAGATGAAATGTCTTAATATAAAAAGATTTTTTATTCAGAAGAAGAACCTTGGTTTAATCAAAAATTGTTAATTAAATTGTTCACAACAATTAAAATATAACACCGCCATTACAAGCAACGTTTCCTAACTTTATTAAAGGATAATTAAAAACACCGAGTATGAATTTGAGCCAAGAAGAAGAAGATTATAATTTATCCTTATCAAGATTTGAATCTATGTTAAAAACAAACAAGGTTCTATTCTTTGATTCTGAAGAATTTGAAAATATAATTCTTCATTATTTGGATATTGGAAAAAATAATTTGGCGAAAAAAGCACTAAAGTTAGCACTTGAACAACACCCTAAATCGACAGGTTTGAAGTTAGTTCAGATTGAGATGCTTGTGTATGAAGACAAACTTGAAATTGCTGAGAAAATGTTGAATGAATTGTATGCTATCGAGCCTACAAATGAAGAAATTTATATCCAAAAAGCAAATATCTACTCTAAAAAAGATAATCATGAAAAAGCTGTTGAATTACTGAAAATTGCTTTAAACTATACTGATGACTACGCTGATGTTTATTCTCTGATTGGTATGGAATACCTTTTTCTGGATAAATTAGAATTAGCAAAAGAAAACTTTATCCTATGCCTAGAAGAAGACACAGATGATTATTCTGCATTATATAATGTCGTTTATTGTTTTGATTTTTTAGATCAAAATCAGGAAGCTATAGACTTTTTAAACAACTTCATTGATAACAATCCTTACAGTGAAGTAGCATGGCACCAGATAGGAAGACAATATTATACTTTAAAAGACTATTCTAATGCATTAAAGGCCTTCGAATTTGCCACATTAATTGATGAACATTTCATTGGTGCCTTTCTTGAAAAAGCAAAATCACTTGAAAAACTGAAACGATATGAAGAAGCAATAGAAAGTTATAATGTAACAACCAAATTAGATGACCCAACTTCTTTTGCTTTATTACGTATCGGTAAATGTTATGAGAAATTAGGTAAAAAAACTCTGGCATTAAAATATTTTAATAAAACAGTACATGAAGATCCTTTACTTGATAAAGCCTGGATAGCCATAACTGATTTTTATATTCGTCAGAAAAACTTCCAGAAAGCACTTTATTTCGTAAACAAAGCTTTAAGTATTGATAATGAAAATAAATTATACTGGAGACGATATGCAACTATCAATCAGGCTATACATCTCTTTGAAGAAGCTGAACTGGGATACAGAAAAGCTGTAGAATACGGAGATTATCAGTTAGATACATGGTTGTCATGGGTAAGTACATTACAGTTCTTAGGTGAGTTTGATGCTGCTATTCAGACCTTGTTACTAGCAAGCGAAAAATTCCCTGATAATTATGAACTTGAATATCGATTAGCCGGATTAAATTTCATGCTGAACAACGATACAGGTGGGGAATTTCATTTAAATAACGGATTAAGAATAGATTTTAAAAACTATCTTATTCTGAAAGATTTGTTTCCTGCTATATGGACTAAAAAAATTGTTCAGGATTACATAAAGAAACATAAAAAATCTTAACGATTTTTTATCAAACGATTCTAAAATAATTGCTAATTTGCAACTAATCCCTATAGGGGCTTAGTTGCATTTTTTATATCTAATCACTAAAATTGAATTATTCGGTTTATTCTTTAAAGTATAAAATAAAATTATCTACCTATTATGAAAGATAAACAAAAAATAAAAAAAGAATTTGGCTTAGTTGGCAGAAATATAGGATACTCTTTTTCAAAGAAATATTTCACAGAAAAATTTGAAAACAAAAAACTGGAAAATCATTTTTATTATAATTTTGATATTCCCATGATTGATTCTTTCCCAAACATTCTTGAAGAAAACCCTGAATTGAAAGGACTTAATGTTACTATCCCATATAAAGAAGCAATTATACCTTATTTAGACAAACTATCAAAAAATGCAAAAAGAATAGGTGCTGTAAACACGATCAGAATATCAAAAAAAGGAAAACTAATCGGATATAACAGTGATTTTTATGGCTTCAAGAAATCATTAAAACCATTATTAAAAAAACATCATAAAAAGGCACTTATCCTCGGTACCGGAGGGGCATCAAAAGCAATTGCTTATGCTCTTAAGAAACTAAAAATAGAATATGATTTTGTTTCCCGAAATCCATCAGAATATGAATTGAATTATACTGAAATAAATCAGGATGTATTTCATGAGTATCAGATCATAATTAATACAACACCTTTGGGAACGTCTCCTAATCTTAATGAATGTCCTCCTATTCCTTATAATTATTTCACTCCGGATCATATTGCTTATGATCTGATTTATAATCCTGAAGAAACACTTTTCCTGACACAAGCTAAAAGAAATGGTGCGGTTATTAAAAACGGAATGGATATGCTTGCTTTTCAAGCTGAAAAATCATGGGAAATTTGGAATAAAAAATTCTAATATAAATAAATTTACATTTAATATTGCTGATTTCTCATGAATAAAATTCTTTTAAAAGAATTTATTCATTTATTTTCCTTTGAATTTTGCTCCACCTTTATTACCTTTCGGAAATAAAGAGAAATATGAACCTTAAACATTTTAAAAATGTTAGACGAAAAAAATGACAATCTACAGGAAATAGAGAATGATCAATTGTACGAAACAGAAGACAACCTGAAAGTTGAAAACCAGAAAGCAGTTGAATCAATTGAAAATTCTAACGCTGAAGAAGATGAGGACGAAACGCTAGTAGATCGTTATAATATACCTATGCTCAATTATGAAACAATGAGTATGGATGAACTTACAACTGAACTTGAAAAATTAGTTAGTAATGAGAAAATCATGTCTATTAAAGATCATATTGAAGAAATAAAAAAAGAATTTACTTCAAAATATAATCATTTTATTGAAGAAAAAAAAGAAGAGTACACAAATGAAAATGATGGAGACTCTACTGACTTTGAATATCATTTGCCTGTAAAAACAAAATTTGACACCATCTATAATCACTACAGAGATAAAAAAAATGTACACTTTAAAAATTTGCAGACCAACTTAAAAAATAATCTGGAAAACAGATTAGCGATCATTGAAGAGTTAAAAGGTCTGATCAATCCTGAAGAAAACATAAAAGATACTCTTAAACAATTTAATGAATTAAGAGATCGTTGGAAAAATGCAGGACCAATCCCAAGAGACAAATACAATCATGTCTGGAATAACTACCATTTTCATGTTGAAAATTTCTATGATTATTTACATCTGGACAGAGAAGCCCGTGATCTGGATTTTAAACATAACTTAGAGTTAAAAAATAAAATTATTGACCGTGTTCAAGAACTTTTAAGCGAAGAAGATATAAGTAAAGCGTTCAGAGAACTACAGGTTTTACATAAAATTTGGAAAGAAGAGATCGGACCTGTTGCAAAAGAACACAGAAATGAAATTTGGGAAAAGTTCAGTAATCTGACAAAACAAATACATGACAAAAGAGAAGTTCTTTTTGAAAAACAAAAAGAACTTGAAGTAGAAAATCTGAAGGAAAAACAAGAGATTATCGCTCAAATTGAAGTTCTGGCTACTCAAAAAGTAAATACACATGCTTTATGGCAAGAACAGATTGAAAAGATCGAAACTTTAAGAACTGCTTTTTTTAATGCCGGTAAAGTTCCGGCAGAAATAAATGAAGATATATGGGCTGCATTTAAAACAGCAGTAAAAGATTTTAATTCTTTAAAAAATTCTTTCTACAAGGATATTAAAAAAGAGCAACAGGAAAATCTTAATAAAAAGACAGCTTTGGTTGAAAAAGCAAAAGCATTACAAGACAGTGAAGACTTTGCCACTACAACGCCTGTAATGAAACAGATTCAGGAAGAATGGAAAGCAATAGGACATGTTCCGAGAAAATATTCTGATAAGATCTGGAAAGAATTCAAAACAGCCTGTAACCACTATTTCGACAAACTTCATACTCAGAAAAATGAAGCAAATAAAGAAGAGATAGAAGCTTTTGATAAAAAGAAAGCCTACATTGATACTTTAAAAGAATTTGAATTGACAGGTGACCATAAAACAGATCTTGATGCTATCAAGGCTCATATTGAAACATGGAAAAGCTTCGGTAAAGTTCCTTTTGCAAGAAGACATATTGAAGGAAAATTCAATAAAATACTTGATGCTTTATTTGACAAATTAAGCTTAAGTAAAAAAGATACTGAAATGGTTAAATTCAATAATAGAATGGATCAATTGGTTGAAATGGATGACACTCGAAAACTTGAAAATGAAAAAATATTTCTGATCAGAAAAATTGATGAAGTACAAAGTGAGATTTTACAGTTAGAAAATAACATTCAGTTTATTACCAGTGCTAAAAAAAATAATCCATTTATTCTTGAAGTAGAGAAAAGTATAAACAAACATAAAGAAGATTTGGAAATGTGGAAAGCAAAGCTAAAACAAATTAGAAGTCTTTAATTCTATAAAGCAGAAAAGCATCACAATTGTGATGCTTTTCTGATAATACACTATTTTATCTCGTCCTGAAATAGGTTTACAGTTTTGTGTAAACTTATTTTAGAATGACACAACAACCAGAACACGAGCAAGATACTCACCACCAGCAAGGGAAACTGAATACTGGCAACTGAAAACCAAATACCCTTACAACTTCTTAGCTTCTTCCCAAAAAACATCCATTTCTTTTAAAGTCATATCCACAAGTGGTTTTCCTAATTTAGCCGCTTTATCTTCTAAATACTGAAAACGTTTAATAAATTTTTTGTTAGTTCTTTCTAAAGCATCCTCTGGATTTATATTTAAAAATCTGGCATAATTGATCATCGAGAACAAAACATCTCCAAATTCGGCTTCCATTTTATCCGTATCACCTTTTAGTATTTCTTCCTGTAATTCCTGTAATTCTTCCTGAACTTTATCCCAAACCTGCTTTTTTTCCTCCCAATCAAAGCCTACTCCTTTTACTTTATCTTGTATACGACTTGCTTTAACCAAAGCCGGTAAACCTTTAGGAACTCCTTCTAAAACAGAGTTCCTACCTTCCTTTAATTTCAGTTTTTCCCAATTTTGTTTTACCTGTTCCTCATTCTCCACTATAACATCTCCATATATATGAGGATGGCGGTAAATTAGTTTTTCACAAATTTCATTTGCTACATCTCCAATATCAAAATCATTGGTTTCACTCCCTATCTTAGCATAAAACACAATGTGAAGCAGAATATCTCCTAATTCTTTTTTTATCTCCTGTAAATCATTATTTAAAATCGCGTCTCCTAATTCATAAGTCTCCTCAATCGTTAAATGTCGTAAACTTTGTAAGGTCTGTTTCTTATCCCATGGACACTTTTCACGTAAATCATCCATAATGTCAAGTAACCTGCCGAAAGCCTCTAATTGATCTTCTCTATTATTCATATTCTTATCATTTATGTAAAAATAAGAAATCCTGCCTTTCAATGAATATTGAAAGGCAGGATTTCTTATTTCCAGTATTAAATACTATTCGTCTGTCTTCTTTTTCTTTACCACTTTTGCAGGTTTTTCTGCTTTTTCAGCCTTCTCTGCTTTCGGCTTTTCCACTTTGACTTTTTCTGCTTTTGGTTTCTCTACTTTTGGTGTTTCTATTTTCACAGGTTTTACAGTTTCTTTTGCAACAATTAAACCTTTTGACTGAAGCATATTATACCAGTTAAGTACTTTCTTGATATCTGAAGAATATACTCTGTCTTCATCATAATCCGGTAAAATTTCTTTAAAATAAGACTCTAATTTTGCCTTATCCTCTTTATGAGATATTGCAGGTCCGTTATTTTCTTTTACTGCAATTGCCTGCATCACATCAGCTAATACTTTTTCACCACTATGAGTATAAATCGAAATTTCTGATAATAAACTTACATTACTTCTTAAACCTACTGTCACTTTTTTACCATCAATTAAAGACTCTGCTACAAAACCTGAACGTGTTTGCACTTTTAATGCATATAAACCTGGTTTACCAGAAATGGCCAATATTTTTTCTAAACTCATTTTCTATTTTTTTTAAAGATAACAAATATCTATTCTTTCAACTGAAAAACAAAATTATCTGCCTTTTTTAGCAAAAAATTTCATTCTATAATCTGGATGGGCTTTACCATCTATTATATTTTGTAGTTTTTTTTGATTTAAACGTCTTTTTAATGTAGATATTTTATCTGTAAAAAGAATTCCTTCAATATGATCATATTCATGCTGAATAACACGAGCTATTAAGCCATCATACACTTCTGTATATTTTTTAAAATCTTCATCAAAATATTCAATTGTAATTTTCTCTTTTCTGAAAACATCCTCACGAACATCCGGAATACTTAAACAACCTTCATTAAACCCCCACTCTTCTCCTTCTTCTTTTGTTATTTTAGCATTAATAAAAGCTTTTTTAAATACTTTTAACTGTTCCTGTTCTTCTGTTGACAATGTTTCGTCTTCTGCAAACGGAGAGGTATCAATAGTAAACAAACGGATCGCTAAACCTACCTGAGGGGCTGCCAACCCAACTCCATATGCATTATACATTGTATCATACATACTCTGAATAAGGTCTTTTAAATTAGGGTACTCAGGAACAATGTCATCACATAACTTTCTTAACACCGGATCACCATATCCTATAATTGGTAAAATCATTATTTCTAATATTAAATTTAAAATCTGATATTTCAATTGAAACAACTTAAAAAATCAGACTGCAAAAGTAGTAAAAAATAAAATTATATTTCTGTCGAAAACAAGAAAGAGAATATATTGTCTTCAATTTTACATAAAATTAATATAAATGAAATTTTATTTTCTGATAAATAATCTATCAATCCTTATCTTTGCGCACAATATAAGCTTCTAATGGTTAATAAAGTCCGGAATTTTACTGATACTACAGAATTCACTAATGCTCTTAAAGTTACAATTGCAACAGCATTACCTGTGATCATATTCTCCAATATGGACGAATTTCGTATGGGGTTTACTATTGCTTTAGGAGTTATTCTGATCTATCCCAGCGATATCCCCAGTAATCTGTCTCATAAGATAAAAGGACTGCTTGCTGCTATTTTAATTGCCTCAGGAAGCGCTGTACTTATCAGCCTTGTTTCTTTTAACCCATGGATCTTTTATCCTGTTTTGAGTATAACTGTCTTTTTTCTCTCTATGATATCTGTCTATGGACAGCGTGCAACGATGGTTTCTTTTTCCGGTTTGATATCTATAGCAATTATATTTAGTAAAATACATACAGGTATGGAACTTTTAATCCATGCAGGATTACTAATCTGTGGAGGACTATTTTATCTTTTAATATCCCTTATCTTTTATTATATTAGACCGTATCGCTATGCACAGTTAAAACTCATCGAATGCATAAGACTTACTTCAAAATATTTAAAATTGCGAGGTGATTTATGGCATCCTGATGCTGATAGAACAAAAATAACAGAAGAACAACTGCATCTTCAGGTGGAGTTAAATACCATTCATGAAGAATTACGGGAAATGTTATTCAGAAATCGTGTTAATAACCCCGGATCTTCAAATCAGAACAGAAGAATGGTTATCATTTTTTCTGCTTTGGTAGATATTATGGAGCTGGCATTGTCTACTTCATTCGATCATGCTAAACTAAACGAAAAGTTTGCTAATAAGCATCATGTATTAAACACTTATCAAAATCTTGCCTATAACTTAGCCGCAACATTAAAAGATCTTTCGAAAACAATAGAAAATAAAACGAAATATACTCCTAAACATTTTCTGTATAAAGATCTGGAATCCTTAAAAAAAGCAATTAACAGCTATAAAGAGGATGTTGGATTCCCAAAAGCAACTGAAGGTTTTCTAATTCTGAAAAACATGCATAATTATGCTGAAAAACAAATTGAAAAAATCAGAATAGTTGAACATGCTTTTTCACAAAGTATTAATACAAAAGAATACAGAAAAAACGATAAAGATCTTGAGAAATTTCTTGCTCCTTTATATTATCCATTAAGCACATTAACTGAAAACCTAAGTTTTTCATCTACTATTTTCAGACATTCCTTACGTCTGACTGTTACAATATTAATCGGTTTTCTTATTGGCAAGTTATTACCTTTTCAAAATGTATACTGGATACTGTTAACAATAGTTGTAATCATGCGTCCCGGATTTGGTCTGACAAAAAAACGTTCTGTACAAAGAGCTATCGGTACAGTTCTGGGTGGATTAATTGCCTTTACTGTTATTTCTTTCGTCCATAATAGCATTGCTCTTGCTGTTATGATAATTATTTCAATGCTCTTAGGATTATCTTTTACACAGAAAAACTATAAAATCAGTGCTACTTTTGTCACTATTTATGTTATTTTCATTTATGGTATTCTTACACCAAATATCCAGGATGTTGTACAGTATAGAATACTGGATACACTTGTAGGTGCTGTTTTAGCCTTTTTAGCGAATTACCTACTATGGCCTTCATGGGAATTTTTAAGTCTTCCTCTGTATATGGAAAAATCAATTGAGGCAAACCGAAATTACCTGCAACAGATTTCTATTTTTTACAATAATAAAGGAGAAGTTACCACTCCTTATAAACTAAGTAGAAAAAATGCCTTTATTGAAACCGGAAATTTAATGGCTTCTTTTCAGCGTATGCTTCAAGAACCAAAATCAAAACAGAAAAAAATGCCTCAGGCTTATAAGTTTGTAGTATTAAATCATACCTTATTATCTTCTGCTGCTTCATTGGGTACTTTTATACAATCTCATAAAACAACTAAAGCATCCGAAGCTTTTAATGTAGTTGTAAATACTATCATAAAAAACTTAGATCATGCTATTGCCATATTAAAAGACGAAGTTTCGGCAAATTCTTCAATTGACACGAAACAACAAGACGACGTGAATCTACGTTTTACAGAACTTAAAGCTATTCGTGAACAGGAAATAAAAGATAGTTATAAAACAGATGAAGAGGCATTACATATAAAACTCCAGGAATCTCAATTAGTAATAGAGCAATTAATCTGGCTGACCAACTTATCCGAAAGCGTTGTTAAAGCTACTAAAGAGCTTAAAGAAAGTAAATAGCCTAAGCCAAGAAAAAGAATCAAGAAGAAAGAATCAAGACTTTGCAGGTGTGATCAAAGGTTTCATGACCGACTAATAAATCGTCAGTCGGAGACTGACAAACACGTTCTCAAAATCAGAGATCTTGCGAAGCAGGTTATAAAAAGAAACAGGCTGTTGAAAATTCAACAACCTGTTTCTGCTCTGCAAAGTCTCTGACTTTGCGAGTGTGATCAAAAGTCTCATGACCGACTAATAAATCGTCAGTCAGAGACTGATAAACGCTTTCTCAAGATCAGAGATCTTGAGAAGCAGGTTTATTTTCAAATCTTCAAATCGCCTAATTTTCAAATTTTATTTCTTATAAGTAAGCTTCAATGTACTACTTGTCATTTCTCTTATTTCATTACAGAATGCTTCATTCTCATTCAGTTGCTGACCATAAGAAGGAATCATCTGTTTTAATTTATTCTGCCATTCCGGAGATTCTATCTGATTTTTAAAACAACTTTTTAATACATCAAGCATTATAGGAGCTGCTGTTGATGCTCCCGGAGAAGCTCCCAACAATGCTGCCAGCGAACCATCAGCCGAACTAACAACTTTAGTTCCAAATTCCAATACTCCACCTACTTCCGAATCTTTTTTAATTACCTGAACGCGTTGTCCTGCCACTTCAAGTTCCCAGTCTTTCATTTCTGCCTTTGGAAAATATTCCCGAAGTGACCCTAATCTGTCTTCCGGTGACTGCATTACCTGATCCACCAGATATTTTGTCAATGGAATATTATGAAATCCGGCAACTAACATCGGATAAAGGTTATTTAGTTTTATAGATAAAAATAAATCCATATAAGAACCTTTTTTAAGGAACTTAGTTGAGAAACCGGCGTAAGGTCCAAACAATAATGCTTTTTCTCCATTGATCATACGGGTATCCAAATGTGGTACGGACATTGGTGGCGAACCTACACCAGCTTTTCCGTATACTTTTGCATGATGATGTTCAATAATTTCTTTATTAACACATTTCAGCCATTGTCCACTTACCGGAAATCCTCCAAATCCTTTTCCTTCCGGAATATTAGATTTTTCAAGTAACGGAAGAGACCCTCCTCCTGCTCCTATAAATACAAATTTAGCACTGATTTTTTTCTTTTCCTCTGTAATAATATTTCTTACAGTAAGCCCCCACGAATCTTTGCCGTCTTTACGTTTAATCTTACGAACTTCTTCATTAAAATAAAGAGAAACCCCTTCTTGTTTTTGAAGATAATTAAATATTGTTCTTGTCAATTTACCAAAATTCACATCTGTTCCTAAAGACATATGAGTTGCTGCAACTTTTTCATCAGGTTGTCTTCCTTCCATTACTAAAGGAATCCATGATTCCAGCTGTTTGTGGTCTTCGGAATATTCCATAGCATTAAAAAGAGGGTGTTTTTGTAGCGCATCATATCTTTTTCTAAGATAATTTACATTTTCCTCTCCCCATACAAAACTCATGTGTGGTACACTTCTTATAAAATCTTCAGGAGATTCTATCACCCCTTTATTTACCAGATAAGCCCAGAATTGTTTTGTTACTTCAAACGATTCTGCAATTTTGACTGCTTTTACAGTCTCAATACTACCATCTTCAAGTTCCGGTGTATAATTTAATTCACAAAAGGCAGAATGTCCTGTACCTGCATTATTCCAGGCGTCAGAACTCTCCGTTGCTGCCGCATCCAGCCTTTCATAAATTTCTATCTTAATCCCCGGCTGTAATTCTTTTAAAAATAAGCCAAGCGTAGCGCTCATAATACCAGCACCAATCAAAATTACATCTGGATCCGATTTTATATTATTATTAGTCATCTTATCTTAAGAATTTAAAGTACAAAGGTAAATTGAAAAAATGCAATTATGATGAATTTATATGGTAATTAAAACTTAATTTCTTTCTTTTAGTAATAGAAAAACGTATGTATTAATTATTTTCTGGATAGATAACCCTGTAACATTATAGTTGCACTAATTTCATCAATAAGCGCTTTATCCTGACGTTTCTTCTTTTTTAAACCACTATCTATCATCGTTTGAAATGCAATCTTTGAAGTAAATCGCTCATCTACTCTTTCCAGAGACATATCTGGAAAATTCTTTTTAAATTTCAGAACAAAAGCCTCTATTATCGGAGTGCTTTCAGAGGGTTCATTATTCATCTGTTTTGGTTCTCCGATCAAAACCATTTCTACTTTTTCCTTTACAAAATAATCTCTCAGAAAGTCTATTACTGTTTCCGAAGGAATAGTTGTTAAACCCGAACCTATAATTTGCATTGGATCTGTTACAGCAATACCGGTGCGCTTCAACCCATAATCAATTGCCAGAATACGTGCCATTTTCTTTTTTTATCAAAATTAACGCTTAAAATGTTATGAATCCGACCAACATCTTCTTTTTTAAAAAATTGATTCTATCTTTGCGTCAAATTATAATATTTATGAGGACTTTACAGACAACAATAGAACAGGCATGGGAAAACAGAGCTCTGCTGACAGAAGAAACAACAACAACTGCAATCAGAACTGTAATTGATTTATTAGACTCCGGAAAACTTCGTGTAGCTGAACCTACAGAAGACGGATGGCAAGTAAACGAATGGGTCAAAAAAGCAGTTGTATTATATTTCCCTATTCAGAAAATGGAAACTCTGGAAGCCGGAATTTTTGAATATCACGACAAGATTCCTTTGAAAAAAAATTATGCCGAAAAGGGTATCCGCGTTGTACCAAATGCTGTTGCCAGACATGGTGCTTATATTTCATCCGGAGTTATTTTAATGCCGAGTTATGTAAACATAGGAGCTTATGTAGACGAAGGAACTATGGTGGATACATGGGCTACCGTTGGAAGTTGTGCGCAAATAGGTAAAAACGTACATTTAAGTGGTGGTGTAGGTATTGGTGGCGTACTGGAACCTTTACAGGCTGCTCCTGTTATTATTGAAGATGGAGCTTTCATCGGTTCCCGTTGTATTGTAGTTGAAGGAGTTAAAGTTGAAAAAGAAGCGGTATTAGGTGCTAACGTCTGCCTAACTGCTTCAACAAAAATAATAGATGTAACCGGAGACACTCCTGTAGAGATGAAAGGTATTGTTCCTGCTCGTTCAGTTGTTATTCCGGGAAGCTACACCAAAAAATTTGCTGCTGGTGAATATCAGGTTCCTTGTGCTCTGATTATAGGAAAACGTAAAGCATCAACAGATCTGAAAACATCTTTAAATAATGCTTTAAGAGAATATGATGTAGCGGTTTAATGAAAAACCTAAAAAAACCTGTTCAATTTTTATAAAAATTGAACAGGTTTTTTTTATATACCTTATTTAACAGACCTGGCAACAATATTATCTAATAAAAATATAATATAGTAGTATATAAGTCCCGCCTATTTCTTTACTAAACTAAAAAAATACATACAAATACAGAAATCAGGTAAATTAACTTATGTATTTTAGCACTCTTAATTATTTAATTTAAAGAATGAAAATAGTAGTAATTCAACAAAAGAGAATTGGAGATGTGCTTACAAGCACTATATTATGTGATAACTTAAAAAAAAGTTATCCTGATGCTATAATTGATTTCATGTGTTATCCAAATTGTGTAGATGTTCTAAAAGAAAATCCTAATATTGATAATATCATTATTCTGCCTAATGAGATCAGAAAATCATATTCTTTATTCTTTAAATTTCTACTCAAAATAAAAAATAAAAAATATGATACTGTTATTGATGTATATAACAAACTGGACAGCAATCTTATCACTCTTTTTTCTGGAGCAAAAAATAAAATATCATATTATAAATGGTACTCCCAAATTTTTTATAATCATAATATAAAACGTGTTACAGGAATCAAATCTGATATCGGTCTAGCAATAGAAAACAGACTATCACTACTAAAACCATTAATTAAAGAAAAAGCAACAGAGATAAAGCCTAAAATATACCTGACAAATGATGAAATCAGAGGAGCAAAAGAATTACTAAATAATCATCAGATTATTCCAGGTAAGCAGCTTTTAATAATGTTTAATATTTTAGGAAGTGAAAAAAATAAAACCTACCCATTAAAAAAAATGGCTGAAATTATTGATTTTACGATTTCAAAAACTAACGCTTCTATACTTTTTAATTATATCCCAAATCAAAAGGAACAGGCTCTGGAAATATATAATTACTGCTCAGAAAAGTCTAAAAAAAATATTCATTTTGATCTATATGCAGAAGGATTAAGATCGTTTATTGCGTTGCTTTCACTTTGTGATATTGTAATTGGTAATGAGGGTGGTGCTATAAATATGGGAAAAGCGGTCAACATACCTACTTTTTCTCTTTTCTCCCCATCAATCGATAAAGAAAGCTGGCAATTATTTGAGAATGAAAAAGAGCATATCTCTATTCATCTAAAAGACTTAAAACCTGAGATATACGAACAATATGACGCTAAATATATCAAAGAAAATACTTTTAAATATTATGATGAATATCCTTTAGAACTGATTCTTGAAAAACTTGAAACTCATTTTAAAAATTTAAGTTTTCTTAAATAAAAATTATACAGTAAATTCGAAGCAGATTAACAGTAGTACTATTTCATTATTTTAAAACTAAAAAACAAAACTATGTCTGATAATAAACACCCTATTAGTGGTTTAGTGATAGCATACAATGAGGAAAAAAACATAGCGGAATTAATAGAGAACATGGATTTTGTTGATGAATTGATTATTGTTGACTCTTTCAGCAAGGATAACACAGTACCAATAGTCAATTCTTTTAAAAATGTGACCTTAGTCCAACACGCTTTTGAAAACTTTACGGCACAACGGAATTTTGCCTTAAGTTTAGCAAAACATTCCTGGGTATTATTTATGGATGCTGACGAAAGAATTACTCCAAAACTAAAACAGGAGATTTTAGCTACAGTGCAAAAAGAAGATGCCTGTAGCGCCTACTATTTCTACAGACAATTTATGTTTAAAGATAAACCGTTACATTTCAGCGGATGTCAGACGGATAAAAATTTCAGACTATTTCAGAAAGACAAAGCCCATTATATAAGTGAACGTCTGGTACATGAAACATTACAAGTAGACGGATCTATTGGTATACTAAAAAATAAGCTTATTCATTATACTTATAATGATTATGAAACGTATAAGAAAAAGATGATTAGTTACGGAAAACTAAGGGCTCAGGAACTTTATAACCAAGGACGTTATCCTAATTTCTATCATCGTTATATTAAACCTGCTTATAGATTTCTTCTTAATTATATTATACGACTGGGAATTTTAGACGGAAAAAAAGGAATTATTGTTTGCTATCTAAATGCGTTAACCGTTCATGAAAGATACAAGGAACTAAATAAAATGAGAAAAAACGACTAGTTCTTTTTCCAAAACTTTAATCTTTTCTTTAATCTTCTTTTTCGATGAAACTTAGTCTGAAAAGAATGCGTATAGGACCATAATTTCTCAAAGATTTCTTTTTCATCTTTGTCATATAGCTTAGCATATTCTTCACTCATAAGAGCAATCATTTCTTTTTTGGGTGTAAGATGTGCCATATTCATCATACGTTTATCAAAATCCATAGATTTATGAAATCGCATTCTGTTCAGATCAACCAGAAAGAAACGATACTGCCCTTCCCCTACCTTCTTTATTAATGTGTTCCCCGGGGAATGATCCAAAAATTCCACACCTTTCTCATGCAATTGCCATGTAAAGTAAATAAACTGACTCAAAATAATCTCATAATCAGGATAATTAGGAACTTCGATCAATTCACGAAAAGTCAGATCAACCTGAAGATGTTCACATATATAATAACTCTTCTGCAACCCTAACAAAGAAAAGAATTCAGAATAAGCAATAGGTTCAGGAGTACCTATTCCTTTTTCTAATAATCTCTCTGCATATTCAAATGACCGCCTTGCTTTAGACTTCCTGAAATACTTATAAACAAAACTATTGATTAAATGGGGAACCTTAAAAGATTTAATATTAATTTCTTTTCCTTCAAGATTAAATATTTTAATAACATTCCGATTGCCGTGAGCCAGAATTTCACCCTGATTATCAAAATTTTCTATCCAGTTAGAAACTGTTTGTTTATATTTAGTATAATCCGGATTTATTTGTATATATGTTCTCATTAAAAAAATATCAGTGTACAAAACTATGGAATACTTTTTGTATTAACAATTTAAGAAACAGAGATTCTGACCTCATTTATTAGTTAACAACTATCTGGTAATCGGATAATAGAAAATAGTTTATAAAAAATATTGTAATTTCGCGAAAAAAAGATGAGGATACTACATATATCTGGTGCTAAAAGCTGGGGAGGAAATGAACAGCAAGTAATTGATATTGTCTTAAGTTTAGAAAAACTAAATATAACAAACACTGTACTGGGTATAAAACATTCATCTCTTGAAGCAGAGTGTAATGATAAAAAAATAGAGTTTATTTCCAGTAACGGAGATAAGTTGAATACATTTTCTAATTATAAATTTCTGAAAGAACTGGTTAACAAATTAAAGCCCGATATTATACACTTACATACAGGAGACTCTGCTACTCTTTATACTATATCCGATCTTCTTTTTCAATTAAAAACCAAAACGGTTTTCTCCCGAAAAAATATTTGTGGTAGTGGTTCTTTTTTTAGCACATTAAAATACAATTATAAAAATATAGATGCGATAATCTGTGTGTCTGAAGCTGTTAAAACAGCTTTCTTAAAAAAAATGATAACAGAAGAATCCAGAAAAAAATTAATTGTTATTTATGATGGTATCAACGTAAATAGAAATGAAGTAACACACACACATAACATCAATGAATTATTTCCAATAACTAATGATAAATTTATTATTGGAAATATTGCAAATCATACAAGAGCTAAAGATTTACCTACTCTTATAAAAACAATAAAACACTTGGTTTATGTTGAAAATATTAAGAATATACATTTAATTCAGCTCGGAAAATTTTCAAATGAACTGACACCAAAACTGGAAAATTTAATTCATAAATATGAACTGCAAAATTATATAACATTAGGGGGTTTTCAGCCGCATGCTATAGATTTTATGAGTCAGTTTGATCTATATGTAATGAGCTCTGAAAGAGAGGGATTACCCTTAACTATTTATGAAGCCTTTTTAAAAAAAGTACCTATTGTTACTACTAAAGCCGGTGGAATACCTGAAGCTATAACTCATGATTATAACGGTTACTTATCAGATATTAAAGATTATAAAAGTCTAGCAAAAAACATCAAATTATTGATAAACGATACTGATAAAAGAAAAATATTTACAGATAGATCTTATAAGTTATTTTATGAAAAATTCACAACTGAAAAATCAGCTAAAGATGTTCTTGATACTTATAACAAACTTATTCGTTAAATTCAATTCTTTTAAAGAAAACTAAATCTCTTTTCTCTAAAACACCTGCAATTGTCTATGTTTAAAAATTTCTCTGGTTTACATAAAGAATAACTATATCTCTGGTAAATTCCAATAATAAAACTACAAAATTAAACAATTAAAAGTATTTAATTTAGTTGTATTAATTTAAATTCTTACTTTTGATTTTCATAATTCAGCTAGAAATAAAAAATTAAAAAGAGGCGCAACCTTTTACAAAAACAAGTATCTTAAGAAAACATATTAATTTCTAAATGGTACAGACAGAAACACTAATTACCAAAAAATAAATGAATCCTTACTTTTATATATTAGGCACCTTAACCTTTACTGTTTATGGTCAAATCATACTAAAATGGAGATTAAACCAACTAAGAGGCCTTCCTGAAAATTTAAGAGAAAAAATTTTTTTTCTCTTAAAAACTATCTTTGATCCTTATATTTTTTCAGGTTTTGTTGCTGCTTTTTTAGCTTCTATCTGCTGGATGGCTGCAATGACTCAATTTGAAATAACAAAAGCTTATCCTTTCATGAGTTTAGCACCGGCATTGGTTTTTATTATAGGAATACTTTTTTTAGGAGAAACCTTTACCATAGGAAAAGTAGTCGGATTAGCCTTAATTATATTAGGAACAATTATAACTGTTAAATTTTAGAATGGACTGTACCCCCCATATAACCATAATAAGCCCCGTTTATAGAGCTGATGAAATCATATCTAAACTAGTAGATGAAATTCAAAGGGTAATGCTGGAAATAGATAAGTCTTATGAAATAATATTAGTAGATGACAGAAGCCCTGATAACTCATGGGAAGTAATGAAACGGTTATCTTCAGAATTCCCTGAAGTAAAAAGTGTCCGGCTAAGTCGTAATTTTGGGCAACACCCGGCAATAGTTGCAGGTTTATCTCTTGCTAAAGGGGAATGGATTGTAGTAATGGATTGTGACTTACAGGATCAGCCTAAAGAGATAAAGAAACTATATGAAAAAGCTATTGAAGGATATGATATCGTACTAGCAAGAAGAGTAAATCGTCAGGATCATTTTTTGAAAAAATTATCTTCAAAAATATATTCTAAAACCTACAGTTACTTTACTGATACAAAATACGATAATGAGATTGCTAATTTTGGTATCTATCATAAGAAAACGATTCAATCTATATTAGAGATGGGAGATTATATTAAATCATTCCCTTTGTTTTCCAGCTGGGTCGGTTATAATTCAACTTCCGTTGCTGTTGAACATGCAGAAAGAGACTCTGGTGAATCCAGTTACAGTTTGAGAAAATTATTAAGTTTAGCATTTAACACCATCCTTTCCTTTTCTAATAAACCATTAAAATTATTTGTGAAATTTGGCGTTTTTATTTCCACTTTATCTTTATTAGTCGGCCTCTATACTATATATAAAGTTTTTAATGGAGAAATCATTGTTTTAGGATATACTTCAATAATTGTTTCAATTTGGTTTTTATCAGGTATAATAATTACAACAATTGGTATTACAGGAATATATGTAGGGAAAATATTTGATCAGACAAAAAACAGACCGGCATTTATAATTGATGAAATAAAATGAAAATAGAAGAATTGAAATGGGACTCTGATTTTTTTAATAAAAAAATCGGTAGTCTTTCTTTAACAAATACAAACAATATCATTGATAACAATACTTTTGATTTGCTATATGTAAAAAGTGCAACTGACCATTCAATACTCATTCCTGGTTTTTGTAATACCTATTCAGAAGTCAAAATTGTTTTTAGTAAAAAAGTACATAAAACACCTCATAAAACAAATAATAATATCCACCCTATATTAGATGGAAAATTCCAAATTGAAACTATTTATAATCTGGCATATGAAAGTGGTAAGTTAAGTCGTTTTAACTTAGATCCTAATTTTAAAAAAGAAGAATTCAGAAAACTTTACCGGATCTGGGTAGATAATTCTTTGAATAAAAAATTTGCTGATGATGTTTTAGTCTATAAAGAAGAGGGATCCATTTTAGGTTTTATAACGTATAGAACTCATAATGAATATACAACAATCGGTCTTATTGCAGTAAATCCCGAAAGTCAGGGAAAAGGAATTGGATACCAATTATTACAAACTGTAGAAAGTTTGTTAGCAGATAAAAACATTACAGAATTAAGAATTCCAACTCAATTAAAAAACACACAAGCCTGTTCTTTTTATACTAAACAAGGTTATGAAATAATTGAAACAGAATATATAAAACATTATTGGAGAATATGATATTTTTAAAAAAAAATAAATGTCCATATTTCTTTTTTACGGTAATTACTCTTTTTATTACATTCTATTCTTTATTTATTTACATAAATATATATAATGAATCTGATATAGTTGCTCATCAACAAATCCTTGAATCAACGATTAAAGGAGAATTACCAATTATGGGAAACTTTGGATATTATCTATCTGTACATTTAATTGGGGGGGTATTTAATAACAATTATTACATAGCCAGTATATTATCTTTAATATTATTCACACTATTAAAAATAATTATAATTAGATATTGTATTCATGAATATTTAAAATATATAAATTACAAATTAAATTCTTTCTATCAGGATTTATTATCTCTTCTGTTATTCTTTATGTTCGCTCTACCTATTGCATCATTCATGTATTTAGGCAATTTTGTTCCCACAGCCTGGCACAATTCTACCATTATTGCTGTCTTACCTTTTTCTATACTATTATTCTGGTTGTCTTTTTATCAGTTGGTTTTAGAATATTCAAATAAAAGATTTGTATGGATATTGTTGTTAATAATCATAAATGTGATAATCAAACCTAGTTTTTTATTTGTAATTATACCTGTACATTTTATACTATCCCTAATTCATGTAAAAAAGATAAATTTATTATTTATAAAAACAAACATCCCTTTTCTAATCGGTTTTTTCTTGATAATAATACAATATATTTATATCTACCATTATTTTTATGATGATAATTCCAAATTAATATTTGCCCCTTTTAAAGTATGGCTTAGCTGGAAACCCTCTAATTACCCTAGTATATTGTATTGTTTAGGAACTTTTCTTTGCAGCTTTGCTTTTCCAATACTTTTATCAATGATTGATAAAAGTATCTTTAAGAGATTAGAATACCTATATTCATTATTTATAATGTTATCAGCTCTCATATTCTTTTTATTACTGGCAGAAAGTGGAGATAGAATGTATCATGGTAATTTTTACTGGCAGATCATCCCTAGCTCCTTTTTATTGTTTTTTATCTCTGTTTGTATTTATATTAAAAAAAGAACATTATTTCAAAAAAAGAAACGTATGCTACTTGATAGTGTTTTAATCCTACATCTTTTATCTGGGGTCTTATATTCATTAAGAGTTGGTGTTTTAAATAATTATCTTTAGCTATGAAAAAAAAGATTTTATTCTCTGTCATATATAGTATAATAATCTACGTTATTATATCTTTTATATTTAAAATCCGATTTCAGGAAAATGACGATGTTATAATGCAGCTATTTGCATCTGGTGCTTATACAGGTACACCTGAATACCATCTTGTTTTTATTAATATATACTATGGAAAAATACTACAGTTTTTATATTTGAATATTTCTTCTATTCCTTGGTATCCGATATTATTCATATTCTTTTATATAATCTCGTCTTCAATAATTTATTATGAAATACTTAGGATCAAAAACAGTAATTACGTCAAAGTAAGTATTCTAATGTTTTTTAGTTCATTTTTCATCTATTTTCTTGCTAATTTACAGTTCACAACTATTACTGCAATATTAGCCCTGGCTGGGTTTTCTTTAATTATAAAGAGAAAATCATACCTTTATAAAACCATTGGATTATTACTTTTCACAATAGCTTCATTAATTCGATTTGAGGCATCCATACTGGTATTAATACTTTTATCTCCTCTAATTATTATAGAAAAAGCAGAGCTAAAAAATAGGCTTCTATTCTTTTCTCTAGCCGGAATACTATCTCTAAGTTTTCAACTCATAAATAAATCAGAATATTCTAATAAAGATTGGGCATATTATACTGAATTCAATACTTTTAGATCACGTATAAATGATAACCCAAACAAACTAACTCCACAAGAATGTTATAATATAACAGATTATTTATCTTATCAATTAATTCAGTCTTCCTTTACGAACCCAAAAGAAATAAGTATTCAAACTCTAAATAAGATTGTTTCTTTAAATAATAAAAAAATAAGCATCAATAATAGTGTTATTACATTCAAAAATTATGTTATTTTCTATATTGTTATTTTATTATTCTTATACGCTTTATTTCCTTTGAATAACAAAAGAGAAAAAATAATTATTATAACAGTAACCCTACTTTTTATAACAATAAATATCTATATCCCTTTAATTTCGTATTTAAAAGAAAGAGTTTTCTTTTCAGGATTAATTACACTATCATTTGTACTGATTTTAAATACAAATATTAGTTTACTCTTTAATATAAAAACACGAAACAAAATATTAAATATAATAATGCCCTATAATACCTTAATTTTTTTAGTAGCAATTATACTATCCATTGGTTTCATAAACATCTATATATTAAAAAATATAGATATAAAGCAAGAAAATAAAAAAAACTTAAACTATGCTATGAAATTTATTGAAAAAAAATCCTCTCCATATGTTATTTTTGGTAGTGGTTTAGCCATCCAGGAAATCAGTCCTTTCAAAGTAGATAAAATCTGGAAAGAGAATAATATTTCATTAAGTGGATGGACTGTAAACATTCCATACAATAAAAATAAATTCAATAGTTTTAATGATTTGATCAATAAAAAATATGTTATAATAATGAATGAAAGTGATGAGATTTATATCCCAAATATTATTAAAGATCTTAAAAAAGACTATAATAATGTAAGTTATACTATGGAAAAAAATAAAGAAACTTCTTTTGTAAAATTTAACGGAGATAAAAGAACAACCAAATAATTAAAATCAGCTATAATTAACTAATAATATATATGATTCCTTTCAACAAACCATACTTAACAGGCAAAGAAACCCATTATATCTATCAGGCAGTAAATTCAGGAAAATTATCCGGAAATGGAATATTTACACAAAAATGTCAGACTTTTTTTGAAAATAAATATGGTTTTAAAAAAGTATTATTGACTACTTCCTGTACAGATGCTTTAGAAATGTGTGCAATATTAGCCGACATAAAAGAAGGAGATGAAGTTATCATTCCCAGTTTTACATTTGTTTCAACAGCATTAGCTTTTGTTCGTCAGGGAGCAAAAATAGTATTTGCTGATTCCTACTCAGATAATCCTAATATTGATACGGATAAAATAGAGGCTTTAATTACTCCTAAAACAAAAGCAATTGTACCCGTTCATTATGCAGGAGTAGCCTGTGATATGGATAAAATAATGGCATTAGCTGAGAAATATAATTTATTGGTTATTGAAGATGCTGCTCAGGCTATTGATTCCTATTATAAAGGAAAAGCACTGGGGTCTATAGGTCACCTTGCCGCTTTTTCATTTCATGAAACGAAGAATATCATTTCCGGTGAAGGCGGAATGCTTGCAATTAATGATGAACGATTTATAAACAGAGCTGAAATTATTTGGGAAAAAGGGACTAACAGAGCAGAGTTTTTTAGAGGGGAAGTTAATAAATATGGCTGGGTTGATACTGGTTCTTCTTTCCTACCTTCGGAAATAATCGCTGCTTTTTTATGGGCACAATTAGAAAATCTGGAAGATATTCAATCCAAAAGAAAACTCCTCTGGGATACCTATTATACTAAATTAAATCCGGATAATACTAGTTTCAAAATACCTTCACTACCAAATTATGCAACTAATAATGCTCACATGTTTTATTTGACTGCTGAAAACATAGAGAAACGAAGTGCCTTAATCGCTTTATTAAAAGAAAATGGTTTTCATGCTGTTTTTCATTATTTATCATTACACTCCAGCCCTTTTTATACTACTAAACATGATGGGAGAATTTTAGAAAATAGTGATACCTTTACCAACTGCTTAATACGATTACCTTTGTTTTATGAATTAACAATTGAGAATATTGAAGCAATAACTAAAATCATTAATACTTTAAAATAAATAAAACAAAATAGAAATGGTTAAAATTATCAATAACAAAAATTTTATCATTTCATTATTGATAATAGCTTTAGCTTTATTTTTAATATATTTTATACTTCATCCCATTATTGGAGATGATTCCGGTTATTATTTATCAATAATAAGAGAGATTCATAAAGGGAATAGCTATTTTACTGAAATAGCTATTCCTTATAATCCTTTATCCCTTTTTATAGTAAGCATTCCTCAATTATTTTCAGATTCAGTAGATTTCAGAATCTATCTGTTTATTAATATTCTGTTTATTATAGCTTCATCCGTAATTTTATATAAAATATTAAATCAATTCTGTGATGATAAAAAACTAAAAATAATCTTTTCTTTACTTTTTATAACTATAAACTTATCTCTTGACAGCGGACATATAATGTTAGAACCTGTCTCTGTATTTTTCCAAATTTTATCGTTATATCTCTATTTTTATTACAGAAACAAAAATAATACACTTGGGTTTTTGGGTATCGGGTTTTTTATAGGTCTTTCTTTTTTAGCCAAACAATATGGCTTATTTATACTTATACCTATCGGGATTGATCTGATAGTACAAAAAAAATATTTCTTGAAAAAAAGTATCTTACTAAGTATTGGTCTTCTTTTTCCGGTTATAATTTTATATTGTTTTTATATTAATCAGGTTAGTTTGAATGATTTTATTACCTATATACTAGGAAAAGGAGTTCAATTTGATATCGGATCAGGTACTGGTACTGATTATAAATTTAGTTTTAAGCCGTTTTTACGCTTCATCTATTCAAACAGTTATGTCCTTCTGATCCCTGTATTTATTACCTTATATTCAAAAAAAATAAAACAACAGGATATTTTTATTCTTTTACTGCCTATCAGTTCATTTAGTGTTTTATTTTTTGGACTACATACTCATTATTTTCAATTTTTAGTTCCCTATTGTATCATTGTTTTTGTGTATTTGCTCTCTTTCAATACTATAAAAAAATGGCAAACATTACTTTTATTACTTATAATAGGATCTACACTTAGGTTAGGTTACTTAAGCGGAAGAAGTTTTAAACATTATAAAAATGATCTGAACATTCAAAAAACAGACTTAGCCACTATACAGCGTAAAATACCAAAACAGGCAGAAGTATATTTATCTGGTCCCTCTCCTGCTTTATACTATCTGGCAGATTTTAAATCTATCAGACTGGATAAAATTTCTTTCACATTTCCCGGTTATTTTTATCCGAAAACAATCGTTGAAAACATGAACAGAGGAGCCTATTTAGTCGTAAATGAAAAAGAAAGTACTTCTTATGAAATATTTTCTCCTTTATTTGATAAAAGTGAAGTAATTTTAAACGGTCAAAAATATATTATATATCATAAAAAATAATTACCCTTATTTTTAAAATCTTTCCCAGAAATGAACGAAGAAATCCACAAAGCATTTGAAGTGATCCAAAACGGAGGTATTATCCTTTATCCAACAGATACCGTTTGGGGAATAGGATGCGATGCCACAAATGCAGAAGCTGTTTCCAGAATATATAAGCTAAAGCAGAGAGAGGAAAGTAAGAGCATGATTGTGCTTACTAATGGAGAAAAGATGATGTATACCCTTTTTAAAGAAATACCGGAAGTAGCCTGGCAAATCATCGACTTATCTGAAAAACCAACTACTTTAATCCTTGATGCTCCAAGGAATGT
This sequence comes from Flavobacterium sp. AK-301, assembly GCF_058310215.1. Classification (NCBI taxonomy): domain Bacteria; kingdom Pseudomonadati; phylum Bacteroidota; class Flavobacteriia; order Flavobacteriales; family Flavobacteriaceae; genus Flavobacterium; species Flavobacterium sp. AK-301. The sequence continues at coordinate 414,377 of NZ_JBZEES010000001.1, forward strand.
AGCTGCTAATCTTATTGCTCCGGATAACACTCTGGGAGTACGGGTTGTAAAAGACCCTTTCTGCTTTAAATTGTTAGAAAGAATGAAAAAACCCTTAGTTTCCACTTCAGCAAATATCAGCGGACAACCTACTCCTAAATCTTTTAAAGAAATAAGCAAAGAGATTTTGGAAGGCGTAGACTATATTGTAAATTTGCATCAAGATGTAATTGCCGGCAAGCCATCCACTATAATAAAACTAGGAAATGATGCGCAGGTAAAAGTGATAAGACGTTAATGAAGACAGCCCAATTTTATAAAGAAGCATTAAATAATACAATTTTTGAAATTATCTCACAAGCCTCAAAAGAACTAAATATTGATTCTTACGTTATAGGTGGTTTCGTGAGAGATTTTCTTTTACAGAGAAACACGGCAAAAGATATTGATATTGTTGCCATAGGTAGTGGTATTGAACTGGCGTTAAAGGTTTCTGAACTATTACCTAAAAAACCTAAAGTACAGGTTTTTAAAACCTACGGTACAGCAATGCTCCGATACGAAGATACTGAAATTGAATTCGTAGGAGCCCGTAAAGAATCCTATTCTTCTGACAGCCGAAACCCGATTGTTGAAAATGGAACTTTACAAGACGATCAGGATCGCAGAGATTTTACCATTAATGCATTTGCTATTTCATTAAATCCTGACAATTACGGTCAGCTATTAGATCCGTTTGACGGTTTAAAAGACTTAAAAAACAAAATCATACGTACACCTTTAGATCCGGATATCACCTATTCTGATGATCCTTTACGAATGATGCGTGCTATTCGGTTTGCTACTCAGTTGAATTTCACAATTGAAGAAGAATCCTTAAAAGCCATTGAACGGAATAAAGAACGTATTAAGATCATATCCGGCGAACGAATTGTTGACGAATTAAACAAAATTCTTTCTACTCCAAAACCTTCCGTTGGATTTCTGTTATTACATCAAACGAAGCTTCTGCATAGTATCCTTCCGGAATTAACCGATTTACAAGGAGTTGAAGAAGTAGAAGGACAAACTCACAAAGATAATTTCTATCATACGTTAGAAGTAGTTGACAACATTGCTAAAAACACGGATGATGTCTGGCTACGCTGGTCTGCATTATTACATGATATTGGTAAAGCCCCGACAAAACGCTTTCATAAAAAAATAGGATGGACTTTTCATGGACATGAATTTGTAGGTGGAAAAATGGTTAAAAAGCTTTTTGAACGTTTACATATGCCTTTAAACCAAAAGATGAAATTTGTTCAGAAAATGGTTATGATGAGTTCTCGTCCAATTGTTCTGGCACAAGATATTGTTACTGATTCCGCTGTCAGACGTCTTGTTTTTGATGCAGGAGAAGATGTAGAAGATCTGATGATCTTATGTGAGGCAGATATCACAACAAAAAATAAAGTAAAGTTTAAAAAATATCATAATAACTTTAAAATCGTACGTCAGAAGATTATTGAAGTAGAAGCTCGTGACCATGTTCGCTGCTTTCAGCCACCAATATCAGGGGAAGAAATTATGGAATTATTTAATATAAAACCTTCAAAAGAAATAGGAATTATCAAAGAGTCCATTAAAGAAGCTATTCTTGAAGGAGAAATACCGAATGAATATGATGCTGCTTATCAATATATGCTGAAAAGAGCAGCAAAACTGGGATTAAAAATTAATGCCAACTGAATACCAGATACATTTACAGCTTATACACTATAAATGTTAAAATTAAAGTTTATTTTAGTCTGTTATTTACAAGATACCCCAATTACTACTAATAAAGGAACTAAAGAGATGTAGCAGGTGAATTAAAAAATAATTTTCAACACGGCAATTCGGATAAAAGGTATTGCTACTTAAATAGTAAAAAAATGAAAAAATATTTCAACGTAACAGCAAGAACAACTTTAGTTTTAGTTTACATTGTGATTGTTGCAGGTGCATTGGTAAGAATGACAGGATCCGGAATGGGATGCCCGGACTGGCCTAAATGTTTTGGATATTATATCCCTCCTACTGATATTTCAGAAATTTTATGGACCCCGAATCATACGTTTGAAAAAGGGCAGGTCATCATCCATGATGAAAAGCTGTTTGTTGCCAAAGAAACCTTTACCACAACAACCGAATTTGAGGCCTCACACTGGAAACATTATACAAAACATGATTATGCCAGTTTTAATGCTGTGCATACCTGGATCGAATATATCAACCGACTCAGTGGAGCATTAGCCGGAATAGTCACCATAGTAATGGCAGTACTATCTTTTGCTTTCTGGAAACAAAATAAAGCAATACCATTACTTTCCTGGCTTACCGTATTTTTAATGGGCTTTCAGGCATGGCTTGGCGCTACAGTGGTTTACTCCTATCTCGCTCCGGTAAGAATAACAGTTCATATGGTAATGGCTTTAGTTATTGCAGCCGTTATTCTTTATATCTTACATTTAGTAAATCAGAAAGTCAATACTTTCAAAAAAGATAAAACATTCCAATATGTACTGGTTATCTCTCTGATACTTACTTTAATCCAGATCGTATTAGGAACGCAGGTACGTCAGTTTATTGATGAACAGGTAAAAGCAATCGGTTATTCAACTAACTTATGGCTGGAGAATCCAACCTTAACTTTTTATATTCACAGAACCTTTTCTTTTATTGTTTTATTGGTTAATTTCTATTTATTATATAAAAATAACAAACTACAATTAGGATATAAAAAAGTAAACTGGGTATTCTGGATTCTGATTATTGAAATTCTTTCCGGTATTGCGATGTATTATTTAGATTTTCCTTTCGGAACGCAGGCAACACACTTGGTTTTAGCATCCATCTTATTTGGAATTCAGTTTTACCTGATATTAGAAACCATAAGAAAACCAATAAGCACATCATCTGAGGTTTAACTAAACTATTTTCTGATTGGAGGCAAAAAGTATTGAATCAATTTTACAATCCGTTTATCCGTTGTCTGACAGTGCTCTGTCAAAAATAACAAAAAACGTAGCTGTAATAACTTATCCCAAAGGCTATCTGTTATTTAAAGCAGATAAAATTGAGCCTGATATTTACTTTATAAAAAAGGGACTCACAAGAGCTTTTTGTTATAGTAATGAAAATGAAGTTACCTTCTGGTTTGGAATGGAAGGAGATTCTGTTATTTCTTTTAAAAACTATATTTACCAAAAACCCAGTTATGAAAATGTAGAACTACTTGAAGATTCAGAATTATTTCATTTAAAATCCTCCGTATTACAACAATTATATACAGAAGATATTGAAATAGCAAACTGGGGGCGAAAATTAGCAGAACTGGAATTAATAAAAACAGAGGAAAGACTGATCCTTAGACAATTTAAAACCGCCTCAGACCGTTATCATGAACTCATTAACAATAACCCTGATATTATAAAAAGAATACAACTGGGATATATTGCTTCTTATCTGGGAATTACTCAAGTATCATTAAGTCGTATCAGAGCGAATAAAAAATAATTCTTTTTAACATTTGATAAATTTTATTACAAATTTTATCAGGAGATTTGCAGTCTAAAATTTAAAAAGATGAACTGGATAGTACTAATAATCGCAGGATTATTTGAAGTTGGCTTTACCACTTGCTTGGGTAAAGCAAAAGAAACAGCAGGTGTCACTTCTACCTTATGGCTAATTGGTTTCTTTGTGTGTTTAGTAGTGAGTATGCTATTATTATATAAAGCAACACTTACTTTACCTATGGGAACAGCTTATGCTGTCTGGACAGGAATTGGCGCTGTAGGAACCGTATTAATCGGAATTTTTATATTTAAAGAACCTGCCGATTTTTGGAGATTATTATTTATCACAACCTTAATTTGTTCAATAGTAGGACTCAAATTTGTTTCATCTAATTAACAAATAATCAGGATAACATAAAACGTAAAGAAGTGGCCTTTTTAGACCGCTTCTTTACGTTTTACCCTTTTCACAAAATAAAAAATAAGAATAAAAAACACACAAACGGTAAAAAAATACAACTGTTTGCTTGTTTATAGTTAAATTGCCATGGTATAATAACGTTTTTTATAAAAAAAACAGAGGTATACTCTTAAATACTAAATGGCAATGAACGAAAAGAAAAATATCCCTTTCAAAGAAAACACTTTACAGTTTAAACCTAATTCTATACCCTATAATTATGGAATTATAGTTCACTATCCGGGGAAAAAGACCAAAATCCAGTATGAAACAGAATTAAAATTCCTCAAAAGCACCAATTCCGTTACACGATTCTATTCCTTTAACAGAAAACAGCCCTTTATAAATTACCGAAAACCGGATCTCCAGGTCTATGAAATGGTAGGCCGGATTACAGGAAGTATCTACCCTGTTACAGTCGAAATCAATGCAGAAAACAGAATTATTGATATTGTTAATCATCAGGAAATATTAAAACGCTGCACCCGGACAGCTCAAAAAATACAGCAGTATTACAACTGTACCGTTACTACAAAAATACTTCAGAAATTTGAAGAACAGTATTCTGATCCCGACAAAATAGCTGTACAACTGGAGAATGAATTGTTATACAAATTGTTTTTCCCGATATTACAAACAGACTATACTCAGGGAGTTTCCGCTACACTTCCTTTTGACACTGCAACCGGAATGCTTCCTTTTGTACTGCAACAACATATCGAACCACATTATACAGAAGATAATAAGGTAAGCATTACTGTAAAAACAGCAGATACCGGAGAAGAAACAAAGAAAAAAAGCGATTTTGAAGCCCGTTATCTCCTCTACCCCGAAGATCACACCATACAATCCATAAAAGGAACCATCCTTTATCAAAACAGAAACGAACCGGAAAACACTTTACAATTTGAAATCTGTCATACCAACATAAAAGACAGAAGGAAAAAAAGGCAGGTATTACTAGATGATTCTACTACTACCACCAACTTTAATGAGAGAGAAAAAGTGTTTATCCGGGAAGAAGAACCTGTCAGAATAAAAGGTTTCTGGTCATTCCTGAACAATATTTAAGCCAACCCTTTAAAAATAAAACTATGCCGGAGAAACACTATGTCGTTCAGGGTGCCGTTTGCCGTTGTAAATTCAGCGAAACACCACAAACCGATATTCTAAAAGTAAAAACACAAGATAAAGTGTATATCAATGATTCTAAAGCAGAATACAAACGCTGCGCAAGCACAAAAGACATTGGACCAACCTTTGAAAAAAACACCTTTGGCAATTGCAAATTACAGCCTGTGGGTTCCGGTTATAAACTCTGTTCAGTAAACGTTACAAAATGGAGTGATTTCTATGAAAAACTTACACTTATACATGGCGGTAAACCCCTTATAGAAACCAGTACAGGCGGTTGTACCGTTGGAGGACCGGACTGCATTATCATACAGGATCACGGACAAGTATCAGAAATCACGCAAAACAACCTGAATAATGCAGACGATACCATTTTGGCACATATTTACCCTTTTGGAGATCTGAAAAATTTTAATCCCGAAATACAAGAAGTCGATTAATTAAAATACTATCTACCTATGAAAATAATCGTTGGAAATCAAACCCCCTTAATAGGAACACGCTATTATTATTCGCTGCAGGATTCCTTTACCGATAAATATGCTGTACCCAATACACAAAATACAATTGTTATCCCGCCAAAAGAAGCCGTACGCTGGAAACTGAGTAATAATGAAGGCTTCAAATTATACAAAGACGAAGGTTCTTTTAGGTTTAACCAGCCTGCCATGGGAAAAACCTATTTACTCGAAGCACAATATACCACTGCCTCAGGGACAAAAGAAATTGCAAGTCTTACGATCAAACCATTAACAGGAAGTCCGAAAGTACAACGGGTCTACTGGACCGATACCGAACATGAACCGATCGGTGACCGAACCGTAGGCTATCTTGATACCGTAAAACTCCATATAGAAACCCTGAATATCCCCAGAAACGAACCACTACAGGTTACCGTTTGGGAAGATCAATACGGAAAAGGGCACGGTGCTTCCAGCCGGAATATGGGGACGTATACCGCCAGAGTAAACCAATATGGAAAAGCAGCACTTGTGTTTCAGAATACAGCATTCTATCAAAAGCGGTTAAACAAAATGGATCTTATTAAAGAAGCCGTACATGAATATTATGTTCAGATACACTATGCCGGAATACTCGACAGCATCGAAGACCAAACCCAGATTAAAATAAAAAATGAACTGACCCAATATATTGAACCCAACTATGGAAACAGCCCTGTAACAACAGGCAGAACGCAACCAAACAATCCCAATGATGATAAAAAGAAAAACTATACGTTTGGTGTTTTTATAGATGGTACACTAAACAATCAGTACAATACCCTTGCCCGACAGGCATGGGAGGAAAAAACCGGCAAAAAAGCCACGCATAAAAAAGACCTTGAAGACGAAAAAAAATACCGGTATAATGAGGGCAGTTATGAAAATGACCTGTCTAATCCCGCTATTTTATTTCAGTATTATCAAGAAGATATATATAATAAGATGCATCCAAAGTATAAAATCTATACTGAAGGCATGGGCAGTAATACGCTCGCAGATCTGGACGGTCAAGTCCGGGAACAAGATTATAAAAACGACGATCTGTTTGTAGGATCAGGACTGGGAATGGGCACTGCCGGTATTATTGCCCGGGTAAAACGCGCCATTGAACAACTGACCCATAAAATTGAGAAAAAAACAACTTTTGATACCCTTACCATCGATATTTTCGGTTTTAGCCGGGGTGCTGCGGCTGCCCGCAACTTCGTACATCAAATTACGCTGCCGGAACAAACTGCCAATAGCGAAATACTGCCCGCTCACGGCTGGTTAGGGTACTTATTCGCACAAAAAGAAATTATTTTCACTAAACTGGTAGTTCGTTTTGCGGGGCTGTATGATACCGTACCACATCATGGCATCCGGCAATCCAATGATATCTGTACCTTGGGACTTAATTCTATTAGTAAAGCAAAATCAGTACTGCATATCACTGCCCAAGATGAACATCGGGCGAACTTTAATCTGGCACGTATTCCGGTAAAAAAAGACCATATCGAGCTAAATTTCCCTGGTGTACACTGTGATGTAGGTGGCAGTTATGTGGAAGGCAACAACGAAATCAGTGCCATTATGGAATACCCTTTTGAAAGCAAACTGCAATCCGAAAAAGAACGTTTAGTAGCCGAAGGCTGGTACCAACCGGAACAACTCCGTTTTAATCAAATAACCAATCAGCACGATCATATCCTTATCGGTACCCGAGACTACCTCAGCAATCAGTATAGCTTTATTCCGCTCTATACGATGCTGGATTTTGCCGAAAAAAAAGGATTAGTATTTAAAAATAAAAGACTAAAAGAAAGACATCAATTTACAGCTAATACTATTCCGGACAATATCTCTTTTCTGCAGAATATCCAATCTTATTTAAAAGAATATACTGAAAAAATGATCACTATACCCAATCATATATTACATTATGAAATACCTGAACCAGAGTTAAAAAAACTACGCAATCACTATCTGCATTATAATGCGGTACTCGGGCTGGTCAATCAACCTGAAAAAGACAGAATAAGAACGGAAATACCATTCTAAAATGAAAAAAATAAAACGAATAAAAAATAGCAGTTTGATTCTAATGCTCTGTAGTGTAGCCATTGGAATCTATTCCTACGATAAAATAATAAAAATGAATACAACAGAAAAAACCTATAGTTGGAGTTGTAGTGTAACCGCTCCCAAAGACTATCCCATAGAAGTGCATAAAGGCGGTTATTTAGCCACCGAACAAAAAATGTTAGCCTCATTCTATAACGCAGGAACGCAGGAAGGTAGCTGGAATTCTAATGGTACCGATGCAGGAGGAGGCAGCGGAATTCCCTCGATGCTGTCACTAACCTGGGTAAGTCATGCTGAAAAAAAGTTCTGGACCATTGATACCCTATTGCCCGCAGAAAAAATAAAAGCATTATTTGAACAGGGCTATTATGATATTGGTGCCCCAGAGCCAAAAGAACACTATACCTATACCAATATTACCATAGCCGTAGCACCGGGGGGAGTAGTGGCTGTTTTTTTAAGTAGTGCTTCCAGCTCCCATCATAAATTAGTAGGTACTTATCAGGCGAAAACAGCTTATGTTGAAATAAACGACTTTCTACCCGTCAAAAATATTTATAAAGAAGCAAAAGAATTTTATGATTGGAATTTTAAAAATATTGTTCCTGAGGAAACCCAAGACTATATACAAAAAAACGGTATTCCATATCATCTCTGGAAACGATGTTTTGAGCAATTTAACTGGAAATATACCGTCCAATTTTATAAAAACGATTCTTTAACAGCGGTTCGGAATGACTATTATAACGGAGAAAATGATTATGTCGGATTTGACGAAATCAATCACTATGATTTTGAACCCAGACCTTTACCAAAATATTCTGAAATTTATTTTTCTATCTATTGGGATGAAGTAACCTTTGATGAGGAAGAATTGTATGCCGTTTTTCAGGAATTAACTAAAAACAATAAAGACGAACCCATAGAAATTATTGCTAAAATAGCTTTTGAGTATATGGATGTTACTTTTATGGTAAGAGGAGATAAAAGGGCTATACCACTACAAAAAGTAAAAACCAGAGTATGGAGGCAACATGGGAAATAACTCAAATTAATTAATAATGTTAAATGTAATCTTAAAATATTAGTATAAGCTAATTATAGTTAGTAAATTTATATTCTTAAATTACGTTATCAAAAATAATTCTGACGATGTAGTAATAAATGAATTGCTACATCGTCATTTTTTTAATCAAAGACTGTTTAGTATGGTATATTGCACTTTAATAAAAGGTAGTTTCTTATATTTGAGTATATTTAGAAGTATATCCCTCTAATCCCTTTCAAAATGAAACTACTCTGGACGTATTTGAAACCTTATCACTGGTTGATAATCTTAGCCTTAGTTCTTGCCGGAGTCGCCCAAATATTATCTCTTTATGATCCTATTATCTTTGGTCAGATTATAGACAATTACACACTACATACAGGAAATAAAACACAAGATGAACTGGTAAACGGTGTTCTGAAACTACTGCTCCTTGCCGTAGGCATCGCTTTAGCAGCAAGACTGGTAATGGCTTTTAAAGATTACGTAATTCGATTAGTGGTTCAAAAATTCGGAATGCAAATTTTTAATGATGGTTTACGTCAAACATTACGGTTACCGTATCAGGAATTTGAAGATCAGAGTAGTGGTGAAATATTATCTATTCTTCAAAAAGTTCGTAATGATACCGAACGTTTCATTACTTCTTTTATCAATATCCTCTTCTCTTCCATCGTTGGTATTGGATTCTTACTCTGGTATGCTATCACAAAACACTGGGCATTAGTTCCTGTATTTTTAATAGGAGTTGTCCTCTTAGGCGGATTAACAAGTATATTAAGTCGCACTATCAAAACATTACAAAGATCTCTTATCCGCCAAAATCGTCAAATGAGTGGAACCATAACCGAAAGTTTACGCAATATAGAACTGGTTAAAAGTCTTGGGCTTACCTATCAGGAAATAAGACGATTAAAAGTACATACCCAGGAAATTTATAATCTGGAAATGGAAAAGGTCAGAAAAGTAAGGACTCTTACCTTTCTGCAAGGCGCTGTACTTACCATATTAAAGCAATCCATTCTTTTCATATTGCTTTGGTTAATTTTCAGAAATGTCCTCTCTCCCGGAGAACTGATCTCAATGCAGTTTATTTCCACAGGTATTATTGGTCCTTTACAGGATTTGGGAAGTATAATCCTGTCTTATCGTGAAGCAGATGCTTCTCTTCAGTTATTCAATGAACTAATGATAAAAGAGCCGGAATACAGACCGGAAGAACCCGTAGAAGTTGGTTTAATCACAACACTTCGTTTTAAAGAAGTAACCTTCAGACATAAAAATGCAACAAAAAACGCTATCAAAGAAATATCATTTGATGCAAAACTGGGAGATACAATTGCCTTTGTCGGACCATCCGGCGCAGGAAAATCTACTTTAGTAAAACTACTGGTAGGTCTCTATACTCCTGTTAGCGGAGATATTCTGTATGATGATGTTTCCATTAAAGACCTGCGCTATAATCGTATTCGGAAACAGCTTGGTTTTGTTACTCAGGACACTCAGCTATTTTCCGGAACCATTCGTGAAAATTTACAGTTTGTAAAACCGGATGCAACAGACGAAGAAATGTTTATTGCACTCGAAAAAGCTTCTGCCATGAATATTTTCAGTGATTCGGGAAAAGAACTGGATACTGTTTTGGGAGAAGGCGGAAAAAAAGTATCCGGTGGAGAAAAACAACGATTATCAATTGCCAGGGCTTTATTGCGTAAACCAAGACTGCTGATCTTTGATGAAGCAACCTCAGCACTGGATTCTCTGACCGAAGAACAAATCACAGATACGGTAAAAGAAATCTCAAGAGAAAAACAACAAATAACAATTCTGATCGCTCACCGTTTATCTACCATAATGCACGCTAATACAATATACGTACTGGAAAAAGGAAAAATAACAGAACAGGGAACCCATGATGAATTAGTTGAAAGTAAAGGTCTTTATTACGCTATGTGGCGTCAGCAGATCGGTGAACGTAAAATAAAAACTATACCTAAAACAGATACTATTGATACAATAAATGATACTTTCTAACGTCCTTATTCTTACCCAACCCATTCATTGAATAATCAAATAATCGAACCGTCAAATAACCAATAAACGAATTATCTGAAAATCCAAGAAATGAATAGTCTAAAAATTATTTACCTTTGTTCCTCAATAAAAAAATAGATCATGGTTTATAAATTAAGAGTAATTCTCGATGCAGAAGAAGATGTTTTCAGAGACATCGCGATAATGGACAATGCTACTTTAGAAGATTTTCACAATGCTATTGTTAATGCTTTTGGTTTTGACGGAATGGAAATCGCTTCTTTCTATACCTGTGATCAGGAATGGACACAAGAAGAAGAAATTTCTCTTTTTGACACAGGTGACGTTGCCGGAGAACAAAAAATAATGAGTGATTATGTACTTTCAGAATTATTAAATGAAGATAATACAAAACTGATCTATGTATATGATTTTCTGAATATGTGGACTTTCCTTGTAGAATTAGCAGCAATAGAAGAATATCCTGAAGAAGGAGAACGTTATCCTCATTTACTTTTTGCACACGGTGAATTACCAATAGAAGCTCCTACAAAAGACTTTAATGAAGGTATTTCTAAAGATGATATCTATGGCGAATTTGAAGATGACTTCGATGATGATGACTTCGATTCTCTAGATAACGATGAAAATTATGAAGATATGGGGTTTGAAGAAAACTGGAATTAAAATAATATTTGAAAATTTGAAAATGTGCTAATTTGAAAATTAAATTGCTTTAAAAATACATTTAAAATTTAAAATTCAGCATTTAAAATAAACTAAACGACATGATCAACTTATTTAATACCCACATTGAAACGCTTTCTATTCACAGAGTAGGCAACAAAAGCAGAAACGAAGCTATCTTTTTATCAGAGCAGCCTTATACCTTAAATGACGAGATCACTCCTTTAATTAAAGAATTTTTCTTTAAACCATTCAGAGATAAAGAAGAAAACTATTTTCAGTTTGCACATGATGTGGATCTGGATTATAATGATATGTACAATTTTTCAAATGAGATATTTGCCGATCCGGGGAAAGCACACGAAGTATCAAAAAAAATTACAAAACATCTTTTTGAACAATCCAACCATCCGCATATTAAAAACGGAGAAGTATATGTCACTTATCTGACCAATCTAAATATTGATAATAATGTTGTAGATGCAATTGGAATTTTTAAAAGTGAACTAAAAAACGACTTCTTACAATTTGAAGAAAAAGATACCACACTGGAAATGATCCTTCAACAAGGAGTTAGTCTGAATAAATTAGATAAAGGTTGTATCATTTTTAATTATAAAAAAGAAGAAGGTTATAAAATACTGACTATTGACAGCAACCGTTATGATGCCCGTTACTGGTTAGAACATTTCTTATCCGTAGATGCTTTTCAGGATGAGAACTTCATCACAAAAAAATATTTAAAATTCTGTCAGGATTTTGCTAAAGACGTAGTACTTCCGGCAGAGGATAAAAAAGAAGAAGTGATGTTCATGAACCGTTCTGTAAACTACTTTGCTAAAAATGACGATTTTGAAGAAACCAACTTCTTAAACGAAGTTTTAGATAATCCGGATCTGATTCCGGAATTTAAAAACTACAAAATAGATAAAGGAGAAAAATACAGTATTGAAGATATAACCAATTTCCCTATTGCAAATGCTGCTGTAAGTGATGCAAGAAAGAAAATTAAAAATGTAATTAATCTGGATACCAACATTCAGATAAAATTAGACTTTATCAACCCAGAAAGTGCCGAAAAATATGTAGAAAAAGGCTGGGATGAAGAAAAACAGATGTATTACTATCTGGTTTACTTCAACAAAGAACAAAAAAGCTAATTATATCCGTTAAAACTAACTCAGGACAAAAGTATTTGAAATTTATCTTCTCTTTTTATCAGAGGCAGACGCCAAAAATAAAATATTTTTGTCCTGACTTTTTTCCTCTTTTTCTTTTTTCTGATTATAAAATTAAAAATACTATTTTTGATAATTAAACTTAATATAGTTTATTTAGAAAATCGGTATGGTAACCAGCTCTAAAAATAAAATAATTGTTTTTCTTTTATTACTTTTTGTATATCAAACTACTATAGCTCAAAAACAGGATACTGTCAAAGTTTACAAAGACTTAGAGTCCTACTCTAAGAAAAGGAAATTTACAAAAGCAGTTCATCGTCTTATTTTCAGACCGGTTAATCAGAAAAGAACCTATAAAAACAAAGAGAAAGCTCCTCCTGTTCACTATACTGAATATGAAGGCAAAGTCATTCGACAAATAAATATTGTTGTTTTGGATCCTTTCGGTTACTCTGTTTATGATACCACCGTTACTCCACAACAATTTATTACCAGAACCGGTAATAATCTACATCATAAAACCAGAAAATTAGCCATAAAAAACTTATTGCTTTTTCATAAAAACCAATCTTTAGACTCCATTACAGTAAAAGAGTCTGAACGTTTAATAAGATCCCAGAGATATATCAGAGAAGTTCGTTTCACGCCCGAAAAGATTGCTGATACTGATTCTATTGACATTAACATCAGAGTTCTGGATGCCTGGAGTACCATTCCCGATTTTTCCTTTTCCGGATCCCGTTTTGATGTTCAGCTGACAGAAAGAAACTTTTTGGGAACAGGACATGAATTCAAGAACCGATTCAAAAAAAAGATCACCGGCAATCATAATGCTTACAACACAAGATATTATATTCCCAATATAGCGAATACATATATCAACACCGCCTTAAATTACGAGATTGATTTTGACAGGAACTATACTAAAAGTCTGGATATAGAACGTCCCTTCTTTTCTCCTCTTACCAGGTGGGCAGCCGGGATTTACATCGATCAACAGTATCAGTCCGATTCTTTAAGAGATATTGTTGGTGATTATTCTTTTCAGCGTTTCAGATTCAATACTCAGGATTTCTGGGGAGGGCACTCCTTTCCTGTTTCTAAAGGAAAAACAGAAGAAGACCGTACTACAAATCTTATCACATCTGCACGTTTTCTCAGAATCCGTTATAAACAAGCACCTGACGTAATTTATGATACCCTGAATATATTCTCAAAACAAGACTTTTACATGGCAGGAATAGGTATTGCTTCCCGAAAATTCGTTCAAGACAAATATATTTTTAAATATGGTGTCACTGAAGACGTACCTATCGGAAGAATTTATGGAATCACTTCGGGTTATCAAAGAAAGAATGCTACCGGACGATATTATATGGGAACACGACTTGCATCAGGAGATTACTATAAATGGGGTTATCTCAGTATAAACACAGAATATGGAACCTTTTTTAATAGTGGGCGTCTGGAAGATAGCGCTTTCAGTATTGAGGCAATTTATTTTACCAATCTGATGGAATGGGGAAACTGGAAATTCAGACAATTTATAAGACCGGAATTAGTACTGGGCTTTAACCGAAATCCCTATGACAAACTGTCTATCAATGATGATTATGGTATTCCGGGATTTAACAGTACCCGACTGATCGGGACCAAAAAACTATTACTTACCCTTCAGACACAGTCTTATTCACCTTGGGAACTCTGGGGTTTTCAGTTTGGACCTTATATAAGCTCTACATTTGGAATGCTGGGAAACGAACATACCGGATTCTCTAAAAGCAAAGTATATTCTCAGTTTGCAGTAGGCGTAATCATTGACAACCGATATCTCGTTTTTAATTCATTTCAGTTATCATTCGCTTTTTACCCGACAATACCAAACGTGGGAGATAATCTTTTCAAAACTAATTCTGTCAAAACAACAGATTTTGATCTGTCCGGTTTCAACTTTGGAAAACCGACAGCCATCCCTTATCATTAAAAATTTTATTTTAATTTAAAAATTTTCTCTTCCTAAAAAATGTATCAAAGATACTTTTAAAATCTCCCCCATAGTTTGACAATTTTCAAAAGCAGGATTTGAAGTATACTTAAATAAATCTGATTTTAGCTGATTAATATTTTCTTCCGGAGCCAGAATATCTTTCTTTATCGTTTTTAAAAGCCTTCTGGTGCGTTTTTTAGCAGTAACTATTCTTTTTGACAGCACAGAACGCTCCTCGTTTTTATACTGTTCTATTGAGCTCTCCTGCAACTTCTCTCCTACCAGCTTGACCATTAAATAATTTTCTTTGAAAAACTGAGGCCGGTAAATTTTAAAATTACCTTCATATGTTTCCTGATCGAAATCAATAGCCCGAATTTTATAAACCACATGGTCAAAATCATGTATAGGAATAATCACATAATTATAAGAACGCATATCACCTAAAAGACGTATCATACATCGTTCATTGAATTTAACAAACTCTTTTGCGATCTGGGCTTTTTCAGTAGAAGAACATTTCGGTAACATTTTTTTTATAAAAACATCTCCCGGAATTCCCATAATATGTTCCTCAATCAAAGTATCTTTATATACTAAAAAATTGATTTTATCAGGAGACATAATATGTTCCAACTCCAGCCCGTAAATCCGTGAAGCATCTGCTTTTTTAATATAAAAATTCGTATAATTATCATTTAGAATATTTCTTATCTTTACTCTGAAAGGCTGAGAGTTTCCAAAGGTGCAAAAATCGATCGAATCGACATTTAAGTACTGTATAATACCATCATTCCCATCTGAATGCAACAACGTATATACCTTTTTAAGATTCAGTTCAATATCTTCCCTTTCATATTCTGAATAATATACCCTTACCCAAAGCGTATCCTCATCATCTTCATCATAAACTACTATTGAACCGGCAAAACGCAGCAGATCGTCATAAAAAAGAGGTATATTATACGTCCTGTTATAATGTTCTAAATATTCCGAAAGCTTTTCATTAATAAGATACGTAGGCTTTTTTTTCTGCATTATTGGTTCATCCATGTCACTGTCTTTTCTCAAATTTACAATTATTTGAATAATTTATGGTAACAAATCCTTAAATTGCCCGTCATATACTTATTAAATACCTATTGCATTTGGAAACAATACTTACAATTGAAAACCTCAGTAAACATTTCGGCTTACTTAAAGCCGTTAAAAATGTATCTTTTGAAATAAAAAAAGGAAATGTCTATGGTATCTTAGGACCTAACGGTAGCGGAAAATCCACCACTTTAGGAATTATTCTGAATGTGGTAAACAAAACATCCGGTTCCTACAGCTGGTTCGGAGGCACAATGCAAACACATGATGCATTAAAGAAAGTAGGAGCTATTATTGAAAGACCCAACTTCTATCCATATATGACCGCTTACGAGAATTTAAAACTGGTTTGTAAAATCAAACAAGTCAATTATTCTAAAATTGAAGAAAAACTGGAAATAGTAGGACTTAATGACAGAAAGAACAGCAAATTCAGCACTTTCTCCTTAGGAATGAAACAACGTCTGGCTATCGCTTCCGCCCTTTTAAACGATCCTGAAATATTAATTCTGGATGAACCTACAAATGGACTGGATCCACAAGGAATTCGTCAGATCAGAGATATTATTAAAGAAATTGCTTCCCATGGAACTACTATTTTATTAGCTTCTCATTTATTAGACGAAGTAGAAAAAGTATGTACCCATGTTGTTGTTCTCCGCAAAGGAGAAATTCTTTATACCGGTCCGGTAGACGGTATTACTTCTAATGAAGGTTTTTTTGAATTAGATGCAGAAAACAGAGAATCACTACAATTTATTCTAAGTAAACATCCTGCAGTTGATAAAATTGAAATTCAGGAAGGCAGACTTTTTGTGTATCTGAAAAATCCTTTAGAAGCCTCTGCTCTAAATCAGTATCTGGCAGAACATCATATCTATTTAAGCCATTTAGTGAAACGTAAACACAGTTTAGAAGAACAGTTTTTACAGATCACTGCTAATTAAAGACCTATCCAAAAAAGCATCCACAAATTAAATACACCGATTAAAAATGAATCGTTTACTACAAATAGAATTACAAAAAATAGGAAAGAATAAAGCCGGCAGAGTTTTAACCCTTACCTATTTTATATTACTTACTTTTATTGCTTTAATTGCCTCTATTAAATTTAAATTTGGTCCGATCGAATTTCAGTTAGCAGAACAGGGAATTTTCAATTTCCCTTATATCTGGCATTTTAATACTTATATTGCTGCCATATTAAAACTATTTCTTGCTATTGTAATCGTTTCCATGATGGCAAATGAATACAGTTATGGCACATTAAAACAAAACCTAATAGACGGATTAAGTAAAAAAGAATTTATTTTATCTAAATTCTTGACCATTGTAGTATTTGCCTTAACTTCTACTGTATTTGTTTTTATCATGTCCCTGATACTAGGATTATTCTTTTCTTCTCATACGGAAATAGGAATTATTTTTTCTGATCTGGAATATCTGGTTGCTTATTTTGTAAAACTAACAGGATTTTTCTCTTTCTGTTTATTTTTAGGTATTTTAGTCAAACGTTCCGCTTTTGCTTTAGGATTCTTATTTGTCTGGAATATTATCGAAGGAATACTAATCGGTGTGATGAAATATATTATTCTTGGAGATCCTGTTCTTGTAGATAAATTCAGCCAATTCCTGCCTTTAGAAGCTATGAGTAATCTAATTCAATCTCCTTTCAGAAGACTCTCTATGGTTCAGGATCTGGAACAACAAATACCCGGAGGATTTGGACCTAATGATTATAGCGTACATATATATCAGATTATAATTGTTCTGGCATGGACTGCCATCTTTGTATTTCTGTCTTATCGATTACTCGAAAAAAGAGATCTTTAAAAATGAATAAAAAAATACAGATAACAATTTTTAAAATCAATCTATAATAAAATTTATACTATAATCATTTTCAAAATTATAGTATAAAAAACTCAGTCTAAAAGCTTTCTATTTTTTATCAGATGCACAACAAGTATATTGTTATATTTTAATACTTTTGTGCACACAAATACACTTCATAATTATGAGTAACTCAGAAAATAAAAATTTAATATACCTTGATCGAAACGAATACTCTTTCGATATTTCTCCTGTTGTTGCACAGGTTTTAAAAGATTTCGATCCTCAGGAACTATGCACTTATACACGATGCTTTCAGAACGGGATTAAAAGTGAATTATCACAATATATAGGAGAGATGTATAATGTACCCGAATCAAATGTAGTTTTAGGGTATGGGGGCGAAAACATTCTAAAAGATATTATACACTGCTTTTTAAGTCAAGGGCATCAACAACGAAAAATACTAATACCAACGTTCTCATGGTGGTATTATAAATCAATTGCTGATGAAGTTAATGGTGAAACCATTATGTATCCGCTTTATGAAGAAGGAGATGAATTTAAATACCATATCTCTGAAATAAAAAGAATTGCTCAGGAAGAAAAACCGGATATGGTATTACTGGCAAGCCCAAATAATCCTACAGGTAACTCTCTTTCAATTGAAGAGATCAGAGATATCCTGTCAGGTATCGATAAAGAAACAGTCATCGTAATTGATGAAGCCTATACTTCTTTTGCTAATAAGGATATAACCTATATTTCTGCTTTGATAAAAGAATTCCCGAATTTACTTATCATCAGAACACTTTCTAAGTTCTATGGCTTACCGGGACTACGCCTGGGATACGGTTTTATGGGAGAATCATTAAAAAAGTTTGCTAATTTCAGCACAATGTATCTGGGATATAACAAACTAACAGAACAACTAGGGATTGCAGCCCTTAAATCCACAGATTACTACGATAAGAACGCGGCAAAAATGCAACAGGATAAAGAGTTGTACAAAAAAGGTTTAAATAACATTGACGGATTTAAAGTATATAAATCAGATGCCAATTTTGTACTGGTAAAATACCCTATTGAATTAAAAGAAAAAATCCAGGAAGAATTAAAGAAAGATAATATCATTGTCAAATTCATGAACGAAGAAGGATTACGCACCCATATGCGCATCACTCTCGGAACATCGCCTATCAATCAGAAAGTAGTAGAAATAATCAGAAAAGTAGCTCTGAATAAATAATTAAAATCAAAATGAAAGCCATTATTCTTGCCGCAGGCATTGCTTCACGTCTTCGCCCTCTCACTAACGATACCCCTAAGTGTCTGCTTGAAGTTGGGTCTAAGAGTCTTTTAGGTCGTACCATTGATGCTCTTCTGTTAAATGGCTTTAAAGAGCTGATAATAGTTACAGGATATTTAAAAGAAATGATTGAAGATTATGTTTCAGCTAATTATCCTGAATTAAAAGTTGAATATATTTTCAATCCTGATTATGCTTCTACTAACAATATACATTCTTTATGGCTTACCAAAGAGAGTGTGAAAAACCAGTCTATATTTCTTTTAGACAGTGATATTCTTTTTGACCCTGTAATCATAACAAAATTACTAGACTCCTCTTATGAAAACTGCCTGGCACTAAATTCTCATGAATTAGGAGATGAAGAAATAAAAGTGATTGTAGATGATACCAATAGAATAAAAGAGATTAGTAAAGTCTGCTCTATTAAAGATGCCGTTGGAGAATCTATCGGAATAGAGAAATTCTCTGCAAACCTTGTCAAACAACTTTTTGAAGAACTGGATGATATGATACTTAATAAAAATCAGTCCGGAATATTCTATGAAGCCGCTTTTGAGAATATTATACTCAAAGGAGCTGATATGTACATTGTCGATACAACCCGTTTATTCTCAATGGAACTTGATACAGTTGAAGACTTTGAACATGCATGTGATAGATTACCTTTAATCCTACAGTAATGAAAATAGTTCTTTTTTGTGAGCATAAATATGCAATAAGTATCCTTTCACCCCTGCAGGACGAAGTGAATAAAACAAAAGAACACGATATTCTTTGGTTTGTAGATGCCCGAAACATACAAGATTTCAGTTTAAGCAACTCCGTAAAGTGGACGAATTCTATCCAGGAAATATACGATTATTCACCGGAAGCGATTTTTGTACCCGGGAATATTGTTCCTTATTATTTACCAGGTGTAAAAGCAGAGATTTTCCATGGTTATGCCGCTGAAAAGAAAGATCACTGGGTTATTCGACGTTATTTAGATATGTACCTCACACAAGGTCCTTTTTTCACAAAACCTTTTCAGCAACTGGCTTTGAAATATAAAGACTTTGAAGTTGTAGAAACAGGATGGAGTCGTCAGGACTGGATTTATAATAATCTACATACCTTTGATGATTATAAACAACAAATTTTGTCCAAATATAAGAAATCGAAGATCGTTCTTTATGCTCCTACCTTCTCACCTTCTCTAACATCATTGCCCTTTATTAAAGAGAACCTCATTAAACTGGCAAAAGAAAAAGATGCTGTTGTTCTTTTAAAATTCCATCCCCTTACTAAACAGGAATGGATTGATGAATACAAACAACTAGCCGAAGAAGTAGAAAATATAGTCTGGATTGATGATCATAATATTTCAAAATATATTTTAGCTTCAGATATTATGATTAGCGATACATCATCCGCAGTTTATGAATTTTTATTACTTAATAAACCTGTTATAACTTACAAAAATGTAGCCATAGATAAATACTGGATGGATATTACAGATGTGGATCAGTTATGCCATGCTTATGAAGTTGTACAAACCAGTGATGAATACAAAGAAAAACGAAAGTGGATTATTGACAACTATGATCCCCATCTGGACGGGAAAGTTGCTCAACGTATGATTGAAGCTGTTAAAAATTATATTACTCAACATGGCGTTCCTAAAAAACGAAAACTAAATCTTTGGCGAAAATATCAGAGTATTAAAAAATTCGGATCAATAAAGATGTTGAAAGTCTAATGTCAAAAATCTGAAAGTTAGCGGATCAATAAATAAGTATTCAGTCCCCAGTAAGGCAGTATTCAATCACGGTTCTAAACGATCAATTGACAATTATTAATCGATCCACACATTTTACTTTTTACAAATAACATTTCACAAAACTATCAACTAATAAAAAAACCATCAATATAAATTGATGGTTTTTTATTTGAAATCAAGAGAACGAATTAAGCAATTTTAAAACGTTTTCTGTCATTTTCAGTAAGATATATTTTTCTCAAACGGATACATTTTGGAGTTACCTCAACATATTCATCTTTCTGAATGTATTCTAAAGCTTCTTCAAGAGAGAATTTAACAGCAGGAATAATTCTCGCTTTATCATCTGCTCCGGAAGAACGTACGTTTGATAATTTTTTAGTTTTCGTTACGTTAACTGTCATATCATCTCCACGACTGTTTTCACCGATAACCTGTCCTTCATAAATATCCTCATTAGGATCAACAAAGAACTTACCTCTATCCTGTAATTTATCAATTGAATAAGGAATTGCTTTTCCATTCTCCATAGAAATTAAAGAACCATTATTTCGTCCCGGAATTTCACCTTTGTATGGTTCATATCCTATGAAACGGTGAGACATAATTGCTTCTCCTGCTGTAGCGGTAAGTAACTGATTTCTTAAACCGATAATACCTCTTGAAGGAATATTGAATTTAACAACCATACGTTCTCCTTTTGGATCCATACTTAACATTTCACCTTTACGAAGACTTACAAACTCTACTGCTCTACCGGAAAGACCTTCTGGTAAATCAATAGTCAGTTCCTCAATCGGCTCACATTTTACACCATTAACTTCTTTAATGATTACTTGTGGCTGACCAATTTGTAATTCGTATCCTTCACGACGCATTGTTTCGATCAGAACAGATAAGTGCAATACACCACGACCAAATACCATAAACTTATCAGCACTATCAGTATCTCCTACTCTCAAGGCTAAGTTTTTCTCTAGTTCTTTTGCTAAACGATCTTTAATATGACGAGAAGTTACATATTTACCTTCTTTACCGAAGAATGGTGAATCATTAATTGTGAATAACATACTCATTGTAGGCTCATCAATAGCAATGGTCTGTAATGCTTCTGGATTTTCTGCATCAGCGATAGTATCACCAATATCAAAACTTTCAAGACCAATAACAGCACAAATATCTCCTGCTACTACTTCACTTACTTTTTTTCTTCCAAGTCCTTCAAAAACATTAAGTTCTTTAATTTTAGACTTGATTATTTTTCCGTCTCTTTTTACTAAAGAGATATTCATTCCTTCTTTTAACACACCTCTCTGTAAACGTCCGATAGCGATACGACCTGTAAAGCTTGAGAAATCTAAAGATGTAATTAACATTTGTGGTGTTCCTTCAGATACTTTTGGCTCCGGTACATGTTTAACAACCATATCAAGAAGTGGCTCTAAACTGTCCGTTGGTTTTTTCCAGTCATCAGACATCCAGTTATTTTTAGCCGAACCGTAAACAGTCGGAAAATCCAGTTGCCATTCCTCTGCACCCAATTCAAACATCAGGTCAAATACTTTTTCGTGAACTTCTTCCGGAGTACAGTTTTCTTTATCTACTTTATTGATTACAACACATGGTTTTAATCCTAAATCGATAGCTTTCTGTAATACAAAACGAGTTTGTGGCATTGGTCCTTCAAACGCATCTACAATCAATAAAACACCATCAGCCATGTTTAATACTCTCTCTACCTCTCCACCAAAATCGGCGTGACCGGGAGTATCAATAACATTGATCTTTGTTCCTTTAAAGTTTACCGAAACGTTCTTTGAAGTAATTGTAATACCTCTTTCTCGTTCCAGATCATTATTATCAAGAATTAAGTCTCCTGTGTTTTCGTTTTCACGAAACAATTGACAATAATACATAATTTTATCAACCAGTGTAGTTTTACCGTGATCGACGTGGGCAATAATCGCAATATTTCTTATAGAAGCCATCTGTGTTTTTTTGTGGGTGCAAAGTTACACTTTATTTTGATATACAAAATATTTTTTTATATAGAAACCTGCTTCTTAATAATTAATTATGAAATGATTAAAGACTATTTAATAATTAAATTGAGCGAAAATATTAAATTAATGATTTTAAAATATTTCATTCCCAAACAATCTAATTATATACAGCAATAACAACTGTATTTTAACAAAAGTCTTAATTACAAAAGCTTCGATAAAGAATAACATATTCTTTTACAATATAATATCATTTTTTTTTCAAAACAAAAACAGCTAACCTATTTCCGAAAAAATAGTATTATAATCATCATAAACAGTGATTTAAACAAGCCTCAACACTACTCAAATAATGATTTGATATCCTCCAGAGTAAATTGCTTCATCATGCTGTCCGCATCTCCCAGAATACTGTCACTTGTTTCAATTTTATGTTGTTGCAGATTAAGAATTTTTTCTTCTATAGTGTTTTTACAGATAAATTTATAGGCAAAAACGGCTTTTGTCTGCCCTATTCTATAACAACGATCAATCGCTTGTGCCTCTGCAGAAGGATTCCACCACGGATCAAGAATAACAACATATTCAGCAGCAGTCAAATTCAGACCAACACCTCCTGCTTTTAATGAAAGTAAAAAAAGCTGATTCGTATCATTATCCTGAAAGTCATCCACAATGGTTTTCCTCTCCTTTGAAGGGGTTTTCCCATCAAGATAACTATACTTCATCCTCCTGTCATCCAGTTCATTTTTCACCAGTTGCAACATGGTAGTAAATTGTGAAAATATTAAAATTTTACCGGATCCGATATTGGGAATAATTTCTTCAAACAAAGCGGTCATTTTTGCTGTTTCTCTAAACTGCTGTGTTTCAGAAGCAATTAGATTAGGATGAACACAAATTTGCCTTAAACGAGTAATACCCTGTAATACCTGAAGTCTTGACCTGTTAAACGTTTCATTATCCATAGTATTCAGAACAGTCTCTCTATACTCCTGTCTGTAACTCTCATAAAGCTCTTTTTGTTCCGGTGTCATCTCACACCAAAGGATCGTTTCTGATTTTTCAGGTAAATCTTTTGCTACTTCTTTTTTAGTTCTCCTCAGTATAAAAGGCGCAACTCTCTTTTTTAACCGAATCAAATCAGCCTCCGAAGCATTCTTAGCACCATAATCCGCACTAAACCCCTTCTCTGTCCCAAAAAAGCCTTTATTTATAAACTCAAACTGAGTATATAAATCCAATAGGTTATTTTGAATTGGCGTCCCTGAAAGGATCAGTTTATTTACTGATTTTAAAGCATTAATTGCCCTTGTAGTTTGTGTATTCTGATTTCGGATTATATGACTCTCATCTAGAATAATATATCTGAAAGTGTATTCCCTCAAACTTTCTAAATCATTACGTACCACTCCATACGAAGTAATAATCACATCATTATCCCGAATAAAATCAGAATCTAATATTCGGTTCAACCCATAATAAACATGATAACGCAACGTTGGGCAGAACTTCTTTATTTCATCAGTCCAATTATAGATTAATGCTGTTGGACAAACAATTAAAGAAATAGAATTTGGATATTTTTCTTTTAAATATTGTAAAAAAGTAATCGTTTGCAACGTTTTCCCCAATCCCATATCATCTGCCAGACAACCTCCCCATCCTATTTGTTCTAACGACTGCATCCATTTAAATCCCTCTTCCTGATAAAGTCGAAGGGAAGCTTGTATCGCATTTGAAACAGGAATCGTTTCTATTGTATCCAAATGCATTAATTGTTCTTTTTTTAACTCAATATCCTGCTTGATATTTGAATCTATAAAGTCTTCAAACCCCTGAAAGGTATCAAATTCATTAAAATGCTTTTTATTAAATTTAAAAACATTCTTTTTTGATCCTTTTGCAAATAAATAATCATATTTCCCTTTCCATTCCTGAGGTATTCTCCCATACAAATCTACCCCTATTTCTATTTCTTCCCGATTGCTCAAAACTGCATCTTTTACTTCATTAAAAGGAATTGATATATCTCCCCAAACTACATCTACCTCTAAATCAAACCAATCTATTTTATCTATAGTCTTACCTGTCAGAAAAGGTATATCAGACACATATTCTTTAACTGTTATATCTAATAAAAGCTCGTAGGAATAATTCTTCGCTTTAAAAAAAGAAATTAATTCAGAAACATATTTTTCTCTTTCCTTACCCAGTACATTTTTATGAAAATAAGAATCATTTTGTGAATTAAAAGAAACATCAAATGCTTGTAATTCCAATATTACATTCCGCTCCAACTCAAAATCACGTATAATTTTTACCAATCCAAAAGAGTCGTTTGTAAAATATTCTTTTTTATCATTATAATTACAAACTATGTTTTGATAACAAAACACAGGAGTAATCCGAACATAATCAAAAAGCATTTCATCAATTTGTATTTTAATCTCAGGAATCTCCCTAATCAATTCTAAATGTACAGAATCATTCACCCGAAACGTTTCAGACAAAATACCTGAATATTGGACATAAAAGTCCAAATTAAAACGTTCTTTCGGAATAGAAATAACCTTAAGCCCTTTAAATTTTACAATTCTTGAATGTGTTATACCTGAACTAGGTAAAGCCAGCTTGTTTTTATCGTTTTCTTTATAATATAGAAATTGATTACCATATATTTTCCAGTCGGATAATCGATTACAGGAATTAAAAAAATCTAATGTTAGCAAAAAATTCCCGTTTACATCCAAAGATAATGTGATTTCAGATATAATATTCTCACTCGTTAATACTACCGGAATATCAATACGCTTGTCATCAAAATACTCTTTTATATACGTTACAGGGTATTTTTGTAATTGACTCCAATATTGATGAATATGGGTTTTAAGATAATGATTATGCTTTAAAAGAACCCTTGGATTGGTTTCAAAATCTATTAATTCTTTTTGAAGTAATAATTTTTTCTCCAAAAAATAGTTACTAATAAAAGGATAAGTGAACGGATCTATAATTTTTATAAAAGATGAATCAAAGACAGCTAACCTGACTTTTATAAGTTCATCATTAGGATAAACCTTTAGTTTTATTTCATTCTCTAATTTTATAACTTCTCCAAAACGAATCAAAAACGAATATTTGGGATTATAAAAATCAAACAAAATAAAAGGGACTGCTATTTTTTTTAATTTTTTATGTTGAGTATCCAATTGCCTTATTTGTATATTGATTTTATTTATTTTGAACTTACTCTATCTACAAGACAGTATTTATAATTCGTCTTGATCCAATAAAAATAATAAAATAGAATAAAATTCATTAAACAGAGCCTTGATTGAACTAATACAAAACAAAGCATATATCAATAAAAAAGGTTCCTAATTGTATTAGGAACCTTTTTTATAAAGTAAAGTAAAAACGCTATAACTTATGATAGAGTTGCTACGTGTCTTGTTAACTTAGATTTTAAGTTTGAAGCTTTATTATCGTGAATGATATTTTTCTTAGCTAATTTATCAATCATAGAAATTACACTTGATAATTTCTCAGTAGCCTCACCTTTTTCAGTAGCTAGACGTAATGCTTTAATCGCGTTACGAGTAGTTCTGTGTTGATATCTGTTTAACACTCTTTTCTTTTCGTTGCTTCTGATTCTTTTTAAAGCTGACTTATGATTTGCCATTTGTTTTAAATAAATTAAATCTTTAATATTTTTTTAGTAGTCCGTAGGGGAATCGAACCCCTGTTACCAGGATGAAAACCTGGCGTCCTAACCCCTAGACGAACGGACCATTATCCTTCTAAGCCCTTATATATCGTAACCAATATTATTTTGAACTTGTAGTCCGTGGGGGAATCGAACCCCCCTTACCAGGATGAAAACCTGGCGTCCTAACCGATAGACGAACGGACCTTACTTCTGTAATGCGGATGCAAAAATACAACATTTTTTCATTTGTGCAAGAGCTTCTGTAAAAATTTTATTTTTTTTTAATATGACTTTGCAAAAAGCACTCTTCCAATAGAAGGATTACCTGTAAATACACAGCTTCCCGCTTCTTCTGCTCTACCCTGAGGAATACATCTTATGGTTGCTTTTGTAAGCTCCTGAATCTTCTCTTCTGTCTCCGCTGTTCCATCCCAATGTGCAGACACAAAACCCCCTTTATTCTCTAAAATCTCCTTAAACTCCTCAAAGCTATTTACTTCCGTAATATGAGTATCTCTGTAATGTAAAGCTTTAGTAAATAATTCAGTCTGGATCTGTCCTAAAAGGTTCTGAATATAATTTACTATTCCTTCTTTAGAAACCGTCTCTTTTGTTAATGTATCTCTCCTTGCCACCTCAAAAGTTCCGTTTTCAAGATCTTTCGGACCGATAGCAATTCGTACAGGAACTCCTTTTAATTCGTACTCATTAAACTTGAATCCTGGTTTTTGAGTCGTTCTGTCATCATACTTAACTGAAATATTCAGTTTTCTCAACTGAGCAGTCAGACCATTAACCTCCGCCGTTATTTCAGCTAACTGTTCATCTGTTTTATGTATCGGTACAATTACAACCTGTATTGGTGCTAAATTAGGAGGCAAAACCAATCCATTATCATCTGAATGCGTCATTACCAGAGCACCCATTAATCGGGTAGAAACTCCCCATGATGTCCCCCATACAAATTCCTGCTTCCCTTCAGCATTTGAAAACTTAACATCAAACGCCTTTGCAAAGTTCTGCCCTAAAAAGTGAGAGGTTCCTGCCTGTAATGCTTTTCCATCCTGCATTAACGCTTCAATACAGTAGGTCTCCACAGCTCCGGCAAATCGCTCTGACTCTGTTTTAGTTCCTCTTATCACCGGAATAGCCATAAAATTTTCTGCAAAACTCGCATACACATTATTCATCTGCTCTGCTTCCTGTATTGCTTCTGCCTGAGTTGCGTGTGCCGTATGTCCTTCCTGCCATAAGAACTCTGCCGTTCTTAAAAATAAACGTGTTCTCATTTCCCAACGCACTACATTAGCCCATTGATTAATCAAAAGAGGCAAATCTCTGTAAGACTGCACCCATCCTTTATAGGTATTCCAGATAATCGCTTCACTCGTTGGACGAACAATTAATTCCTCCTCTAATTTTGCATTTGGATCTACCATTAATTTCCCCGGTTTATCAGGGTCATTTTTCAGTCTGTAATGTGTCACTATAGCACATTCTTTTGCAAATCCTTCTGCGTTTTTTTCTTCTGCCTCAAACATACTTTTGGGAACAAACAAAGGAAAATAAGCATTCTGATGGCCTGTTTCTTTAAACATTCTGTCCAGCTCTGCTTGCATCTTTTCCCAAATTGCATAACCATAAGGTTTAATTACCATACATCCTCTCACTGCTGAATTTTCAGCCAAGTCGGCTTTGACAACTAATTCGTTATACCACTTCGAATAATCTTCTGATCTTTTTGTTAGGTTCTTGCTCATATGTAATAGTTTGGCACAAATATTGTTTTATTGTAATAAACGGTTTAACTAAACTTAATTAGATAGTTCGTGCAAAACTAACTATTTTTGTAATGTCCAACAATAAAAATGCGAGATATGAAAACTTATTATTTTTCACAGAAAAAAACATCCCTTTATATTTTAATGGGACTTCTTAGCATTTTAGTCACTTCCTGTGGTTCTTATCAAAACTCGTCTTATTATGACAGTGATGGTATCTACAGCGGAAGTTCTAGATCAAATACCTCTACAACTCGAAATGATTATTATGCCACAAATACAAACAATCAGAATAGTGAATATCAAAACTATTTTAGCTCTTTATCTGACAGATATAGTTCTAACTCCGATAAACCTGTAGATATTTTTACAGACGTAGATACTTACTACGACAATACTGAAAGCTTTGATGCAAGTCAGGGTGTCGGATATACAAGTGGCTATTCCGGATGGGGTAGTAATCCTGACCGCGTCACAGTAAATTACTATAATAATAACTGGAATCCTTACTATTACAACTATAACTCCGGATGGAGTTTTGGATGGAATTCATGGTATGGTCCTAGTGTTGGTTTCAATTGGGGATGGAGTCCCTATAACAGCTATTATGGCGGATGGGGTAATTCCTGGTATGGTCCTAGCTGGGGTTGGGGATCTGGCTGGTATGGTGGTGGATACTACCACAATCACTGGAATAATGGTTACTATAATAACAACGTTTACTACAATAATGGAAGACGTGGTAGCGACAGTTATTACAATAGTGGAAGAAGAGATTACTCAAATGGCAGTAACACCAATTATAATACTACCAGAAGAAACAGTAATACTACAAGCAGACCAAATTATAATACGAATAACACAAATTATAATACTACCAGAAGAAACAGTAACAGCAGTAATGCAACTACCAGACCTGTTTATAAAGGTAATAACAATACCAATTATAATACTACCAGAAGAAACAGTAACAGTAGTAATGCAACTACCAGACCTGTTTATAATGGTAATAACAATACCAATTACAATACTACCAGAAGAAACAGTAGTAATACAACCAATAATGCAGCTACCAGACCTGCTTATAACAACTCCGGAAGTAGTAATTACAACAACACCAGAAGAAGCAGTAACAGTAGTAATTACAGCGCTCCCAGCTCTTCTTACTCAAGACCTTCTTCAAGCTATAGCGGAGGAAGATCCGGTGGTGGAGGTTCATATGGTGGTGGAGGCGGTGGACGTTCTTCTGGCGGAGGCGGTAGAAGATAAATACACACAAAAATTAAAAAAATACCCATGTTATTGTAACTCACCTTTGCATTTAATGGGTATTTTTTGTTCTAATTAAAAAACTAAAAAGATGAAAAAAATTTTATCAATAGCATTTGTAGGGCTCTCAATTACTGCAATGCAAGGTCAGGATATATCAGATGCAATGCGTTTTTCGCAGGATAACTTAAATGGTACTGCAAGATTCAGAGCGATGAGTGGTGCATTTGGTGCACTAGGAGGAGATTTATCCTCAATAGGTATTAACCCTGCCGGTTCAGCTGTTTTTATTAATAATCAGGTAGGTTTTACAGTAAGTAATTACCATACTAATAATAAATCAGATTATTTTGGAAGCAGATATTCTAAAAAAAACAATGATTTTGATCTGAGTCAGATTGGTGCTGTTTTTGTTTTTGACAATCAGAGTAGCAATAACGACTGGAAGAAATTCTCATTAGGAATTAATTATGAAAATACTAATAACTTTGACAATAAGAGTTTTATAGTAGGTAATAACCCTACTAATTCAGTTGCACAATATTTTATAAATCAGGCTAACGGAAAATCAACAGATATACTTAATCTGGATT
Source organism: Flavobacterium sp. AK-301 (assembly GCF_058310215.1). Lineage (NCBI taxonomy): Bacteria > Pseudomonadati > Bacteroidota > Flavobacteriia > Flavobacteriales > Flavobacteriaceae > Flavobacterium > Flavobacterium sp. AK-301. Next base: position 444,353 of record NZ_JBZEES010000001.1, read on the forward strand.
ATAATCAATTAAACTTCCGTGAACAACAAGCTTCTTTAGCATATGGAACCTATCTTATTGAAAACACATCCGGAACAAACAACTATTTTTCTAATATGGGAGGAACTGATAATTATCATCAGGAGAGTACTATGTCCTCTTCCGGTTATAATGGAAAATTGTCTTTTAACTTCGCTACACAATATCAGGATTGGCTTTATTTTGGTTTAAACCTGAATGCCCATTTTGTAGACTATAAAAGATCAACTAGTTTCTATGAAGACATCTATGATAGCACTACAAGAACTCCTAATAACGGTGTACAAGATGTACGTTACAACAATGACCTGTATACACATGGAAATGGGTTCTCTTTTCAGTTAGGAACGATTATTAAACCAACGGATGAAATTCGTTTAGGTTTATCTTACCAGTCTCCTACATGGTACAGACTAAATGATGAATTAACACAAGGTATGGAAACATATTGCCCTGATTGCCCTAAAGGCCCGTATATTTCTTATTATCCGGGAATTATAAATATATACCCTACTTATAAATTACAAAGTCCTGCAACTTATACAGGAAGTTTAGCTTTTGTTTTTGGACAAAATGGATTGCTTTCTGTTGATTATGCTTTTAAAGACTATAGTGATACAAAGTTTAATTCCGATCGTAATTTCAGTGATCTGAACAGAGAAATGTCAAACGTACTTCAGGGAACTTCCGAAGTAAGAATTGGTGGAGAATATCGTGTTGAAAATGTAAGTTTCAGAGGGGGTTATCGTTATGAACAAAGCCCTTATAAAAATGGAAAAACAATCGGTGATCTGCAGGGCTTCTCCGGTGGTATCGGTATTAATTTTGGATCTACAAAATTAGACTTAGCTTATTCCCATGCTAAAAGAGATTATAATCAGCCTTTCTTTAGTACCGGCTTAACAGACAGTGCTAAGATCAAATCTGTTACTAATAATATATCTCTGTCTCTATTATTTGAATTATAACAGTAAAACCATCTGTATAAAAAGATAAACCGTAGAGTAGAGGTGCACGGCCGTGCACCTCTACTCTACGGTTTATCTTTTTAAATTACCCTTATTTTTAATCCTGACAAAAAACAATCTGTTTTTTAATAAATCAGTCAAGATTGTTTTTTAGAATAAAATCTTATACTTAATAATCATTAATTTATTTTGTAGTTTTTTACTATATATTTGTAATTAACCTAAAATAAAATTATGATTCAACTAAAAAATTATTTTATTGCATTACTACTAGTTAATTTTACATTATACTCAACAAATAAATGTGTAAATATTAATTATGAACCTAAAGTTAATATTGAAATATTGAATATTGTAACCAATGGTTTGGTACTACCAAATAATACATTCAGTTTTAATGGAGTCGATGATCTAGAAATAGAATTTGATGTAAAAACTTCATATACTGGGAGCAGTATTAATTTCAATCAAGGTTTTTCAAACGGTTATTTTTTTGAGCCAAATTCCTTTGATAATGAACAGACTGAATATTATAATAATGGCGTTGTTCCACATTATCTCTTCGTAAAACCTATAAAATTAGAATTCAACAATACAAACTATAGCTATACTTATCGACAAAAATTACGTTTTAAAAGAAGTACTGTATATAATACTGGTTGTTCTATTGTTTTTAGTTATAGAGCAGAAAATACAACAACTGTAATTTCAAATAAATTAACATATAAGATTATTGGTGGTACAAAAACAGGAAATGAGCCATATAAACCATCAACAGCAAATTTAAACATAAAGAATATTTTATATAGCAATGGATTACCATTAATAAATAATACAATAGTTGTTCCTGATTATGAAAATGACGAAATTGGAATAAGAACAATTGATTTATCTTTTAATTTTAATTGTACATACGGATCAGAACTTAATCTTGGTTATTATCCAAGTATAGTAATTCAAATAGCTGACAACACATCGATTAAAGCAAGTTTAAGTGAATGGACTACACCAACTATTACCAATGGTACATTAACATTTAATAATCTAAAAATAAAATCATCTGATTTATCCCCAAGCTCATATTTAAAGATTCGGCTTAGTTTTCAAGAAATAGATATAAATTTTAATTGTGCAATAATAAAAAGCAGCAATCCTATTTTATACAATAATATATCTGAAAATCAAATTGTTACTACTGGAAAGCAAGCACAACCTTTCTCTACGACACAACCAAAAATAAAAATAAAAGAAGGATGTGTAAGAAGAGGCTGTAATGACATAGCAGAGTATTCAAATATATCAACATATCAATGGCAACAAAAATATTTAAATAATGATTGGACAAATATTATCGGCATAATATCCAAAGATTATTCACCCACAAATTTATTTACTAAAACAATATCGTATAGAAGAGTAGCATTCTACAACAATGGTCATAATGTAAGTAATACAATAACGATAAATGTAAGCGATAAAATTATAGAAAATACAATTTGCTGTAGTCAAAATTTAAATTCAAACAATAGTCAACCTCAACCTTTCAATGGAAATATCCCTAATATTTCTGATAATTTTTCTTACCAATGGCAAATAGCAACAAATGAATCAAATCCTCTAATATGGAATAACATAAATGGAGCAATAAATCAAAATTATATTCATGTTTTTACAAGTCCTGCTCGAAGAGGTACTTCAAAAACAACTTTTAGGAGATTAATTATTCAAAATAATGCAACTATAAATAATGGCAATGAAATAATAGTCAATAGACCAATAGGCACTACAGGCTCTAGAGGAGGAGGTAGAAGAAGTTTAACATTGATAACAAATAACGAAAATAAAAAAGAAATAATCTCTATCTCAGAAGACCGAGAAAACTTAAATTCAAATCCGATAATTGACAATATACATTTACAGAATATTGAAACAGAAAGAAACTTATCTATAACAAATAACAATTTCAATTTATATCCAAACCCAACAACAAATAATTTTTATTTACAAAATACCAACAAATTTAAAAATTTAGAAAAAATAAAACTTTTCGATACATTTGGTAATGAAATAAAAATTAATAAAACTATAATTTCTGATAATTTAATAGAAATAAATACTCATTCTGCTCCATCAGGAATCTATATTCTACATATAAATAATGAAGAAACACTTCTAACAAAAAAAATAATCAAAAACTAAATTAAATATTTACAAACTTAAACCCTCTTCAAATAATAGAAGGAATCATGGTACTTCTAATGATAAAAAATGTAATTTTGCACTCCAATTTATAATTCTATGAGAACCAAATCTTTAAAAAAGAACAAGATTAACGTGATCACTCTCGGGTGTTCTAAAAACGTATATGACAGTGAAGTACTGATGGGACAACTACGTGCCAGCGGTAAAGAAGTAACACACGAAGCTCCTCAGGCAGAAGAAGGAAATATTATAGTAATTAATACCTGCGGATTTATTAATAACGCAAAAGAAGAATCGATCAATACTATTTTAGAATACGTTGATAAAAAAGAACAGGGTTTAGTAGATAAAGTTTTTGTAACAGGATGTTTATCGGAACGTTACAGACCGGATTTAGAAAAAGAAATCCCTAATGTAAATCAGTATTTCGGAACTACAGAGTTACCTCTATTACTGAAAGCTTTAGGTGCGGATTATAAACACGAATTATTAGGAGAACGATTAACAACTACTCCTAAAAATTATGCTTACCTGAAAATTGCAGAAGGTTGTGATCGTCCATGCAGTTTCTGTGCTATTCCAATTATGCGTGGTAAACATATTTCTCAATCTATTGAAAAATTAGTAAAAGAAGCAGAAGGTCTGGCTAAAAACGGAGTAAAAGAACTAATCTTAATTGCTCAGGATTTGACTTATTACGGTCTGGATTTATATAAGAAACGTAATTTAGGAGAGTTACTTGAAGCGCTGGTAAAAGTAGAAGGAATCGAATGGATTCGTTTACATTACGCTTTCCCTACCGGTTTCCCGATGGATGTACTGGAAATCATGAAACGTGAACCGAAAATTTGTAATTACCTTGATATTCCATTACAACACATTTCAGATTCTATTCTGAAATCGATGCGTCGCGGAACTACTCAGGAAAAAACAACTAAATTATTAAAAGAATTCAGAGCTGCCGTTCCGGAAATGGCAATTCGTACTACTCTGATAGTAGGATATCCGGGAGAAACCGAAGAAGATTTCCAAATACTGAAAAACTGGGTTGAGGAAATGCGTTTTGAACGTTTGGGATGTTTCGCATATTCACATGAAGAAAACACACATGCTTACTCATTAGAAGATGATGTTCCTGAAGAAGTAAAACAACAACGTGCCGCCGAAATCATGGAGATTCAGGCGCAAATATCATGGGATCTGAATCAGGAAAAAATAGGCAAAACGTATCGTTGTATCATTGACAGAAAAGAAGGAGAACATTTTATTGGAAGAACAGAGTTTGACTCTCCTGATGTAGATAATGAAGTCTTAATTGATGCTAACTTACATTATGTAAAAACCGGAGAATTTGTAAATATAACGATTACAGATGCTACGGAATTTGACTTATATGGAGTTCCTGTTGAAGCTTCTACTTTGTAAGTATAAACAGATATTATAGTAAAAAAGCCAACTCTTTCTAAGTAGTTGGCTTTTTTATTTTGAAACTTTTTTTCTACCCTACAAAACTAAAAAATTGATAACTTTACGTATTACAAATTAATCTTAGTTGAAATCCTTACTCAATAAGGATGCAGAATATGATAGTATCTCCCATAGCAAAAGAATCTGATCTTTTGGAAAAAGCACAAAAGAATACGAAACGTTTTAACAGCATTAAAATCGGTATATTCTTATCCGGACTTTCAATATTTGCTCAGCTTTATGTATTCCAGCCTATGTTATCTTCGCTCTGCGAAGAATTTAATATTACTCCCGCAGAAAGTAGCTGGACGGTTTCATCCTGTACAATAGGAATGGCTTTAGGTTTGTTCTTTCTTGCCTTTAAAGCAGATGAATTACCAAGAAAAAAATTAATGGCCTTTTCACTTCTTGTTTCCTCTTTACTGACCATTGCTTCCGGATTTATTTTTAGTTTTCCGGTACTGATTGGACTCAATTTAATCAAAGGAATGGTCCTTGCAGGTGTTTCCTCCGTGTCTTTAGCCTATTTATCAGAAGAAGTCGATGTGCGAATACTTGGTTTTGCAATCAGTTTATATCTGAGCGGAAATACAATTGGAGGAATGAGCGGACGTGTTTTTGCAGCTCTTTTGTCAGGATGGGTTGGCTGGAGAGGTGCTGTGATCGGCATAGGGATCGGAAGTTTACTTCTGGGGCTACTCTTTACCCGCTTATTCCCGGAATCCAAATTTTTCAAACCGCAAAAATCAAATAGCACAGAAAGTCTGCATCAGATGAAAATCTTTTTAAAAGACGATCTAATGATTCGGCTGTACTTTGTGGCAGCCTTAATGATGGGTAGTTTTGTCAGTATTTATAATTATTTGGGCTTTCGTCTGGAAACTATTCCCTTTTCACTTCCGCATTATGTTATTGCTTTTATCTTTTTAATGTATATAACAGGAGTTGCCGGATCAATGATAATAGGAAAATGGTCGGATATCTACTCCTCCTTCAAACTAATCAGACTATCTATCATTTTAGTCATCATAGGATTAGGACTAATGCTTCCCGATAATCTGTTCTTTATAATCATTGGATTAGGAATATTTACCTTTAGTTTTTTTGCTACACATACCTTAGCCAGCCGAATGATATCAGAACATGCCAAAAAAGGAAAAAGTATGGCTACCTCTATTTACTGGTTATTTTATTATATCGGTTCCAGTCTAATCGGAACAGGAACAGGAGTAATTTATTATCATGGAAAATGGAATCTTCTTACACTTAGTTTAACCGGATTAATCCTGATCTCTTTCATTTTATCAAGCCGATTACTTCGTTCTAAACAATAAAAAAACAATAATTATTTTTCATTTAAACAGATAGACTACGTCTTTACATTTTAAGTTCGCAAACAAATTAAACGTCTGAACACCATTCTCAAATATATCATAAAGTTCCAAAAAATATGGCGATGGTTAATATTAAACGGTTATTTTATAAGAAAAAATTTAATATGGATAATACCCAGCAAAATATCTTGAAATGGAAGCTATGAACGTTTCACAAGTTTTAAAAATACTCGTAAACAAAGATTATGCTATCTGTAAAGAATATTCGCTTGACACATGAGCAAAATTAGAAGATAAAACATAAATAGTATCTTATAAAAAACACGGTTATTCCTTTTCTGAAATAACCGTGTTTTAATTTTTAATGATTAACTTGTTTCATTGCTGCTTCAGGATAACGATCTCCTGTATTAGGGTATTTCGCTATTATATTTTCTATTTCAGCCACTTCGTCTATGGTGAGATCAATAGTAACTGCCTGAGCATTCAACTCCAGATATTTTTGTTTTTTTGTTCCCGGTATTGGAATAATATTTGTTCCTTTTGCCAGAATCCATGCTAAAGCAAGTTGTGCCGTACTACTATTTTTTCCATGAGCAAATTTGGTTAACTCTTTCATCAGATTCTGATTATTAATAAGATGTTCTCCTTGAAAACGAGGCAGAAACAATCTGGCATCACCTTCTTCGATCTGAGACATGTCAAAATTATCTGTAAACATCCCTCTTCCTAGCGGTGAGAATGGAATAAATGATATTCCCAATTCATTTACAACCGGTATTATTTCTTTTTCGACATCTCTTGTCAATAATGAATATTCACTTTGTAATGCTGAGATCGGGTGTACACTATTTGCTTTTCGTAAAGATTTGACCGAAGCTTCTGATAATCCCAAATACTTCACCTTTCCTTCCTGTACCAGTTCCGCCATTGCTCCAACAGTTTCTTCTATAGGCACGTTTGGATCTACTCGATGTGCATAATACAAATCAATACATTCCACATTTAATCTCTTTAAGCTTAATTCAATTGCTTGTCTCATCCATTTAGGAGACCCGTCAAATTCAGTCGCTAAAAGGTTTCCTCCTTTAAAGCGATAACCAAATTTTGTAGCAAGAAACACTTTATCTCTGTTCTCTTTTAAAACCTTTGCTATTAACTCTTCGTTAGCCCCACCGCCATAAAAATCGGCAGTATCCCAGAAGTTAATACCCAGATCTAATGCTTTATGTAAAGTAGCTATACTTTCTTTATCATCTCTACTTCCATAAGCATGTGACATTCCCATACAACCTAATCCTATTGCAGAAAGGTTCTCATCCGTTTTTCCTAATTTTCTGTACTTCATTTTGATAAATAAAATTTAATTATTCTTAGAGTCTGTTTAAAATTTAAAATAAACTCTTCTATTTTTAAGCCTCTGGCGCTATCGTTTATCTGGATAATTCTGAATGATAAATCCCTTTATAAGATTCTGCAAGCTCTAGAGAGAAATATTTTTTGGTGTACTCTTTTTCCATATGTATATCAATTGCAGATGAGTCACTAAAAACCTCCCAAAGAATAAATTCTTCAGGATCCTGATCATTTTGAAATACTTTAAATATTTCACATCCGGGTTCTTTTATTGTTTCTTCAATTAAATCTAAAACAGCAACTTTAAGTTCTTCAGATTTACCTAATTTAGACTTTATAATTACCGTAACTTCTCTTTTTTTATTTTTTAACCCCATGATTTATTATATTTTTTAATATCACAAAATTAAAACACTTCTGTTTTTATAAATTATAAAAATGAAAGTGATACATATAAAAATCAAATAATTCTTATCCGAAACTCTTTTGGAGAAATACCTGTATTTTTACGAAAAAAGTTAGTAAAATAAGATGAATAATTAAATCCCAAGGCATATGCTATTTCTGATATGTTCCAATCCGTATTTTGGAGTAGTGCTTTTCCTTCCTGTATCACTCTGTCTGATAAATGCTGAGAAGTTGTTTTACCGGTAATCTCTTTTACAGAATGATTCAGATGATTACTGTGGACTGACAGAGTTTGTGCATAATCCTGTACTGTTTTCAATTTCAGAGGGTTCTCAGGTGAATCAATCGGAAATTGTTTTTCCAGTAATTCTAAAAAATCAAATGTAATGCGATGAGCTGCATTAACTTGCTTATTTTTAATTCCTGTTTCGGAATACTGTTTTAATATTTCATGAATTATTAGCTGTAAATAATTTCGCAATATATTGTATTTATACAAATAATCAGAAGCCATTTCCTGTGCCATTTTCTCAAACAGGAAAAAAATCTCTTTCAAGGAGTTTTCTTCCGGAAAAAACACAGGACTATCTTCCATACGAAATATCGAAAAATCCTGCACAGAAACTATATGATTCCATGGCTGAATAAACTCTTCTGTAAATAAACAAATCCAGCCTTCCTGCAAATCCGATACTGCTTCCCATGAATAAGGAATAACCGGATTAGAAAAAATCAAAGCAGGTCGGTCAATTATAATTTCTTTATCTGCATAAAATAATTTCCCTGTTCCTATTACCAAAGCTATTTTATAAAAATCACGACGTCTATATTCTGCAGAACAACGCCATCGGGGGAAAATATTAAAATGACCAACCCCCGCTTTACTAATAGGTAAATTAATTTCATTTGCCGTAGAAAAACGGTCGTAGAACTCCTGTATCGTTTCTGTATGTCTCATTTTTTAAAGTTATAAAAATCAAACAAAAAATCAAACCGGAATTTTTTTATATAAAAATAAAAAACAGAATCAGTATAAAAAAATTTATACTAATTCTGTTTTTTTTTGAAATATATTTTCTTATTTCCTACTGGAAATATCCGAGAAAACGAACATCTTTTTACTTCTTTTTTTCTTTCATTATTTTCTCATACTCTTCCAGAGCCATTTCTCTTGTTTTAAATGGATTGGTATATGCCTCCAGAAAAGCTTCTTTTATAACTTCTCTATATTTTTGCTCATCTTCTTCTTTTAAATTGACCCTTGCTAAACTTGCAATTATTTGTAAATCTGAGGGATTGCGATCAACTGAATCTTTCTCAAGCGCTTCAAGATAATACCCATCAATATCTCTATAAGTCACAATACTATTTTCTACTTTAATCCCAAGAAAAATCAAACCAAATAAAACAATAACAGTAACAACTACTCCTTTTAGAGCTTTCTTAAAATCACCTTTTTTAAAATAGATATAATTAAATAAATGAAATATATAATAAATCAAAACCAACACTACAACACCTGCTACTATTTGTAGAAACGTATTCAATACAGCCATAACTCTATTATTTTATAATTAAAAATTAATAATCGCGAATATAAATAAAACAATCCTATTAGAATCAGATTCTATACTACTTTAAATCTTCAACGATTCTATTAACAGAAAACAGCCTCTATATTTCATAAAAAAGGAGATACAAACTATTGTACCTCCCTTTTTAAAATAACCATTTCTATTTTATTCTTTATCTGAAATTTCTTGATAGACCAGCTTTGCTTTTGCTATATTTTTCCTTTCTTTTTTAGCCTTTATTCGGGGTTCTAAGATTATTTTATAATAAGATCCTGTCAAAATGAAAAAAGAAACTCCACAGAGTAAACCAATACGCTGAGTTGGATCCCAGGCTAAAAATACTAAAATCATAAAACAAAAAGAAAAACAGAATAAAGGTAAAAAAGGATACCATATCGCTTTATACTTTAAATCTGCCAGATCCCCCCCCTTTCTTATAAACTTACGCCGGAACATAAAATGAGACATTGTAATACCCATCCATGAGATAGTTACCGCAATTCCAGCAATAGAAACCAATAATACATATACAATATCTGCCTCCATTACTACTGTCAACAATGAAATGCATGAAAATAATAAAGTAAAAAGCAATGCATTCATTGGAACTTTATTTTTAGTTAGTTTTGAAAGAGATTTAGTAACCATTCCCTGTTTTGACATTGCCCATATAATTCGAGAAGAGGCATATATACAGGAGTTTCCTACTGATAAAATAGCAATTAATATCACTAAATTCATAATATCCGGAGCATATGGGATTCCTACAACTTTCATAAGGGTAACAAAAGGACTTTCTGACACCCCCAGTTCCGTATATGGAAATATGGTTGCCAATACAATTATCGAAGCAATATAAAAAAATATAACTCTGATAATAATTGTTTTTATAGCTCTTGGAACATTCTTTTGAGGGTTTTCTGATTCTCCTGCTGCTATTCCTACTACTTCTGATCCCTGATAGGAAAATATAACATTCATCATAGTGACAAACACAATGAATATACCTGAGGGAAACATCTTAGCAGGAAATAAATTATCCACAAAGTGCGCAGGCTCTGCTCTTTCAATAGGTATCCAACCAAAAATAACTAAAACTCCTATAACAATAAAGAAAGCTACAGCTGCTATTTTTATTCCTGCAAACCAGAATTCAGATTCGGCAAAAGCTTTCGTAGAAACAGCATTCATAACAAATAATGCCATTATGAAAACAACACACCATATCCAAACGGGTACGTCCGGAAACCAATGCTGCATTAAAATTCCTGTTGCTGTAACTTCTACACCAGCAGTTGCTGCAACTCCTATAAAGTAAACCCAGCCTAGAGCGTAACCAACAGAAGGGCTAATGAATTTTGTTGCATAGGTTTGAAAAGACCCTGAAACCGGCATTTCAACAGCCAGCTCTCCTAAACAAGTCATTACCATAAATAAAATAGCTCCTCCGATCAGGTAACCCAATATGGCTCCTGCAGGACCTGCCTGATTAATGGTCAAACCCACATTCAGAAACAAACCTGTACCTATAATCCCTCCTAAAGACAGCATCATAAGATGTCTACTCTTCATTGCGCGAACTAATACTTTTTTATTTTTCTTTTTTTTATTCTGCATAAAAAAAATTAAAAACGTAAAGAAAGACAGCTTAATCCTCCATCCTGTTTCTGAAACTCACTCATTTCTACTTCAATAACTGAAAACCCGGAAGACTGCATTTTTTCTTTAGTTTTTGGATAACCAAGAGGAATAAGCACATAATCATTTACACGAATACAGTTTGCAGAATATTCATCTTCTTTAGGAACCACAATTTGTGAATATTCCTCAAATAACGGATGACCTACATATTCTCCGGCAAGAACTACTGTATTATTGCCCAGATAGGAAATCCCTGTTTTTAGATGGAAAAATTCTTTTAAAGTTAAAACATAAGCTTCATAGTTCTCTCTTTCTAATATTCTTTTTAACTGTTCTGCCCCTTCCTGATTAGTACGGGTGGAAACACCTATATAGAATTTATTACCGATCTGAAGTACATCTCCTCCTTCTACTGTACCGGGAAATTTGATATAGTATTTTTTAGTATAAAATTTTTCCAGTTCAGGCTCCATCAGATCCTTTTCACCATTACGGGTCTCTGCTCCCGGATTGGTAACTACTGCAAAAGAAGAGGTCAGAACGGCAGTATCTTCTACAAATGTAGAATCAGGAAAAGCTTCCGATTCTTCAAGATAATGAACTCCTACGTTACACTTCTTTAATGCTTCAATATATCCTTGATGCTGCTTTAATAATTTTTCATAATCCGGAACACCTAAATTTGAGGTTGTTAAACCTTCAACATAACTTTTTCCTGGTTTTTTTACAATAACATTTTTGAACATATTCTTCCTTTTAATTTAGTTATACAAATTTATTTTAGATAGTATAATAACTAGAGACATTAAAATTATAAACAGCATTTATAATCTGTTTAACAAAGTCTCATATTGTTAGAAACTATTTTCTATATATCGCTAATATATCAATAAAACATCAATAATTCCAGAATCAATTAAAAAAAAGCAATAAATTATAAAAATAAGCTAAAAAGAGCTTAAATACATGTATTATCTTCACTTTAAGCGCTCTTTAAAGTGTTATAAATCGAATAGATTTCTGTACATAGATATTTTTCTGAGCGTTAATAAATAAATAAATTACAATTTAACACAATTTATTATATAAATAAAACTTATATTAGCCAATAAATAACAGATACCATACAATATTAAAAGAAACAACAATAAAACAACAACAATAAAGATTTATGGATCAAAACTTAAGTAAAACAATGTATGCTGTCTCTTATATAAGAGCAAAAAAACTTAAAAATGAAAGAGCTCAGCTTTTAATTCAGGATCATGAAGAAGATGCTGATTTCATTCAGAAGTATATTAATGATGCAAACGGAGGAATGTTTACGAACAATATAAAAACCAGAGAATATTACTTTAATAAACAAATAAAAACTAATAGTGATAAATTTGAACAAGTATTAATCTTAAGTATTGGTCTGGATACAAAAGCAGATACAATAGAAGGTTTGTCAGATAAAAAAATAATAGGACTGGACATCTCTGCTCCTGCAATTAATGAAGCTTATAATAAACTACCTCTTAAAACAAAAGCAACAATATTACACTGTGATCTCACTAATATTGATCCTGAAAAATTAAAAGATGAACTTTTAATACATAACTTTTCCTTCAAAAAAAGAACTGTATTACTTTGGGAAGGAGGCACCTGTTTTATTCGAGCGAAGAAAGTCTTTGAAATTCTCGATTTTTTTATTGCTAATTTCAATATTACAGGAATAATGGCAGACTTTTTCAACGAACAAGTTCTTTTAGATAAAGAACATCCAAAAAGAGAAATGATCAGTAATGTTCTTTCTTTTTTAGAAGCCAATAAAGAACCTTTTATCGGTCATTTTAATAAAGAAGAGGTTGCAGACTATTTTTCTTCCAAAGGTTTCGATTCTGTAATACAACCACATCAGGAAATCGAAAGATACATTGTTACACACCCTATTGTTCTGCCAAATTTGTTGTTTTTTGTAACAGCATTTAAAAGTAATAATTCGTAAATTTATGGGTTTTAAATCATAAATAATACAAACTATGAAATTGAATATATCTTATATTACCTTACTGGTATTCTTCCTTCTTTCAATAAACACTTCTGCGCAATCTAAAAAAGAACCTTTAGATTTTATTCAGTCTTCTGTTCAATATCTGGATAAACTATTAACACTTGATGATTTTCAGAAAGCAGTGATAACAACTGTTCTAACAGATAATAAAAATAAAATGACCGTTATCTCAGAGCAGGAAGGAATGCGAACAGAGGAAAAAACAGAAAAAATGAAACTTCTTTCCGATAAAATGGATGAAGAAATACTTCCTGTACTTACAAAAGAACAGACGGAAAAGTATCTGATGATAAAATCTGAAAGAGATAAAAAAATGCTGAGAAAATAGACCTATAAAATCAAAAGTCCAAATTCCCGCAATGTATTAAAGGGTTTAGAATACCAGAGTAACTCAAAGTCTTCTAAACCTTTTAATTCATAATCCGTTTTTATTTCCTGAAAAGAATATATCTTTTCATTTAATACAGAGAGTTTCCACAATATTTCTACGATCCATTCTCCCTGTTCTTTGCCGATCTGAATACTAAAACTTTCTTTTTTATCATGAAAAGTAAGCGTTGTTATTTCCCACTGATTTCCTTTTTTTCTTTTTGTAAAATGGTTTATAATCGGTTTTCCTCCTAACCATGCAACCTTAGCAGATGATTTTATAAGCAGTTCTTCTTCTTCATGAACAGCATTAAATATAAAATCTTCCGGTATCTTTGTTTTGGGTATCTTAAACTCAAACCAATCCTGCAGAGGATAATCAAAACAAATCCCATGCATAAAATTGAACAATGATTTTTTTAGTCCAAAACTGTACTTCTCATGGTCTGCCCCTATTTTATCAATATGAACAATGTCATTATTAGCAAAAGTTCCGATCACTTCGGTTTCTTTAAGCACACCAAATTTTTCAGGATACATTCCGACAGGGCTATGTGCGGTCATAGCAAACTGATGCCAGAAACCGGACTGTAAAACCCCCGCTTCAAACATTTGTCGTACCATTTCCAGAGAGTCAATCGTTTCCTGCGCTGTTTGTGTCGGAAAACCATACATCAGATAGGCATGAACCATTATTCCTGCTTCAGTAAAATTACGGGTTACTTTTGCTACCTGCGATACCGTCACTCCCTTTCGTATCAACTCCAGTAATCGATCTGAAGCAACTTCAAGTCCTCCGGAAACTGCCATACAACCGGAAGCTTTTAACAACAGACACAGATCACGTGTAAAACTTTTTTCAAATCGGATATTTGTCCACCAGGTAACTGTTATTTTTCGTCTTAAGATTTCTAAAGCAAGTGCTCTCATCAAGGCAGGAGGTGCTGCTTCATCTACAAAATGAAATCCATTCTGCCCTGTCTGCACCATCATTTCTTCAATACGGTCACATAACAGCTTTGCTGCAACAGGTTCATATATTTTGATGTAATCCAGTGAAATATCACAAAAGGTACATTTCCCCCAGTAACAACCATGTGCCATCGTCAGTTTATTCCATCTTCCGTCACTCCACATGCGATGCATTGGATTTACAATCTCAATTACTGAGATATACTGATCTAGCAACAAATCGCTGTAATCGGGTGTTCCTATCTCCGATTGTTTATAATCTCTGCTGTTTTTAGTATCAATATAGGTTACCTCACCATTCTGCAAAGTAAAAGTACGTTTCAATTCTGTAATTGGTCTATTTCCTTCCACATATTCTATCAGATTCTCGATAGGTGCTTCTCCATCATCCAGAAGAATAAAATCAAAGAATTCAAAAACACGCGGATCAGACACGGAACGTAATTCAGTATTAGCAAAACCTCCACCCATTGCTACTTTCACTTCCGGATAAGATTTCTTTATCCATTGTCCGCAACGGAAAGCAGCATATAAATTTCCTGGAAAAGGAACTGATATTGCAACTACTTTAGGCTGAACTGCTTTCATTCGTTCTTCTAATATTCCAATTAGAATCTCGTCTGTATACGTATACTCCTGCTGCAAAACCTGATACAGTTCATCAAAACTGTTGGCTGATCTTCCTAGCCGTTCTGCATAACGACTAAAACCAAAATTCTCATCTATACAGGCTACAATCAGATCAGAAATATCCTCAAGATATAAAGTTGCCAGATGTTTTGCTTTATCCTGAGTCCCCATAGTTCCGAATGCCCAGTCCAATTCTTCCAGTGCAGCAAAACGAGAAGCTTCCGGTAAAAAATCTTCCTGACAGATCAGATGTGCCAATGTTGGATTTTTACCCTGCAGAAATAAAATCACAGCATCTATTGTCTTAATATATTCTTCCTGAAGAGTAACAATCCGTTGAATATTCAGATCTTTAGATAGTTCCTGCTGATTAATTACATTGAAAAGTTGTTGCAATCCTGTTTTTGAAAATAATTCCAGAATCACTTCAATACCCAAATCTGCCTGAAAAGCAGTTATCTTTTTTGTATTCAGAAATCCCTTAATATAGGCTGTTGCCGGATAAGGTGTGTTCAGCTGAGTAAAAGGTGGAGTAAGTAAGAAAATCGTTGCTTTCAATGCTAAAAATTTAACTGCAAAATTATCTCTAATTTCTCAAAGAGCTCTACTTTATATAGATAATTTTAAAATGAAGCTATAAACTAAATAAGGTACAGTTATTATCCTGTACCTTATTTAGTTTATAAAGATTATTTTTTCTTTTTATTGACTTTTTTCTTCTTTTTTGTCTCCTTATTTTTTTTAGATGTTTTCCCTGATAATAATTTTATTTTATCTTTAATTCGGCTATGTACTTCCCAAATATCCTGTTGCAGATCGGCATCAAAATTATTCAAAATAGCCTGTTTTGCTGCTTTTTTAGCCTCTTTAAATTGGAGTAAACTCTCAAAAAGCATAGCCTGTCTCAAATAGATCTGCGCTTTATCCATTCCTTTTATTGTCATCGCAAAATCAATCAGCTTTTGCGCCTGATCATAATCCTCATTCCAGATCAGAGTCAGAATAAAATTTGGATATACCTCAAGTGCATGAATATCTACTGCAAGAGCTTCCTCATAACATAATTTTGCCTGTTCGTAATCCTTAAGTTGTTCCGCATAAACTCTCCCTTTTAAACATAATGCCAGTGTGTTCTTATTATCATAAGATAAAGCATAATTAAGAGATTCTATGGCTTCCGATAAATTATAGGGATATGCATCTAATGCTTCGAATAAATGCGTATCATGAATATTTGTTCCCATCGTTTCAGTTCGTTTATTAAATTGTGGTTTAATTTTTAAAAAGTGGCTCTGTAACTTTTCTCATCTTTCTGTTTTTTGAAATCAGTTCCTTTAAAGGTTCTTACCGGATTTCCTCTTTCTACATTCAGTTCGTTTTCCCTTTTCCGGTTCTGTTCTCCACACTTATTTCTTACAGTAAAAATAGAATATAACCTAACATCTGCAATTATCGATCCATTCTTACCGTTTCTAATGTAAAAGTACCTAGAATATCAACCTGTTCTACCTGATTTATTATTATTTTAGTAATATCCTTATATACCATTGAGACTTGATCAATATTTTCTCCTATTAAAATAATATCATACATCTGGAAAATAGATCAATTACATATTATTTTTACTCAAAAAAAGTAATCAACTATAAACAAAACACTTAGATAGACAAAAAAAATATTCATTCTATTAAAGTTCCTTTTTTGCTGTAAAAGTCTTCTTTCAGACTCTGATTACTGAATCAAAAACACTAAATCATAACCTATTGTTAAAGCCTTTTTCGTACTATATTTTTCATTAATTTAGCGAAAACTTAAATCATTTAATATGCCTACTGATTGTATTAGCTATCAAGAATCTGGATATTTCACTCCGTTAATGAATGACTATTTAGATCAAAAACCTAATATTCAGTCTCTTTATAATCGTTTTCCTTCTATAGAGAATTTCAAAGATCAAATTATAGAGAAACAACAAAATTTTGACCGGAATCATCGTAGTGTTCTGGTAGCTGCACTACATAAACAATATAAAAGAACAAACGCTTCTCTCTTAACACAACAGAATATCAATCTGTTATTAGAGAACAACACCTTTACTATTACTACGGGACATCAATTGAATCTGTTTACTGGACCTCTTTATTTTCTGTATAAAATCATATCGACTATTAATCTGACTAAGGAATTAAAAGAGACCTATCCTGAATATAATTTTGTTCCTGTTTACTGGATGGCAACAGAAGACCATGATTTTGAAGAAATCAATCATTTCAATTTCAAAGGAAAAAAAATTGTCTGGAATAAAGAAAGTAACGGTCCTGTGGGTCGGCTAAATACAAAAGGTCTGGAAGATGTTTTTGAAGCTTTTTCAAACGAACTGGGAATTGGAAATAATGCA
Organism: Flavobacterium sp. AK-301; assembly: GCF_058310215.1. NCBI lineage: Bacteria > Pseudomonadati > Bacteroidota > Flavobacteriia > Flavobacteriales > Flavobacteriaceae > Flavobacterium > Flavobacterium sp. AK-301. Next base: position 461,746 of record NZ_JBZEES010000001.1, read on the forward strand.
GCCGATATCAAAAAAATGTTTGAGGAAAGCTATTTGTCTTTTGATAATTTAGCAGATGCAACCCGACATCTGGCAAATGCTTTATTTGCTAACTATGGTCTGGTTATTCTGGACGCGGATGTTACGGATCTGAAAAATGAATTCATTCCTTACATAAGAGAAGAGCTATTACATCAGAGTGCCAGTCAGGAAGTCTCAAAAACAACTGAAATATTAAAAAACTATACGATTCAAGTTAATCCCAGAGAAATCAATCTATTCTATTTAGAAGATAACATGAGAGAACGAATCGTATTTGAAAAAGATCAGTACCGGGTTAATAATACTGAAATTCGTTTTTCTCAGACTGAAATTCTAAATTTATTAGAACAACATCCGGGAAAATTTAGCCCTAATGTTATTATGCGTCCTTTATATCAGGAAGTTATTCTGCCTAATCTCTGTTACATTGGTGGAGGTGGGGAACTGGCTTACTGGCTGGAATTAAAATATTACTTTGAGAAAAGTAACATTACTTTTCCAATATTGTTATTACGAAATTCTGTTCTTCTGGCAACTGAAAAACAGGCAAAAAAAGCAGATAAACTAAATTTATCCTGGGCAGACCTGTTTCTGAAAAAACAGGATCTGATCACTCAGAAAACAAAAGCATTATCCGATTTCCCAATAGACCTTTCTGAACAGAAAAACTTTTTAAAAAAGCAGTTTGACACACTATTCCTGATCTCAAAACAAACAGATGCTTCTTTTATAGGAGCTGTAAAAGCACAGGAAGCAAAACAGATTAAAGGACTGGAGAATTTAGAAAAACGTCTGTTAAAAGCTCAGAAAAGGAAATTTAGTATGGAATTGGAACGCATCACAGATCTTAAAGATGAATTATTCCCTTTTAACAGCTTACAGGAACGTAAAGATAATTTTTCAGAATATTACCTTATCAACGGAGAGGATATGATAACAAGACTATCAAAGGAATTAAAACCATTGGAACAGAAATTCAATATTGTAGTGCTATAGAACAAAAATATACTTTTCTTTCTTCTTTCAGGTATCTTTTTCTTCTGTTAAAACAGTACTTACTGAAAGAGTATTCAAATCAAATTCAAACAATTTATGTATATAATATAAAAATAAGTAGAGTAAATAAATAATAGATATTAGTGTAAAAATATTTATTGAAATTAATTCTTTTTGAGATAAAATTAATTCTGGCAGAATAAACCTTTCTTTTACTATAAAAGTTGACAAAATCAGAACCAGTATATATATTATCCAATAAATAGCTACCCGTAATGAAAAGAAAATGTAAGCTATAACAGGAAATAAAATATACCACATGAAAGTAAGAGGAGTTTGCTCTCTAAAGCATAATAAAATATAATAGCACAATAAAGATACTATTATTAAATAAGGTGTTATCAGACTTTTAAAGGAAGTATACTTTTTTTTAAAAATGAATAAAACAATCCCTATAGAGAATGCCAAATTCCCTAAAAATATAAACATAAAAAAAGGTAATTCAATATACCAGTAAAAAGAAACGAGCACTACACTGATTACTATTATAGAATACATGTATTGCAATGCGAGACTTTTATAAATATTAGATTTATCTATATTATTCATTTTAACTTATATCATATTATGAGACAAATATAGTATAAAAAACACAATGTATATCAAGTAAATGTATGTAATTATAATACAAAATTAGGGTTTTGGGTTATCACATATCTTTATAAAAAAATCATTAGGTAGAACAGTGCCCCTCTATGCCTATGAAGATTATAAAAGAATAGGTTGTAGTTTTAAATAAAAATTGATATAACTATATAAATAAAAACTCCCCGATTGTATCCTGTAGTTGTCGCTTTTATTTATACATTTTACTTCAAAATAAATTAAAAAAAATGAGTGAATACAAGACTCTTTTTAAATTATAAATTGAAATCATTTCTCTTAAATATCTCATTAAAAAACACTAATTTCGCACAAATAAAAAATTATAATGGCAACAAACAGAACATTTACAATGATTAAGCCTGATGCTGTGGAAAAAGGGCACATCGGGGAGATTTTAGCAATGATCACTAAAGCTGGTTTTAAAATCGTTTCTTTAAAATTAACACAACTAACTGTAACAGATGCTAAAGCGTTTTATGCTGTTCACAGTGAAAGACCTTTCTACGGAGAATTAGTTGAATTTATGTCAAGAGGTCCAATTGTTTCTGCTATTTTGGAAAAAAACAATGCAGTAGAAGATTTCAGAACTCTTATCGGAGCTACTAATCCTGCTGAAGCAGCTGAAGGCACCATCAGAAAAGCTTTTGCTACTTCTATTGGAGAAAATGCTGTTCATGGGTCTGACAGTGATGAGAATGCTGCTATAGAGTCTGCTTTCCATTTTGCTGTAAGAGAACAATTCTAAATTCAGAATTTTCAGAATATAAAAAAACCGTTTCATCATCTGAAACGGTTTTTTTATGAATTATTCGATTATTTGTTTTCTTTAAAGTTTCTCTGCTCTGCAAAGCCTCTGACTTTGCAGCGGTGTAATCGGTCTCTGACCGGAATTAATACCAACGCTGGTCAGGAGACCTTCGCAGAACAACTATTGTATATCGTTAGATACGTTAAAACGCACCTCTACAACATATCGTAAATCTAATATCTAATTCATATAATTAATTATACCTACAAGGTTAAAAAAAACCTTGCAGGATAAACCGTATATCAAATATCGTATCTCGTAAATATCTTGTCTCTTTCTTCTTGACCTTTGCTCTTTACTCTTTCTTCTAAAAAAACAATTATCTTAAAACAACCTCTTTTACAACATCTCGTCTTAATTCTTCATTAATCATTGTTATAATCTTTTGCTTACCATAACTCAGCTCTTCTCTCAATACTGCCGAGGTTAACTCAACATAAAGCGTACTTCCTCTAAGCATTATATCCCGGGTATAACTGTTCACTCCATTTCCCATCAAACTCACCCAAGCTTCTTTAACTGCTATCTGATCTATTCCGGGCTGAAGTTTATTCATCTGAATAATTTCTTTCAGAACATCTCCGATAGGACTATTATCATTCAGTCGCTTTGCCATATTAGATTATAGATTAATTGCTGTTGCTCTTTTATAAATATAAGTCTTATTATCTGCATTTACAATTTCCAACTTTTCATCAGAAACCAATTTCAGCTCTTCTTTCCAACTGTTATAAGGGGTTGTATACTTTATATATACTTTCTCTTTTTCTGTAACAACTTCCAGAGTTTCAGATAAGTCGTCTACCAGAAATTTACCATCTAACTGAGGGGTTACTTTCTTTCTGAAACCTTTATTGTCTTTTCCTAGCTCAATATAATCATAGGTAAGATTAATACCATACTCTTTCTCTGTATCGTCTGGTAGTATTACTTTTTCTATCTCCCAATAACCGTTTAATTTAGCTATATCTGTAGGATTTACTTTTTGCTGACAAGCTGTAAAAACTAAAAAAAGAGGAATTAATTTAAGTAGATTCTGCATAATATATTAACTGAAATATTTATAAATTTCATCAAAATTGATTCTTGTAAAACCAATCAGAAACATAGAAATTGCTGCGATTATCCAATTGTATTTCTCTTTTTTTATACAATAGAAATTGATCCCGCTTACCAATACTGATCCTAATAACAAAATGTAATACGGATTATTTTTACTCAGATAAATAGTTGCTGCTGCTGCATTATCACTGGAGAAAGAATGATACCAATTTATAAGTATCATAAAAAATAACATTACAGAATAAAACAAACTGAAATAGGCTATTATTTTAGTAAACGATACTAAAATGGGTCCACGTGTTTTTTTATTTTCCATTATTTAAAAAAGGAGTCTACAAATTCATACTTGTTAAATACCTGCAAATCTTCAATTCCTTCTCCTACTCCAATATATTTGACAGGAATTTTAAACTGATCTGATATACCGATTACAACGCCACCTTTTGCAGTTCCGTCTAATTTCGTTACTGCCAGACAGGTTACTTCTGTAGCTACTGTAAACTGTTTTGCCTGTTCAAAAGCATTCTGACCGGTAGACCCATCCAGTACTAAAAGAACATCATGAGGAGCGTCACCAACTACTTTTTGCATTACTCGTTTTACTTTAGCAAGCTCATTCATCAGATTAACTTTATTGTGCAGACGACCTGCAGTATCAATAATCACCACGTCTGCATTCTGACTTACAGCAGACTGTAATGTATCAAATGCCACAGAAGCGGGATCACTTCCCATTTGCTGTTTAATAATTGGAACTCCTACTCTGTCTGCCCATACCTGTAATTGATCAATTGCTGCCGCTCTGAAAGTATCAGCTGCTCCGAGCACCACATTTTTACCTGCTTTTTTAAACTGATAGGCTAACTTTCCAATCGTTGTTGTTTTTCCGGCACCATTTACTCCTACTACCATAATAACATATGGTTTTGTCGTTACGGGCACTTCAAAATCGACTGCTTCACCAACATTTGTTTCGGATAAAAGCCCTGCTATCTCCTCTCGAAGAATAACATTCAGTTCATCTGTTCCAACATATTTATCTTTAGAAACACGATCTTCAATACGTGTGATGATCTTTAGTGTTGTATTTACCCCTACATCTGAAGAAACAAGTATCTCTTCCAACTGGTCTAACACCTCATCATCTACTTTTGACTTCCCTGCAACTACTTTGGTTAATTTAGAAAAAAAGTTAGATTTTGTTTTTTCTAATCCTTTATCCAAACTTTCCTTTTTTTCAGAGGAGAATATTTTTTTAAAGAAACTCATAGTCAATCGTTTATAAACTTAAATTAAATTAATATCAGAAAGGTAAATATAGAAAATAAAAAAGCTACTTTCATAACTGAAAGTAGCTTTTCTATATATTATATGAATTAATTATTTCTTTTTAAGAAATTCATCAACAAACTCAGGAGCTGTAACCATCTCTTGGAATGTATATGCTCCACTTTTTGGAGATCTAACCATTTTTATTGCTTTAGTTAATCTCTTTGAAGCTGTTTGTAAGGATGCTACCGTTTTCTTTGCCATGACTAATAATTATTTAATTTCTTTATGAATAGTCACCTTTTTCAAGATTGGATTAAATTTCTTAATCTCTAATCTATCCGGAGTGTTTTTCTTATTCTTAGTTGTTATATATCTTGAAGTACCTGGTAAACCAGTTGCTTTGTGCTCAGTACATTCTAAGATTACCTGGATTCTGTTACCTTTTTTTGCCATCGTGCTATATATTTATAAATAGAGGATTATTTAATAAATCCATTAGCTTTAGCTTCTTTCAAAACTGCAGCAATTCCATTTTTGTTAATTGTTTTTATAGTAGATGCAGCTACTCTAAGAGTAATCCATCTATCTTCTTCTGGAAGATAAAAACGTTTTTTAACTAAGTTAACAGAAAATTTTCTCTTAGTCTTGTTCATGGCGTGAGAAACATTATTTCCTACCATCGCTCTTTTACCTGTAAGGTCACAAACTCTTGACATTATGCTTATCTTTTATCGTTATTCAAAATCAGGGTGCAAAGAAACAAAAAAGAAACCTATTTCCCAAAAAAAGGGACTAGTTTTTTGAAATTTCTTTCTGCAACATCTCTAAAGCCTTATTTACTGCTCTATCAATTACTTTTTCACGAGGTTGTCCGAAGTTAAATTCTTCAGAATAAACTCTTTTTGGAGTTGCCAAGGCAATAAAAACAGTTCCTAAATCAGCTTCTGAATCACCTTTTGAAGGACCTGCATTTCCTGTTGTTGCTATGGCATAATCTGTCTTCATTATGTTTTGTACTCCCAATGCCATCTGCTCTGCCACCTCTGCACTGGTCACTGTATATTTTTTAATATCTTTTTCAGAAACTCCTAGAACTGCTGTTTTAGTATCTGTAGCGTAAGTTACCACACCACCTCTGAAATAAGCGGATGATCCCGCTACTGATGTCAGCGTCTCCGCTATTTTACCTCCCGTGCAACTCTCTGCTACAGAAAGTGTTTTATGATGTTCTATGAGAAGCTTACCTACAACCACCTCTATCGTTTCGTCTTCTTCATAGCCAACTATAATATCTCCAATAATAGCCTTTAAAGAGCTTGTTTTCTCATCAAGTGCTTTTTCTAGTGCTTCTTTATCAAATCCTTTTGTGGAAAGTCGTAATCGCACTTTTCCCGGACTTGGCAGATAGGCTAATTTTATTGCTTCTGGTAAATTATTTTCCCATTCTTCTATACGTTCTGCAACAATACTTTCACCCTGACCATAGGTAAGGATCGTTTTATGGAGAATATAAGGCCTTTTAAACCGGGTAATAATCCTCGGAATGATCTCTTCTTCTACGATGGCTTTCATCTCATAAGGAACTCCGGGTAATGAAATAAAAATAGTATTTTCTTTCTGCATCCATATTCCGGGAGCAGTTCCTAAACGATTATGCAATACTTCACTTTTAGAGGGTACTAAAGCCTGATCTTTATTGATCTGGGAAGCAGATCGATGTAAAACCCTCTCTATCAATTGAACTACATGTTCTAAAACATTTGGTTCTATGACTAAAACATCATCAAAATAATCACATAGTGTCTTTTTAGTAATATCATCTTTTGTTGGTCCCAGACCACCGGTGATTATTACTAATTCAACCTTATTCTGTAGTTTAGACAACGTATCTAATATATGCTGCTTATTATCCTGTATGGAAATCATTTCATAGATCTCCACTCCAATCTTATCTAAGGCTTTTGCAATAAATCCTGAATTTGTATCTATAATCTGACCAATAAGGATTTCGTCCCCAATGGTGACAATTGCTGCTTTCATAAATGAATCCTATGTGAAAATTTATAAATTAAAATCTTTTTTAACCTCTTTTAAAGCTTTTTTAATATGCTCTTTAAGGCTTTTATAAATTTCCTTGATCTCTTTTTTCTTTCCTTTGGCTTCTGCCCAGTTTTTTATCTGTCCTACTTCCTCAAAAGCAGAATCCAGTCCTAACAGATCCAGAACAGGCTGTATTTTATCAGCCATGGTATACGCCAGTTTATAATCTTTTTCTTTTATCCCTTTTTTTATCTTTTTTAGATCCTGTGGAATATCTGTAACAAACTGTTTTAGATTTTGTGATATGATATCTGAATCATCTTCTGAGATCACATATACTTTTGATAAATTATAATGTAAAGCCATATCTTATTTTACTTGTATTCTGAAAAGTTTTTGTCCTTCTATAAAGCCTTCTAAAACATCGTCCGGCTTCACTGCTGCTACTCCTTCAGGAGTTCCTGTAAAAATAATATCTCCAGTTTTTAAAGTAAAGAACCGGGATACATATGCTATGATCTCATCTATTTTCCAGAGCATATTAGCGGTATTTCCTTTCTGAACAACTGTACCGTTACTGCTCAATTCGAAAGAGATATTCTCTAATGAACTTAACTTACTTTTAGATATAAAATCTCCTACAACTGCCGATCCGTCAAATGCTTTTGACTTCTCCCATGGCAACCCTTTTTCTTTTAGTTTACTCTGTAAATCCCGTGCTGTAAAATCGATTCCTAATCCAATCTCATCGTAATATTTATGGGCAAATTTCTGATCAATATACTTTCCTACTTTATTTATCTTCACCAGAATTTCAACTTCATGATGTACATCATTTGTAAATTCCGGGATAACGAAAGGAGCTTGTTTAATCAATATTGCGGAATCTGGTTTTAAAAAAATCACAGGGTCTTCCGGTCGTTCATTTTCGAGCTCTTCAATATGCCTGGCATAATTTCTGCCAATACAGATTATTTTCATATCGCCTGTTTATGGATAGAGATAAAACACTATTTATTTACAATAACAGATTTAGTGATCTTATCAAAACCGATTACAAATTAATTTAGTTTTGTATTTAGTTTTCTTAGTTTGATTGCTGTTAAAACCTTTTTAGTGTAAAGAGGGAAATCAGCATTCTGAATCCATCCGAAATAACCCGGTTCATCGTCTAACACTTTATTAACCTTTACACCTTTGTGTTTACCAAAACTAAATATCTCATCTCCTTCTTCATCAAAACCGATAAATCCTGCAAAATCTGCTGATTTTTTTCTGGTAGTAAAATCGGATAGGAATTTAACATCATTTTCCAGCTCGTCATATCGTTCTATCTGCGCTTTCAAAATCTCATAAGTTGCCATTGTATCTGCTTCTGCACTATGGGCATTCTCTAAATTCTGATCACAGTAAAACTTATAGGCTGCACTTAACGTACGTTGTTCCATTTTATGGAAAATGGTCTGTACATCTACAGAAACTCTGTTTTTCATATCAAAATCTACTCCTGCTCTCAATAGCTCTTCTACTAATAAAGGAATATCAAAACGATCTGAATTAAAGCCTGCCAGATCAGAGTCTTTTATCATGTTATATACCTGAGAGGACAATTCTTTAAAGGTAGGCTCATTAGCTACTTTTTCATCAGATATACCGTGTATTGCGGTAGACTGAGGCGGGATTGGCATTTCGGGATTTACCAGCCAGGTCTTGTTTTCTTTATTTCCGTTAGGGTATACTTTAAATATAGCGATTTCTACAATTCGGTCTTTTGCAACCTCAATCCCTGTGGTCTCAAGGTCAAAAAAACAAATTGGTTTATTTAATTTTAATTCCATTTTCAGTTTTTCTAATAATTACAAATATACTATTTTGAATAAGAACAGAGGATCGTTTCTAAAAAAAAACAACCTCTTCTGAGGTTGTTTTATCTACTTCTATATTTCTAAAAATCTCTGTTGATATCAAATTCTTCAAGGTATTCTGCTATTCGTTTCACAAACTCACCACCCAAAGCGCCATTAACAACTCTGTGGTCATAACTGTGCGATAAGAACATTTTGTGACGGATTCCTATAAAATCACCCTCGGGAGTTTCAATTACGGCAGGTACTTTTCTAATAGCTCCTAATGCAAGAATTGCTACTTGTGGCTGATTGATAATTGGTGTACCGAATACACTTCCAAAGGTACCCACATTTGTTACTGTATAGGTTCCTCCCTGAATATCATCTGGTTTCAACTGATTATTTCTGGCTCTTGTTGCTAGATCATTAACTGCTTTTGCCATTCCTACTAAATTTAGCTGATCTGCATTTTTAATTACAGGAACAATTAAATTACCGGATGGTAAAGCTGCTGCCATACCTAAATTGATATTTTTCTTTTTAATAATATGATCGCCATCAACACTGATATTAATCATCGGAAAATCTTTTATTGCTTTTGCAACTGCTTCCATAAAGATCGGTGTAAAAGTCAGTCTTTCTCCTTCTCTTTTCTCGAAAGCATCTTTATTTTTCTCTCTCCATTTCCAGATATTAGTAACATCTACTTCTATAAATGATTGTACATGTGCTGAAGTCTGAACGGACTGAACCATATGATGAGAAATCATTTTACCCATTCTGTCCATTTCAATGATCTCATCTGCTCCATTTACAGAAACCGGAACTGTTTTAGCTACTGATGATGTTGGTGTTACTGTTTTTGGAATTTCCTGCACCGGTGCTGCTTTTTGAACTGGTGCTGGTACTGTTTTCGGAATTTCCTGAACTGGTGTTTCTTTCTGAACTGGTGCTGATGCCGTTTTTGGAGTTTCCTGAACAAATTCTTCTTTCTGAGCTATTGGTGCTGCTTCCGAAACCACTGTTCTTTCAACTACCTGATATTCGATATGATTTCCTTTATTAGCTACATATTCTAATATATCATTTTTAGTTATTCTGCCTTCTTTCCCGGAACCTTTAATCATTTCCAGTTCTGCAAGGGCAACTCCTTCTGCTGTTGCTATATTCTTTACTAATGGAGAATAAAAACGATTGGAGTCTGAAAAATTTTCTGGTGTTTTTACGGTTTCTTTTACAGCTTCAATTGTTTTTTCAACGGTTTCTGCTGCCTGAATGACTTCCTGTACAGGAGCTTCTTCTGCAGCTACTTCACCACCTTCTTCTGTTTCAATAATAGCAATCGTCTGCCCTACCTGAACTAAATCATCTTTTTCAAAAAGCTTCTCAACTAGAATGCCTTGTACTTCTGACGGTACTTCTGAGTCTACTTTATCTGTTGCTATTTCAAGTACTGCCTCATCGGCTTCAATAGTATCTCCTACTTCTTTTAACCAATTTGTAATAGTTGCTTCTGCAACACTTTCGCCCATTTTGGGTAGTTTTAATTCAAATCTTGCCATATTGTTAATCTAAAGGTGATTTTCGGTTTTCTGCTTGCGAATTTAGTAAATAAATCAAAGCTGATTTAACTATATCATAATTTTATTACTACTATTCACTCTCTGTTTACTTGTTAAAGAATCGTTTCTCTATATTAAAACAATCTAAGAATATTTTTTAGTATCCTCAAAAAACAGCTGACCCCAAAGATACATAAATTTGAAATAATTTTATTTGAAATTACTATTTCATTATTTCTTCTAAAATTATTCAGGCTTAAATTGTAGTTCAACCCCATCTATTCTTTGAAAATTGACCTCTTTTTATTTTTTTATATCACTAATGGAACCTGCTTCTTTACGGAACTGATTAATTGCATTAGTTGTAAAATCAGAGAGCACCAATTTACCGCTTATTTCTGCTCTTTCAATTAACAAAGTATCCCAATATTCTGTACCTTTCCATAACGTTTTTTTAAGCTGTTGCATCGCTTCGGGATTAGAACTTGCTAATTTACCGGCTAATATGGCTATAGCGGTATCCATTTGTTCTATGGTTTCAAAAACCTCAGCATAGAGCCCTTTTTCTTTTGCCCATTGTGCACTTTGAAATTCTGTTGCATTTACTGCCAATTGTCCAAAGGCTGATGTTCCTATTTTTCGTTCTACGGCGGGACCTACTACAAATGGTCCTATACCTACTGCCAGTTCGCTTAACTTTATAGCGGCTGCACTGGTAGCTATTGTATAATCGGCTGCACTGGCAATACCTACTCCGCCTCCCACTGCTTTACCTTGTACACGGGCAATAATAAATTTTGGGACTTTTCGCATGGCATTAATAACTGCTGCAAAACCGGAAAAAAATACTTTCCCGGTTTCAATGTCTTTAATGGAAAGTAATTCATCGAATGAAGCACCTGCACAAAATGTCCTGTCTCCTTCACTCTTTATTACAATAACTTTTACGGTTTTATCTTTTCCTAATTTTTCAATTTCTTCTGCTAAACTACGTAATTGTGTACCGGGCATAGAATTACTTTGCGGATGATAAAAATTGATAAAACCTATTTTATTTTCAATTACTGATGTAACAAATGCATCCATATTTTATTCCTGATTTAATTTTTTAACCATTGTCAATATAGTAGCTATAGCTACGGTTTCACCGGTTTCATCGTAGATGTCTACTAGCCATTTTACAATTCCTTTTGCAATATCGTTTTCGTCTTTTTTTTCCTGATTAATTTTTTCTTTGCAGGTAAAACGAACTCCGATAGTATTTCCGGGATAAACGGGTTTTATAAAGCGACACTCATCAAGACCGTAATTTAATAATACAGGTCCTTTTCTTGCGTCTACAAATAATCCGGCTGCTTTACTCAATATAAAATAGCCATGGGCAACTCGTTCGGTAAAAATAGTTCCTTCGAGTGCTGTGGCATCCATATGAGCATAAAAATTATCACCTGATACATTAGCAAAATTGGTAATATCAGCTTCGTTGACGGTATGTTTTGCTGTAATAAGGGTTTCTCCTACTTCAATTTCTTCAAAATGCTTACGAAACGGATGAATATCATTTTCTGTTTGTACAGCACCGTACTGATATTGCTGCGTGATTTTAGTAAGGGTTGTCGGGGAGCCTTGTATGGCTGTGCGTTGCATATAATGTAATACGCCTCGTTTTCCTCCCATTTCTTCTCCACCACCTGCTCTACCGGGACCTCCGTGAACTAATAACGGAAGAGGTGAACCATGACCTGTACTTTCTTTGGCACAATCTGCATTTAATATTAATATTCTTCCGTGCATAGAGGCTGCTCCGAGTACAAAATCTCTGGCAATAGTATCGTCTCCGGTAACAATAGAACAGACTAAAGAGCCTTTCCCCATACGTACGAGTTCTATTACTTCGTCAATTGTAGAATAGGGCATAATGGTACTTACGGGACCGAAAGCTTCTACATGATGTACATCGGTATTGGTAAACGGATCCGGGTTTAAAAATAATATAGGTGATACGAAAGATCCTTTATTTTTATCTGCGCCGGTAACGGTAAAGTTATCCAAATCTCCGAAAATAATTTCTTGTGTTTTTGACAGTTCTTCTACTTTTTCTGTTATCTCTTCTACTTGTCCTTTGTCTGCAAGAGATCCCATACGAACGCCTTCTTTCTGCGGATCGCCTATGACAACGCCTGCCAGACGGTGTCCCATAGCAATTTGTACGTCTTCTATAAGGTTTTCAGGTACAAATAATCTTCTTACAGCGGTACATTTCTGACCTGCTTTAACGGTAATCTCTCTGACTGCTTCCTTGATAAACAGATCAAATTCAGGTTGACCGGGAACGGCATCGGAGCCTAAAACCATTGCGTTTAATGAATCTGCTTCAAGATTAAAGGGTACGGATTCTTCTATAACTCTGGGATGTGATTTAAGCATTTTTCCGGTGGAGGCACTTCCTGTAAAGGTAACGATATCTTCACTGGTAACATGTTCTAAAATGCCGTTAGCTGATCCGCAAATTAACTGTAATGCACCAGGTGGCAGTATGTTTGAATTTACTATTTCTCTAACAACCAATTCTGTAAGGAAACTGGTTGAGGTAGCGGGTTTTACAATTGCAGGAACGCCTGCCATAAGATTAACGGCAATTTTTTCGAGCATGCCCCATACAGGAAAATTAAAAGCATTAATATGAATTGCAACCCCTTGTTTGGGAACGCAGATATGGTGTCCTAAAAAGGTTCCATTTTTAGAACTTTTTACGGCTTCTCCTTCTACATGGTAGGGCAAATCGGGAAACTGGCGTCGCAGGGATGCATTCGCAAATAAATTCCCTATTCCTCCTTCTATATCTACCCAGCTATCTGCACGGGTAGCTCCGGTTGCCCAGCTAAGATTATAAAATAGTTCTTTTTTATTATTGAGATGCAATGCTAATTCTTTAAGCATAAGTCCTCTCTGCTGAAAGGTCATTTTTCGAAGAACAGGACCTCCTACCTTTCGGGCATATTCCATCATCTCACCAAATTCTAATCCTTTGGATGTTGCTCTTGTTAAGGGCTCTCCTGTAATGGAGTTATATAATTGTTGTCCTTCTCCATCTCCTTTTATCCATTTTCCGAATACATAATTTTCGAGTTGATTTGCCATAATTTATTTTTTTACAGGATATTTATCCTAATTATTTTTAGTTTTTGTCCATGTTTTATGTGTTATATTACATTGAACTGTATCATCTTCTGGTTTTTCTGTCAGAGATTCGCAACTTTTTAGTGTGGTACGACAGGCTTCGGGCAAATTAATATACATTTGGGTTCCTTCTGTTTTCCAGGCTATCATTTCATCTGAAACCTGTTTTACAATTCGCCCGGGATTACCTACTATTATACTGCGTTCAGGGATTTTTTCTTCTGCTTTAATAAAGGTAAGTGCACCTACAATGCTGTGGTCGCCTATGGTTACATTATCCATAATTACAGCATTCATTCCTACCATTACATTTTTACCAATGACTGCACCGTGAATAATTGCGCCATGTCCTATATGTGCTTTTTCTTTTAAAAGTACTGTTGTACCAGGAAACATATGAATAGTACAATTTTCCTGTACGTTACAGTTATCTTCTATAATAATTTTACCCCAGTCTCCTCTGATAGCGGCACCCGGACCTATGTAGACATTTTTACCAATAACTACATTTCCGGTAACAGCAGCCTGCGGATGTACAAAAGAGGAAGGGTGTACAACGGGTATATGTCCATTAAATTCGTAAATCATAAATACTGTTTTATACTCGTTCAAGAATGACAGCATACCCTTGTCCTAAACCAACGCACATGGTAACTAATGCATATCTTTTATTTTGTTTTTGTAATTCTATTGCTGCGGTATTTAAAATACGTGCACCACTCATTCCTAATGGATGTCCTAATGCAATGGCTCCTCCGTTAGGATTTATTCTTGGATCATTGTCCTCAAGTCCCCATGCTCTGATACAGGCGAGGCTTTGGGCTGCAAATGCTTCATTTAGTTCTATAATATCTATATCCTGAAGTGTAAGACCTGCTTTTTTAAGGGCAATTTCTGTGGCAAACACGGGACCTATACCCATAATGCGGGGTTCTACTCCTGCTACTCCACTGCTTACAATTCTTGCTCTGGGTGTAAGTCTATATTGTCTGACAGCTGCTTCGGAAGCTAGCAATAATGCTGCTGCACCATCATTTAATCCGGATGAATTACCAGCTGTTACGGTTCCTTTGGCATCGAAAGCGGGTCTCAGTTTTGCTAAGATTTCAATTGTAGTGGTATTCTTCGCAAACTCATCTGTATCAAATCGGATCGGATCGTCTTTTCGCTGTGGAATCTGTACGGCTACAATCTCTTCGGCAAGACGGCCGTTTGCTTGTGCTTTTGCTGTTTTTTGCTGTGAATGATATGCAAATTTATCTTGGTCTTCTCTTGATATATTATCCCGTTTAGCGAGATTTTCTGCGGTTTGACCCATGGCGTCTACTCCGTACATTCGCTTCATTTCGGGATTGATAAAACGCCACCCGAAAGTAGAATCATATATTTTTGCATCGCCTCCGTAGGGGGAAGCGCTTTTACTTATAACTAACGGACCACGTGTCATATTCTCTACACCACCTGATATCATTAGCTGAGCATCTCCTGTCATAATGGTTCTTGCAGCAGCTATAGTGGCGGAAAGTCCGGAAGCACATAATCTGTTCACGGTTTCACCCGGAACGGTATAAGGGAGTCCTGAAAGTAAGCCTGCCATACGTGCCACATTTCGATTATCTTCTCCTGCCTGATTTGCACAGCCTAAAATAACGTCATATATCTCTGACGGAACGATTGTCGGATTACGCTGTAGCAGTTCACTTATTACTAATGCTGCCATATCATCGGGTCTTATAGATGCTAAACTGCCTTTCAGACTACCTATTGGCGTACGAATACCGTCTATAATAAATGCTTCTTTCATATTTTATTTTTTACGGATTATTCTTCAATAACCTGTTTTCCTGTCCGAAAAGCGGTTCCTTTAAATAATGCTATTAATTCTTCGTTTTGGTTGGTTACTTTTATATCATAAATACCAATTCTTTTACCGGTACTTATTTCTTTTGCTTCTGCTGTAAAGACATCTCCTACTCTGCCTGCTTTTGTAAATGAGATATGTACGTCAAGGGCTACACTAAGATTATTTTCGGAATTACAGGCAAAGGCAAAAACACTGTCTGCAATGGAAAAAGTGACTCCTCCATGTACTGTTCCTACTCCATTGAGCATTTCCGGTCGTATTACACAGGTTATTTTACTATAGCCTTGTTTAATCTCAACTACATTAATATCAAGCCATTCGCTAAATTTATCTGCTTTTAGCATGGCATTTAGTACTTTTTGTGCTTTCATAATTTAATAGAATTTTTGATTCTGAGCAACAAGATTTCTTATGATCGGACTACAACGATAACGATCTTCATGATAATAATTATAAAGAGCATCTATTTCGTTCTGTACATTTTCGAGACCGTATTCATCTGCCCACTGTAATAATCCTTTGGGGTAATTTACGCCTTTTGTCATCGCAGTATCAAGGTTTTCTTTTGTAGCAATGGTAAGGAAAAGCGCATCGGCGGCTTCGTTAATAAGCATTACTAATACTCTTTTAAATATTTTCTCCAATACTTCCTGATTTTGTTCAGGTTTCTGCTTAATTGCGTTTTCACTATAATCATAGAAACCACGTCCTGATTTTCTGCCGTAATAGCCTGCCTCAAAAAGACGTTTCTGACTAAAGGAGGGTTTAAATTTAGGGTCGTAAAAAAAGGACTGAAAAACACTTTCGGTAACACGGTAATTTATATCGTGTCCAATAAAATCCATTAGGGTAAACGGACCCATTTTAAATCCGCCTATACTGGTTAATGCATAATCGATGGTAGCACAATCTGCTACGCCTTCTTCCATAATACGAATGGCTTCGCTGTAGAAAGGTCTTGCTACACGATTTACAATAAAGCCAGGAGTATCTTTTGCAATCACTGGAAATTTCCCCCAGCTTTGTATCCATGTACTAACTGCTTCTGCAAGTCCGGATCTTGTCTGAACGGCAGGAATAATCTCTACTAATGCCATTAACGGAGCGGGATTGAAAAAATGAATCCCTATTACACGATCTGCTTTTTTGCAGGCTGAGGCTATAGAGGCTATTGATAATGATGATGTATTGCTTGCTAAAATACAGTCCTCTGAAACAATGGTTTCAAGATCTCTGAATATTTTCTGCTTAACTTCTAAATCTTCTACTACGGCTTCTATAATCAATTCGGTATCCTGAAATGTGGCAAGACTTTCGGTAAACAAAATAGCTTTTAACTGTTGTTCTGCTTCTTCAACTGTTAGCTTTCCTTTTTCGATAAGTTTAGCATATACTGTTTTAAGATGGGTTGCAGCTTTTTGTAATGCTTCGGGTTGGGTATCGTATACTAAAACAGAGTTACCCGCAGCTGCAAGTACCTGTGCTATACCGGTTCCCATTGCACCACTTCCTATAATTCCTGTTTTCATTGTATTTTAAAATTATTTAAAATTAATTATCAAATGAATCTTTCATTTTTAATATCTATAGTGCTATTTCAGCAACTTTATCTTTATTCAGAATCCCTACAAGGTTCAAAAAAACCTTGCAGGAAAAACCCAATAACGCTTATTCCTACTGTCTGGACATAATTTTTTTGTGTTTTCTACTCTGCAAAAGTCTCTGACTTTGCAGATCGGCCTTAAGTTAATTATCGAACTCCGATTTTTATTCTCCTTTAAAAACTGCGGAGCGTTTTTCAAGGAATGCAGTGACTCCTTCTTTATAATCTTCTGTGACTCCTGCTTTCTGCTGGTATTTTCCTTCTTGTTGTAATTGAATTTCTAATGAATTATCAAATGTTTGGTTCAGTAACATTTTAGTATAGGCGAGTCCTTTTGTGGGAAGTCCAGCTAATCTGACGGCTAACTGAAATGATTCGTCTTCAAAAACAGCATCTTCAAAACATTTGTAAATCATACCGATTTCGACAGCTTCGGTGGCTGTAATTTTATCTGCCAGCATCATTACTGCTGTTGCTTTTTGAAGTCCTATTAATCTTGGTAAAAAATAAGTTCCGCCACAATCGGGTATTAGACCTATTTTACTGAACGCTTGTACAAAACTTGCTGAGGTCTTTGCTACAACAATATCACAGGCAAGGGCAATATTAGCACCTGCTCCTGCGGCAATACCGTTTACAGCTGCTACAACGGGTTTTTCAAGTCTGCGGATAGAAAGTATAAGGGGGTTATAATAGGTTTCCAGGTACTTTTCAAAATCAAGGCTTTCTTCCTGAAGTACTTCGGAAAGGTCTTGTCCTGCGCAAAATGCTTTTCCTGAACCTGTAATATAAACCGCTCTAATCGTTTTATCGTTGGCACACAGATTCAGTTTGTCCTGAAATTCGAGTATCATTTCTTTATTAAAACTATGGAAAACGGCTGAACGGCTGAATTCAATAATTCCTACGTTTTCTTTTATACTAAAATGGATGGTTGATGACTGTTTCATAGTGTTTTTATCGGTGACATTTAAAATAATCAAACGGCTCAAAGCAATCATTACATTTGTATAATGCCTTGCATGCTGTAGAGCCAAACTGACTTACTAGTACTGTATTACCGGAGTTACATTGTGGACAACTTACGGCGTCTCCTTTAAAAAAAAGAGAACTGCTGTCTGTTACAGTGTCTACGGGTGGTGCAATACCATACTTTTTTAGTTTTTGTTTACCGGATTCGGTTAACCAATCGGTTGTCCATGCGGGACTTATCTGATTGATGATGTTTATCTTTTTAATTCCTCTGGAAAGCAAATGCATCCGAATACTCATTGTTATTGCGCTAATTGCGGGACAACCGGAATAGGTAGGTGTAATTGTTATATTGATGCTACTATCTGAATTAAGCAACACTTTACGAACAATTCCCAAATCAAGTATACTGATTACCGGAATCTCCGGATCAGGTATTTCTTCAAGATACTGCCATATTGCTTCTTCTGCTATTACCATTTTAAATTCGGATAGATTCTTGGTAGATACTGCATTTCTGCGAGTATAAAACCTAAAAGTTCTGTATGAATTCCTGTTTTACCTCCTTTTTGAAACCATTGATTCTCAGGAAAACTTAAGGTTGCTTCTTCTAAAATTTCAGCTACTTTAGACTCCCAGAGCACTTTTATAACTACAAGATCGGGAATTGTGCCTTCTGCTATCAATTCTGCTTCTACTGGTGACGGAATAAACATCTCTCCGGTATACATCGCTATATCATTAACTGCTTGTTGTATTTTAGTATGGCTTTCTTCGGTGCCGTCACCAAGACGAATCATCCACTCTGAACTCCACTTTAAATGATAGGTTACTTCTTTAAGTGATTTTTCGGCTATGGCAGCAATAGTATTATCTTCATTTTTAACTAATTCCTCCAACAGATAAAAATGGTATACGTCATAAAAAAACTGTCTTGCTACTGTATCGGCAAAATTGCCATTTTTCTGTTCACTAAGTAAAAGATTATAAAACTCTCCTTCTAATCGCATGAAAGCAAGATCATCTTCTGTTTTACCTTCTCCTTGTAATACTGCTGCATATTGATAATAGTTTCTCGCCTGACCTAAGATATCTAATGCAATATTGGACATTGCAATATCCTGTTCTAATATGGGTCCGTGTCCGCACCACTCTGTCAGTCTTTGTCCTAAAATAAGATTCGTGTCTGCCAGATGAAGCACATAATTCAGTAATGCTGTTTGTGTTGTATTGGTTACTTCTTCTGTCATAATTACATGTTTTTAACTTCTTCGGGTACATGATAAAATGTTGGATGCCTGTAAATCTTATCTTCGGCGGGATCAAAAAACGAATCTGCTTCGTCCGGATTGGATGCATGTATATCTTGTGATGCTACCACCCAGATACTGACTCCTTCCATCCTGCGGGTATATACATCTCGTGCGTTTTGAATTGCCATTCTTTCATCTGCGGCATGAAGGCTACCTACATGTTTGTGATCGAGTCCTTGTCTGCTGCGTATAAATACTTCCCATAACGGCCAATCTTTATTATCCATGTTATGCTGTTTTTTTATTGTTATTTTCTTCTCTTACTTTTCTTTTTTCGTGGTAGGCTGTAGCGGCATCCCGTACCCAAGCACCTTCTTCATGTGCTTTTTTACGAGCATCGATACGCTGTTTATTACAGGGTCCATTTCCTTTTACTACGCTCCAAAACTCATCCCAGTCAATATCACCAAATTCATAATGTCCGGTTTCTTCATTCTTCTTTAAATCAGGATCCGGTACGGTAAGCCCCAGATATTCTGCTTGTGGAATGGTAGCGTTTACAAAACGCTGGCGAAGCTCATCGTTTGTAAAACGCTTAATACGCCATTTCATAGACAGTTCTGTATTACCGGAATCTTCGTCTTTGGGACCAAACATCATCAAAACAGGCCACCACCACCGGTTTACGGCGTCTTGTGCCATTTGTTTTTGTTCGGGAGTACCTTGTGCTAATGCAATCATGATTTCATATCCCTGGCGCTGATGAAAACTTTCTTCTTTACAAATACGTACCATAGCTCGTGCATAGGGTCCATAGGAAGCTCTGCACAACGGTACTTGATTCAATATTGCGGCTCCGTCTACCAGCCAGCCAATGGCGCCCATGTCTGCCCAGGTAAGGGTAGGGTAATTGAATATACTGGAATATTTTGCTTTTCCAGAATGGAGATCGTTTAGGGTTTCTACACGAGATACACCTAAGGTTTCGGCAGCGCAATACAGATATAATCCGTGTCCTGCTTCGTCTTGTATTTTAGCTAATAATATTGCTTTTCTTTGTAATGAGGGTGCTCTGGTAATCCAGTTTGCCTCCGGCAACATTCCTACTACTTCGGAATGTGCGTGCTGGGATATTTGTCTTATCAGGGTTTTCCTGTAGGCTTCGGGCATCCAATCTTTAGGCTCTATACGTATCTCATTATCAATCTTTGACTGAAAATGTTTTTCAAAATCTATTTCTTTACTACTCATAGTTTTGGCATTTTACAATGAATAAACACAACTTTTTATTTTATATCAAAATTTACTATTACATTTTCAGAACGTGGATGGGACTGACAGGTCAATATAAAACCAGCTGCTACTTCTTCTGGTTCCAGTGCATAGTTAATATCCATTTCTACCTCACCTTGTTCTACTTTTGCACGGCAAGTGGCACATACTCCTCCTTTACAGGCAAAAGGTAAATCGGCACCATTTTGCAGGGCTGCGTCTAATATCGTCTGACCATTGTAGCCTAAATCCATTTCCAGTGAAGTTGCGTCCAGTTTGATCGTTACTCTGCTCATAGTATCGTTTCCTGTTTCAACTCTCTTTTCCTGCTGTTGTTTTTTAAGGGCTGATGCTGTACTGAAAAATAATTCGAAATGTATTTTTCCGGCAGCAACTCCGGCATTGATAAGTGTGTCTTTTACTTCATGTATCATTTCTTCGGGACCACAGATAAAACATTCATCGATCTCTTCCGGTTTGATAAGGTGTTGCAGAAAATAGTTGCTTTTTTCTTTATTAATGCGCCCACTCAGTATTTCGGCATCTGCTTTTTCACGGCTTAATATATGGTATACACTAAAGCGCTCCATAAACTGATTTTTGAGTGCTTCAATCTCAGACTTAAATAGTATTGAGCCTTTATTTTTATTACCATAAATCAGTACAAATCGACTTTCCGGCTCCGTTTTTAAAACGGTTTTAATAATAGATATTACGGGTGTTATACCGCTACCGGCAACGAAAGCAACATATCTTTTTTTATTTTCAGAATGTGTTTCGGTAAAAAATCTGCCCTGTGGAGACATTACTTCTAAAAAATCTCCTGCTTTTAGGGTATCATTGATATAGGTGGAAAAAAAACCTTCCGGAATCTTTTTTACAGCTACCTTCAATTCGTTATCGAGAGGACTTGCGCATATCGAATAGGAACGGCGCAATTCTTCATCTGCTGTTTTTTGACGAAAAGTAAGATACTGACCTTGTTTGAAACAGAAATGTTCCAAAAGGTTTTCTGGTATATCAAGGGTAACAGAAACACAATCCGGTATTTCTTTTTTTACATTTTTTACTTTTAATTTATGAAAAGTAGTACGCATTATTTTTTTATTTATTTAATCCGTTGAGAAGGAGGATTATTAGGTCTTCTTCCAGTTTTTCGACTGAAATACTCCTATTTGGTTTGTACCAGTATTCTATCCATCTTAATGAGGAGAGCATTGTAAACAATGCTACTGAAACGTCAACTTCTTTAAACTCTCCTTCTTTAATTCCTTTACTTATAATATCGGCAAAGCGTTTTTCATACCCTTTCCGTATCTCTTTATACAATGCTTTTTTGGTTTCTGTCAGGTATTTCCAATCATTATTAGCTACTGAAACCGCATTAACATCGTTAATTATCATTCGTACATGCAACCTGATTATCGCTTTTATTTTCTCTGTATAGGACTGGTCAGTGTCTTCAATTTCAGAAATATGGGAAACGTACTTATGTGCAATCTTAAAGCAGATTTCTTCCAGAATTTCATCTTTGGAACGTATATGATTATACATACTTGCTGCTTCTATACCTACTTTTTCTGCTAAATCCCGCATGGATGTACCTCCAAAACCTCTTTCTTTAAAGAGTTCGGCTGCTTCTGTAAAAATAATTTCACGCTTTTTGTTTGGTGTATTTTTCTTTGCCATTTTTATTTTTTTTTAAAGCTTAAATATAAGCAAAAACAACGCAATACGAACGTTTGTTTGTATTGATACACAAAACAAAAAAATTACTTTATTTCACGAATAAACAGCTCTGCTGTCTATAATCCTACTCAACTTACCGCCTTCACTTCTGGGAAGATCTCCTGTATTTAAAAGAGTTACTTTCATGGTAAGTCCTACTCCGTCTTTTATCTTTTTTTCTAATTTCTTTTTAAGATGCTTCAAAGGGTCTGACCCGGAAATAACCTCTTCTGTAATAACACTTAAACCAAGTCCTCTGCAATACTCTAATTCTATTTCTATCTTTACCTCAACGTTATCCATACTACCGACTTTAGTCAATACTATCTGATAATTTGCTGTTACATAATCAATATCTTTAATAATATCTGCTAGTTGTGTATGAAAAAAATTCACTCCTCTTATAATCAGCATATCGTCTGCCCGACCTATAATAGGTCCCATTTTTACATGTGTTCTTTTGAACGATTTATCATAATACAGATTGGTAATATCTCCCGTCCAATATCGTACTAAGGGCATGGCTTCTTTTGTAAGAGTTGTAATAACTAATACGCCTGTTTGTCCTTCTTTAACAGGTTCTCCTGTATCCTGATCTACAATTTCAGGATAAAAATGATCCTCCCAGATATAACTTCCGGTACCTACTTCATCTACATCTTCATTAGACACTCCGGGACCTATGATTTCACTGAGTCCATATATATTAGTCGCTTTAAGGTTAAGTCCGTATTCAACTTCTCCTCTTAAAGCTTCACTCCATGGCTCAGATCCTAAAATGGCAAATTTTAAATTCAATTCATCGGTATGTATACCTCTTCTTTTTATTTCTTCTGCCATAGCCTGTGCATAGGATGGTGTTGCGCAGATCGCATCTGCCTGAAAATCTTTAAGGAGCATAATTTGCCTGTCAGTACCACCTCCTGAAATCGGAATAACGGTCATACCTAGTTTTTCTGCACCATAATGTAACCCTAAACCTCCGGTAAAAAGACCGTAACCATAGGCGTTTTGCAATTTCATTCCCGGTCTGCATCCGGAAGCAGCCAGAGATCTTGCTACTACTTCACTAAAAAGATCAATATCTCTTCTTGTATACCCTACCACTGTTGGCTTTCCGGTTGTTCCACTGGAACAATGCAAGCGGGCTACTTCGTTTTGCGGAACGGTAAACAAACCAAAGGGATAATTATCTCTCAAATCTTCTTTTTTTGTGAAAGGTAATTTTGGTAAATCTTCTACTGATTTAATACTAGTCCAGTCTATATTCAGTTCATCAAATTTCTGACGATAAAAAGGCACATTATCGTATACACGCCTAACCATATTCTGTAAGCGACTATTTTGAAGCTTTCTTAATTCGGGCAAAGCCATCTGTTCCAGACCAGGATTAAATATCATAATTTTTATTTTTTTATAGTTCTACGATGCTCTAGCTATATCACAAATATAATTATTTTTTTAAACTAACAAACGTTAGTTAGCTTAAATAATTAAATAATTTTACTTTTTTATTACACTTCTTATAAGAATAAGTTATTAAAATTTCACTTAACCCCTTTATTTACCTTATTTACTGACTAGGTATAGTTGATAGTTTTTAATTGATAGTTGATAGTTTTTTGAAAGATGATTTGTAAAATGTAAAATATGTGGATCGGTTAATAATTGCCAACAGAGATGTAAAGTTGTTTTGAACACTGAACACTGAACACTGAATACTGGAAACTGAATACCGAACACGGATTAAAAGTAAAAAAGTGTAGTCAGATGAAAACGATTATTCTTTGCTAAAAATGCATTCCCTGAACCGGTGGCATCACTTTGTGCATCACCCCATTTAGCAGCGGTATGCTCTGCTTCTAACCTTAACTTGACTGACTTATGAAGCACCCAGTCTACCCGCGGTGCTACTCGATACAGATAATTAACACTACGCTTTCCTTCGGTCGCTGATATAACTCCTAAAGCAGACATTATTCCATAGGTTTTCGCCTCTCTTCCTTTAACAGGATTATCTACTCCTCGATTTTTCACTATACCTGCAAAAAAACCAAAAGAAACCGGCTTTATTGTAATCTGCTGAAAATCAATCCAGGCACTCCTTGTATTCATTGTACGAAAAATATCCACCTCCCCGGGAGCGGAATACCCCACAAATCCACCTAACACCCCCATTGTTGCCGCATTTTGCGCCATTACAGCTTCCGCTTTTATCTGCAGGGATTTTGTAGTTATCCCTGCATATACCATAGTTGTAAAACTCTGTATTCTTTCACCAGATGCTATAGGTGGTGTACCGCATGAAAACTGTGGTCTGAGGGTTTCAAACTGTTCTGCAATACCCGTAATAAAATTTTTAGTTTTATATTGTAATTGTAAATGCATGGAAGGTGCTCCACTGTTTCGATATGGATCTCCAACCTGTGAACTTACTACTGCTATTGCTTTAAGGAATTGCCTGATTTCTGTTATAAATCGAATCTGCGGATTTCTGGTAAGACCATATATAGGTGATCCTGTATTGTTATTAACCACATTAGGTAAACACTCTACAACAACCATAGGGTGCCAGTACTGACCTACGCCAAGCTGGGTCTTCCCCCAATCGAGTGTGACATAAGCATGACGCAACTTAAACTGCTGATTAATGTTTTTTTCTGAGGTTCCAAAAAACTCTGCTTCTAAAATACCTGATGTTTTTGCATTCAATACCTCCGGACCCTCCATTTTAATCCCCGCTCTGGAAGCAATGGAAAGCATATGAAATTTTCCAATGGCATTTATATCTTTTCCGTTCACATCCAAAAGCCTGTCCCGAGGATATAACGGCATAATATCTTCGCCTATACCTATAACCTGCCTTCTATCGTAGAATATATCATTTCTTATAAAACCATAAAAATCAACTTTAACTAGTTTCTCTTTTTTCTTAAACAATTGTAAATCTAAAAGAGAATCCAGAAGCCTTCTTGTTGATAAATCCTGCTGAGCAATAAGTACATTCGAACACAAAACAGCAATACAACTGATATATAAAGTGTATTTTTTATTCATTTTTAATTATTATTTGATTAATCACTTTGGATTTTTGTTAAATTATAGCTAGTTTACAAATCTATAAATATTTTTGAACTAACAAACATTTGTAAGTTCATTTATCAAATAAAAAAGTTTATTTTTATATATAGCTTAAAAAATACATATAAAAATTACACTTAAAAAACAAAAACAGTTAATATACAATAAAAAATTAATTAATCCTCTATTCCGTTCAGTGTCTGGAATATATTAGATATCCCGATTTAAGAAAAATAGCTATTCTTCTCTTAATATTTAAGACAACAATACTCACAACATCTGTTTCATACGATTATATTCTTCCGGTTCTTCTTACTCCTCTTTTAGAACTTTGAACAATAAACCTTACTTTTGCAGAAAAATAAAATATTGTGAATTACCTTTCTGTAGAAAATATCTCAAAATCCTTTGGGGAGAGAACGCTTTTTGAAAACCTTTCGTTTGGTATTAATAAAGACCAAAAAATAGCTTTTATCGCTAAAAACGGTTCTGGAAAAACCTGCATTATGAAAATCATTAATGGTGAGGATGAACCGGATAGCGGTCAGGTAATCTTACGCAAAGAGGTGAAAATGGCATTTTTATCTCAGGACAATAATTTACAAGAAGAACTGACCATTGAGGAAAGCATTTTTGCTTCTGACAACCCGATTCTAAAAGTAGTTGAAGAATATGAAAAGGCACTGGAAAATCCGGAAGAGGAAGAAGCTTATCAAAAGGCTTTTGATAAAATGGATCAACTCAATGCGTGGGATTTTGAAACACAATACAAACAGATCTTATTCAAATTAAAATTAGAGGATTTTAAACTAAAAGTTAAAAACCTTTCGGGTGGACAGAAAAAACGACTATCTCTTGCTATTATCCTGATCAACAGACCTGACTTATTAATTCTGGATGAACCTACCAACCACCTGGATCTGGAGATGATCGAATGGCTGGAAAGTTATTTTGCAAAAGAAAACATAACACTGTTCATGGTAACACACGACCGTTTTTTCCTGGAACGCGTGTGTAATGAGATCATAGAACTGGACAATGGAAAACTATATCAGTATAAAGGAAATTACTCTTATTATTTAGAGAAAAAAGAGGAAAGAATCGCTTCTGAAAGTGCAAGTGTTGATAAAGCTCAGAATTTATTTGTAAAGGAACTGGAATGGATGCGCCGTCAGCCAAAAGCAAGAACTACAAAGTCCAAATCACGTCAGGATGATTTTTATGTAATTAAAGAAAAGGCACAAAATCGCCGACGCGAAAACAAAGTGGAACTGGAAATCAACATGGAACGAATGGGAAGTAAGATCATTGAACTTCACAATGTCTCTAAAAAATTCAGTGATCGTGTTATTCTGGATAACTTTAGCTTTGACTTTCAGAGAGGGGAACGTATCGGAATCATTGGAAAAAATGGTACAGGAAAATCTACTTTTCTTAATATTCTTACTCAAACAATAAAACCTGATTCCGGAAAAGTTGTAATCGGTGAAACAATTAAAATCGGATACTATACTCAGAGTGGAATTAACCCAAAACCGGGACAAAAGGTTATTGATATTATTAAAGAATATGGGGAATATATTCCTTTATCTAAAGGTAGAATTATTTCGGCAGCACAATTACTGGAACGTTTTCTTTTTGACAGAAAAAAACAATATGATTTTGTAGAAAAACTGAGTGGTGGCGAATTAAAGCGTCTGTACCTTTGTACTGTTCTAATCCAGAACCCAAACTTCCTTATTCTGGATGAACCTACTAACGATCTGGATATTGTAACTTTAAATGTACTGGAAAGCTTCCTTCTTGATTATCCGGGATGCTTACTCGTGGTTTCTCACGACCGTTACTTTATGGATAAAATTGTAGATCACCTTTTTGTTTTTAGAGGGGATGGTGAAATCGAAGATTTTCCGGGTAACTACAGTGATTTCAGAGCTTATGAAGACAGTGCTGATGTTGTTGAGAAAGAAGAGAACAAAACAGAAAAGAAAGCCTGGAAACAGAATAACCCTACTGCAACTAAACTTTCTTTTAATGAACAGAAAGAATATCAAAAAATAGAGAAAGATATCAAAGATCTGGAAAGAGAAAAAACAGCTATTGAGCAATTATTCTCAGATGGAAAAGTCGCAGAGGCAGACATTCAGAAAAAAGCAGATGAACTACAGAATATCATTAATAAAATAGAGGAAAAAGAGGAACGCTGGTTTGAACTGTCCGCTAAAATGGAAGAATAATAACACATGGAACCTATCTGATCTATGACAACTTTATTTCAGCTAAAATCTTATATCCGTTTTCTTTGGAAATCAACGAATCAGCATGGGGTGCATTCTCCTTTTGTGTTTCGTCTGGTTACTAAATGTTTTTATGACAGAAAGGAAAAAGCTGAGTACATCACTTTAAAAGAAATAAGAAAGACAGCTCTATCTGATCCGGCTATACAAAACAGAACGATTATTACTGATAACAATGCGAAATTACTATTTCGCATCGTCCGGTATTTTCAACCCAAGCTCATTTTGGAAATGAGCAATTCGTCAAAACTACTATCTGCTATTCTTCAATCTGGAAATCCGGAAACAGAACTATTTCTCACTGATTCTGAAAACAGTCTTCCTGATACGCTGGATATGGTTTATTTTAGCTTTACAGAAGGGTCTTTATTACAAACTTTTGAAAAATTACTTCTAAAAACTCATAATGATAGTTTTTTTATTTTTGAAGGAATTCATAAAGCACCTGTAACGGAACAGCTCTGGGAAAGTATAAAAACACATCAAAAGGTAACAGTTACTATTGACACCTATAACTTTGGACTTCTATTTTTCAGAAAAGAACAAGTGAAGGAACATTTTATCATTCGGGTTTAAAAAATTCAATTTTTTGATGATTAGAAATAGGTGGAAATCAAGACGTATATACAAAAAAGAGAGAAACGATAAATCGTTTCTCTCTTTTCTTTTTAATTAAACGTATATTACTTAACCATTAATTTTTTATACTCGGTAAAACTACCATCTGTAACCATAACAACATATACTCCTTTTACAAGATGATTTACTTTATAATAATTTGTGCTTTTTAAAACATCTATTATCCTTCCGGCAATACTATAAATTGTTATTTTTATATTTGATGTATCCAGATTGTTAAAATCAAAATTAACTACATCTGAAGCTGGATTCGGATACATGGTAAATGATTTCTCAAGATCTTCAATATCAGCAAATTGTAAATCAACAGTAAACGGAGCACTCCATTCACTCATATCAATATCATTTCTGGCTCTGACTCTAAACTCATATATGGTTTGTTCGTCTTGTTTCGGAATCCACAGAGAAACGGTTGCTGAAGTACCAAAAGTAGTCCAGCCTGCACCTGAATTATTTAATTGCACTTCATAATCTGTCGCTTCTTCAACTAAATCCCATGCGCTATAAAATCCTGTCGAATAAATACCTGTACTTCTAACATTAGCCGGTATTAGCAATGCTTCCGGATTTGGTGGCACCACTGTACTTGAAACTACTGTATAATCTTCTACTTCACCGGCAACAATATTACCACAAGGTGTTGGATTAGTATTATATTTCATTACAATACGCATTCTTGTTGATCCTGTAAAATCAACGGGGGTAAAACTACCTGTAATAGTACTCTTAGAAGAAAGTCCATCTATTACTTTTTCTGAAGCTTCAAAAATATTATTTTTATTGTAATCAATCCAGACTCCCCAGTATTCTAAATAGGATTTACCTGAAAAACCGGCTGTCAGACTCACATTTACACTTTTGTTTGGCGTTAATGTTACCACTTTAGAGGTATAATCTGTATAGCCATCTACGTCTTGACCGGAAGTATGGTGAAATTTCCCGATAGTTACCGAATTAATATATTCATTTTTATTATCTGCCTGTATTGTACAATAAGCTGAACTAGCAGAAACAGTAGCAGAAACTTCATTAGAATATACTGAATAAACAGTATCGGCTTTTGCACGAACTCTGTATTTATATGTTCCGACTGTCAAACCTGTATTTGTATAAGTGGATACTGTACCTGATAATGTTGCTATTTCAGCAAAAACACCATTGGCTCCGGCTCTTTCAATTACAACGTTTACAGCATTTGCAGCATTATTAGTCCATTTCAATTTTACCTCCATATCAGCATCATTAGCTGTTGCTGTTAAACCTGTAGGAGCCAACACAATAGCAGTAGTAGTAACGGTAACGGAAACTTCATTAGAATATGCTGAATAAACGGTATCGGCTTTTGCACGAACTCTGTATTTATATGTTCCGGCTGTTAAACCTGTATTTGTATAAGTGGATACTGTACCTGATAATGTTACCACTTCAGTAAAAATACCATTGATTCCGGCTCTTTCAATTACAACATTTACAGCATTTACAGCATTATTAGTCCATTTCAATTCTATCTCCATATTAGCATCATTAACTATCGCTGTTAAACCTGTAGGGGCTAACACTGAAATAGCGGTAGTAGTAACGATAGCGGAAACTTCATTAGAATATGCTGAATAAACGGTATCGGCTTTTGCACGAACTCTGTATTTATATGTTCCGGCTGTCAAACCTGTATTTGTATAAGTGGATACTGTACCTGATAATGTTGCTATTTCAGCAAAAACACCATTGGCTCCGGCTCTTTCAACTACAACGTTTACAGCATTTATAGCCTCGTTGGTCCATTTCAATTCTACCTCCATATTAGCATCGTTAACTATCGCTGTTAAACCTGTAGGGGCTAACACTGAAATAACAGTAGCGGAAACTTCATTAGAATATGCTGAATAAACGGTATCGGCTTTTGCACGAACTCTGTATTTATATGTTCCGGCTGTCAAACCTGTATTTGTATAAGTGGATGCTGTACCTGATAATGTTGCTATTTCAGCAAAAACACCATTGGCTCCAGCTCTTTCAATTATAACGTTTACAGCATTTACAGCCTTGTTGGTCCATTTCAGTTGTACTTCTAAATTAGTGCTATTAGCTATCGCTGTTAAACCTGTAGGAGCTAATACGGAAACAGGGTCTATAAATTTCAAATTGTAAAGTAATGATGTACTGGTGAAACCGGTCGTTCCTCCAACAAAAGCAGCTGACAAAAATGTAATCCCTGCTGTTGTATTATTTGCTTCTGCATGATTGGTTGCTTTCCCTAAAAGGGTAACTGTTACTTGTTTATTTGAATTAATGGTAACTCTCGGTGTGATTCCTGCCGGAAAAGTATGTGTAAAATGTGTTCCGGCTAACATAGTTCCTGAATTAAGTGCAAATATTTTATCGCCACTAATCGTTATTACGGAAGCCGCATCAAATGAACCATCGTTAACAGCAGCTTCTTTAAAAGTTGTTCCTGTTGCTGTTAATGTACTTGTTGTTGTTGTTGAGCTTACTCCTGTATCTATTAAATTTTGAGGTTGCCAAAGTGTAATTCTTGCAGGATGCTGTAAGGCTGCCAGCATTCTATCTATCTGACCCTGAGTATACATTTTATAACAACCACTTGAGCCGTTATACCCCATATAGTTCTCAATATTTACTTTTCTTCCATTACAATTTGTTCCCGGTGTACATCTAAGTGTATGCAAACCATCTTCTTGCGGAGTATCATCAACTTGATCGGTACCAGAACAACCACCATCAAAAGTGTGAATTAAATTCAAAAAGTGACCAAATTCATGAGTTAAAGTTCCTGCAAATTCTTTATTAACAGAATTATCATAAAGATAAGCCCCATTATAAACGACACGTGCTGTATTTCTGGATGTCATATTAGAGCTAGGATACCAAGCTACTCCGGATCTGGTATAAATACCGTCGTTATACAAATCATTCTGAATATAAATGTTCATATACTTCTTGTTATCCCATGCTTCTGCTGCAATTTGATTGTCATAACCAGTACCATTTCCATAACCACCCTTAGCAGGATGGAAAACCACTCCTGAGGTAGCCTTTCCTTTAGGATCAATTTTTGCTAACTTAAATTCAATTTTTATAGTTCCTCTTCTTGCCTGAAAAAAAGGTTCTACAGTCTGAAAATCCGCATTTCTACCGTTAAAATCATCATTTAAATGAACCAAATGATTTGCGATTTTTTCATAAGTCACTGTTTTACCACTTTGTACATCTCCATAAACATGAAAAACCACCGGAATAACATAGGCAACATCCTTCACTCTTGACATTTTACGCTGAAGCGCAAACTTTTTACTAAAAGCGTCAAAATCTTTTTTCTCCTGAAGTGAACCCGGATCAGCCTGATACACTTTATCATTTTCTTCTGTTGCCCGACAAGGAAGTTCTTGTCCATTAATTTTTGTTATTGTAAAAATTAGCAATAGTGCTAGTAATGTTATTCTCATGCCACCGTGTTGTAATTGAATTATTTTATCGGCTTCAAAACTAACATAATATGCTCTAAATCATTACCATATATGAATTAATAACAACACATATTTAATAATTTTAAATTTTTAAAAAATAAAATAAGGGATTGATTTTTTTTTAACTGAATAAAAGGCGTTTTAACATAATCAACGTAAACAATTATGAGAATTGTTCCGTTAAAAACACCTTAATTGAAAGAATATTCTCTCTTATATATTATAAATATAGAGAAACTGTTTTTTATAACAAATTTTTCTAACGCAAATATGGTTAGACTAGTTTCGTTAGAGAATACAAATATAGTATTTTTTAATTATACACCAAAAATATATTAATCTTTTTTTATTATTAGAAATTATAAAATGACTTTCAAACGCTCAGACGAGACTGCTTCAATTGTTAACATAACTAGATTTCTGTTTAGACCTAACAGATTTGGTCTTCTATTTATCTTATTTTTATATAAAAAAGGATTGGATATTTTTGACATCCAATCCTGATTTGATATATACTATCTGATAAATAAAAATTAAATAATTATCTATTTAGTAATCGTCTCCACTGTTTCTTTCAACTTCTGCCACTGAAAATCCGGAGCGAACTGTAATTTCAGTTTTGATATTTCCATATTATCTTTAGATGAAAGCCCTTCTTTTTCTACCACATTCTTTCTGGTATCCAAAGCTTCGTACATTATTTTTATTTTCTTGAAATCTTCTTCTGAATAGGTATGTTTATTCTTTTTGAAAACCTCTACAAATTCTTTATAAGTTGCCAGTATATTTTCTTTATTTACCCAGCTAAAATTCAAATCTTCTTTTACTTTCCCTACTCCAAAATAAGAATCTCTTAAACCCTGATCTTTATTATTTGCCTCCTTAGCCTTTTCAGCTTCTAATTTCTCCATAAGTCTGGCTTTGTTCATTTCGAACATTGCTTTACCGGCATTTATTTTTTCTTCAATAGCGGCTTTATTTTTTTCTTTAATATCTACAACAGCAGCTTCTGCTTCTGTTGTTTTCTTTTTAAAATCAGACTCAATAACAGCCCAATCTGCCCTTGCTTCTGCTTCAGTTATATTACTTACAGAATCTACATATTTTGTAAAAGATGCAACTGTTGCTTTTGCATTTAATTCTGCATCATTTTTGCAGGATGAAAATCCGGCTACAAGCAGAACCACTCCTAATAATAAATTGTTAATTCTCATAGTTTTAGTTATTTGGTTATTTATAGTTTATAGATCATAAAAATACATATTTAAACCATATAAATCTAAAATAAATATAAATATTACAATTTTTTAATACAAGTAACTAAAGTGCGATTATTCGATGGTTGGATTATTTGATATTTAGAATTAACACGTTTACGCTGCTCTACAAAGTTAGAGCCGATAAACACTTTCTCAAAATCAGAGATTTTGAGAAAGTGTTTATCGAATAATCTAACTATCGGATAATCTAAAAACCCTACAATCATTTTTTTTCCTTACTTTTAAACTCAAATTTATTTTATGGAAAATCCTCTGATTAAAATAACAGCTATAAAAAGAGATTTCCCTCTGGGAAATGAAATTGTAAAAGTACTGAAGGGTATAGATATAGAAATTAATAAAGGTGAATATGTTGCTTTAATGGGACCTTCCGGTTCTGGAAAATCTACTCTGATGAACTTATTAGGCTGTCTTGACACTCCTACTTCAGGACAATATATACTAAATGGTAATGATGTCAGTAAAATGACAGATGATGAACTGGCGGAAATAAGAAACAAAGAGATCGGTTTTGTTTTTCAGACTTTTAATCTTTTACCCAGAACAACTGCATTAAATAATGTAGCGCTACCTATGATCTATGCGGGTTATTCTAAATCAGAAAGAACGAAAAGAGCTGAAGAAGTACTGACACAGGTTGGACTGGCTGACAGAATGGATCATGAACCTAATCAGTTATCAGGAGGACAAAGACAGAGAGTAGCGGTTGCCCGAGCTTTAGTCAACAAACCGGCTATTATTCTGGCTGATGAACCCACAGGAAATCTGGATACCAAAACCTCTATAGAAATCATGGATTTATTCAATGAAATTCACGCTAACGGTAATACTGTTATTTTGGTAACACATGAAGAAGACATTGCTGCTTATGCACATCGAATTGTGCGCCTCAGAGATGGTGTCATTGAAAGTGATACGAAAAGCAAACTTATACATAAAGTATAATCCCAATCTTAATCTTAATTTATAAAAATGAAAATCTACACTAAAACAGGAGACAAAGGAACTACTGCCCTTTTTGGCGGTACTCGTGTTCCCAAGCATCATATTCGTATTGAAAGTTACGGAACTGTAGATGAATTGAACTCTCATATCGGACTGATCCGCGATCAGGACATTGCTCAAAATCACAAAGAAATACTAATCAGAATCCAGGATAAGCTTTTTACTCTGGGTGCTATTTTAGCAACAGATCCGGAAAAAGCAATTTTGAAAAACGGAAAAGAGCGACTCAATATTCCCAAAATAACAGAAGAAGACATTCAGTTACTGGAAGACGAAATGGATGAAATGAACAAAGAACTTCCGCCAATGACTCATTTTGTACTTCCGGGAGGTCACACTACCGTGTCATATTGTCACATAGCTCGTTGTGTCTGCCGCAGAGCGGAGCGTTTATCTACACATTTAAATGTACTTGAACCTACAGATGAGATAGTTCTGAAATACCTGAACCGACTTTCTGACTATCTTTTTATGTTGGCACGAAAGTTGAGCTTTGACCTCAAAGTGGAAGAGGTTAAGTGGATTCCGGAAAAAACCAACCTATAAAGCTATTTAATTGAAAACGAGCATATTATAAATTATTTATTGAAAAAATAAATTAACGTTCTTAACTTTTTCTAAAATAAACAGAATTTTACTTGACTATCTCAGTATAAAATTTATTTTTGCATTAAATTTAAATCGATAAAAGATGTATTGGACATTAGAATTGGCGTCTTACTTAAGTGATGCACCTTGGCCTGCTACCAAAGATGAACTTATCGACTACGCTATCAGAACTGGAGCTCCTCTAGAAGTAGTTGAAAACCTACAATCTATAGAAGACGAAGGTGAGATTTACGAATCAATGGAAGAAATATGGCCTGATTATCCCACAGACGAAGACTATCTTTGGAACGAGGATGAATATTAAAAAATAAAAACAAGGAAAAAGTCTCTATGGAGGCTTTTTTTTTGTTTATTTTTGCAAACCATTTTATTTAAAAATAGAAACACAAACCAGTTATGAGTTTTATAAACAGCATACTTAAAGCTTTTGTGGGAAATAAGTCTGAAAAAGATGTAAAGGCTTCTCAACCCATTATTGCTAAAATTAAATCTCTTGAAAACACCCTTACAGCTTTATCAAATGATGAGCTGAGAGAAAAAACGACCTTATTTAAGGAAAAAATAAAGCAGGCTCGTTCTGAAAAAGACGCTGCCATCGCTTCTAAAAAAGAAGAGGTTGAAAAAACAGAAGATATTGACAAAAGAGAAGACATCTATCTTGAAATCGATACTCTTGAAAAGGAAGCTTACGAAATATCTGAAAAAACTTTAATGGAAATCCTTCCGGAAGCTTTTGCTGTTATAAAAGAAACTGCGAGAAGATTTAAAGATAATACACAAGTTGTTGTTACAGCTACTCCAAAAGACCGCGAACTCTCCGGTTCTAAAGGATATATAACTCTGGACGGAGATAAAGCAGTGTGGGCTAACTCATGGAATGCTGCCGGTAAGGAAATCACATGGGATATGATCCACTATGATGTTCAGTTAATTGGTGGTATCGTTCTACATCAAGGTAAAATTGCCGAAATGCAAACGGGGGAAGGAAAAACATTAGTTGCTACTCTACCTCTGTATTTAAATGCCTTAACAGGAAATGGCGTTCACTTAGTTACTGTGAATGATTATCTTGCAAAAAGAGATAGCACCTGGAAAGCTCCTTTATTTGAGTTTCACGGAATGAATGTAGACTGTATTGATAATCACCAACCTAACTCTCCGGGAAGAAGACAGGCTTATGAAGCGGACATCACTTACGGAACAAACAATGAGTTCGGTTTTGATTACCTGAGAGATAATATGGCGCATACACCTGCTGAATTAGTACAACGTAAACACAATTATGCAATTGTGGATGAGGTCGATTCAGTATTGATCGATGACGCAAGAACCCCTCTTATTATCTCTGGTCCTGTACCACAAGGAGATCGTCATGAATTCAATGAATTAAAACCAAAAATCGATAATTTAGTAAGTCTTCAAAGACAAATGCTGAATGGTGTTCTGGCTGAGGCTAAAAAACTAATTAAAGAAGGAAATACAAAAGACGGTGGATTCTTATTATTAAGAGTTTACAGAGGTTTGCCTAAAAATAAAGCTTTAATTAAATTCCTTAGTGAGGAAGGAAACCGACAATTACTCCAAAAAACGGAAAATCACTATATGCAGGATAACAACCGTGAAATGCCTAAAGTGGATGAAGTTCTGTACTTTGTAATTGAAGAAAAAAACAATCAGGTTGAATTAACTGATAATGGTATTCAGTACTTATCTAAGGATACGACAGAGGATTTCTTCGTATTACCGGATATCGGAACTGAAATAGCAAATATTGAAAAACAAAATCTTCAAAAAGAGGAAGAAGCGGAATTAAAAGATCAGTTATTTCAGGATTTTGGTATAAAAAGTGAGCGTATTCATACACTGACACAATTACTGAAAGCTTATACTTTATTCGAAAAAGATATCGAATATGTAATCATGGAAAACAAGATCATGATTGTAGATGAGCAAACTGGTCGTATTATGGATGGTCGTCGTTATTCTGACGGATTGCACCAGGCAATTGAAGCAAAAGAAAATGTGAAAATTGAAGCTGCTACTCAGACCTTTGCTACAATCACATTACAAAACTACTTCAGAATGTACAGCAAACTGGCAGGTATGACAGGTACTGCTGTGACAGAAGCGGGTGAGTTTTGGGAAATCTACAAACTGGATGTTGTAGAGATTCCTACGAATAAACCTATGTTAAGACATGACAGAGAAGATTTAATTTATAAAACAACTCGTGAAAAATTCAATGCTGTTATTGAGGATGTAACACAATTATCTTTAGCAGGAAGACCAGTACTGATCGGTACAACATCTGTTGAGATCTCTGAATTACTAAGTCGAATGCTGAAAATGAGAAATATTCCTCATAACGTACTGAATGCTAAAATGCATAAAAAAGAAGCAGAGATCGTTGAGGAAGCGGGTAAACCGGGAGTTGTAACTATTGCAACAAACATGGCGGGTCGTGGTACGGATATTAAATTATCTGCAGAAGTAAAAGCTGCAGGAGGTTTAGCAATTATCGGTACGGAAAGACATGACTCAAGACGTGTTGACAGACAGTTACGTGGTCGTGCCGGTCGTCAGGGAGATCCAGGAAGTTCTCAGTTCTATGTTTCTCTTGAAGATAACTTAATGCGTTTATTTGGTTCTGAAAGAGTTTCTAAAGTAATGGACAGAATGGGATTGAAAGAAGGTGAAGTTATTCAACATTCTATGATGACCAGATCTATCGAACGTGCTCAGAAAAAAGTAGAAGAAAATAACTTTGGTGTTCGTAAACGTTTATTAGAGTATGATGATGTTATGAATGCACAACGTGAAGTAGTTTACAAACGTCGTCGTCACGCCTTATTTGGAGAACGTCTTAAAGTGGATATTGCTAATATGATGTATGACACTTGTGAAGTTATTGTTGAAGCAAATAAGCCTGCAAATGACTTTAAGAACTTTGAATTTGAACTGATTCGTTGTTTATCTATAAGTTCTCCTTTTTCTGAAAGTGATTTTGCTAGATTTTCCGAATTAGAAATTACAGGTAAAATATATAAAGCTGCTCTTGAATATTACAATGACAAAACAGAGAGAAATGCTGAAGAGGCTTTTCCTATCATTAAAAATGTTTATGAGAATAACGGCAGTCAGTTTGAGCGTATTGTAGTACCGTTTACAGATGGTATCAAGACACTGAATGTGGTAACTGATCTTGAAAAAGCATATTCTACTAACGGAAAAGCATTAGTGGCTGATTTTGAAAAAAATATCACTCTTGCAATTGTGGATGAAGCCTGGAAAAAACACCTGAGAAGAATGGATGAATTAAAACAATCTGTTCAGTTAGCGGTACACGAACAAAAGGATCCTTTATTAATTTATAAATTTGAAGCTTTCAAATTATTCAAAGGAATGCTGGATGATGTGAATAAAGAAGTTATTTCTTTCTTATTCAAAGGGGATCTTCCTGCTCAGAATGCTAATAACATTCAGGAAGCAAAAACAACCATTCGTCAAAAAGAAAATTATAAAACAAGTAAAGACGAAATCCCTAATACGGATGAAGCTGTAGCAAAAAATAGAGAAGCTGCTCAAACTCAGAAATCACAGGTTACTGAAACAGTTACGAGAGATGCTCCGAAAATTAATCGTAATGATACGGTTACTATTAAACATGTGATCAGCGGAAAAACAGAAGAAATGAAGTTTAAAAAAGCAGAGCCTCTTCTTCATAGCGGAGAATGGGTATTAATAGACTAATCTCTATTCTCAGTATATTATAAAAACCTTAACTAATGATAGTTAAGGTTTTTTTTTTGAAATAAAATAATCTTTTATTTATTTTATCGGTATTTAAAAAGCGTTTTATTTATTTTTGCGCAGTGTTTTTCTACTTAAAACATTATAATAATAATTTTTTCTAATATTTACTTTATGGAGTTATACTACTCTTTTTCTATTTTAATTGTATTAGCATCTTTTTTTGCTTACTTAAATGTTCGTTTTTTAAAACTCCCTTCTACGATTGGTGTAATGCTGATCGCAATGACTGTTTCTGTTTTACTTG
Source organism: Flavobacterium sp. AK-301 (assembly GCF_058310215.1). Lineage (NCBI taxonomy): Bacteria > Pseudomonadati > Bacteroidota > Flavobacteriia > Flavobacteriales > Flavobacteriaceae > Flavobacterium > Flavobacterium sp. AK-301. The sequence goes on from NZ_JBZEES010000001.1 coordinate 500,345, forward strand.
TTATTTTTGGTCATTTATTCCCTGGTACTTTAAATCATTTTTCAAACCTTATTGCTAATTTTGATTTTACTGAAGTTTTAATGGGGGCTATGCTGAACTTCTTGCTATTTGCAGGTGCTATTCATATTAATCTTTCTGATCTGAAAGAACAAAGGTTTCCGATTATTGTATTCTCCAGTGTCAGTGTTATTATTTCAACATTTACCGTAGGAACAATTCTTTTTTATATTACTCCTTTTCTGGGTATGGAAATCCCTTTTATTTATTGTTTATTATTTGGAGCTTTAATATCTCCTACTGATCCTATTGCAGTATTAAGTATACTGAAAGAGGCTAAAGTCCCTAAATCTCTGGAAACAAAAATAGCAGGAGAATCACTTTTTAATGATGGCGTGGCTGTTGTTGTATTTGCTGTTATATTACAATTAGCACAGGGAAGCAGCACAGATATATCTCTGCCTAATATTACATGGCTTATTATAAAAGAAGCTATTGGTGGTTTTATTCTGGGTATTGGAATTGGATTCGGAGCTTCTAATGCTATGCATAAAGCTAACGATTATAAAGTATCTGTACTCATCACGCTTTCTGTAGTAATGGGTGGTTATCTGATTGCACATGCTATGCATATCTCCGGTCCTTTAACCATGGTTGCTGCCGGTTTATTTATTGGGAATTTCGGGAAAAAATCTACCGCATCTCCTGTTATAAAAGATTATTTGGGAAAATTCTGGGAATTAGTAGACGAAATCCTGAATGCAATATTATTTCTTTTTATAGGATTTGAATTATTGTTGATCCCTAATATTCTTGATTATTGGTTAATTGGTTTAATCTGTGTTTTTGTGGTATTATTCTCTCGGTTTCTCTCCATCAGAATTCCGACAATTCTTATTCCTTTTAAAAATAAATTTAACTCCGGAACGATAAAAATACTGGTTTGGGGAGGTTTGAGAGGTGGTGTCTCCATTGCTTTGGCATTATCTATTGATGAAGGTCCGCATAAACAGTTAATTATTGCAATTACTTATTTTGTAGTAGTCTTTTCTATTGTTGTTCAAGGGCTGTCTATCGGGAAATTAGCAAACAGAGTTCTTTCAAAAGCAGAGGAGGAATCTTAGTATTAGTATACCATTTTCAGTACTCAGTTACAGTATACAGTATATAATATTTATAAAAAAACCTTTTCAAAATTTTGAAAAGGTTTTTTTTAGTTTTTGCCACAGAAATAATTGATAGTGTGTTTTTATGTTTTAAGGTTTACCTCTGATTTAAAAGGTTATTTTCCTGCAAGGTTTTCAAAACCTTGTAGGTATAATTATAGGAAATAATCAAATTATAATCTAAATACTAGCTAAAATTACAAAACCTACAAGGTTTTGAAAACCTTGCAGGAATACGTATATTTATCTAAAAGAATACTGGTAGTATTTCTATTTTCTTTCCATAGCATCGGGGAAAATCTTGCCCGGATTTAATATATAATTCGGATCAAATAAATCTTTAATCCCTTTCATTAACTGCAAGTGAACTGAACTGAAAGCAATATCCATATAATTTTTCTGTACATATCCTATTCCGTGTTCTCCGGAAAGGGTGCCTTTTAACTGAACGGTCAATTTAAATATTTCACGAATACCTAAAGGTACTTGTGTTTTCCACTGCTCATCTGTCATATCTCCTTTTACAATATTAATATGAAGATTACCGTCTCCTGCATGTCCATAGCAAACGGATTTAAAACCATATTTATTTCCTATGGATTTTATCCCTTCTAATAGTTTAGGTAATTCATATCTTGGTACTACTGTGTCTTCTTCTTTATAAACGGAATTTGATTTTACTGCTTCGGCTACATTTCTGCGTAGTTTCCAGAGTGCCTCTTTTTGTTCAGTAGTATCGGCAAACAGAATCTCATCGCATTCAAATTTCTCCATGATCTGACTTATTTTTTCTGCATCGGAAAAAAGAAGATCTAAATCATTTCCGTCAACTTCTATTAATAAATGTGCCTGAATCCCTTCTTTGATCGGTACACTGATACCATTAATGAAGCGTAGGGTCCAGTCAATTGCATCTCGTTCCATGAATTCTAGAGCGGAAGGTATCAGCCCTGCTCTGAATACAGCAGAAACAGCCTCACAAGCTTTATAAGCGGAATAGAAAGGGACTAACATTAATACATTCTGTCTTGGATAGGGCTCCAATTTCATTACGATTTTAGTAATAACACCGAGTGTTCCTTCACTCCCAACCATTAACTGTGTCAGATTATAACCTGTGGAATTTTTAAGTGTATTGGCTCCTGTCCAGATCACTTCTCCGGTGGGCAGTACTACTTCAAGATTTAAAACATAATCTTTGGTAACACCATATTTTACAGCTCTTGCTCCTCCTGCATTTTCGGCTACATTTCCACCGATAAAGCAAGATCCTTTACTACTCGGGTCTGGTGGATAGAACAGTCCTTTCTCGATTACTGTATCTTGTAATATTTGTGTAATCACTCCGGGTTCAACGGTTACCTGTAGATTTTTTTCGTCTATTTCAATAATGGAATTAAAACGTTCCATAGATAAACCAATTCCATCAAACAGACTTAATGCTCCTCCACTCAATCCTGTTTTTGCACCGATAGGTGTTACAGGAATAGTATATTTATTTGCTAAAATCAATATCCGGGAAATCTGCTCAACTGTATTAGGTTTTAAAACAACTGAAGGTGGAAAGGAAAAATCTTCCGTTTCATCGTGCCCATATTGTTTACGGGTTTCATCATCTAAAAAAAGAAATGATTTTCCTATTATATTTTCAAGTTGGGAAATGATCTCTTTGGTAATTACAGAATACTTCATTTATTATATGTTTTATAAACTACTCTACCAATTTAAGAAAATATATCTAAACCCTATTCTTTCTTAAAATAAATAAAAAAGCATTCTTTATAATATAATGCAAAGTACTTGTCTCTTTTGGAAACTCTACAATAAAAACAGATTTATCTGAAAGTCTGTTTTGAAACGGGGTAGCTCTGTTTTGAAATAAGATGATCTATAGAATATTTACCACTTCCGGTCACTAAAAGTACAAGATAAATAACCATATATAATATCCCTAGCTCCTGCTGAGCAAAACCATCTGTAAGATGAATTACAAAAACAGCAATAGACATGGTTATTATTAAAGGTATTACTGCTAATCTTGTTGCCAGCCCTAAAAAGATAAAGAAAGAACAGACTACTTCTGAGAAAACAGTTAAGGCTAAAGAATTATCAACACCAATGCCTAATGGATCCGGAAATACGGAGGGACCTTCTGTTAGTAAAATGTTTAGCTTTGCCAGTCCGTGAACTAACATACATACCGCTACTGCGATCCTAAGAACTAATATAATAATATGGAAAAATAACTCGTTGTATGTGGTATAAAATAACTTACTCATTCTGCACTATATTATATTTGTTTAATAAACTGAATATTAGCGATAACTTTGACATCCTCCCCTATTGTAAGACCTCCTGTTTCTGTTAACGCATTCCACGTTAATCCAAAATCTTTTCGATTGATCTTTCCGGTAATCTCAAAACCGGTTTTAATACTATTGTCTCCGTCTTTTGCCATTCCGCCATATTCAGCTTTGAGTACTACTGATTTTGTCGTTTCTCTGATTGTCAGATTTCCTGTAATGTCATAAACATTATCTCCTGCTTTTTTTACAGAAACAGACTCAAATTTTAACTGTGGATACTTTTCAATATAGAAAAAATCAGATGACTTTAAATGTGCATCACGCTGTCCCTGATTGGTATCAATACTATCCGTATCTATAAAAACACTTATTTGAGCATTTTCAAAACTATCTCCTCTTGTTTCGGCTGTTCCTTTAAAATTCCTGAAGGAACCTGTCACAGTTGAGATAACCAGATGTCTTACTTTAAACTGAATAGCTGAATGTGCAGGATCAATAATCCACTTTGTATCCATCATAATTTCTTTATCTTATAATTAATTAATTCTATATAGCATTACCTTCTACAACTCCTCAATATTACGCTAATAAATGATATAATCATAAAGAAAGTCGGCAAAATTAAAAAGATTTTTCTAATTTCCGTCTTATTTTTAAGGATTAATTTTATTTGACTGTATATTTGGAAGAAAAACAGTAATAATCCCTATTAAAGGTAAAAATGAGCATATATAAAAAACATATTCTATACCTTTTATATCTGCTATTTCTCCTAATACGGCGGAACCTAATCCTCCCATTCCAAAAGCAAATCCAAAAAATAATCCTGAAACCATTCCTACTTTTTTCGGTAATAATTCTTGGGCATAAACTAGTATAGCTGAAAAAGCAGAGGCTATAACCACACCAATGATAACAGATAATACACCTGTCCAGAATAAATTAGCATAAGGAAGCGCCAGTGTAAAAGGTGCAGCTCCTAAAATAGAAAACCAGATAATATATTTTCTTCCAAATTTATCTCCTAAAGGTCCACCTATTAATGTCCCTGCTGCTACGGCTCCTAAAAACCAGGCTAAATGATACTGGGCTTCATGTATGGATAAACTAAATTTTTTTATTAAATAAAAAGTAAGATAACTGGACATACTTGCCATGTAAAAATATTTTGAAAATATTAAAACCAGAAGTATAACAACAGATCCTATAATTTGTCTTCTTGACAGATTGGGCAATTCAAATCCTTTTTTTATAGATTTCAAATTTAAATGGTGCTGATACCAAAAAGCAACTTTACTTAAAATTAGTAATGCTAATATGGAAAAAATAATAAACCATAGAATGTGTCGCTGTCCATAAGGCACAACTACCCATGCTACCAGCAAAGGCCCGATAGCGGTACCGGCATTTCCTCCTAATTGAAAAATAGACTGTGCTAAACTTCGCTTTCCTCCGGATGCTAAATAAGCAACTCTTGACGATTCCGGATGAAAAATAGAGGAGCCTATTCCTACTAAAACAACTGAAACTAATATCAGGGAATAACTGGTCGCATACGTCAGTGTAATAATTCCAGCTGTGGTAAATAACATTCCTACAATCTGTGAAAAAGGCTGTGGTTTTTTATCGGTATAAAAACCAACGAAAGGCTGTAAAAGAGAGGCTGCCATTTGATAGGCGAATGTAATCATCCCTATTTCTGAAAACGACAGTTTATAGGTTTCCTCAAATACAGGGTACATAGCAGGAATGATTGATTGTAATAAATCATTTAGTAAATGAGCAAAGGCAATCGAAAAAAGAATAGGATATGCTGTTTTCTTTGCTAAATCTACTGTTGATGGGTTGGTTGCGGTTGAGTTCATAATAAAACAATGGAAACGATATACTCTTGTTCTAAGAAATTAATACTAAGTGGCAAAGGTATTAATCTTACCTTATAATATATTCTACTTATTATTAATTTATGCTTAAATTATAATTTTTTATTCCTAATTCAGATATATTGTATTACAAAATACCAGAAGATCAGAGTAATAAAAGAAACCGGAATACCAAAACCAATCATCATACTACTCAGCCTGGGTTTTAATCCGTAAGAGGCTGAAATAATAGCTGCTGTGATCATAGGAGCCATTGCGGCTTCAAAAATAGAAATCTGAATTACTTGTCCGTGCCCTCCTATTATTTTTACATATAATACATAAATAAAGGCGGGGATTATCATTAATTTATAGGTTAATCCATACAGCAAAAAACGCCAGTGTCTGCTTTTTAAATCAAATCTTAATTGTTGTCCTACAGAAATTAAAGCTAATGGGGTTACGGTAGCTCCTAAACTCTGAAAAACAAAATTTATATCCTGTGAAAAATGAATGTTCAGTATATTGAGTATAATTGCCACAACAAAGGCTATGAAGGGTGGAAAAGTAAAGATTCTTTTTGCTATGGTTTTCGAATCAACTTCTCCTCTTGAATACATTGCTGCTACAAAAATCCCCAGTGTGGACAGTACAACGAATGTACCGGGTTGATCTATTATAATAGCAGTCTTTAATCCTTCTGTTCCATAAATTGCTTCTACAAGAGGAAAACCGATGAAGCTGGTATTTCCCAATCCTGCTGTAAGAATTAAACAGCCGATCAGTTTTTTTGACCAGCCCAGTTTTTTACCGATTATGCTGAATAGTAAAAAGGCAACTGCAAATGTAATCCATGCAACGGCTAAGGGATATAATAGAGTGCTGTTCAGCTCAAGTTCGGGAATATAATATAAGGCAAGTGCCGGTATCGAGATACGAAGTACTATCTGATTTAGTACCTGATATCCGTTAACAGGAAAGGATTTTACTTTCTGTAAAGCCAATCCGACTGCTAAACACAAAAAAACCAATATTAAATTACCCATTTCTGCTACTTAAAATAATTAAACATTCTGCTCCTGTTCTCTTTTAACTTTGATCTTATACAGCATAATAATACCGAAACTGGATATACCACACAGAAACATTGAGAATACCATTGGAAATAACGTTCCGTTATGTAAGAAACTAACGAGCATCGAAATACCTGCTCCGCAAAGCATCTGAATAAAACCGATTAAAGCGGAAGCACTCCCTGCCAGTTCTTTAAAGGGTGATAATGCCAATGCTGTTGCATTAGGTGCTAACAGACCTAAGGAGAAAAGGAATAAAAAGATCATTGCGATCAGAACTTCTTTATACAATAACCCCATTACAAAAAGACTTATCAGAATAAAAGAGACGATTAAAAGAAGATAAACGATCGTATTGATTACCTGATAGGCTTTAAATCGGTTCAGTAAAAGCCGATTCAGCTGCCCTCCTGAAATATATCCTAAAGCATTCATTCCGAATACCCATCCAAACTGGGTTTTGGTCAATTCAAAATATTCCATAAATACAAAGGAAGCTCCACTAATATAAGCAAACAACCCTCCCAGAGCGATAGAACTTGCTAATGCATAATAAATAAACCTAGGTTCCATAAATACAGATCTGTAATTTTTCAGCACTACATCCATTGATAATGAAATGGTCTTATCAGGAGCTTTACTTTCGGGTAAAAAGAAAAATACAGCAATAATCATAACGGCACTAAAACCGGTCAGAACATAAAAAATAGCCTGCCAGGTTGCTACTTCCAGTATCCAGCCTCCTAATGAGGGAGCCAGAATCGGGGCTACTCCGGTAATTAACATTAACATCGAAAATATCTTGGCTGTTTCTGTTACGGGAAACAAATCTCTTACTACTGCTCTTCCTACAACCATTCCCACGCATCCTCCTAATGCAAGAAAAACTCTCATTATAATGAGCCAATTAATGGTAGATGAAAAGGAACAACCTATGGAAGCTATTAAAAAGACCAGTAAACCGAATAATAATGGCTTTTTGCGTCCGTATTTATCTATTATCGGACCATAAAAAAGCTGTCCGATACTGATTCCTATAAAATAACTGGTCAGGGACAGACCTACTTTTGATATGTCTGTATGTAATGCTGCTGCGATGGATGGAAAAGCAGGCAAATACATATCGATACTAAGAGGTCCTAAAGCGGATAAGGCTCCAAGAATAAAAATAATAGTATATTTCTGCTTGTTCGTCATATAATAAATAAGGTGAAAAAATTAGAGAGTGTAAATTTAGAATGGATTCTGAAGAAAGCAAAACAAAAAGACTATTATAATCCGTTACTCATTTTTGACATAATTCTCCATGATCTTTATGGTTATCAAAAGTTCTTTGCAGATGCTGAACAATGAATTCGGGTTTGTGGATAAAAGTCATTTTAATACGTAGTTTAAAAAGCATGAAGGAATTAATCCTTCTGCTCTTAAAAAAAATCATAAATAATTCTAAATTTTTAGAATTAAAACACTTTATTTATTTACATTTGTAATAAATATTATTACAGTATGATTTCAGGTAAATTTGCTATATCGACTCACATTCTTACTTTACTGGCTTTAAACCCGGAAGAGTATTTGGCTTCGGACTATATCGCCGGAAGCCTGAACATACATCCAGTATTGGTCAGAAAAGAAATTGCTAACCTGAAAAAATATCATCTGGTAGAAAGTAAGGAAGGAAAAAATGGCGGTACAAAATTAATGAAATCGGCAAGCAAAATTACTTTGGATACTATTTTTAAAATTACTTTTGACAAGGCTTCTCTTGGTTATTCAAAAAATGAACCTAACCCGAAATGTACTGTAGGAAAGCAGATTAACACTAATCTAGGGAGAATATACACGGATATTAACGAAAATATAAGTAACTATTTAAAGGGAATAACACTGGAGAAATTCAGTTCCGGATTTTAATCCTTATTTTTTAACCAAAACTGTAACATTTTTTATTACATATAAATTTAATCATATGAAAATCGTAATTATCGGAGCTACAGGTTTTGTAGGCTCACACATTTTAGAGGAATTAAAAAATCGTAATCATCAGATTACTGCTATTTCAAGAAACCCGAAAACGGATGCAGATACAACGAATGTAAAATGGGTAAAAGCAGATGTTTCAGATGTAAAAGAACTGGCTTCTGTTTTAGTCGGTAACGATCTTGTTATAAGCGCTTTTAATGCAGGATGGACTAATCCTAATCTGTATAATGATTTTATTTCCGGTTCAAGAGCAATTCAGGAAGCGGTAAAAGAATCCGGTGTAAAACGTTTTATCGTAATCGGTGGTGGGGGTAGTTTATTTGTGGCTCCGAATTTACAGGCAGTGGATACTCCTGATTTCCCAAAAGAATACTATCCTGGAGCTTCGGCTGCAAGAGATTATTTAAATGAAATTAAAAAAGAAAAGGAACTGGACTGGGCTTTTTTTAGCCCTGCATTTGAAATGCATCCGGGTATCACAACGGGAAGAACCGGGAAATACCGTTTAGGTCTGGATAATCCTGTTTTTGATGAAAATCAAAAAAGTATGATCTCTGTGGAGGATCTTGCGGTTGTAATTGCTGATGAGACGGAACAGCCAAAACATCATCAGGTTCGTTTTACAGCGGCTTATTGATTCAGTATTCAGTATATATTTTACAGTTTACTGTAAAATATATACTGAATAACTATAACGATACTGAATACTGTAAAATATATACTTATTAACCATAACGATTACTGTGTACTGTAAACTATGTACTTATTAGCCATAATAATTACTGAGAACTGTGTACTGTAAACTGAATACGTCTTTCTTTCAAATCATCAGATAAATTACTATTTTTATGGGATAAATTATACCGTAATAATGAATAAAAAACGGCATCCTTCTACTTTAAATGAAAAAGATGGTATTTCACCTCCTGAAATTATCAGTTTATCATCTGCGGAACAAATCAAAAAACGAAGAAGTCAACAGCCTTCGGCAGAGGAACTGATTGCATCTATATTAAAAGGAGATAAAATCGCTCTGAGTCGTGCTATTACATTGATTGAAAGCACAAACTCTTCTCATCTTGAAAAAGCAAATCAGGTAATTAATGCTTGTCTTCCTCATGCAAATCAGTCTGTCCGAATAGGAATTACAGGGGTTCCGGGAGTTGGAAAAAGTACTTTTATTGAGGCTTTCGGAAAATATCTGACCAGATTGGGTAAAAAAGTAGCGGTACTGGCAGTGGATCCAAGCAGCAGTATTTCTCATGGGAGTATACTAGGGGATAAAACCCGAATGGAGGAACTGGTCAGAGATGAACATGCTTATATTCGTCCTTCTGCTTCGGGTGATACACTAGGCGGAGTAGCCCGGAAAACAAGGGAAACAATTACACTTTGTGAAGCTTGTGGTTTTGATACTATCATAATAGAAACAGTAGGTGTAGGTCAGAGTGAAACAGCAGTACACAGTATGGTTGATTTTTTCCTGCTATTAAAACTGACCGGAGCGGGTGATGAATTACAGGGAATAAAAAGAGGGATTATGGAAATGGCAGACACTATCGTAATCAATAAAGCGGACGGGGATAATATTCAGAAAGCTAAAGCTGCCAAAGTTGAATTTAATCGTACCCTGCATCTGTTTCCTACCAAAAAATCCGGCTGGATTCCTAAAACAACTACTTGTAGCTCTGTTACTCATGAGGGAATCAGTGAGATATGGGAAATCATTGCTGAATTTCTTACTCTGACAAAATCAAATGAATCTTTTTATGAAAAAAGAAAGGAACAAAATCAATACTGGTTACTGGAAACGATTGATGAACAACTAAAACTGAATTTCTATAATCACGAAAATATCAAAACTTTGCTGGAAGAAAATAAAAAAGCAGTGCAGAATAATGAAATATCACCTTTTGCAGCTGCTCAAATTTTATTGAAGAATTATTTTAAATATTAATCGTTGCCGTAGAGATGGACGACTGTAGAGATGCACAGCTGTGCATCTCTACAGTCGTCCATCATTAATATTTTTATTCCTCATATCGTTTTATTTCTCTGTCATAGAATTCATTTGCCTGAACAATTAATCCTTCCATTTCTTCATTTAATTCTCCTTCATCCAGATCATCGGCTTCTTCTAGAAATTCTACCTCATCGTCTTTTAGATTAATAATGAATCTTGGATAGTCTAAATGAATAATGAAGATATCTTCGGGAAAATCAGTATTATCACCCAATAAAAATTTCGGTAATTCCATATAATTATTTTTCGTTTATATATTTGCTGTTTGAATTTTATCCTTAGATAAAATAGTGTGCGAATATACAAAATTAATGGTTGCTGTTTTTATTACGTTGTAGACTCTCTTCCTTATTCACCCTCTATAAAATCCTGATTATTGTATCTATACTATTAACAACATCCTCCACCCGGAGTACAACTATTAGCCTGATCTAAAGTATCGGATATTTTTTGTTGTTCTTTTGGAACTCCACATTGATCTGGCGCTAAACAAGCGGTTTGTTTATTGACTAAAACAAAATTATTCCCATCAAAATCCAGATTGTATTTACCTATTGTTTCAGCCTGATACTCTACTTCTATTTCATAATCTTCAATACCTAGTATTCTTTCAGACAGTTCAATTATATGATTCAGTTTTTTAGGTTTTAAACGATGCTCAAAATCGTTAGCATCCCATAACTGGAAATTAACAACGATTTCTTCGCGTACTGTTCCTCCGCAATCAATAAAGTTTTTAGAGATTAAGCCTACTTCTGTTACGTGAAAATGCTCTGGCACATAAGTACCATCTGGTAAGATAAAATTTATTACCTCAACTGTTTTTAAAATGTTTTTGATTTCTGAAAGTTTCATATTTTTTTTTAATAACATTCGTTTCTTTTATCTATATGATCTGCGATTATCTGAAAAAAAAGTTTTATTTTTTCAAACCCTATTTCATTAATACAATAGCAAATTGTATTCCCTTTAATATCTCCTTTAATTAAACCTGCGTTTTTAAGCTCTTTTAAATGCTGTGATATTGTTGGTTGTGCTAATGGTAATTCACTAACAATATCTCCACATATACAACGATTTACTTTAAGTAAATACTCAATAATAGCTATTCTGGCAGGATGCCCCATTGCTTTTGCTAAAATAGCTAATTCATTCTGTTTTTCTGTAAAACCTTCTGTTTTTGTAACTCCCATAGCTATATATTTATATAGCAATATTACAATATAGTTTTTATAAATAAAAATAATTTATAATTTATTTTCAAAAATATAATACTATAAGTGTGGAACAGAATTAAAAACTATTCTTTTCTTTCTTCAGTTCTTCTTTATAAAAAGCTAGGTTCTCTTTAATATCTTCGGGAAGTTCAGGATTTTTTATATCGGTGTATTTTGACAATTCATCATAGATCGTTTTTGCAACGATATATCGTGCTGTTTCTTTATTATCTGCCGGTACGATATACCAGGGAGCTTTGGAAGAGGATGTTTTATTAATGGTCTCTTCGTAATATTTCTGATAGGTATTCCACTGTTGTCGTTCTGTCAGATCTCCGGGAGAAAATTTCCAGTTATGCTTTTCTTCTTCTAATCGTCGAATCAGTCGTTGTCTCTGCTCCTCTTTACTTAAATGCAGAAAAAATTTTAATATAATAATCCCATTTTGGGTAATATGTTTTTCAAAATTATTAATCTCTTCATAACGCATTTCCCATAAGTTTTCAGGAATATCTTCTACAGTGGTAATTCCGGGAAGATTTTCTTTCAGTATATATTCCGGATGTACTCTCGTTACCAAAACATTTTCATAATGGGTTCGATTGAATACCGCAAACTTTCCCCGCTCAGGTAAAGCAATATAGTGCCGCCACAGATAATCATGTTCTAATTCTGATGAAGTAGGTGTTTTAAAACTATACACTACAACTCCTCTTGCATTGAATTCTTTAAAAACCTCCCGAATCAGACTGTCCTTTCCGGCGGTATCCATTCCTTGTAAACAAACCAAAACACTGTATTTGTTATGGGCATACATAACATCCTGAAGGGAACTTAACTTATCACAAACCTTATTTAAAGCTTTCTGCTTCTTTTTCTCAGAAGCTTCAATTTCGAGATTAGTGGCGATTTCTTGGAGTTTTATAGGATTTATTACTTTAAAATCTTCCGGGTTTATCGATTTCATATATAGATATTTATTGTTTTTTAATGGTTAGTGACAATTTTATATCTTTACTTCGTTAAAGATTGCATCTATAAATATAATATTTTTATAGGCATAAATAAAAAATTAATCAAGCTATTCGGATCATGAGTAAATTTTATCTAGATGTTATATTGCAGATTGTCGGAATCGGTTCTGCTTCGGGATTGTTCTACAAGGATCATTCTCTTTTTATTGTTTCAGACAGTAGCGCTTATTTGTATGAGTATAATATGGTAAATGAAACACTAAATAAAACACTGCTTATTGAAAACACCACCCACATGGTTCTTGAAAATATTCCAAAAAATATAAAATTCGATTTTGAGGCTATTACTCACTATAAAGACACTCTTTATATATTTGGCTCCGGTTCTACGGTAAAAAGAAATACAATGATTGAGCTGGACAGTAAAACTAATACGGTTCTTGCTACAACTGATCTGAGCTATTTGTATGAATCTATGCAGAGTTTTGGTGAAATAAAACCGGAAGACTTCAATATTGAAGGAGCTGTATATACGGGAGATATCTGGTTCTTGTTCAATCGTGGAAACGGAAAGTCCGGAAAAAATGCAATATTCACTATTCAGGGAGCAAATCTTACGGATGATTTTACTATTCTGTTCAATGAATATAAGCTTCCAAAAATAAAAGGGGTTCGCACAAGCTTTACGGATGCTGTCAAGGTAGATGATAAAATCTATTTTCTGGCGGCAGCAGAAAATTCAGATTCGACGTATAAGGACGGAGAGGTTCTGGGAAGTATAATTGGTCGTATTGATATAGAAAAAATGAAAATCGATTATACTAAAAAAATATCGGATACTCATAAATTCGAAGGACTAACGATATATAAAAAGGAAAATGGAACTATTGATTTTCTACTTTGTGAGGATGCTGATAATGAGGAGCTGAAATCAACTATATACAAACTGACTTTAAAAGAATAAATGGATTATTTCCATAATTCTAATTACTGAAAGAATCGAATATTATCAACTTTATGAATATAATCTCAAAAGAATACAGCAAAACTTATTTTTAGAAAAATCTAGGTGTCAGCATTCTGCTTTTGGAAGAGGAAATTAGTTCAAATCGTAGAAATATCTCGTGAGATCCTGAATTATATCTCCCTAAATTATGGGTGTCATAATCATACCCGTACCCAATATACAGCCCTTCTGTAATCTGAAATCCTGCTAATGCACTTACAGCGGCATCCCATCTGTAAGCTGCTCCAATCGTAAATTTTTCACTAAATAAAAAATTAGCGGATAAATCTACTGTTACCGGAGCGCCACTAACTACTCCGATAAGGGTTGCCGGTTTAAATTTAATATCATCATTCAGATCAAAAACATAGCCACCCATTGCATAAAAATGCATTTCTTTGGAAGCTACTGACTGTTTAACATCATCGTAGAATTTAGTTTCCAAAATATTGGGTACGGAAATCCCTGTATACCATTTATCAGAATGAAGATATACTCCTGCTCCGATATTAGGAGAAAATTTACTTAAAACTCCTTCCAGATTCGGATCCGGTTCGGCAAGATTAAGTTTGTTATAATCTACCCGCATAGCGTTTCCTCCTGCTCTTACTCCTAAAGATAGTGTTGTATTATAAGAGATCGGTAATGCGTACGCATAGCTGACATTAAATCTAGTTTCATCTGAGGGACCAATCTGATCATTTTCTACTGTAATACCTAACCCGTCTCCTCTGGAATTTATCGGAGTATGGGCAGAGAAAGAAGCTGTTTTTGGCGCACCATCCAGTCCTATCCACTGGGTTCTGTATAAACCCAATATACTAATCACTCCTCTTGTTCCTGTATAACCGGGATTAAGAGTCATTGTATTATGCATATACTGAGTATATTGTGCTTCTTGTTGTGCATATAATCCTGAAACATTTAAAATAACGAACAGTATTCCTAAATTCTTCTTTAGTATAAATCGGTTTATTCTTTTTAATTTGACACTGTAACAACCTCTAATGATTCTCATGAAATAATATTTAACTATATACTATATAATCTTAAAAAAAACAAAATAACCGAACAAAATTACGCAATAAATAATAAACAAACGGCAATAAAACAACAATTAAACTAATTATATAAATGAAATAAAAACCTATTATTAAAACATAATTTATTTTAAAAATGCGTCTTCCGTATGAATTAACTGATATCTATTCTACTTTTTGATTTCTTAGTAAAAACATTCCTGAATTATATAATTTATATTTAAAGTCTCCTGATTTTACTAAATAGTGCTATTTCAGCTTATTTCTTGTTCATTAATGTTAAAATTCACTCTCTTTATTAACGTCTTATTTAACAAATCAATCGTTTATTGTAATTTTATTGTCTCAAATTAAAAAAACCTATAACAATATGAATAAATTGATCCTGACACTATCATTTATTATCTGCTCTTATTTTTGTCATGCCTTTACTCTGGAAGTAAATAAATGGAATGATTTTGAAGGAAAACTTGGAAAATCAGATATTCAGCTTTCTATTTATCTCTTTGAAAATGGAGATATTAAAGGAAATTACTGTTATAAAAAATATGAGATAAAAATTCCTATTATAGGACAACTGAAAGGAAACAAGATAAAACTGACGGAGTTAATTAACTCTATAGAAAATGGTTATTTTACTGCTAAAATCTTTACTGATGATCGAGACAGAATTGAAGGGGAATGGACCAATTCTGACAGAACAAAAACACTGGAATTAAAACTGGCACTCTCTTCTATTTGTTACGGAACTTATGAAAACAGGTATTCAGAATTTGACGGTACTAATGATGAAGTAGAAAACTTCATGAGATCGGTTAAATCTTCTATTCTTACTAATGATAAAAAATGGATTGCCAATTATGTACATTATCCTGTAAATGTCACAATTAATAAAAAAACGATTATTATTAAAAACGAAAAACAACTTATTGAAAACTTTGATAAAATATTTTACACAAAATTTAAGGAAAAAATAAAAGCTGCTTGTGCTTGTAATTTATTCAATAATTATCAGGGAGCCATGCTGGGAAGTGGAGAAATCTGGATCAATACCAAAATGGATTCGATACAAGGAAAACAAAAATATTATATTACTACCATAAATAACTGACCTTAATGTATATTGCTACTCTTCGATTATAGATTAGCAATTTTCAGATATAAAATTCAAAATGGCTGAAATTTTGAACGTAAAACAAAATGATTATACTTTACGTTCTATCTCTCTTAGATTCTCAATTTTTTTATGGGCTAAGAAACCATTAATATCTTCAAAATGTTCTTTTACTCGTTTATTACCAAACTCAAAGACCTTAGTCGCCAACCCGTCTAAGAAATCTCTGTCATGAGATACGAGAATCAGTGTTCCGTCAAAATCTTTTAGGGCTTCTTTAATAATATCTTTTGTTTTCATATCTAGATGATTGGAAGGTTCATCGAGAATCAGCAGGTTTACTGGTTCCAGTAGTAATTTAATCATTGCCAGACGTGTTTTTTCTCCGCCTGAAAGCACTTTTACTTTCTTGGTCGTATCGTCTCCTCCAAACATAAAGGCGCCCAGAATATCTTTTATTTTTGTACGGATATCTCCTACTGCAATATGGTCGATTGTTTCAAATATGGTTTTATCTTCATCTAATAAAGCTGCTTGATTTTGTGCGAAATAACCGATCTGGGCATTATGTCCGATCTCCAGGCTTCCACCAAAATCAATTTCACTCATGATTGCTTTGATCATTGTCGATTTTCCTTCTCCATTCTTCCCGACAAAAGCTACTTTATCTCCTCTTTCAATCACAATATTAGCGTCTTTGAAAACTACATGATCTCCGTAGGATTTCGAAAGATCTTTTACTACAACGGGATACTGTCCGGAACGGGCTGCGGGAGGAAATTTTAATCGTAATGCTGATGAATCTACTTCGTCTACTTCTACTAATTCCAGTTTTTCAAGCATTTTTACTCTGGATTGTACTTGTAAGGTTTTTGAATAGGTTCCTTTGAAACGTTCAATGAACTGCATATTGTCTGCAATCATTTTCTGTTGTTCGTCATAGGCTTTCTGCTGGTGCATACGTCGGTCTTTTCGCAATTCCAGATAATGGGAATAGTTGGCTTTATAATCATAAATACGTCCCATAGTTACTTCTATTGTACGATTTGTGATAGTATCTACAAAAGCTCTATCATGCGAAATCACTACAACGGCTTTGGCATTATTGATAAGAAAATCTTCAAGCCACTGAATACTTTCAATATCCATATGGTTGGTCGGCTCATCTAAAAGAATCAGATCGGGCTTTTGTAAAAGAATCTTGGCCAGTTCTATACGCATTCTCCATCCTCCACTGAACTCTGATGTTGAACGTGTAAAATCTTCACGGACAAACCCCAAGCCTATTAATATTTTTTCTACTTCTGCTTCATAGTTCACTTCTTCAATGGAATAGTATTTTTCACTTAATTCTGAAACCCGTTCGATCAGTTTCATATACTCATCGCTTTCATAATCGGTACGAATGGTTAACTGTTCATTGATTTCATCGATTTCTGCTTTCATTTTGAAAATAACACCAAATGCTTTTGATGCTTCTTCAAAAACAGTACTGTTGTCTTCTGTTAATAAATGTTGTGGTAAGTAAGCTATTACAGCTTCTTTTGGGGCAGAAATACTTCCTGTTGACGGTTTACTGACTCCTGCTATAATTTTAAGTAAAGTGGATTTTCCTGCTCCGTTTTTACCCATTAAAGCGATCTTGTCTGTGTCATTTATTGAAAAGGATACGTCACTGAAAAGTGTTGTGCCTCCAAACTGTACTGAAATTGCATCTATCGAAATCATTGATTCTCTGTTTTTGAAGCGGCAAAGATAGAATAATTCGTCTATTTGGAAATTATTTTTATTACAGGATATTTGTAGTTATTAGTTCGTAGTTGATGATTGATAGTTTTTGTAAAAGGAGAAATCAATTCGGTCAGAGACCGATTCTTGCACCTGCAAAGACAGAGGCTTTGCAGAGCAGAGAACTTTAATATTTGATTATTTCGGTCAGAGACCGATTCATACAGCTGCAAAGTCAGAGACTTTGCAGAGCGGAATTCTATAAACTCATTCTGAATTCTTCGATTATCGGGTTTGCTTTTGCAAAATCAACTTCTTCTATAAATAATTCTGTTGCTGCTAACTTTCCGGAGCTTGCCTGATTATTGTTTTTTAATGTTGTTTTTACTCCTGCTGTTTCTATTTTAGTCTGTAAGGCTACGGCTAAATCTTCTTTTCCTGAAAATATTTTTATCAATCCCATTTAGTAGTGTTTTAATACTTTATTGTTCTGTTCTTTCGCTTTCATTTTCAATATCGGGTTCTTCTTCTATCTCAAACAGAAAGGGTTCTGTCATTATTTTTGCTGCTAAAATCTCGACTTTCTCTGTCAGAACATCTGAGAAGAAAACTCGTTGTGTTTTGGCAATACTATTAGAAAGACGGGCTATTTTAGTTTCAAATCGATTCTTTAAAATTAACTCTATGTCATCTATAATAAACATTCTCAGCTTGTTGACATTATATCCTGCTCCGGAAAACATACTATCCAGTTTATTAGGAGTTCCGATAAGCACATCAATACCTAAAGAAACATGGTTCTTATCATAATCTATATCTCCTTGATCGTGTACTCCGTATACTCTCAGATCGGTATAATTACCGAATTTATCAAACAATTGTTTCATTTCAACCATCTTATCTCTGTTCTGAACCATTATCAGGGCACGTGGTGATTCTTCAACGGCATGTCCGAGCTGCTGAATAACAGATAGTACTATAGTTGTGGTCTTTCCGCTTCCTTCGGGTGAAATGATTACACAGTCAGCACCGCTTTTTAATGCCCCAAAAGTTTCTTTCTGCAAAGCATTCGCTTTGTCTAATCCTTCTTCTTTTAAAGCTAATGAAAGCTTTTCATTTATCTTTTTTATAAACATAAAACTAATTCTGATTGGTCTTTTTTAATTATTGATTGCATTTATTTACTGGCAAAAAGTTTTACGTCTTTTTCGGTTACTTCTTTTCCTCCTAAAATAATAAGTCGTTCTACTACATTACGCAACTCTCTGACATTACCGGTCCAGTCATATTGTTTTAGTAGGGTTATCGCTTCTTCTGAAAAGTGCTTTGTCGCGATTCCTTGTTCTGAAGCAATCTTTTCTGCAAAATGGTTAATTAACAACGGAATGTCTTCTCTTCTTTCGTTCAGTGCGGGTACTTTGATCAGAATAACGGCTAATCGATGGTATAAATCTTCTCTGAACCGCCCTTCTTCTATCTCCTTTTTTAGGTCTTTATTGGTTGCTGCAACGACTCTTACGTCTACTTTGATGTCTTTGTCTCCACCTACTCTGGATATGGTGTTTTCTTGTAAAACTCTTAGTACTTTAGCTTGAGCGGAAAGACTCATATCGCCTATTTCATCGAGAAAGATCGTTCCTTTATTTGCGGTTTCAAACTTACCTGCCCGGTCTTTTACAGCGGATGTAAAGGCTCCTTTTACATGACCGAATAATTCACTTTCTATTAGTTCTGATGGAATTGCGGCACAATTCACTTCTACCAGCTGAGCGGATGAACGGTCACTTTTTTCATGTAACCAATGTGCTACCAGTTCTTTTCCGGTTCCATTGGGTCCTGTAATAAGAACTCTGGCTTCGGTAGGGGCCACTTTTTCTATGATCTCTTTTATATAGTTGATCGGTTCACTGGATCCAATCATCTCATAATTTTTACTGACTTTCTTTTTCAGTAATTTATTTTCTACGATTAGTTCTTTTCTGTCAAGAGCATTACGAACTGTATTCAATAATCTGTTTAAATCGGGTGGTTTTGAAATGTAATCAAATGCACCTAGACGCATTGTATTTACGGCTGTTTCCAAATCTCCATGACCTGATATCATTACCATAGTGGTTTCAGGTTTTAGTTTTTTGGCTGCTTCTAACACTTCGATACCGTCCATTTTCGGCATTTTAATATCACAGAGAATCAGATCGTAATCTTCATTTTTTATCTTTTCGAGACCGGCAAGACCGTCTTCGGCTTCTTCAACCTGATAACTGTCGTTTTCTTCTGAAAGTATCTTTGATAATACTCTTCGAATTGCTGCTTCGTCTTCTATAATTAATATTTTTGACATAGTCTTGTTTTTAGCCCTGATTGAACCGATATCCTCGTAATGGAATGGAGAGATAAAGGTGAAAGCAGGAAGTAGCTTCTAAATTTATTTTAATATTTTAACCATTTGAACAATTCTTTATAGGTTGGTTTTTTACCATACATCAGAATTCCTATCCTGTAAATTTTTGCTGCAAACCATACTACCAGAAAGAAAGTCGCAAACAGTAAGGTTATGGATAGTGCCAGCTGCCACCAGGGTACTCCGAAAGGAACACGCATCATCATAACGATAGGTGATGTTAATGGAAAAATAGAAAATATAGTTGCAATAGTTCCGTGCGGATTACTTATTACTGTGAAAAAACCAACATAGACTGCCAGCATTAAAGGTGTTATGATTGGCAATAGAAATTGTTGTGTGTCTGTTTCACTGTCTACAGCGGCTCCGATTGCTGCATAGAATGAACTGTATAAGAAATATCCTCCTATGAAGTAGACAAGGAAAGCAACGAGTATAGTGAGTATAGGTAAATTCCATAACTCGGCAATATAGGTCTGAACTGTGGTGGTAAACTGTTCTTGTGCGGTATTCATTAATTCGGGCTGCATGATGGTGGTCTGCCCGGGTTCCATACCGAAAAAAGTGGAAAGACCTGCCAGTAAAATGAATCCGATAATCGCCCAGATAGCAAACTGAAGTAACCCGGCTAATGAGGTGCCTATTATTTTACCCATCATTAACTGGAATGGTTTTACGGAGGAAATAATAATCTCAATAATACGATTGGTCTTCTCTTCTATAACGCTTCGCATTACCATATTACCATAAATGATAATGAACATCATAATCATATAACCGAAAAAAGCACCAATGCCTACTTTAATCTCATTGAGTCCTTTTACGCTTTCTTCTCCGGATATCTTCGCCAAATTAATGCTTACATGTGCTTTTGACTGGTCTACGAGTTCATAATCAACTCCTGCTTTTATCGAATTATCTCTTGTCAGTTTCTTTTCAAGAATATGTTCTAAGTTAGCAATAAAACTTAAGCTCGGACTATCGTTGGAAACATATTGAATCTTGCTTTCGAGTGTTTTTAAATCGGTTGTTTTCGGAATAAATAATACTCCGTCATAATGTCCGTTGGAAATGGAATCTTTTATGACGTTTAACGGGATTTGTGAAACATCGTGATATGCTATTTCTGCGGTATTTGTAAATTCTCCGTTAAATAGTCCTGAGGAATCATGAATTGCAATCTGTTTTATATTTCCATGATTGATATTAGCCAGATAACCTATTAAGGCAGCCATCCCCACGGCTAATACGGGGCTTAGAAAAGTCATTACAATAAATGATTTATTACGCACTTTTGCAATAAACTCCCTTTTTATAATTAAAGTTAAAATACTCATCTATTTTTTACTAACGGTTTGAATAAAAATGTCGTTTACACTCGGGATCTTTTCTACAAAATGAGTGATTTTTCCTTTATTTGCCAGATATTGTAACAGATCATTGGACGATGCCATTTCTTCTAACTGAATATCTAATTTCAGATCGTCATCTAACGATTTGAAATTTGCGGGTGTTACTTTGAAACGTTCTTTGAGATCATTTATCAGATTTTCTTTATTTTCTGTAATGATCCCTATTTCAAAACTATTAGTTCTATATTGTTTTTTAACATCGATTAGTTTGCCTTCAATCAGTTTATTTGATTTATGAATCAGTGCAATATTATCACATAATTCTTCGACACTCTCCATTCTGTGTGTAGAAAAGATAATGGTAGCTCCCTGCTCTCTTAAAAAAAGAATCTCATCTTTAATAATATTCGCATTTACAGGATCGAAACCACTAAACGGTTCGTCAAAGATTAATAATTTCGGTTTATGAAGTACGGTCACTACAAACTGTATCTTCTGTGCCATTCCTTTGGACAGTTCCTGAATTTTTTTATTCCACCAGTCGCCTATTTCTAATCTTTCAAACCAGTATTCAAGTTGTTTTTTTGCTTCTTCTTTTGACATCCCTTTCATCTGAGCAAGATATAAAGCCTGCTCTCCTACTTTCATTGTTTTATACAACCCTCGTTCTTCGGGCATATATCCTATATTCTGAACATGTTGGGGTTGCAATTTTTCACCATCAAGAATAATTGAGCCACTATCCGGCATAGTGATCTGATTGATGATACGGATTAGCGATGTTTTCCCTGCTCCGTTAGGACCTAATAATCCATATATACTTCCTTTGGGAACGGTAAATGAGACATTATTGAGAGCAACATAATCTCCATATTGTTTTATAACATTTTTAACTTCAAGTATAGTACTACTCATTCTTTTCAAAGATTTTTGTAAAAGTAAAAAATTATAAGTCTAAATATTGTTTTTAAAGAAAAAACCCATCCCTGATTTTACGCAAGGATGGGAAAAATTGCTATGAAAAAGAAAATTCGCTAGTGAACTAGCGAATTCCAAATATATAACTTTTTTTTCACAAATCTTATGAAAACATATCTTTTACTTTTTCGAAAAAAGATTTTTCTGATTTTTCAGGGTTTGGAATAAAGTTTTCATCTGTTAAAGCTTCTTCAAAAAACTGACGCTGCTCTTTTGACATCTTTTTAGGTGTCCATACATTAACATGTATTAACAAATCCCCACTTCCATAGCCGTTTATATTAGGTACTCCTTTTCCTTTTAGTCTTAATATCTTTCCGGATTGGATACCTTCTTCTAATTTAATTCTCACTTTACCATTTACGGCTTCAATATCTTTTGAGGTACCTAAAATCGCTTCTGCAAAACTGATATAGAGATCAAAATGAAGATTTTCTCCTTCTCTCTTTAAAAATTCGTGTTCTACTTCTTCGATAGCAACGATCAGATCACCAGGAATACTGTTACTTCCAGGGGCATCATTTCCTTTATTAGAAACTTTAAGCTGCATTTCGTCTGCTACCCCCGCAGGAATTTTAATCGAAACGGTGTCTTCTTCCATTATCATACCGTGTGCATCAGCATTGGATGGCTTAGAATTGATTACCTGTCCGGAACCTCCGCAAGAGCTACAGGTTGCGGCAGTCTGCATTCGACCTAAAATAGTATTGGTAACACGCATTACTTGTCCCTGACCATTACAGGTCGGACATGTTTTATAGGTTACTCCTTGTGCTTGTATTTTTCTTTTTACTTTTACCTTTTTCTCAACGCCGTTAACAATTTCTTCAAGTGTTAATTTCACTTTAATACGCAAATTGCTTCCTTTTGCACGTCTTTGACCACCACCGCCAAAACCGCCAAATCCACCGCCAAAGGCACTTCCAAAAATATCTCCGAACTGACTGAAGATATCATCCATATTCATACCACCGCCATTGAATCCGCCACCGCCATTGAAAGCAGCATGCCCGTACTGGTCATATCTGGCTTTTTTATCGGGATCACTTAAGATTTCATAAGCTTCTGCCGCAGCCTTAAAGTTTTCTTCTGCTTCGTGATCTCCGGGATTCTTATCCGGATGATATTTTATTGCTTTTTTTCTATAAGCTTTTTTTATCTCATCAGCAGATGCGCTTTTAGTGATCTTTAAAATTTCGTAATAATCTTTCTTCATCTTTATCTAAATTGTTCTTTTATTAAGAGAGGATAGCTTTGGAATATAATTATGAAAACTTCATATTCAGCTATTTCTTTAATCAATTATTGTCCCACAACTACTTTTGGAAATCTAATAATCTTATCTCCTAATTTATATCCTTTTTCAATCACATCAACAATTTTACCTTTTAGATCGGCTGTTGGAGCCGGAATCTGAGTAATCGCTTCTGCAAAATCTGCATTGAAAGCATCTCCTGCCACCAGTTCTACTGCTTCTAAACCTTTAGATGCTAATGTGGTATTCAGTTTATTATAAATTAATTCTACTCCTACAAGCAAAGTATCTTCTCCTGACTTAGTTATTTCAACCAGAGCTCTGTCAAAATCATCTAAAACAGGTAATAAAGACTGTAAAACATCTTGATTTGCTGTTTTAAACAAATCGATACGCTCTTTTGTAGTTCGTTTTTTATAGTTTTCAAACTCTGCAAACAATCTTAAAAATTTCTCTTTCTCTTTTGCGAGATCTTCTTTTAACTGATCTTCAACACTAATTTCAGTAGTATTGGTATCTTCTGTGTTAACAGTATTGTTCTCTATCGTTTCATCAACGGAATCCTTTTCTATATTATCTGAATTTGTATTGCTCATGTTTTTTAAATTTTCTTTAGACATCCTAACTTCATGCATAAAGTGCAAGCAAAATTACTGCCAAATCTATTAAAATGTCAAATTGTCATCTTTTAGTTTTAAGAAAAAATTAAGAACTTTATCCTTATTGTTTTGATATATTT
Organism: Flavobacterium sp. AK-301; assembly: GCF_058310215.1. Taxonomy (NCBI): domain Bacteria; kingdom Pseudomonadati; phylum Bacteroidota; class Flavobacteriia; order Flavobacteriales; family Flavobacteriaceae; genus Flavobacterium; species Flavobacterium sp. AK-301. The sequence goes on from NZ_JBZEES010000001.1 coordinate 524,559, forward strand.
GGCAAAATTAAACTTTTACATATCATGAAGAAAAACATTTTAAGCCTTTTTGTTTTAGGAGTATTAGCATTAACTACTGCTTGTAAAAATGATAAAGCGAACCAAGCTGAAACGACTGACGCTGTTGATGCTCAGGCTGCAACAGAACAAACTGTAAAATATAATGTAGATACTAAAGCATCTGTTATTGACTGGACAGGATCAAAACCAACCGGAAAACACACAGGGACTATTAGTCTTTCTAACGGTGAAATCGGTGTTGAGAATGGTAATGTTACATCTGGTAAATTTACAATCGATATGAATTCGATCGTGGTTACTGATATTTCTGACGAAGAAGGAAAAGCAGACCTTGAAGCGCACTTAAAGGGGACTGTTGAAGGAAAACAAGATCATTTCTTTGATGTAAAACAATATCCTGAAGGAACTTTTGAAATCACAAAAGTAACTACGACTGAAGGTGTTACTACTGTTGAAGGAAACTTAACTCTAAAAGGAGAAACAAGAAACATTAAATTCCCTGCTACAATTGCTGCTGATGATACTACTGTTTCTATTGTAAGTGAAACTTTCACTATCAACAGAACTTTATGGAAAATCAATTTCGGATCAAAATCAGTATTTGATAATTTGGGTGATAAATTTGTTGATGACGATATTGCATTAAAAATTAATGTTAAAGCTACTAAATAGTTATTAATTCATCTTACGCAACTATTCTGAAAAAGCTCCAATAAATTGTTGGAGCTTTTTTTATTGTAATAAATCCTGAAGTACTTTCTCTAATAATTTGTATCTGAACTGAAATCCAATATCTGAAATCTTTCCGGCACTGACGTTCTGGCTCTCAAATAATAGAATATGCATTTCTCCTACTATCAGTTTCAATAAACACTTAGGATAATGTGGTATAAAAAGTGGTCGTTGTAAAACAGTTGCAATAGAAGTAATCAATTCTGTATTATTGACAGGGTTAGGTGCCACAGCATTATATACTCCTTCTAACTCCTGTTCTGCTACAAAAAAGTACATGGCTGCCAAATCGTGAATATGGATCCAGGACTGTATTTGTTTTCCTGTTCCGTAATGAGCTCCCAGTCCCATTTTTACAGGTTTTACCATTGCAGGCAACGCACCTCCTTTATTGGAAAGAACTAGTCCGGTTCTTAATTTACAAACCTTTATATTTAATAATTTAAACTTATCTACTGATTCTTCCCATTTTAGAACTACATTACTTAAAAAGGAATCTTCAAAATCAATATATTCTTCTGTATATACTTCTGTTAAACTATCGGGATAAATTCCGATAGCTGATGCTGAAACAATTTGTTTTACCTGATTTGGATTACTTTTAAGTGCTTTATATAGTAGATTTGAAGACATTATTCTACTTTCAATTATTTCCTCTTTATAAGATCTGGTCCAACGTTTAGAGATAGCCGCTCCCGCCAGATGTATTACAGCATCGACTCCCATCAGGCAGTTCTCGTCTATAATTCCCTGTCCGGGATTCCAATAGAATCCTTTGTAATGCGATTCATCTTCTATTTTTTTTCTGGAAGTGGTCAGATAATGTATACTGACTCCGTTTTGAAGTAATAACGTAACTAATTCATTCCCTACTAATCCCGTCGCGCCTGTTATTAATATCTTCATTTATTTTTATTTCAAATTTACGGCTTGAAACACAAGTATAAAAGATATTTAAGTAAGGTTTAACGAAGTTTTTAATATTAAAATGAGTTTAAAAAACATAATTTTTATTTTTTTAAGATAATTCCTTAATTTATTTAACTCTTACACTCCATTCGAAATCCATTTCAGAAACCTGTATTCCTTTTTCATCTGTTCCTATTGATTTCATCCAAAAGGTCTGTCCTTCTCCAGTGGCAATTGTTCTTTCGATAGCTTCTGCTATTAAATGACCGTCTTTGCATACAAAAGAAATTCTTCCTGTTGCTTTTTTTGTAAAACCTGCCTTATTATGGGCTACCAGCATCGAAATCTTTCTTTTACTTTTATTGATCTGATACATTACAAGAGCTCCGGTAGACAATTCTGCCGCCATTGCCTGCACGGCAAAATACATTGAATTGAAAGGATTCTGATTAATCCATCTGTGTTTTACTGAAACGGAACAATTATTCTCGTTTATTTCTTTAACGCGTACACCGCAGAAATAAGCGGAAGGCAATTTAAAGAATAAAAATTTATTCAGTTTTGAAGAAGTAAATTCCATTATTGATGATTTATTTTTTATCGAATATACTAAATAATTGAAATATATCGAAATATTTTCATTTGTTAAATTTAAGTTAAATTACAGTACCATGCGTTACACACTACCTGCTTTTAGATATATATTTGTATAAGAAAACACAACCAACTTTATATCATGGAAACCTCTACTACTAAAAACGTTGCAACTTTGATCCACTTGAGTACTCTGACACAATATTTTATTCCTTTTGGAAATTATATTTTCCCGGTCTTATTATGGGGCTTAAATAAAAAAGAAAACTTGTTCATTGATCGTAATGGAAAACAGGTTATTAACTTTCAGTTAAGTTTACTGCTTTACACTATACTATTGATATTACTTTCTGTTTTTATCGTAATTTTCATTGCTTCTAATTCTATAGATTTTCAGACTATTATTAATAATGGTCATTTTGTTCCGGATACTTTGAATATTGCAAATCTCAGTGGTCTTGTGGTTCTTATCATTATAGGAATTTTAATATTTATATTTATGAAGTTGTTCGAATTTTTATTAACAATATATGCTGCAATAAAAACCTATAATAATGAAGATTTCAGATACCCTTTTACTATACATTTTATAAAATAATTAATCATCATCAATCATCAATCAAAAAATGAACAGTTATTTAATCGCAAAAAAGAATCCTTATGAACATTGAAAACACAAAAGCCCAAATGCGAAAAGGTATTCTGGAGTTCTGTATCCTTTCTGTTTTAAAAGAAAAAGATGCTTATACTTCTGAAATACTGGAGACTTTAAAAAACGCAAAACTGCTTGTTGTTGAAGGTACGGTTTATCCTTTACTGACAAGATTAAAAAACGACGGACTGCTCAACTATCGTTGGGAAGAATCAACTTCGGGACCACCCAGAAAATATTACGGAATTACGGAAGATGGTCAGCTATTTTTAAATGAATTAAACACCACATGGACAGAATTGTCTGATGCTGTAAACATTATAACCCGCCAAAAACTATAACCATGAACAAGACAATAAATATCAACTTAGGAGGTATGTTTTTTCATATTGATGAAGATGCCTATCAAAAATTAACTCATTATTTTGAAGCGATAAAACGCTATTTATCTGATTCAGACGGACAGGAAGAAATAATGAGCGATATTGAAACGAGAATTTCTGAGCTTCTCTCTGAAAAACTGAAAAGTGATAAACAGGTTGTAAACAACAGGGATATTGATGAAATAATTGAGGTTATGGGACAGCCGGAAGATTACAGACTGGATGATGATACTTCTTCTGCTTCTTCTGCACAGGAATCTTTTAGCGGTACTGCTAAAAAGATCTCTAAAAAACTATACAGAGACCGGGATACGGGAATGCTAGGTGGTGTTGCTTCGGGTTTTGGACATTATTTAGGGATTGATCCTCTCTGGTTAAGAATTCTGTTAGTTATTCTGGTTTTTGCCGGTTTCGGTTCGGGAATTGTGGCTTATTTTATTTTATGGATCATTATGCCTGCGGCTATGACGACGACTGAAAAACTGGAAATGACCGGGGAACCTGTTACTATTTCAAATATCGAAAAAAAAGTAAAGGAGAGTTTTGATAATGTTTCGGGTAAAATAAAAAATACGGATTATGATAAACTTGGAAATTCTGCCAAAACAGGAATCGAAAAAATAGTATCTGCTTTACTGGAAGTGATTATATCGACACTTAAGATATTTTCTAAAATTATCGGGGTAATTATTATTATTGTTGCTATTTCTATTCTGATTGGTTTACTGGTAAGTATATTTACTTTAGGTTCTACGAGTTTTATTCATGTGCCGTGGATGGAGTATCTTAATTCAATAAATTATACTGAGATTCCGATATGGACAATAGGGCTGTTATGCTTCTTTGCGATTGGTATTCCATTCTTCTTCCTTTTTATCTTAGGTTTAAAATTAGTGGCAAATAATACTAAATCAATCGGAAACGCTGCTAAATATACTTTATTAGCAATATGGCTAATTTCTGTTGCGTTGCTGATTGTTTATGGAGTGAAACAGGCTACAGAAATTGCTTTTGACGGTAAAGTGGTTAAAAAAGAGATTATTTCACTACAGGAAAAAGATACTTTATTTGTTAAGGTAATACACAATAATTATTATACTAAAAGTCTGCGAAACAGAACTGATTTTGAATTTGTTCGGGATTCACTGAATACGAATCTGATCTATTCTAATGAGATTGAGATCCATTTTTTACCTACGGATGAGAAATATGCTTTTGTACAAATAGAGAAAATCGCTCAAGGTAAATCGTTTGAGGAAGCGAAACAAAGAGCTGAGAAAATTCAGTATGGTTATAAAATTGAAAAAAACAAACTGGTGTTTGATAACTATTTATTAACAGAAATCGCTAATAAATACAGAAATCAGAAAGTAAAAGTCTTTATTTATCTACCTAAAGGAACTATTATTTATCCGGATCAGAGTATTCAAAATTATCACAGATCGTACTATTCTGATGCTAATTTCTACATTGAATATGGAAGGGAAAACAATTATTATAAGGTGGAAAATAGTGAATTGAAATGTTTAACCTGCACGGAAGAAACTTCTGAGGATACAGAAAATATTGAGGAACAGGACAGTACTACAACTCATTTAACCATTGATAGAAAAGGGGTTCTGATTCAGAAAAACCAAAAAGGTAAAAAAGCGGTAAAAAAAGTTGAGATCAATAAAAACGGGGTAATAATTAAAACGGAGTAATCATGATAAAAGCAATTGTTTTTTTGACAAAATTAATAGTCACAATTATTTCTGTACTGTTATTTACAGGATGTAATTTTTTCTGTAATGAAAAAACTTTTAAAGGAAGTGGAATTATAACTACGGAAAATAGAAATGTTGGTACTGATTTTACCTCTGTTAAGATCAGTAGAGGGATTGAAGCAACTATAGAGCAATCTGACACTCATAAAGTAACGGTTCAGGCAGACGACAATATGCAACAGCATATTATTACAACTGTTAAAAATAAAGTATTAGAGGTATCCTTAAATAGGAATATGAAAGGGAAAAGCACTAAAAAGGTATATATAAAATTACCTGAGCTAGAAAGTGTTACGTCTACGAGTGGTGCAACTGTAAACGGTAAAAATAATATAAAAGCGGAGGAACTGTATCTGGATTCCAGCAGTGGAAGTCAAATCAATATTTCGGTTCAAACGAATACTCTTTATTGTGAAGCTAGTAGTGGAAGTCAGATCGACGTAAATGGAAAAACTGATAATCTGCAGACCAAGTCATCGAGTGCGGGTGTTATAAATGCTAAAAACCTGACCGCTTCTCAGGTTACTTCAAAGGCTTCCAGTGGAAGTTCTACGGATATTAATCCGATTGCTTTTTTAGAAGCAAAAGCATCAAGTGGTGCTTCTATAAGATACTATAACGACCCTAAATCAATTAATAAACGTTCCGGCTCTGGCGGAAGTGTTTCTAAAAGATAATTTTGAGACAAGAGGAAAGATGTAAAGTATTCAGTTTCTAGTAGTCAGTCGCAGTACTCAATATTCAAAACCCACCCTACCCTGTGGGCACCCCTCCGGAGGAGGGGAATCATATCTTGTTTTAAAATAGGATTAAAAAAGGATTACTGATGAAAACACCTGTTTATGCAGGTGTTTTTTCTATATTTGTAAAATAATCCTATTTATAAATAATTACGTGTGATAGCAGTATTTATTGAATAACAATTCTTTAAATCGGTTGGTTACATATACCTGATAAATTTAAGTATGAAAAAAATATTGGCTTTGTCCTTCGTCTTGTTGTTTGCTTCTTATGGATTTGGACAAAAGAAAGAAAAAATTAGAGGATCGAAAGTGGTTACTACTGAAAGCAGAGTAACTGGTGATTTTCAGAATGTTGAGGTGGAAGATAATCTTGAAGTGTTTCTTGTTAAAGCGGAAAACCTCAGTATTGATGTGGAAGCGGATGATAATTTACATGAATTTATCCGATCTGAAGTAAACGGGACAACTTTACGTCTGTATACGACAAAAGATATTAGTTCTGCAAAGCAATTGAGTGTTACTATAAAATATAATGATGCTCTGAAAGTGGTTAATGTCAGGCATTCGGCTACTGTAAATGCAATAGAAGATTTGAAACTGACTGATATCACAGTCAAAAACAGTGATTTTTCTAAATCGTATCTGAATGTGATCTCTTCTAACTTTACACTTATCGCAACGGATAAATCTAAAATAGAATTAAATCTGAAATCAGATAAGGGAACTATTGAACTAAGTAGAAACACACAGCTGAAAGCACTGATCTCTTCTCCGATTCTGAATATTGATATGTATCAGAGAGCGATTGCTAATGTTGAGGGAGATAGTAATGAATTTAAATTACGACTGGACAACAACGCTAATTTTACGGGAAAAAATATGACTGCTAATACTATATCTTTAATCACTGAGGGATCTTCAATTTCCAATATATCGGGTGTGAACACGATAGAAATGGAAGCTTCGGGGAAATCACAGACTCAGATCTTCGGAACGGCTAAAATAAGCCTGAAAGTTTTTGCAGATACTGCCACACTTTATAAGAAAGAGAAATAATCTTTATTTAGAGAAAAGAAGAAAGAGACAAGAATCAAGAGGATTTGAAAATTAGGTAATTTGAAGATTTGAAAATGAAATAAAATTACTTATTAAAACAAAAAGAAACAGGCTGTTGAAAAATTTCAACAGCCTATTTCTTTTTATAAATCTGACAACTATCTTCTATTCTAAGGTTGCTAAATAGCGTTCTGCATCTAATGCTGCCATACAACCTGTACCTGCTGCTGTAATCGCCTGACGGTATTCTTTGTCCTGTACGTCTCCGGCAGCAAAAACTCCGGGAACGTTGGTTTTAGTCGATTTTCCTTCTGTAATCAGGTATCCGGTTTCATCCATGGTTAACTGACCTGCAAAAATATCGGTGTTCGGTTTGTGACCGATTGCTATAAATAATCCGGTTACTGCAATAGTGGATTTTTCTCCGGTAACATTATTTACCATTTTTAAACCTTCTACTACGTTATCTCCTATTACTTCTTCTACTTCTGTATTGTAAAGTACGGTCAGATTAGGCGTATTCTCTACTCTGTGCTGCATTGCTTTTGAAGCTCTCATCACATCTTTTCGTACTAACATGGTTACGTTTTTACAGATATTTGCTAAATAGGTTGCTTCTTCTGCTGCTGTGTCTCCTGCTCCAACAATGGCAACGTCCTGACCTTTGTAAAAGAAACCGTCACAAACGGCACAAGCAGATACTCCACCACCACGTAACTTTTGTTCGCTTGGTAATCCTAAATATTTTGCTGTTGCTCCTGTAGAAATAATGATGGTTCTCGCCTCAACAACTTTTGTACCATCAATGGTTACTTTATGCCATCCTCCTGCTGTTTTACTAAATTCTACTGCTGTAGCCATCCCGATTCTAACTTCTGTACCGAAACGTTCTGCCTGCTCTTGTAGCTGCGTCATCATGGTTGGTCCATCGATTCCCTCCGGATAACCTGGGAAATTATCAACTTCTGTTGTGGTTGTCAATTGTCCTCCGGGCTCCATTCCTGTATATAAAATCGGTTTCATATCTGCTCTGGCAGCATAAATGGCTGCTGTATAACCAGCTGGTCCGGAACCGATAATCAAACATTTAATTTTTTCAATTGTATCAGACATAATTCAATAATTGTTTTGTTTTGAAAAACAAAAGTAAGTTTTAATTCAAAAAAAACAGTCAAAAACGGATTGGAATTGACTATCTTATAATAAAATTAACTTATTGAAAAAAAGAATTGCACAGAATAAAAAATACTATTATATTTGCACTCACTTTTACGGGGTGTAGCGTAGCCCGGTCATCGCGCCTGGTTTGGGACCAGGAGGTCGCAGGTTCGAATCCTGCCACCCCGACAACACTTAACTAAGTAAGATCGAAAACCTGCAAATTCTATAGATTTGCGGGTTTTTTTGTTTTATTTCATAATATCCTAATAAATATCAATCTAAATGTGAGTAAAAAGCAAGATATAACACTTCATAAAGATGAACTAAATGCAATCGGAATTGAGATTAAGCCAATAAAGGATTTGGATAAATTCACGAAAATAGTTCATAGAGATGATCATTATATGTTTGTTATTCAGCAAAAAGGAGTATTAGTATGGGAATTAGATTTTAACTGTATAACTTCAAAAGGTGCATCCCTTGGTTTTGTTACTCCCGGACAGGTTCATAAATACATTCATCAAAAAAATAGCGAAGGTTGGTTTCTTTTTGTGGAAACCGATTTAATTACTCTACAATATCGGGAAATCTTTGATGCTTTGTTGCATAACGACCAGATTGTTTCTGTTCAAAAGGAAAATGACATTTTCATTATAACAGCTATTTTAGTGAAAACACTGAATAACAATAAGCAGCCTCTACAAAGGAGCTTATTGAAATCTTTGACAAATACTATTATTGGCATGGTCACGACTCATATTCTAATTACTCAGGAGAAATTCAGAGGAGAAATTGGTAGCTCCAAATATACATTGGTTACAAAATTCAAACAGTTGGTAAAAGAAAGATATAAGGAAATCAAGCAGGTCAAAGATTATTCGGATTTACTTCATATTACACCACTTTATCTTAATGAGGTTGTGAAAAAAACAACTGGTTTTGCTGCAAGCTACTGGATTCATCAGGAAATTGTTCTGGAAGCAAAGAGACTTCTATATTATACTGATTTAAACATTATGGAAATTGCATATGAATTAGGTTACTCGGATTATGCTTATTTTTCGAGATTCTTTAAAAAAAATACAGGTATTAATGCTTCTGCTTTTAGAATTAAAAACCATGATTTATCCAATTATACCCATTAAATATCTGCTCCTAAAACCAATGTAGCTTTTTAATTTTGCATCATAAATTTTTAATATAATTCTATATGAATGCAATAATTAATAAAACAAATTTTTACAATACCATGATTCCAATTATTTTATCGGTATTTGCTGTATACCTCACTATTGGAATGACATTAGGTATACTCCCCAGTTATATTCAACACGAATTAAAATTTGGAAGCATAATAGTTGGCTGTGTTATTGGTTTGCAGGCACTGGCTACTTTATTGACAAGAGCTTATGCCGGCAAAACAACAGATACAAAAGGTCCCAAATTAAGCAGTCAATATGGCTCATTGTTGGTTATGATAGCTGGTTTTTTATATTTATCGGCAACTTTACTTAGTCCAAGTCCTATATATGCCCTGATCATTATTTTGTTGTCAAGAATAGTACACGGAATTTCAGAAAGTTTCCTGGTTACCGGAGCATTAACTTGGGGAATTGGATTGGTTGGTGCGGACAAATCTGGTCGGGTTATGACATGGAATGGTATTTCGATGTATGCCGGTATTGCCATTGGTGCACCATTAGGAATTTGGCTTAGCAATAGTATTGGAGCTGAAACCGCATTAGGAACAATCGTAATTTTGTCTTTAATCAGTTGGGTTGTCACGAGAAATCTTCCTGATTTACGTGTTAATTTGGGACATATCAGAACTCCATTCTATAAAGTTGTAAGGAAAATTTCCGGATTGGGTCTGGGATTGGCTTTTTCTTCTATTGGCTTTGCATGTATATCCTCTTTTGTCGCACTATTATTTGTTCAGAAACAGTGGGGAAATGCATCTTTAGCTTTTATGTTATTTGGTGGTTTTTATGTGCTTGTCAGAATATTTTTTTCGTCTTTCCCAGATAAATACGGAGCCTATAAGGTTGCGTTAATTTCTCTGTTAATTGAAGTTATTGGACAATTATTTATAGGTTTTTCTACTTCTAAACTGATGGCGATAGTTGGTTGTGGTTTGACAGGGGCTGGCTTTTCTCTGATATTTCCTTCGCTAGGTGTTCTTGTTGTCAATAAAGTAACACCACAAATTCGCGGAACGGCTTTAGGTGCTTATGGAGCCTTCTTCGATTTATCGTTAGGAATAGCTGCTCCTCTTGCCGGACTGATAGCGAACTACTTCAATTACCAATCTGTTTATCTATTTGGTGGTATCAGTTGCTTTATTGCTATTGTAGTAGTAGTATTTGAAAAAAATAAAAACACATAGCTGTGTTTAGGGCACACTAATCGGTTACAGGTATTTGAGTAAAAAAGGTATCATCGTACCTCAACAACGGAACAGAGAAGAAATATTCTTTTTTGTTCCGTTTTTATTTTTAGCTTTATTTTAAAGCTCCATTACCTCCCTTTATAATTCAACTTCTTTTTCCTGTTGTTCCAATTCTTCTATCAATAAGGATTTTACTACTGTATAGGCATAGTCTTTTGCTTCGGCAAAGGAGATAGTATACTTCCGTTCGATATTCTGCATACTCTCGGGAAATCGAAGTAATAACTGATCGTAATACGCATCGAGAACATCTTTTACAGGCATTTCAAAACTGATTTTTAACTGAAATCTTCTTAATAAGGCTGTATCAACAATTTCGGGATGATTGGTTGCACAGATCAACAAAGCGTTTTCAGGGTAATAATCGATCAGCTGAATAATGGTATTGACGAGTCTTCTCATTTCGCCCACATCTTTATCATCGTTTCCTCTTGCTTTACCAATCTGATCGAATTCATCTAAAAACAGAACTGCTTTTTCTCTTCCGGCTTTTTCAAAAACTTTTTTAATATTCTGCGCTGTTTCTCCAATTCGGGAACTGACAATAGTACTCAGATTAAGGATTATTATGTCTTTACCAACTGCATTTGCAATGGCTTTTGCTGTGGTCGTTTTTCCACAACCGGAATGTCCGTGAAGCAGTATTTTATGATTTACAGATAGTCCGAATTTGTTGAGTTCGTCTACATATTTATATTCCTTAACCAATTGTTGGATACTGTTCTGATTCTTTTTATTTAAAAAAACATCGGATAACAATACTTCTCTTTTGTCACTGATCACTAAATCATATAAATTCATTTCTACACTATATTAATTATTTCTATATAAAAATACTGGTTTATTTTAAAACTAATATAGTTCAGCTTTCTTTTTAAACTTTATATTAAGCAATTCAGAGAACAAAAATAATTTTTAACGGGGTTACCCCTCATCCTGTTTGAACTTAATAAAATATATCACACGTTTTCAATTGTGCACACACTGTATGCACAATTAAACTTATGTTTTTAGAATTTTTGGAACTAAAAAAGAATCTTCATACTTAGAAAATATCATCATAATACATCTTCAGGAATTTTTAGCGATACATTAAACCTGAAACCTGATTTATTCTTATTTCGAGTACAACAAAACGCACGTTTAGAAGAAAAAACCAAATTAGCCCCTTAAATGCTAATGAATTAAACGAATCTGAAAGAGTTATTGCGAAGATTAAAATAACCATAGATTACTATTCTGTACAAAAACAAAGTACAACTTTCTTTATCAATTCTAGATTTGACTCTAATAAAGAATAATTATTTAGTTTTCTTCTTTATAATAAATTTTATAATACTTCTTGCCATTTTCATCAATTCCCTTTTGGATTAACTCTTTATCTCCATGAATATAAATATGAAAATTCTTATCTAATTTTAGTACACTTTTAAAAATACGTGATTGTTTTTTTATTGCATTTTCAGATATTGAAAAATTTTCTGCAATCTCTACACCTTGCTCTTTTTCAAATCGAGTTTTATAATTTTTAAAACTCTCTATTATTTCTGGCTTTACAATAACTTTTTCAAAAAAATCTTCAATTTCAAAAATATTTTGCTCTTTAAAAAAAACTGCTGATTTGTTTAGATAATCTGCTTGATCTGCTTTAGACACTTGAAATTCTGCTGATAATTCGTTCGTTATAAATTTTTTACATAAGGATAATGTATTTTGAGTATTATAAAAACCATCTTTCCTTTGTCGAACATTTAAAAAATCATTTAACCAATATTGTGCTTCAGAATTTTTATTAGTATTATCAGCAATAGATACTAAATACCCATCTTTTTTACTTGTATTGAAAATGATACAGCCTTTGTCTAACTTATTTATATTTATTCCTTGTAAGCTTTCAATTTCAAAACTATCTTCTCTAGAATCTATTTTTAAAAATGAATCTTTATTCTCAGATTTAAATATACCTACTGCATCAACAACTTCATCCTCTACTAGACAATCCTTAAAATATAAAACATATAATTCTCCGCTCTTAATTTTAGTATGTGTACTTTGGTTGTAAAGGTGGCTTACAATACTTTGAGATACCTCAATCAATCTTTCATGATCAGAAAAAAGTATACTAATAAGATTATATATAGGATTTAAATTAACATCATAAGTGTAAAAAAACTCGAAAAACTCATTAAAGTTAAATGTATTTTTAACTTGTTGTAAAATACTACTCTCTGCATTTTGAAAATTAGTTTCTAGTTGAGAGAATTTGACCCCTTCTCCTCTGGATTTATTTCCCACGAAATGAATCACCAAACTTTTAATCTTATCTATTGAAATCCTCATTAATAATTATTGTTTGATAGTACATACATAGGCACTAATCCATTACCATCTATGAATTCTTCTACTGTATGAAAATATTCCAAATTATTATTTTCCCAATATTCCTTAGGTGCATGTTCAACCATAAATATTTGAAATTCATCTTTTAAATCTTCAACAATATATTTTAAAAATGAATTTAAAAGTTTGAAAGCATCTATCAATTTGGACTTATCATTATTCTTAACATCTCCTTCTCCAGAATAATATGGAAAACTTGGTTGATCAATAAATAAGAACTGTGGAACATGTTGTTGTTGAACTTTTATCATATGTTCATGTAATCCGAGGTAAAAACATAAGTGCAAAAACATATAATTTGAAGAACTCCCTGTAGTTTCTATTTCAAATAATTGAGCCGGATTTTTTAATTTTAAAATCATGTCATCAATAGAAAATCGTATATTATAATCCTTATAATTAGGCATGGAATTTACTAAACTATAATTTCTCTGTATTGACTTATCCAGTTCTTCTCCCATCACATATTTTGTACTTTCGATATCATTAATTGTCTTTTCAAGTAATTCAAATTCTTTTACTAATTTTTCTAATTCTCTCACATCAGTAAACCCTAAATCATTTTTTTGTTGTTCAATTGAATTAAGTTTATTTTTAATTGTTCCTACAAAAATATATTTTGTAGCTTCACTAGAAAAAGAGGGCTTTATTTTAGGTAAATTTGAAATCTCTTTCTGAATTCTTACTTGATCTTGTTTTAGACTTTCTAATTCATCATGCAGATTAAATGATTTAAAATCAGACTTCAAATAACTTTTCTTAATATTACCTAGTGATTTTCCAAGCTCATTAACAAACATCAACACCTCATGAGTTTTAATAATTTCCTCAAAATTTTCAGTTATATACTCAATTGGTTTTAAACTATCCTCATAACTTGTAAGGTTTTTATTATAAGAAATTATTTCTTTCTTATAACGCTCTATAGAATTTATTTTTCGACTTATATCTCTTTTTTCTTTATTTAAATTATCAACTGTAGAAAATACTTTTTCATTATCTGCTAATTGAACATACTCACCAATAATATCTTTTAATAAATCTATTGCTTCTATAGCATTGAAATCATAATCAAAACTAATTAAATTATTTTCTTTACATTCTTGTATTAAACTAAATAACGATAAATCAATATTCTCTCTCTTTTTCTTTTCACCTTTAATTTTTCTAGTAACCCTAATCATCTCTTTATTTATACTCTCTAATTTTTTTCGGTTTTTGATATTTTCCATCTTATCAACACCAATCGACATTAAAAAAATTTGTTCTAAAGTATCTTCCATCTCAATTTCATAAAAACTTCTATCAAAGTAATTATTTGATGTAATTATTATATCAGCTGAAATAGAAGTAAAAAGTAAAAAATGCCTATAACTTATTGTCTTGAGATTATTTGTGATATAATCTTCAGAAGTCGTAATTCCAAATTCAACATTTAATTTTTCTTTGAGCTCCTCAATCGTAATATTTGAATAAGGAATATCTGGTTTTTCTCCTACTCCAGAAAAATAAACTTCAGAAGACACAGTCCCACTACTTGAAGATTTTCTTGCTATTACAAAATTATTATTATTAATCTGGAAATCTATTGAATACCAAGAAACATTCTCATTTATTGTTTCTTCAATAATTCTATTTTTACTAGATAATAAACAGTAATCTATAACACTCAAAAAGCTTGTCTTTCCAGTTGTTGCATCACCAGTGATTACATTAATTTTATTAGGTAAAAAATTATATACTTTGGACTTTGACTCATTTTTAAACCAAAGTTTGATATTATTTATATTAAATTTCATAATCTAATTTTTAGTATTTTATAAAGTGTACTTGTTTCATGCTTCATTATTAACGTTATAAAATTATTAATTTGCAAGGCTATTCTTTCAAATCTAAATCCTAAATCATATTCCTCTAAATTCAGCTCTCTCAAATAAAAAACCTTATTCTTCTTTACTTCTAAAATCCCCATCTCTCTAAGAAGTGTGACTGAATTTATTGCAATAGGGAGTAAATCCAAATATTTATCATTAAAATTATTAAATAAAACGGGGTGCTTATTAACGAAATCTTCAAAATCTTCGAAACTTCTCTTTTCAAATTTTATGGTTATTCTATCGTCAAGTAAAATTGGTAAAACAAGTAAAAGCCTTGTGATATCAATAGACCCTAGATAACTTAAAGTTCTTTCAATAATAATTGATGAAATTGCCTCATTATTATATACGTAGTAACTTTTACTCATTTTTATATTTATTTTCCCAATCAAGATGCCAACCAATCAATGGTTCATTAGAAAGCAAATAAAATTGACCATTACTAAATTCTTCTGTTAGTTCATTATTTTTCACACTTAATTTCTCTCTCCTCATATCATTTACACAGAATATTGCAATTTCTTTAATTTTTCCTTCAAGATTTTCAATAACCTCTCCATTACTAATTTTAATCTTAATTTCTCTGTATTTTTCTTTAAATATTCGTTTCCATCTAAAAATTGCTTCTTTGTCTAAATTTGATTTATCTGTTTCCAACAAATCACCTTCATTAATCCAATCTTTTAACTGATTAAAAAACTTCAGCATTGAAGTTGTGTAATTTAAAACTTCTTCATCTTCATCTGTCTCTCCAATATCAATTAATTGTCTTATAAACAATTGAGATTTCAAGTCTTCAGGAAAAATAAGAGGTAAATTCCTTATTGGAAGGCTATTTAATCCAAAAGCTAAATCAAAACAAGACTTGTATTTTTTAGAGAAATCCTCAAATGAAATAATAAATTTTGATTTATCAACTATTGTAAAAAATTTATCTGTTTGAATATTTGTATAAAAAGAGTTATAAACATCATCTATTTTCTCAGGTCTTTTAATTATTTTATAAATCCTATCTTTTATCTGTAAAATTATATTCTCTTGATTTGAAATGATCTCTAATTTTAATAAAAACTTTTTTTTAATCTTTTGATTTAATTTACTTAGTTGGCTAATCTTTTCTTTTATATCTTTATCTGTAGTGTCAATCAATAAATTAACTAAATAAGCTGACATTACCTTTATATCAATTTCACCACTTTGTAATTTTATTAAATTTCGAAAAAAGGAATTACTATCAATAGATTTGTTAGTTACAATTTTAAACTTAGTATTCTTTATATATTTTTCTAAATCATCAGATGCTTCTACAAATGACAACCAATTACTTATTGTTTTCCATAAGTCCAAATCTCTTTCTGTCAAATTTATATTATAACCATTCGCGTTTTTTTGAATAGTGTGTTTTGTTTGCAGTAATTCAATCTTTCCATTAGGAAATTCTATATGAACATCATCTAAAACTTCAAAACCTAATTTTTCTCCGGGATTAAGATCTAAAGCTAAATAAAGAAAATAAAAAAGCTGATAATCAAACCCTATAAGCTGCGGACCTGCCGTATGCTCTTCGTTAATTTTAAATTTATTGGTCATTATTGTTTATTTAAAGCATAAAACTAAAATAAGTCTAAAAAGTTATGGTTTATACAATCTAATCTTTACTAAAGAATTACACTTATTTTATTCTAATATCTTAACATTAAGATGTTAAAAATAGTACTAATATTTAATATATTATCTTTTTATTTAATTCAAATTTTATTTTAATAACTAAATCAATAAAGAATCATAATTCATAAAAATAATTACAAAAACTCACATTAAAATTAAAAAATACACTAGTTTAAATTACTTATATATCATAAAACAAAACCTCAACGAGACCACAATAAAAGTGGTTTATATAAGGTCAGAAAGAGAGCAGAATTATAAAAGACAACATGGTTCCTTTTTCCGGTATCTCATTCATTTCTTACTGCTACCGTTTTACAAACGTATACACAAGCTACAGATTATCCGTTTATAAGATATTTTCTATAAATTATACTCGCTTCTAAAAGGGTTTTGTAAAAAATAATTCGCTTAAAACCCTATTTCTGTCCCTGACTGACCTCTATAAACCATCTTCTATTTCAAAACGGAATACCGTTCGAGAAACTGTTCTTTGAACCGTCTGCTCATCACAATATTTTTTCCTGATAATAATTCCATCTGATGGTCTGTCAAATAGAGTTTCTTTATTTTATTCAGGTTTACTACATAATTGCGATGAATCTGAACAAATTGTTTTTCGGGTAGTTTCTGAAGTACTGTTTTTAAAGATATTTCGACCAGAAAGGATTCTTCTTCTGTTGTTATGGTGGCATACCTCCTTTCTATCTCAATACATTCAATACGATCAAATGAAACTTTCACTAATGCGTCTCTTTTTTTTATCAGAAAAAAAGCTTCCATTAACAGCGAACCTCCTATTTTTCCTAAAGAAAATACTCCTACCTGATTAGTGAATTTTTCCAGTGCCAATTCTAATGCATACTGTAGTTCTAAAATGTTGAATGGCTTCATCAGATAGCTGTAAGGATTGGTTAGTCTGGCGAGTTCAAATGTTTCTCTGTCTCTTGCACTGGTTAAAAACACAAAGGGTTTTAATGTGGAAGGGTTTTCATTGATCCGCTCAGCAAAAACAATACCGTCCGGCTGCCCTTCTAAATAGACATCTACAATCACAATATCGGGTTTCTGAGCATAGAAACAACCTAAGGCATCTTTTAATCTTGTAACTACTGCGGTTACTTCATAGCCTTTTTCTTCTAATGTTTCTCGTAATAACTGTCCTTGTTCCGGGTTGTCTTCTATAAGAAGAATACGTATTTTAGTCATGAGCATGAGTGTCGTTTGTTGTTAATTCTAAAGTAATGAAAACCTTTGTGCCTACTCCTTCTTCGCTTTCGAGTATTAATTTCCCTCCATTCTTTTCAGTCATTGCTTTACAAAGTTCTAGTCCTAATCCTGTACTGGTCCTGCCATGGATATCTTTTTGTCGTTTCTCACTACGGGGGTCAAAAATAGAATGGAGAACGGATTTTGCCATACCAATTCCGTTATCTTCAATAATTAGTTGTACAACCTCCTCTTTTACAGTTGTATATACTCTGATTTCTCCACCACATTTGGTAAACTTTATGGCATTGTCTATCAGATTCCTTATGGTTATTTTCAATGCATTTAAATCGGCATAAATCCACAAACAAACCGGAATATCTTTTGTAAACCGGATTTGTTTCTGTTTCAGTAACTCGAAATAATTACTACATACCTGTTCTATAACCGTATGAAAAGAAAGTTTTTCTTTATTGAAAAAAAGGGTTTTATTCTGCTCGAGAGCCCAGTACAATAAATTATCTAATAAAGAATAAGTGTTTTCTGCTACTATAATATTCGATTCCAGTAAGCTCTGAAAAGTGGCATACTCTTCTTTTAGTAAGGCTTTTTTTAGCTTTAAGTTACTTTCTTTCAGCATAAAAACGGGGGATCGGAGATCGTGAGCAATAATGGAAAACAAATGATCTTTTGCCTGATTCAGCTCATCCAACCGGATATTCTGCCGGGCAATTATAGTATTCTTCTTTATACTCTGACAATAAACAATAATACCTGCCAACAATAACAGCAAAAAAAAAATTGCAGTAAAAAGAAAGAGATTTCTTTCTGTCTTTTCAACTTGTAAAAGTATATTCCGAAGTTTCACTTCTTTTTCGAGTAACCGAATCCTCGTTTCTTTTTTACTGATAATAAATTTCTTTTCCTGTTCTGCTAATTTCCATATTTTATCACGATACTGACTATTTTCCTCCATTTCAACATAGGTCTTATAATATTCGGGAGTCTTTTCAGGATTTCTTTTGGATTCTGAACTATCCTTTAATCTCTGATGAAGCGCCGGACTCTTTTTATAATAATTCTCTATGTTTTTAAAATCATAGACTTTACTATCAGCCATAGTATCATGTACAAACTCCTGTAATATTGTATTTTTTAATAATACTTTATCTTCTGATTCTATTTTATGGAAATTTTCGGGTGCATTTTCATATACTGAAAGAAAAACATTCTTCTTTGTGTAGGTCAGACATTCCTCTACGGATAATACCAAAAAGTCTTTAGGAGATACGGTTTGTTGTCCAAACGCCATTAATAATCCTAAAAAAAAATAACTATTGTAGTTTTCATCATCTTAAAAACGAATTAAATAGTGAATGTGGGAATTAATATGTGAACTATTTTTCAGACACTTCTTTTTTACAGGTAATAACATCTTAAACATTTCCATACTCTGGCGCATGGTCAGTTTAAGCTGCAATTTGTATTCTTTTAAAATACTAACATAGCGCATAAAATTGTTCGCCCATAGTTTTCTGTACACTTCGTTTTCCTTTTTAAAAACTGTATTTAAGAAAGGAACGAAAGACAAATCTTTAAATTTTCCTATAGAAATCGGTTCTGATTTCTCAATTGGAACGGTTGCATTCATAATCATTTATTTTTAGTTGGTTAGTGTAAATAAAGATACTTAAATAATATTTATATTCTCTACATAACCACCTATGACACAGATAGAACCACTTATACCATTTTGTTAAAATCCTTTATACTCCTGCTGTAATATTGCTCTGTAAACAGGTCTTAATTTTTTTTTCAGACACTAAAAACAACAGAGAAAATGAAACCATCAGTAAACGAAATCCAAACGGTTCTTACTAAAAAGGGATACCTCTTTTTTGATCAGAACAAACCTTATAATATCAATATTATCGGGATTCGGAATAAAAATGAGATCGCTAATTCTTTTGATGACACCTTATGTCTTATCTATCGTGATGATAGCCTTACTCAACGGCTTTTTTATTTTCCGGTTACTACAGACCCCGGTTTATACTGGTTAAAAAATCCTCTGAATGTTAACGGAACGGCAATACTTGTTCCTGGACAATACAGAGGGTCACATCAAATAGGACTGCATAAAGGTCAGTATGAGGCTTTAGTACAGAAAACGCCACTCAAAGTATGGAGGGATGCTAATAAAGACGGGGTACTGAATTTTTCAGGTCAGCAGTATGAAGGAATATTCGGAGTTAATATCCACCGCAGTAATCCGCAGACAGAATCTCAGACTGTCGAAAAATGGTCGGCAGGCTGTACGGTTTTTAAAAAAGCAGCTGACTTCGATTTCTTTATGGGTATTTGTCATAAAGCAAAGAATCTGTATGGTAACTCTTTCACTTATACCCTACTGGAAGAAGCGGATTTTTAATGAATTAATAACCCTTAAATATTTACACTATGAACATTGCTAATCAGTTTAAAGGTCTTCCAATGGAGGATCTTATAGGCGGACCGCTATCTGCAGCAGTCAAATCTAATGTGGATCTGGCTAAATCTACGGCTGCTTTTATTAATGATATCGGTTTTGAAAAGATCAAGAATGAGGAAGGAGAATATCTTCCGGGTCCTGCGCGAATGGTCGACTTTGTATTTGAACGTCCGGGCATGGATAAGGAAGGTAATGCAACGGTGGAGGAAGTAAAAATGAAAGTTCCAATGCTGGCGATAGTACCAATTCCAAATCTACAGGTGGATCTGGTTGACATCACATTTGACATGGAGGTAAAAAGCTCTACTAAATCGGTTGATAAATCGGCTTCTGAAGGAAAATTCAGTGCCAGTTTAACGGCTAAAATTGGATTTTTTACGATCAATGCACAGGTATCGGGAGCGGTATCTGCGAGTAAGGAAAATACTCGTTCGTCTGATAAATCGGCGAAATACCATGTTGAGGTAAAAGCAACGAACCACGGTATTCCTGAGGGACTTGCGAGGGTACTGGACATCATGAACGATGCTGCTAAACCACGTCAGGTAATTGCTTATAAACCGAATGAAAACGGGGAAATCGGAAGAGGTGAAGATGGTAAACCGCTTGAGAAAGGGAAGTTAGTAAATGCTGACGGTACATCGGCTGAAACTCCGACTGAATAAACGTCTGTTTCCTTAATCAACTAAACGCCAACTGTTATGATACCTAATAATTCGAAAAAGACCGCTATTGCAGAGATACGATATGTCAAAAAAGTAACCATAGGAACTGTTAATCCAAGTGCTCCTTTTTCGGAGGAAAAACGTGAAGAACAGTTGGCGTTGCTGAATAAATGTTTATCTCAGCACCCTAAAGGAACTATTATCGGAAAAGATATTTCGATAGGAACTTTCATAATGGGTGAGCATGAACTGAATATGCAAAGTACAACCTACCACATCGGTTTTACAAGGAAACCGTATTGGATGGATGAAAATTAAAAAACTTTAAAAACCTATATCATGTCACAACAACGATTTGACCATTTATTACAGGCTATTCACAACGCTGTACTTCGTGCTCAGGAACTAACAGAGGAACAGCACATTCAGCAACTGGCTAAATATTTTGACGAGGAAGGAAAACCAATTATACAGGAGCTTCATGTGCCTACACTCGATCCGGATGATGATCCGGGAAACATGACCACTTTACGGGTTCCTTTATTAAGCTTACTTCCTCCTTCTGCAATCAAAATAAGGGAACTGAAACTGAAATTCAAAGTGGGGCTCGGGAAAATAAAGCTGGAACAACCTAATGGTAAAAGCGGACCAAGTCTGGACATTGATATGGGCGGCGGTGGCGGAATTTTTGGGAAAAAACAGGCCACGGCAAAAATAGAAATCTCTTTTGAATCGGGTGATCCGTCCGAATCTTTTTTAAGAATCAACGATTACCTGGTAAAGAGTGTTGTCTGATTAATCAACGTAATTATTAACTATTTAAATCTTAAAATCATGGGACTAGTTTTTAAAAAAGGCTGGAACACAGCTAAACCAGGGTATACAAAAAAGTATGGGCAGTATCAGGCTTTTCTGGACACCTTAACGGAATCCTCTATTATTGGTGCTTTTCGCGACGCACGAAATCATTTTTCAGATCACTGGGTTCTTGAATTCATTGATATTGCAACCAACAGCAACAGATCGGAAACGGTAACTATTCAACAGGGAACGCATCAGCCTGAAGATTTAGTAGGTGGTGGATTCTGTCTGCACTTTACCGGTAATGATAATTATAATTACGGCTTCCATTTTTATATTCTTCAAAATATAGATGGTACGCCAAAAATTATGGAAATCAGCTACCGTGACGGTAAACAGTTCATAAGTGATTACAGATCATAATCGCTTTCATTAAAATACTGAATTGAATTTTTAAAAACTCTAATTGAGTTCCTCAAAAAAACATCCGGATGTAATGAGGTTATCCTATTGCACTGTTTCACTCTAAATTATAAGATCATGGGAAGTTTAATTACCGTTAAAGGAAAAAAACAACAGGCTTTATATGTTACTAAGATCGACAAACTGGCATTAGATGATGAATTATGTATTTGTGCCTTAGCTGACTTTTCAGTCAGAAATAAAGTGTCATATCCTGTTTGTGAAATACAGCATAAAGTAGACATCTCTCTCTACAAAGCAATTGATCTGGATAAATTAATTCAAGGTTAATTCTTTCTGAAAAACATTCATTACCTCAACGAATAACCGTATTATGAAAACACGTATTGTATTAATCAGTATCGCCTTGTTATGCTCTGTTATCAGCGTTCAGGGACAAAAAATATGGACCTTAAAAGAGTGTATCGCCTATGGAAGGGCACATAGTTTTGATTATGAAGAAATCTCTATAAACAACGGAATCTATAAGGAAGATAAAAAAGCTGTTCTGGCAAATTATCTGCCTCAAATAAACGGGATTCTAAATCCTTCTTATACTGACAATACTATCGATAAAACAGAGTTCCAGACTCGTTTGGGATTCGAAATAAACACTATTATTTCAGCTGGATTCAGAAAAAAACAGGAACTTCAAAAAGTGGATCTTATTATTGATCAGAAAAACTATGATCTTGCAATTGCACAAAATACAGTTGAAGAACAAATCTTATATGCTTATATAAAGGTACTGTTGAATAAAGAACAATATGATCTGACCATTGATTTCTATAACCGATTGTTATATGTGATTAACTCTCCGTATTATCCTAAAAAGGATACTCTTTTACCTCTAGAGAATGTCTTTTTTAATGCTTTATTACAGCAGGATAAACAGGAATTAAAAATACTGAAACAATACTATGAAATAGCATTACTGCAACTAAGGCAACTCATAAACCTTCCTGCTGTTATTCCTTTTGAGATTGGAGAAATCCCCACTTCGGTACCAACTTACTCAACTCCGGAAACGGCTTATCCGAAAGCAATAACTGCCGACCCTTCGATCAGTAGTACTATCATTGCTGCTAAAATCGCTCAAAAAGAAATTGCTGTTGCAAAAAGTCATCTGTATCCCGAAATCAACTTTCAGTATACCCCTTACTATATACTGAATAACCTGGCAAAACCGGAAAAAATACAACATTATGCGGGTTTACGACTATCTATTCCTCTTTTAAATCTGAAGGCGCAGAAAACAATGGTTGAACGTGCTACAATTAGTCTGAAATTACAGGAAACTATACTTGACAATCGAAAGGAAAAGCTACATAATGTCATCAATCTTATTGTTCAGAATTTAAATAACAAGCAAAATCTTTTTCCAACAGCAACACAAACGCAGACTAAAACAGAATTGTTATTCTCCGAGACGGAGAAAAAACTATATCGGAACAAAGGTTCCAATGAAGAGTATCTGATTGCCCGAAACTGGAATAAAAAAGCGACTATGGAACTAATCCTACTGAAATATGAGATCATCACACAGTCTAAACTCCTTGACTTTTATACCGGAATCGAACTTTAAATCTTTGTTTTTCCTAAACCTTTAATTCTTCACGATCATGAATGCTATATATGAAAAAATACAAAATCGTTCGGTTTATTCAATACCTGAAACTGAAAAAACTATGGAGAACCATAATACAGATAGTTCAATAACAGAGAAAAAAACAACTGTTATCTCATCTCAGGAAACGGCTGAGACTTATCAAGCAAAATTAGAACAACAAATCAATACTGATATTGAACAAATGCTGCAATACACGATACAGAAACAAAAAACACTACCGCCAAAAACGGCGGTACTGATCGGAAATAAGGAACTATCCGGCAGAATCAGATTACATGCGATCCTTTTAAGAACAATTGCTCCGGCAACTCCTGAAGGTGTTCGGTTCTTAACTCAATATCAACAGGAAAACACGACAAAAATAAACTTTTTTAAAATTCCTTTTGTCCGTTTTCTAATCAATAGTATAATGATCTCCCTGTTATTAATGGCTCTGCTTATTAGTCTGAGTGAAATAATAACGGAAAATATAAAACCTGATTTAGTATTTACTGATACAACTATATTAATTATAAACTGGACTTATATTATCGTTTCTGCCTGTATTGGTTCTTTTGTTTATTACTTGTTAAAACTACTGAAACAAATCCGGGAGGCAACATTTACCACTGACAGTATTTCGGATTACCAAATCGGTCTTTTACTTGGAATACTGAGTGGAATCCTTTTAACGGAAAGCCACATCTTGTATCCTTATCTAACAGAAAACCCTATTATAAACCACACTTTATTAGTCTTATCAGGCGGACTAATCGGTGATGTACTTTACCGAATATTCAAAAAAATTACAGCTGTAATAGCTACTATCTGACTAATGATTGCATCTTAAAATTTAAAGTAAATCTTTTAACCGTTATCCCATGAAGACACCTGTTTTTTACTTCTCTGACTATTTTCCTGAAAAAGGAATGGATGCTGCACTTGCTTATCGTACTATATGCGAGGAACTTACAATGGATGGTAATATCCATCTTGATCTGGGTAGTTTTACCACGACCTCAATGGATCCTTATGCAGATAAACTAATCATGGAACAAATTGGAAAAAACTTCATCGATTTCTCTGAATATCGGCAAACTAAAAAAATCCATGATCGTATGGTCTCTTTTTTAGCACATTTACTACATGCTCCTGAAAAATCAACTGCTACAGGAACAGCAACCATAGGTTCTTCGGAAGCGGTAAAATTAGCTTTACTGGCGCATAAATGGCAATGGAAAAAAAGACAAAAAGCATTAGGTAAATCTGTGGCTAATCCTAATATTGTTTATTGTAGTAACGCGCATGTATGCTGGGATAAGTTTGCTTTATATTTTGATGTGGAACCCCGTAAAATCCCTATTTCTTCTTTTAAAGAATTTCCTATAAATGAAATTCTGAAAAATATTGATGAAAACACTATTTGCGTTGGCGCTATAGCGGGAAATACTTATACAGGTGGTATGGATCCTATACAGGAATTAAATGATAAATTACAACTACTGAATCTGGAAAATAACCGGGATACAGGTATTCATGTTGATGCTGCTATAGGGGGATTTATACTGCCTTTTTTATCTGAAACCAAAACATTGCAATGGGATTTTCAACTGCCCTTAGTTCGTACCATCAATTTATCCGGTCATAAATTCGGGTTAGTCTATCCGGGAATTGGCTGGCTTTTGTTTCGGGATCAGACAGCACTACCACGAGAATTGATATTCACTTCTCATTATCTGACAGAACCTATTGATACTTATACCTTAAATTTTTCGAGAGGAGCTTCTATGATCTTAGCTCAATATTTTACAATGCTGCATCATGGGATTGAGGGATATGAAAAAATCATAGCTCAATGTTGTAAAACAGCGGATCGCTTACGAAATAATTTAGAAGAAACCGGTTGTTTTAAAATAATAGATGACCGTATACTTCCTATTGTTGCTATTCAGATAACTAATCCCGCAATTGTAGATACGGAACTATTAGTTGCCCAATTGCGAGAAAAAAACTGGATGCTTCCGGTTTACAAAATGCCGGATAATATGAGCCATGAAGTTCTGATAAGAATTGTCATAAAAGAAAATTTTAGTCCTGTTATGGCGAATATGCTTAGCCATGATCTGATTTCCACTTATAAAAAATTAAGTTTACTTAGGTATTAATTCGATAATCTAATGAAAGTAAAATCTGTATTCTTATCGATAATGTGTTATTTGATAATACTACAATGTTTTGTTCTGCATGCCTCTACGCTAAAGCAGAATCTTTCTGAAAAACAAAGTTTATCAGAACCAATTCTTGTAACTGTATCTGTACATCTGAATAAGATATATGATATTAATACTGTAAACAAAACCTATCTTATTGATGCTTATCTTGTTCTCTCTTGGTATACTACAAAAAATCCGGGTACACAATCTGACAGCACAATGACCATTTATGAAAATGAGGATTTTCCAAAAAAAATAGCTGTACCTTCTTTTGAATTTATCAATATTCTGGGAAACAGAGAAATTATCAATAAACGTCTTATTGTATATTCAAACGGATTAGTGACTTATAATGAACGTTTTCA
The DNA here is from genome assembly GCF_058310215.1 of Flavobacterium sp. AK-301. Taxonomy (NCBI): domain Bacteria; kingdom Pseudomonadati; phylum Bacteroidota; class Flavobacteriia; order Flavobacteriales; family Flavobacteriaceae; genus Flavobacterium; species Flavobacterium sp. AK-301. The sequence goes on from NZ_JBZEES010000001.1 coordinate 550,785, forward strand.
CGGCAGATTTACCACATCAATGGACTTTCATCAGTATCCCAATGATAAACAACGCTTTACTCTACAGTTAGAATCTTTTTCTCTGGAAAAAAACAAACTTATATTTGTTCATCCTAATTTATTCCCTAAAAAACTGGATGAATCCTATATGGAAGAATGGACTATTCTGGGAACTAAAAATTATGTCAATGACATGGCATACAATCATCTGAGTCTGAATTCGAAAAAGTCTGAATTGTTTTCCCGCTGCAATTTTGAAATTATAGCGCAACGTAAAATAGAATATTATTTATGGAAAGTTATTTTACCTGTGGGTATTCTGATCGTTGCATCCTGGCTGGTATTCTGGGTAAAAGATTTTACTAATCAATTAAGCATATCATTTACTTTAATGTTAACCATGGTAACCTTTAACTTTTACACCTCTTCTTTATTACCTGCTTTGCCTTATAATACATTTATAGAAATGGTAATCATTTCAGGCTATATCTCTATTTTCCTGACAACAATTGCAATCATTTTCAATTATGCCTACACAAAAGAAGAGCAACTTACCACAAGAATTAATTTCTTTTTTCGCTTGCTTTTCCCGTTACTTTATCTTGTGTATATTATGATATTAATTTTTAGTATCTTTTTATAAAACACAATTCTTTCAAAGCTTTATATTTCAATACTATTATAGGTTTAATTATATACAATGAATAACACTCCACTTGGCGGTTTATAGTCTGTTTCTATCTTACAAAAAGACTTTAAAATTAACTATTTATTTAATTAGGTATTATGATCCTTTTTATTCTTAACTATAACATCAGATTAGCATAAATTTAGATTAATGATTAAAAACTTACTTTACACTTTACTTAAGTCATCATAAAAATTGAAAATATAATTCTATAAAGTATTAACCATTAAATTTAAATTATGAATATTTTACGTCTCTCTATTATTTACGCAAGTGTTATTTTAGCATTTACAACACAGGGTTTACATGCTCAACAGCTAAAATTCAATAAGGATGGAAGCTTCAAAATCGTCCAATTTACCGATTTACATTATATTGCGGGAGCCATACCTTCACAGAAGTCTATCAGCATGATGATAAGCACTTTAGAAAACGAACAACCTGATTTGGTAATATTTACAGGTGATGTGGTAGTCAAGGCACCTACTACAAAAGGGTGGGATGAAGTGTTGGATGTCGTTATTTCTAAAAATGTCCCATATATCGTGACCCTCGGTAATCATGATGATGAAAGTGAATTGAACAGGGCGCAGATAGCGGCATACTTGGTTAAAAAACCATTATTAGTAAATAATCAAGCAATCATAGATGGTGTCGATGGTGTACTAAATGCAAGTATACCTATATTTGGAAATGATGGAAAAACAGCATTCATACTATATGCAATGGACTCCAAGGCATACTCTCAGGTAAAAGAAATAAAAGGTTACGGCTGGTTTGGACATAATCAAATCGAATGGTATCTCAAGGAAAGTAATATGATCAAAAATAAAAATGGTCGGGTAATTCCTGCATTGGCTTTCTTTCATATCCCCTTTCCGGAATATGGAATTGCTTTTGATGACCTTTCTTATAAACGGATCGGGGTAAGATATGAACGTGAAGCAAGTCCAATTGTGAATTCAGGAATGTTTGTAGCAATGTTACATCAAGGAGATGTTCTCGGTACATTTGTAGGTCATGATCACGTAAATGATTATTTGGTCAATTATTATGGTATCGGTTTAGCTTATGGTTGCTTTTCGGGAAGTGAAAATACTTATCTGCGAGAAAAAAATGGAGCAAGAATAATACAGATAAATGAAAAAAAGAAAGGATTTCACACGTATATTCGGGAATATGATGGCAATATTCTATATCGTACAGACTATCCTTTTGAAAAGAAATAGATTCGTTGTACTATATCCAATCCCGGGATAACTGAATAAATTAATCCGGTCTGATATCAATTGCAATTATTTCTAGTTATGCTTATGCTAAAGAAGAACAACTCACTATAAAGGTTAATTTCTTTCTTCATTTAGTTCTCCCTTTAGTTTATCCTCTATAAACTATGCTATTGAAAGAACTGTATATTAATAAAATATAGTTCTTTCAAAGCTTTATACTTTTGAATATTAGGCTAATCCTATTATTATCTTACATTTGTAAGACTAATTATCACAATAGACTATGACAGAAACTCTAATACTGATAGCTATTATCTTGCTTATTGTTATACTAAATAATATTAAATCAAGATTTAATAAAATCGACAATCATCTGAATGATCTGAATAAAAAGATCGATCTTCTCAGAAAACAAGCTTATATACCTGAAAAACAGTTAGAAATAAAGAAAGAAATTATTCCTGTTCAGCCCGAAAATACATCTCCTGTTATTAAAACAGAGGAGAAAAAACCAACAGAAAGCATCCCTGTTCCTGAAAATACTATTCCAAAACCGATAGAAGCTCCTGTAACTCCTCCTGCTCCTCCAAAGGCACAGACTCCAAAACCTCAGATGGTTCTGAGACCAGTCGTACCAAAAAAATCATGGTGGGAAAATTTTAAAGAGAAAAACCCCGATCTGGAAAAGTTTATCGGTGAAAATCTGATCAATAAAATAGGTGTTCTTATTCTTGTACTGGGCATCAGTTACTTTGTAAAGTTTGCAATCGACAAAGACTGGATCAATGAACCGGCAAGAGTAGGTATCGGTATTTTATGTGGTGCTCTGGTAATGGCTTTTGCTCATAAACTTAGAAAAAACTACAGTGCTTTCAGTTCTGTATTAGTTGCTGGTGCGATTGCTATATTTTATTTTACAATAGCCATTGCGTTCCATGACTATCATCTTTTTAATCAGACCGCCACTTTTATTATCATGGTAGCAATCACCGCTTTCAGTGCGCTGATCTCATTATCTTATAACAGAGTAGAATTAGCCATTTTGTCTCTTATAGGTGGTTTTGCAGTTCCGTTTATGGTCAGTACCGGATCCGGTAATTATGTCGTATTGTTTACTTATATTACCATATTAAATGTTGGTATTCTGACGATGGCTTATTACAGAAAATGGAGTATTATTAATATACTGTCCTATGTTTTTACCACTATACTTTATTTCGGATGGTTACTTTCTGTAAAAGATAAGGAAGACGCTCCTTACGCCGGAGCATTACTGTTTGCTTTTATTTTCTACTTTATTTTTATTCTGATCAATATTATTAATAATATAAGAACAAAAGGAGCTTTTACCAGAATTGAATTATCAATACTAACTGCTAATACATTTTTGTTCTATACCGCAGGAATGGTTATTTTAAACGAGTATCATCCGGAGTTCAAAGGATTATTTACTACTATACTGGCTATATTCAATTTAATATATGCCTGGTTCCTGTATAAAAAATTCGGTACTGACAAGAAAGTAGTCTATCTGCTTATCGGATTAACACTAACCTTTATAACACTAGCTATTCCAATACAGTTTCAGGGGAATCGAATTACCATATTTTGGGCAACAGAAGCAGTGTTATTAATGTGGCTGGCACAAAAGTCGAAAATGCCTGCTTTTAGATTTGGCTCCGTGATCATTCATATTTTAATGATTTTCAGTTTAGTTATGGACTGGTATCAGATTTATGGTAATCCGGAAATAATTAATATCGTATTCAATCGTGCTTTCATTGCCGGTATTGCCGCTGTGCTTTCTTTTGTTACGGTTTATTTCCTGATCCGAAAAGAGGAAGAAAGTTTCAAACAGTTCGGATTGATCTTTAATCCAAAATGGTACAATCAGTATGCTTTGGTTATTGCTGTCTTTCTTTTATATCTAACCGGTATACTGGAAGTTTATTTTCAGGCTTACAACTATATCGATTCTGCTATGGTTTATGCATTACCTGTACTCTATCACTTGGTATTCTGCGCTATAACAGTTCATTTTTACTATAAAGAGGAAAACAGTGTAAGCCGACAAATCTCCACTGTTATTGCAATTATCAATATTGTCCTTTTTACTTTTCTGTTCTCCCGAATTGCACTTAATGAACTGGAAAATTATCTCCTTATTGGTACGACAAATAAAATTATTTTTGCTGCTCATTATCTGTCATTGATCTGTATCATCTATTTTGGATTCATATTGTATAGGATCAATACTAAAAAAGCCGTTTTCAATAATCCCGTTTTTACCTGGATCGCAGCCTTTTTTATTATTTATATTGCTAGTTCACAAGTAATGTTACATGGTTTAATGCTTACCACGCAATCGGCAGCAGAACAAACTGTATTAGCAAAACAAATTGCAGAGGAATACAGCTACTATGGTACCACAGCTGTTAATGAAGAAGTTGTATACAGAACGGTATCAGAAGCCCGAATTCAGATCATTAAAATTGCTTATCCGATCTTATGGGGTGTAATTGCTTTCTTCTTTTTAATTATCGGTATTAAAAAACAATGGAAGAATCTACGAATTATAGCGCTTTCTCTGCTGGGACTTACTATTCTTAAATTATTTCTTTATGATATCCGAAATGTGTCTGAAACAGGAAAAATAATTGCTTTTATATTACTGGGTATACTAATTCTGATTATCTCGTTTGTGTACCAAAAAATAAAAGTACTGGTGTTAAGTGATACTCCAAAAGTTCCAACTAATAAAAATTCAGATGAAAAAAATAATTAATTATATAGTACTGTTATGCATTACAACTACAGCAATTGCTCAGAAATTTGCTGTAGAATCAAAAATACCAACAGTGGAACAGGACGGAATGTACCGTATTCTGATTACACCGGAAATTCGTTCCTACTCTGATAAATACCTGAACGATCTCCGAATTTACAGTAGCCAGAAAAAAGAAGTTCCTTATTTTATCAGCGATGATTACAACTCATTAACAGTAAAAGAGGGTAAGTTTACAGAATACCCTATTATCGCCAGAGGCAGTATTGCGGATACAAGTTCTTTCATCATAATAGAAAACCCTACTACTGCTTCTATCAAACAGATTCGGTTAATTATAGCCAACTCAGATGTTACAAAAACCTATAACATCAGCGGAAGTAACAATCAGAAAGAATGGTTTGGTCTTGTTAATCAGCAAAAATTATATGATCTGTACAGTCACAAAACTACTTCTGTTGATAAAGAAATAGCTGTTCCGTTGTGTTCTTATCGCTATCTGAAAATAGAATTTGATGATAAAAAAACATTACCAATACATGTTTTAAAAGCAGGTACTTATTTTAATTATACTGTATCGGTTCGCTTTGATGAGATAAAAGCAGAAAATTATGCTGTAAAGGAACTTTCCAAAGAAAAGAAGACGCAGCTTCATTTTAAATTCGAACATCCTCAAACCATAGATCAGATCGTATTTGCGATTACGGCTCCGGCATTCTATAATAGAAAAGCCAAAATCTTACTAAATAAAACCAAAAAAGTAAAAAAACGAACTGAGAATTATCAGAAAGTCTATTACACATTTGAACTGAATTCAAACAATCTGAATCATATTGATTTCCCCCGCTTCTTTGAGAAAGAATTTATTATCGAAATAGATAATGAGGACAATCTTCCTTTATCAATTGCTTCTGCAAAATTAATGCAAATACCTGCTTATATCATTACCAATCTGAAAGCAGGAGAAAATTATACGATACAGACTGGTAATCCGGAACTATCTGCTCCTAGTTATGATCTGGGATATTTCAGAAACTCTATACCAAAAGACCTGTCTATTTTAAAACCAACTAAAGTAATGGAAAACAAAACCGTTTCTGAATTAAAGTCCTCTCCTTTCTGGCAACAACCTTGGTTCTTGTGGATATGTATTGGAATTGGAGCGCTTACAACTGTTTATTTTTCAGTCAGTCTTTTAAAGGATATGAGGAAGTAGTTTTTCATTAGTTGATAGTTAATAATGGATAATTGATAGTTTTTGTGAGAGGTTATTTGTAAAAAGTGAAATGTTATTGACCACTCATCAGAAATTTCCAACTTCACAGAATGTAATAAATCTGCTCTGCAAAGTTTTTCAACTTTGCAGAGGTGTTAAAAGGTCTCCTGACCTTGGTAAAATATTATAATCGATTAACCTGTAACGTCAGTCAGAAACTGACAAATACTTTCACAAAATCAGAGATTTTGCGAAGCAGCGAATACCTCTATAAATATTGTATATCTTTTTGATTTTTAAAGTTTTGACCTTAAAGTTTTATATCTTTACATAAAATGGATAATATTATCCCTAAAAGACAGCTGTTACTTGATTAATTATTATTTTTGCAGAAATAAAAAAATCTCAAAAACATATGTTGATTATAGGTATAGCCGGTGGTACAGGAAGTGGTAAAACAACAGTAGTTCACCAGATCATGAATGAACTTCCGGAAACTGAAGTAGGTATCATTTCTCAGGATTCTTATTATAAAGAATCTAGTAACCTAAGTTATGAAGAAAGAGCAAAAACCAATTTTGATCATCCGAGAGCTATTGATTTTAATTTACTGACAGAACACTTAAAAGATTTAAGAAAGGGAAAGATAATCGAACAGCCTGTTTACTCTTTTGTTACGCATAACAGAACAGATGATACCATAGTTACCCATCCCCGAAAAGTAATGATCGTGGAAGGTATTTTAATACTCTCTAATCCGGAACTTCGCGATATATTTGATATTAAAATATTTGTTCATGCAGATCCTGATGAACGTCTGATTCGACGATTAAAAAGAGATATTGCAGAAAGAGGGCGTGATATGCAGGAAGTTTTAAACCGGTATCAGACCACATTAAAACCGATGCATGAACAGTTTATTGAGCCTACAAAAGCATTTGCTGATATTATAATTCCAAACGATAAATACAACACTGTTGCAATAGATATCGTCAGAACTGTAATAAATCAACGTATATTATAAAATATTCCTTACTTTTAGATCTATACAATATAAAATGAAAAAGAGATTCCAAAATATTAAAGAAAAATACCCTTGGGTCAAATACCTTGGCAGTCGGTATTTTCTGGTACTGTTATTTTTCAGTATCTGGATGCTTTTTCTTGACAACTATTCCTATGTTGAACACCGGGTTTTAAATAAACAAATTAAAGAACTGGAAAATAATAAAAAATATTACCAGGAAGAAATCAAAAAAGATCTTGAAAATGTCCGGTTACTAAAAGACCCGGAACAAATCGAAAAGTATGCCCGCGAAAAATATTTCATGAAACGTGATAATGAAGATATATATATAATAGAATTTGAAGACAGTATTTCTGAAGAAAAATCTAAATCACTTTAAGAGAATGAGCAAAAGTTTATTTAACGAATTTGAACCAGTATCCTCTCAACAATGGAAACAACAGATACAGTTTGAGCTGAAAGGTGCTGATTATAATGAAACTCTGGTCTGGGACAGTCCTGAGGGTATTAAAGTACGGCCTTTTTATCATTCTGATCAACCGGAAAAAATATTTGCCGTAAATACAAAAACCGATTCGTTTAAAATTTGTCAGAATATTTTTGTTCATGATGTCGAAAAATCAAATTATCGCGCTTTAGAAACCATTAAACGAGGTGCTGAAAGTATCCGTTTTACCATTCGGGATGAGAAAACAGATCTTGAAAAACTGTTTAAAAAATTACCTTTAGACAATATAACCGTTTATCTTAATTTAGATTTTTTCTCAATCGATTTCGTGAATAAAATTGAACAGATTGCCGTTGCAAAAAAAGCTTCTGTTTATTGTAATATAGACCCTATAGGACGATTAACAAAAGACGGAAACTGGTTTAAGGATATGAACCATGATTTTGGAAAATTAAACACGGTCCTGAAGAAAACAAAACAAGTTTCTGTTCTGAGCGTTGATACTTCTCTTTATCAGAATGCCGGTGCGAATATAGTACAACAAATCGCTTACAGTATGGCACATGCTAATGAATATCTGAACCGTATTCCTACTATTGTCAAACCGATAGTGTTTCAGGTATCTATAGGCACCAATTACTTTTTTGAAATTGCAAAACTAAGAGCTATTCGTCTTCTATACCGCATAATTGTAGCAGAATATGGAGGTAATACAGAATGCCATATTCTAGCAAAACCAACAAAAAGAAATAAAACAATCTACGATTATAATGTGAATATGCTGCGCACAACAACAGAATGTATGAGTGCTATTCTGGGTGGTGCGGACGCCGTTTCTAATCTGCCTTATGATGCTGTATTTCATAAGAATAATGAATTTGGAGACCGTATAGCGCGAAATCAGTTGTTAGTCCTGAAACATGAGAGTTACTTTGATAAAGTGAGCAATCCTACTGACGGAACTTATTATATTGAACATCTTACTAATCAACTAGCTGAAAAAGCACTGACACTGTTTAAAGATATTGAAGCTAACGGAGGTTTCCTGAAACAACTGATAGAAGGTACAATCCAGAGAAAGATACAGGAAAGTGCTGATAAAGAACAGGCTCTTTTTGACAGTGGAAAAGAAGTTTTATTAGGAACCAATAAATATCCTAATAAAGAAGATAAAATGGAACATAACTTAGAACTATTTCCATTTGTAAAAAAGAATCCTCGCAAAACATTAATTGTCCCAATTATCGAAAGACGTTTAGCAGAAAAAACGGAACAACAACGATTAAAGGCAGAAAAATAATAGCAAACGATCAATACGTTTTCAATATCGGTTTCCGGTTTTCACAAAAACCTTATACACTTAGTATCAATCTTTGTACACTTTATGGTTACTCAATATACAGTAATCAATCCCATTATTCCACTCAAAACAATACATTAGTATAGAATAATTATTATTTAAATTATCTAGAATTAATTCTATAAAAAGACAAAATAACAATTAAAAGGCAGTACATTTACTTAAAATTGAAAAATAAAATTATGACCCCTTTTTTCAGAAAAATTGTTACCGTAAAAGATCACAACATCAGTATCACACTACCCGATGATTTTACTATAGAAGAAGAATTAGAAGTAATTATTCTGCCTAAAAAAGACACTTTTAACAGTACCGATACTATAAACAACAGCGTTAACGAAAGTGGAGCGCAATATTTAAATACCGGAAATTCTGTTTCAAATTTCAACCGAAAAACAGAGGCATTCAGACAAATTATACTTTTAAAAAACCACAAAATGAACATTACATTACCCACAGATTTTAATGCTGAGGAAGTTGAAACAATCGTCTTCCCTACTAAAAATAAAGAATATACTATCCCTAACTGGCAGATAGAACAAGTAAGAGAACGCACTAAAAATTACTTAAAAGACCCTTCAACTGCTCAGGATTTTGCGGAGGCGATAAAAGAAATTGAGGCTGAAGTAAAAAAGTTTTCGGATGGATTATAAGATAATAATTCATCCTCCTGCAAAACAGGATATAATAGAAACAACCGTTTGGTATACCGGTAAACAAAAAGATTTAGGGAAAAAATTTATAACTTTTATAAAAAAAGAAATTACAAAAATACAGAAGAACCCTTTGTTATACAGCATTCGTTATGATGATACCAGAACTGCTACGGTAAATGCGTTTCCTTATCTGATTCATTTCACCATCTATAATAGTACTATAATTATTAAAGCCGTATACCATTCATCCAGAAATGCTGAAATATGGACTGAAAGAGATTAGCATAAAAAACTCAACACATTCAGCTACAACCTTCTAAAAACAGCTTCTTTATCTTCTTCAAAACACCTATTTTTAGCAATCGAAAAATCATAGTATCATCAGCCATAATTTCGCCGTAACACATTAATAGTATAACAAATGGTTTATAGTTATTTTTATAGTTTATAGTATAGAATAACAATCAGAAAAGCAGTATATTTACTTCAATTGAAAAACAGAAATTATGACCGCTTTTTTCAGAGAAACTTTTACCATAGAAAATCACAAGATCAGTATCACGTTGCCGGATGATTTCAATACAGAAGAAGAAGTCGAAATAATTATTCTACCTAAAGAAGATTCTTTTAGCAATATTGATTCAATAAATGACATGGTTAATGAAGGCGGAACGCAATATTCAAACACTGAAAAACCTTTTCCAAATTTCAACAAAAAGACAGAAGCTTTCAGACAAATTATAATTTTAAAAGATCGTAAAATGAGTATTACAATACCAAAAGATTTTAGTGCAAGAGAAGTGGAAGTAATTATCCTCCCTAAAGAGGATCATTTTACAATTACTGATACTATGAAAAATATTTTAGACACCAGAATCAATGAAGACAGAACAAATTATTTAAGTGCAGAAGAATCTATTTCAAGATTAAAAAAAAAATATGGTATTTAATATAATCTTATCTCAGGAAGCCCAAAAAGAAATAGAATCAGCAATAGATTACTATACTGATCTTAGCAAATCGACTTCTGCCAGATTGATTATAAATTTAGAAAATACGTATTCTCAATTATCTAAAAATCCATTTTATAGAATCAGATATAAAAATTACCGAGCTATTGCAATAAAAGGGTTTCCTTTTTTATTGTTTTTTATAGTTGACGAAGAAAATAAATCCATTATTATTGTATCCTGTTTTCAAACCGATCAATACCCGGATAAATATCCTGAATAAAACCATTATACAGACTATAAATTGTGCAATGAGAAAAAAGCTTCAACATATACAGTTACAACCCTCTGAAACGGATACTTTACCATCATCAGATGCTAACTTTTTAACGGCAGAAGGAATTGAATTAAAATCAACCTATTCTGAAAAAGATATAACTGATCTGAAACACTTGGGATTTGGTGCCGGTTTTGCACCTAATTTACGTGGTCCTTATTCTACTATGTATGTTCGTCGTCCCTGGACGGTACGCCAATATGCAGGCTTCTCAACTGCTGAAGAAAGTAATGCTTTTTACAGACGTAATTTAGCTGCTGGTCAAAAAGGTTTATCCATTGCTTTTGACCTACCTACACATAGAGGTTATGACAGTGACCATGAACGTGTTGTCGGTGATGTGGGTAAAGCAGGTGTTGCAATTGATACGGTTGAGGATATGAAAGTATTATTCGATCAAATCCCTTTAAATGAAATGTCAGTTTCAATGACAATGAACGGAGCGGTATTACCGATCATGGCATTTTATATTGTAGCAGCAGAGGAACAGGGTGTTCCGACGGAATTACTATCCGGTACGATTCAGAATGATATTCTGAAAGAATTCATGGTTCGAAATACGTATATCTACCCTCCTGCTCCTTCTATGAAGATCATTGCTGATATTTTTGACTTTACAAGTAGAAAAATGCCAAAGTTTAATTCTATCAGTATTTCCGGTTACCACATGCAGGAAGCAGGTGCAACAGCCGATATAGAGCTTGCTTATACGTTGGCAGACGGTTTAGAATATATCCGAACAGGACTCGCTGCGGGAATGGCAATTGATGAGTTTGCTCCACGCCTTTCTTTTTTCTGGGCAATAGGAATGAATCATTTTATGGAAATTGCTAAAATGCGTGCCGGAAGGATGTTATGGGCTAAACTATTAAAACAATTTAATCCTAAAGATGATAAATCACTGGCTTTGCGTACCCATTGTCAGACTAGCGGATGGAGTTTAACAGAACAAGACCCTTTTAATAATGTCGCTCGTACTTGCATTGAAGCAGCAGCGGCAGCTTTTGGAGGAACACAATCTTTACATACAAATGCTCTGGATGAAGCAATTGCCTTACCTACTGATTTCTCTGCCCGTATTGCAAGAAACACACAACTCTTTTTACAGGAAGAAACAAAAATAACCAAAACGGTCGATCCTTGGGCAGGCAGTTATTATATAGAAAGTTTAACAGACCAGATCGCTGAAAAAGCTTGGGCTTTAATTGAAGAAGTAGAAGAACTCGGAGGAATGACAAAAGCAATTGAAGCAGGAATTCCCAAACTTCGAATCGAGGAGGCCGCTGCAAGAAAACAGGCTCGTATTGACAGCAGTCAGGATGTTATTGTGGGTGTAAACCAATTCCGATTAGAAAAAGAAGATCCTCTGCATATTCTGGATGTTGACAACCAAATGGTACGAAAACAACAATTAGAACGGTTAGAAAAGATCAAAGCTTCCAGAGATACTGTAAAAGTACAGGAAGCACTAGCAAATTTAACAACATCAGCTAAATCCGGTGAAGGAAATTTATTAGCTTTAGCCATTGAAGCGGCAAGATATAGGGCTACTTTAGGGGAAATAAGCGATGCTATGGAAGTGGCGTTTGGAAGATATAAAGCACAAATTAAATCTTTTAGTGGCGTGTATAGTAAAGAGATCAAAAATGATGAAAGCTTTGAAAAAGCAAAACAATTAGCAGATCAGTTTGCTAAACAGGAAGGACGTCGTCCTCGTATTATGGTTGCGAAAATGGGTCAGGATGGTCATGACAGAGGTGCGAAAGTCGTTTCTACGGGTTATGCTGATGTGGGATTTGATGTAGATATAGGTCCTTTATTCCAAACCCCAGCAGAAGCGGCAAAACAAGCGGTTGAAAATGATGTCCATATTCTCGGAATATCTTCTTTAGCAGCAGGACATAAAACACTGGTGCCTCAGGTAATTGAAGAACTAAAAAAATATGGTCGTGAGGATATTATGGTCATTGTAGGCGGGGTTATTCCTGCTCAGGATTATCAATTCCTGTTTGATGCCGGAGCGGTTGCCGTTTTCGGTCCCGGAACCAAGATCAGTGAAGCTGCCATTAAAATTCTGGAAATTTTAATGGATAATCCAGAATAATATTTTTGATATACGATTTACGATATTTTTAGAGGGAAGAAGAAAGAAACAAGAAGAAAGATGTAAAGTATTCAATATACAGTCTCTGGAAAAACTTTGCATCTCTGCCTCTTTGCGAGAAAACTCCTAAGCCTTTTGTACCTATACTAACTTTGAACCTTAAATAAACGATTAAATAAAACTATACTTATTATGAACTTTAAAGAAAAAATGCTTCGGGATAATGCTTTACAAGGGAAAGTAATTGTTGTTACCGGTGGTGGCAGCGGTCTTGGAAAAGCAATGACTAAATATTTCCTTGAATTAGGTGCTAAGGTGGTAATTACCTCAAGAGATATTGAAAAATTAAAAAATACTGCTAAAGAATTAGAAGCAGAAACAGGTGGAACAGTTTTACCGGTTCAGTGTGATGTACGTCATTATGAAGAGGTTGAAAATATGCTGAAAGCAACTATAGACGCTTTTGGTAAAGCAGATGTTTTACTTAATAATGCTGCCGGAAACTTTATTTCTCCAACAGAACGATTATCTGCTAATGCTTTTGATACCGTGATCGATATCGTTTTAAAAGGGTCGAAAAACTGTACACTGGCTTTTGGTAAACACTGGATCGAAACAAAACAAACACAATCTGTTATACTGAATATTGTTACTACTTATGCCTGGACTGGTTCTGCTTATGTGGTTCCTTCTGCAACTGCAAAAGCGGGTGTACTGGCAATGACCAGAAGTTTAGCAGTCGAATGGGCTAAATACGGAATTCGCTCTAACGCTATTGCTCCGGGACCATTCCCTACAAAAGGCGCCTGGGACAGATTACTACCGGGTGATCTGGCAGAGAAATTCGATATGGCTAAAAAAGTACCTCTGAATCGAGTGGGCGATCATCAGGAACTAGCAAATTTAGCTGCTTATTTAGTATCTGATTTTTCTTCTTACATAAACGGAGAAGTGATTACTATTGATGGTGGTGAATGGCTAAAAGGTGCCGGACAGTTCAATTTACTGGAAGCTATCCCGGAAAATATGTGGGATATGCTGGAAGCAATGATAAAGGCTAAAAAAAGTAAATAACTCAGATTATAATTTAAATAGTATAATTTTTTCCAAAAAACATGATCCGAAGTTAGACTTTAGATTATGTTTTTTCGTTATATTGTAACTAATCGAAGAACCGTTACAAATAAAAAATACTATTTATAAAATAAATTTGCAAAAACAACCTTAATACATACAGAATCTAATTATTCTAAATTTCAGAAATACAATTTAAAAACCGCTAAAAATTTACTGGTCACGGGGTTTTAAACGAAACTCTATTATTTATAAGAGATTCTTAACAATTAAGATTTTTAAAACTCATAAAAAATCGTATTTTTACCGTTCAAAATTTATAAACTATAATGGGTAAAATCATTGCAATTGCCAATCAAAAAGGTGGTGTTGGTAAGACAACAACTTCTATAAACCTAGCCGCTTCATTAGGTGTGCTGGAGAAAAAAGTGTTACTTATCGATGCTGATCCTCAGGCCAACGCCAGTTCAGGTTTAGGCATTGATATTGAAAACATAGAAATCGGAACGTATCAGGTATTAGAACATAGTGCTACCCCGGAAGAAGCCATTATTGAGTGTAGTGCTCCTAATGTGCATCTTATTCCGGCGCATATTGACTTAGTAGCGATCGAAATAGAATTAGTAGATAAAGAGAACAGAGAATACATGTTGAAAAAGGCTCTGGAAGGTGTTAAGGACAAATATGACTATATTCTGATCGACTGCGCTCCTTCTCTTGGTCTGCTTACACTAAACGCTTTAACAGCCGCAGATTCTGTGGTTATTCCGATTCAGTGTGAATATTTTGCTCTTGAAGGTTTAGGGAAACTGTTAAACACAATCAAAAGTGTACAAAAAATACACAATCCATCATTAGATATCGAAGGTCTATTATTGACGATGTATGATTCCAGACTGCGTCTTTCCAATCAGGTAGTAGAAGAGGTTCAGAAACATTTTAATGATATGGTCTTTGAAACAGTCATTCAGAGAAATATCAAGCTGAGTGAAGCACCTAGTTTTGGAGAAAGTATCATCAATTATGATGCAACCAGCAAAGGAGCGGTTAATTACATCCATTTAGCAGAAGAAATAATTAAAAAAAACAGTAATAAATAGATTTTTATGGCAAAGGCAATAAAAAAGCAAGCTCTAGGGAGAGGATTATCCGCTTTATTAAAAGATCCTGAAAATGATATTCAGTCGGTTAATGATAAGAATGCAGATAAAGTTGTAGGCAATATTGTTGAGCTTGAGATTGATGCTATTGATATAAACCCATATCAGCCAAGAACTAATTTTAATGAGGAAACCCTTCAGGAATTAGCTTCTTCTATTAAAGAACTGGGTGTTATACAGCCGATTACTGTTAGAAAATTAAATTTCAATACCTATCAGTTAATTTCTGGAGAAAGAAGGTTCAGAGCATCTAAATTAGTAGGTTTAACCACTATTCCTGCTTATATCAGAATTGCTAATGACCAGGAATCTCTTGAAATGGCACTGGTCGAAAACATTCAAAGACAGGATCTGGATCCAATTGAGATTGCCTTATCATACCAGAGACTGATTGATGAAATTCAACTGACACAGGAGCAAATGAGTGACCGTGTTGGTAAAAAACGTTCTACTATTGCTAACTATTTAAGACTTTTAAAACTGGA
Source organism: Flavobacterium sp. AK-301 (assembly GCF_058310215.1). Classification (NCBI taxonomy): domain Bacteria; kingdom Pseudomonadati; phylum Bacteroidota; class Flavobacteriia; order Flavobacteriales; family Flavobacteriaceae; genus Flavobacterium; species Flavobacterium sp. AK-301. The sequence goes on from NZ_JBZEES010000001.1 coordinate 566,304, forward strand.
TCCAATCATTCAGACCGGAATCCGTGACGGTTTTATCAGTATGGGTCATGGTCGTGCTATTATTAATATCGAAGATCAGGATGTTCAAACTGATATTTACCAAAAAATCGTTGGTCAGAATCTGTCCGTAAGAGAAACAGAAGCTTTAGTTAAAAAATACCAGGAAAGCTTGAGACCTACTCCTGCCAAAAAAACAGGAGGAACTGGTTTTGAGATCAATGCAGAGGAGCAAAAAACATTTACTAATTATTTTGGAACTAAAGTAGACGTGAAAGTAGCGAATAACGGAAAAGGAAAAATTACGATTCCATTCCATTCCGAAGAAGATTACAATCGTATTCTAAAACTAATTAAAGGTTAGTGTATAAGCTTTTTTTCATATTCGTTTTTAGTTTCCTTCTCGGAAATATTTCTCTTTTCGCGCAAGAAAACAACGATACTGTTCTTATCGTAAAAGATACTATTTTACAGAACAGAACAATAAACCCGTTACAACCGGCAAAAGCAGCTTTTTATTCTGCTATTGTTCCCGGTCTTGGGCAAGTATACAATAAACAATACTGGAAAGTTCCTGTTATCTATGCCGCTTTAGGAACCGGTATTTATTTTTATGCAGAAAACAACCGACAATATCATGATTACAGAGACGCCTATAAAAGGCGTTTAGCGGGTAATAACGATGATAAATTTCAGAATCTGGACAATGACCGTCTCATCAGAGCTCAGAAGTTCTATCAGAAAAACAGAGATTTATCTATACTTATAACAGCAGGACTGTACATTCTGAACATTATTGATGCGAATGTCAGTGCTCACCTACTACAGTTCAACGTAGATGAGAATCTCTCTTTTAAACCCGATCTCTATCAAAATCCAATCGATTACAAACAGAATTTAGCAATAACATTAAACTATAGTTTCTAAAATATCAGATACAACTAAACTTTTTTGTTATTCTTTTTCAAATTAAATTATAAAAATGAAAATTGCTCTTTTAGGATACGGAAAAATGGGACAGGTAATTGAAAAAATTGCTTTAGAACGTGGACATGAAATTGTATTAAGAAAATCTATTTCAGACCCTTATACCGGTTTAGAAAAAGCAGATGTTGCCATTGATTTCAGTGCACCGGCTGCAGCTGTAAATAATATATCTGAATGTTTAAACAATGATATTCCTGTTGTTTCCGGAACAACTGGATGGCTAGACGACTATCCCACTATGGTTTCTCTTTGTAAGGAAAAGAACGGTGCTTTTATCTACGGCTCTAATTTTAGTCTCGGAGTTAATATCTTCTTTGAACTGAATAATTATCTTGCAAAGATGATGGCACAGTTAGAGCAATATAATGTTCACATGGAGGAAGTACACCATACTCAGAAATTAGATGCTCCAAGTGGCACAGCAATTACTCTGGCTCAAGGAATCATCAGTAATTCGGATTATACGGACTGGACGCTGGATCAGCCAAAAGAAAACGAAATCTTCATTGATGCACAAAGAATAGAAAACGTACCGGGTACACATACCGTTTTTTATGATTCGGAAGTAGATACTATCGAAATCAAACATACTGCACATAGCCGTGAAGGCTTTGCTCTGGGATCTGTAATTGCCGCTGAATGGCTTTTTGGAAAAAAAGGTATTTTTACCATGAAAGATGTTTTAAATTTGAAATAATTACTGAAAAAAGAGTAACTAATTCTTATCTATAAAGACTAATACAATATAACAATATACTATTTATGACAACAACACAGTGGCTTATTTTCTTTTTAATCATTCAGGTTATTCATTTTTTAGGAACCTGGAAATTATATGTAAAAGCAGGCAGAAAGTCTTGGGAAGCAATCATTCCGGTCTATAATTCTATGGTGCTGATGAAGATCATTAACCGACCGGTATGGTGGGTTATTTTGCTTTTTATTCCGGTAATCAATTTAATTATGTTTCCGGTTATCTGGGTGGAAACCTTAAGAAGTTTTGGTAAAAATTCAACATTAGATACTATTCTTGGAGTAATTACCTGCGGACTGTATATCTATTATATCAATTATACACAGGATGTAACTTACATCAAAAATCGTAGTTTAAAACCAAGAAGCCAGGTGGCAGATTTGGTAAGTTCTTTACTTTTTGCTATTGTTGTAGCAACAATAGTACATACCTATGTCATGCAGCCTTTCACTATTCCGAGTTCTTCTCTTGAAAAGACTTTACTGGTAGGTGACTTTCTGTTCGTTAGTAAATTCCACTATGGAGCAAGGACGCCTATGACAGCGGTAGCGTTACCAATGGTTCATGATACTATTCCGGTAGCCAAGACAAAATCATATCTGAAAAAGCCACAACTGCCTTTCTTTCGTTTTCCGGGATTTCAGAATATAAAGAGGAATGATATCGTCGTTTTTAACTGGCCTGTTGATACTGTACGTTTCTTTAGAGATACTAAAAGTATCGGTATCAGAAAACCTATTGACAAGAAATCAAACTATGTAAAAAGATGTGTCGGTCTTCCGGGAGATTCTCTTTCTATTAAAATGGGTGATATTTATATCAACGGACAAAAACTAATTTTACCGGACAGAGCAAAACCGGAAACTTCTTATACTGTTGTAACAGATGGTACACCATTAAATGTATATTATCTTCAGAAAGAATTAAAAGTAACGGATTATGTAGGACAATTCGATAATACAACGTATTTCGTTCAGTCAATGACCGAGGAAATGGCTCAGAGACTTAGAAACTACCCTAACATCAAAAAAGTAGAAAGAATTATTTCTGGTAAAGCAGATACAAGTATGTTCCCATATACTAAAAACTGGAATGTGGATAACTACGGTCCCATCTATATACCTAAAAAAGGACAAACAGTTGCTTTAAACACTGCTTCTCTACCTTTCTATAAAATGATCATTACTGAATATGAAAAGAATGATCTGCAGGTAAATGGAGATGAAATCAAAATTAACGGACAACCGGCGACCAGCTATACTTTTAGACAGGATTATTACTGGATGATGGGTGATAACCGTCATAACTCTGAAGATAGCCGTACTTGGGGGTATGTTCCAAACGACCACATTGTAGGTAAACCGGTTTTTATCTGGTTAAGTCTGGATGCTAATGAAAAAGGATTTAATAAAATCAGATGGGACAGAATGTTTACTACTGTAAGTGGTGATGGTCAGCCTCAATCTTATTTCAGATATTTTCTGATTTTGGTTGTTCTTGGTGTGGGATTAGATTATTTCCTAAAAAGAAAAAAGAAGAATAAAGCTTAATTTCGATTATTCAATGGTTTGATTTTTGGATTATTCGAGCGATATAAGAGATCCGACTTTGCAAAATCTCTGATTTTGCGAAAGTATTAATCAGTCTCTGACTGATGTTATAGATTAATAGATCGTTGGATTAACTAATTACTACTGATTATATAACATTAAATAGTTGAAATTTTCAAGTATTCTTGTTTTTTGTAGCGATCGAATAATCCAAAAATCGAATAATCAAACCCTCTAAAAATCAAAATAACAAAAACCAAAAATGAATATTTTATTACACCCTACTTATTTTCCTTCAATAAGTCATTTTGTGGCTATGGCACAGGCAGATACTATTACATTTGAAATGGAGGATAACTTCCAGAAACAAACGAATAGAAACAGGATGTATATTTATAGTCCTAATGGGATTCAGTTATTAAATATCCCTATTAAACATTCTAAAAACGATCCGCATCAGAAGTATAAAGATATCCGTATTGAGGACGCTTTTGGATGGCAGAAAATTCATTTTAAATCTCTGGAAGCGGCTTACCGAAGCTCTCCTTTCTTTGAGTATTTTGAAGATGATCTGATGCCTGTTTTTGAGAAGAAATATGACTTTCTTATTGATCTGAATTTTAAAACACTGGAAATTGTTACAGACTGCCTCGGAATGGATTTTACGTATCAGAAAACAACTGAATACTTCCGTGAAGCAGAAGGCGTTAAAGATTTTAGATATTTAGCAAATGGTAAAAAAGATCCGGCTGTTTTTGAAAACTATACGCAGGTATTTGGCGACAAACATGGCTATCAGAACAATCTGAGTATTCTGGATCTGCTATTTAACGAAGGACGTTATGCACTGGATTATTTAAAGAAACAGAATTTATAATTGATAGTTATTAGTTGATAGTTAATAGTTTTTGTGATCGTGTAAAAATTTAGAAGTAAACAGTTTTCAGTCGCAGTAAATCAGTATTCAAAAGAATTGATAATTTACAGTTGATAGTTTGTAATCATGTAAAAATTAAACGTAAAGTTCGCAAAGAATTTTGACAGAGTCGATCTTTCAATTATTTTCTTTATATCTTATCCTCTATTATTTTCAATCCCTAGGGCTCTTTAAACTCAGGGAAACGCAATATTGGTTTTTTTGTTTCGTAATTCATACTAAAAAAACTTATCTTCTTTCCAATTCAAAGGATTATTTTCTATATAATATTGTATTCTTTCCAATTCTTGTGAATTGCGAATAATATGATCGTGAAATCGGGACTGCCAACCAAAATCAGCATGAATAAAATGGGCATTTTTTGAAACAACTGATTTATACGACCTAATTATGGTTGAAATTGAACCTGATTTAGGTGAAATTTTTGCCATTTGTTCGTTTTTTGGGGTTTCGGGGGTGGTTGTTTCGGACGTTTCAGACGTTTCGGGGGTAGAGACGTTGCAATGCAACGTCTCTACCCCCGAATTATCGACGCCAATATTTGCGTTTTTATTAATTATCAAAATTCCGTGCGTGTGATTAGGCATAACCACAAAATTCCCCAATTCTACAAACGGAAAATGATTGGGTATTTCTAACCAATATTTTTCTGCTAATACGCCTAATTCAGATGCAATAAATTGTCTCTCTATAATTTCACCGAAAAAATGTTCTCTGTCTTGGGTACAAATGGTTATAAAATAGATCCCATTTGCACCATAATCCCAATTTTTCAATCGGGCTGATGCTACGCGATATTTATTTTGATATTTTTCAGACATTTTTTATAATATTTATTCCTGATTCGTTTTTAATTATAAAATCACGTTTTAATTTATGATCTAAATATCATTTAACTGTTGTTCTGTATAGATTTTATTTTTTATAGTAATCAATTTCGTCACGCATTAAACTTTCAATTTCCGACCATAAATCACCCATTCGTTTTCCACGCTCTTCGTGTCCTAAACTTTGTAATTCTTTTGCGTTGTTTTCTAAATCATTAGAAGTTGACATCTTATTTAAAACTGTTTGAAAATCATCCGTATAATCGTTGACTATAGATTTATATTCATTTATTTTTGGCAACATTTTTTTACTCGCAACTAATTTTAATTTATTTATCTCTTGATTTATAATCAGAATTGGTTGAAGTGATTTTTTGGTTGTCTCTAATAAATCAGAATTGAATTTTAATAACGCATTGTTAATTCTTTCTTCTTCACCTGTTATTATTTCAGCCATAAATTCATTTGTTATACCATAAATCATTTTTGGATCAGTTCTCATACTTAAACTCATTTCATCCATTTGATTCAAAAAATTTGAATAAACCTCAAATCTTTTTTCAAGTGCTTTGTCAGATTTTTGATATTTTCTGTTCAGACGGAATTGAATTATTCCCCAAACCCATCCTAATAAACCTAATCCAATAATTAAATAATCTTTAATTTCCATAAAATTAAAATAAAGTTGATTTACTCCTCTATCGCCAATCGAACCATTAAGGGAAAGTGATCTGAATTAATAAAGGAGGTATAATTTTTAAAGCTTTTTACTTCCATTTTCTTATCTACAAAAACATAGTCAATTCTTGCAGGATAATATCTGAAGTTATATGTTTTTCCAAAGCCACTACCTGCTTCTTCAAAACAGTCTTTTAAGTTGCCCCGAATATTGCTGTACACAAAGGAGAACGCACTGTTATTCATATCACCACAAATGATCTGGGCATAATGGCAGTCTTTTTTATGATCCTTGAATATGTCCGTCTGTTTTTGCTGTTGCTTAAAAGCAGAACTGATACGTTTAAAAATGATCTTTGATTTTTTCTGATCGATCTGATCCAGTTTGTCTTCGTGAATATCCGGACTTATCTTTATCGACTGCATGTGCATACTGTAAATTCGTAAAGTATCTTTTCCTTTTTTAATATCAGCAAAAATGACATTATTACCGGAATTAGGAAATTCAATCTCTCCTTTATTTATAATTTTAAATTTAGAGAAAATAGCTTGTCCGTATTTATTTTTACCTCCTCGCAACTGAATGAAATGGTGTTTGTACTGTTCAAAATCCAATTTATCCAGAGGAGAGTATTCCTGTATACACAGAATATCCGGATTCTGCTCTTTTACAAAACCGGATATTTTTTCAGGAATATCTGTATCCGGCAACCATTTATACAGATTGAACAGACGCACATTATAACTCATCAGCGTAAAATCCTGCTTTGTCTCCGGTACTTCTTCTTTAGAAAATTTATAGAATTTATTAATAAAGGTAATTCCTAAAAGCAATACCAGACCGGGCAGTAACATTTGCTTTTTGAACTGTATAATCCAGTATATAAAATAGAATACATTCAATATCAACATTAAAGGCATCATTAACGTAAACACTGATAAAATAGGAAATAATCTTGGTGCCAGAAAAGGTAAAATATAAGCAACAAAGGTCAATATAGTTAATACTATATTGAAAAAGAACATTACTTTATTGAACCATGAAAGATTTTTCATTTTATCTTGTAGGCATTAATTAGTTTTTTCCAACTTTAAATAAAAACTCTTTCTCTTCTTTTGTCAGACTATCATAACCGGACTGACTGATCTTATCTAAGATCTCATCTATTTGTTGCTGAGATTTATCTTTTGTTAACGTATTTTTTACCGAATTTGTTGTTGTCTGCGTTTTATAAACTTTTTTAAACGGTGTTTTTTTCTTTGGTTTAAAAAGAGTTGGTATCCAGTCTATAAAACGGGTAATCCATTTGGTCATATCTACACCTCTCTGTAACTGTTTTATATAGATGAACCCAAAAAAAGCACCACCTAAATGGGCAATGTGTCCACCAGTATTTCCAAGAGGAGCCTGTATCAAGTCCAATATAATGATAACCAGTGCAATATGCCACAATTTCACTCTACCAATCAATAACAACCTTACTTCCATATAAGGGGCATAAGTAGCAGCTGCAACCATAATAGCCATAATCGCTCCCGAAGCACCTACCATGGTTACATCACGACTGGCTAATGATGGAATCACCAGATAGCTGACAATAAACACTACTCCGGCAAAAACAGCTCCCAACAGATATAAACCTAAATATTGTTTCTGCGTAAAAAAGGTCAGGAACATTCTGCTTACAAAATTCAGCACCATCAAGTTAAACAGAATGTGTAAAAACCCAGCATGGAAAAAAGCATAGGTAACGATCGTCCAGGGTTTATATAGCAGATTAACCGGATCGGATGATAATGTTATCCAGGAAGGATAATTAAAAACACCTTGTGTAAAATTATAGAAGAAAACTAAAGAGACAATATATACTCCTATATTCCAGAATATTATCTTTTGTTCTATTCCTCCCAGTTTATATTGTAACTTCAGATCATCCAGTATACTCATACCTTTTCTTTTAAATACTAATAATTATCTGTCCCAACGATTGTTATTGAACTGATTCTTTTTCCAGTACCACATCATTAGGAATCCGGATAAAGCTCCTCCAACATGTGCAAAGTGTGCTATTCCTCCTCCAAAAACAGAAAATCCGGTTACTCCGGAGAATAAATCCAAAACGATTAGTCCAGGAACAAAATATTTTGCTTTTACGGGAATCGGAATAAAGATAATCATCAGTTCTGCATTAGGGAACATAAAGGCAAAAGCAACCAAAACACCATAAATAGCACCTGATGCTCCTACTGCAGGAGTCATAAATGAGCTTACAAAATTTTTAAAATCGGATGTAGATAATATGGACTCCCAACGGGTATCATATTTTCCCTGATTTAGCAGATCAAGAATCTCAGGTTTTGAAAATCCATTAGCAAGTAGTGTATTTAACCCTTCATGGAAAAAGTAATAATTACTCAAAATATGAAGTAATGCTCCTCCTAATCCGGCAGAAATATAAAAGAATAAAAATTTCTTAGCTCCCCAGAACTGTTCCAGTGCACTACCAAAGGCAAACAAAGCATACATATTAAAGAAAATATGCATAAATCCACCATGCATGAACATATGTGTTATGGGTTGCCAATATTGGAAATTTTGATTCTCAGGATAATACAGGGATAAAAATTTATAGGCTGCATCACCTACAAGTTGAGTACCCAGAAAAAATATAATATTTATAATGATTAACTGCTTTACAGTTTCAGGGATGTTTCTCATATAGCAAATTTTTTATCTAAGTCTTCTACACTTATGGTAATAAAAGTCGGTTTTTGAAAAGGTGATACATTGGGCTCTCTACAGGCAAAAAGTGCATTCACCAGATTTTCCTGTTCTTTTTCGGTTAAATACACTCCGGTTTTTACGGCTAAACTCTTTGACATTGACTTTGCAATACTGTCGTTCTGACTAAAACTACTGTCCGGAATTCCGTCCTGTAAATCACTCAGTAACTGTTCCAGTAAAATCGAAACCTCACTTTCTGCCACATTAATCGGTAAACCGGAAATGGTAATCCTGTCTTCTATTATTTCTTCAAATACAAAACCTGTATTAATCAGTGAGGTCTTTAACTCCTCTATCAGTTCTATTTCAAAAGCAGAAAAATATAATGTCAGTGGAAATAATAATTGCTGACTGTTTGCCTGTAAAACGGTCATATTCGACAGAAACTGTTCATACAGAATACGCTGATGTGCTCTCTGCTGGTCTATAATAACCATTCCTGATTTTATAGGACTGACAATATATTTTTTATGAATCTGATAGGTTCTGTTAACTGATTCTTCTACTTCTTTATCATTGAATAATGATCCGGTTACTTCTTCTGATTCAAATTCTATTTCGGCAATTTCTTCGGTGTCCTGTTTTAATCCAACATACAGACTTTCCCAATGGGATGTGTTTTCTGGTTTTTTATAGTTGGAATAACTACTTCCTCCTCCTGAATAACTCTTCGTGGAAGAAACAGGATTTTTCATTTCTTCTGCAAACGGATTAAAATTAGAATCTACCTGAATTAAAGGTGTTTCTGCTTCTTTATTCTGATAATTATAAGGTGTATCCAGATTAGAATCTCTGTCAAAATCCAGAACAGGAGCTACATTGAACTGTCCCAGACTATGTTTAACGGAAGAACGTAATATGGCATACATCGCATGTTCATCATCAAACTTGATTTCTGTTTTAGTAGGATGTATATTAATATCAATCGTATTAGGTGGTACGGTAAGATAAATGAAATAACTTGGTTGTGCTCCGTCTTTTAACAATCCGTCATAAGCAGACATAATCGCGTGATGTAAATAACCACTTTTTATAAAACGATTATTTACAAAGAAAAACTGCTCTCCTCTGTTTTTTTTAGCAAACTCAGGCTTCCCTACAAACCCCTGTATTTCTACAATTTCTGTATTTTCCTGAATTGGAACTAATTTTTCATTCATTTTTCCACTGAAGATATTAACAATCCTCTGTCTGTAATTAGAAGAAGGAAGGTTAAACAATTCGCTTCCGTTATGATATAAAACAAAATGAATACCGGGATGTGCTAAAGCGACACGCTGAAATTCATCTACGATATGACGTTGTTCGACATTTCCTGACTTTAAAAAATTACGTCGGGCAGGAATATTAAAAAATAGATTTTTTACAGAGAAAGAAGTACCTTTTGGTACAACCGCTACATCCTGAGAAATAAACTTACTCCCCTCAATCACAATATGTGTTCCCAGTTCTTCCTGATCAGGTTTGGTTTTCATTTCAACATGAGCAATTGCCGCAATGGAAGCGAGTGCCTCTCCACGAAATCCTTTTGTATCGAGAGAAAATAAATCTTCTGCAAGACGGATTTTAGAGGTTGCATGTCGTTCAAAACACATTCTAGCATCTGTAACTGACATTCCTGTACCATTATCAATAACCTGAATCAGAGTTTTTCCGGCATCTTTAATAATTAGCTTAATCTCTGTGGCTTTTGCATCAACAGCATTTTCCAAAAGTTCTTTTACAACAGAAGCCGGTCGCTGAACGACTTCTCCGGCGGCAATCTGATTCGCAACATGATCTGGAAGTAACTGGATTATACTGGACATTAAAAATGGATTTCGAATTATAAAACTTGATTCTTATGATTTTACAAATCTAAGAAAATTATACTGCTTTTATAACGGTAAACCGTTATAAAAAAACAGCCTTTTGAACATAGACTGTTTCTTTGTGAATTTTCATTTATTTAATCCTATATCATTTTTTTAGAGCGAGACATTCGTTATGAGCACGGAAAAAATCCCTATTTTATTACACTTTTTTGCAAACCTATTTCTATACAACTCCTATTTATATGGTTGAGAATAAAGTCTTTGAAAACAGATTGTTTAACTCCTCAAAATATAAAAAACTAAAATTGAGGCTTTTCCAGTTGTATTTGATATTCAACAATGTTTTTACATTGTCATGTGATTTCAGGACAAGACAAAAATAATATTAATCAACCTATTGAAATAAAAAAAGGCTATATAATTTAAAATCATATAGCCCTTTATAAAATTATTATATTTTCTTTACAGAGAAGCTTGTTGTCTTAAGTAAGCCATTTTAATTGCGGCTACAGCAGCTTCAGTACCTTTATTTCCATGAATCCCTCCACTTCTTTCAATAGCCTGTTGTATATTATTGTCTGTCAGGACACAAAAAATAACCGGAATATCTGTTTGAACATTTAAGTCCTTGATTCCTTGTGATACTGCTTCGCAAACAAAGTCAAAATGTTTTGTTTCTCCCTGGATTACACTTCCAATAGCGATTACAGCATCTACATTCTGAGTCTGTAACATTTTCTTGGAACCGTAAATCAGTTCATAGCTTCCGGGTACATTCCAACGGATAATATTTTCTGCTGCAACACCATTTTCTAATAGCGCTTCATTTGCTCCGTTAAAAAGACCTTCTGTTATAGTATCATTCCACTCTGCAACAACAATTCCAAATCGAAACTCTTTTGCATCAGGAATGGAGTCTTTATCATAATCCGATAAATTCTTATTGATCGTTGCCATATTATTATTGTGCCATACCTATTAAAGCATCAATATTTGAAGCTTCCGGGGCATTTTCATAATTTGTTTTAATATCTGTGAAGTACTGTAATGCCTTATCTTTTTTGTTTAAAGCTAATGCTGTCTGACCTGCTTTTAGTAAATAATGAGGTACTGTCAGATCATTTTTATTCAGCTCAATTGCTTTTACATAATAACTAAGTGCTTCATCCAATTGATTGATCTGTACGAAAGCATCTCCTATTGCGCCTTTTGCGATCGGAGCTAAAAGAGCGTCATCTCCTTTAAATTTATCCAGTTCGGCAATTGCTTCTTTAAATTTATTAGTGTTCAGATACGCCATTCCTGCATAATAGTGTGAAAGATTTGCAGCATTTGTACCTGAGTATTTTTCAGCAATATCAAGGAAACCGTATTTTCCTTCTCCCCCTTTTAGAGATAATGTATAAAGAGAATCACTTGCAGTACCGTCAACTGCCTGTTGAAAGTATTGTTGTGCCTGAAACATCTCATTTGCTGCTTCATCCTCTTTTGGATCGGTAACAAATTTACCATACAACAAATATCCTGCTGTAGCTAATGCTACTACTCCTACGAATCCGAAAATGTACTTCTGGTTCTTAGCGATCCAGTTTTCAGTTCTGGAGGCACCTTTGTCAAGAGTACTAAATACTTCAGCTGTTGTACTGTGCTGATTTTTATCATCTGCATTTTCGTCTTCTCCGTTTACTTTTGGAGCTTTATATCCTCTTTTGTTATAAGTTGCCATTTTCAATAATTAAGTTAACGGCAAAAATAAAATTTTTATTCAAATCTAAAAGGTCTTTTCTCGATATTTTTCAATAATTTGCGGTCTTTTAGAAAAACAGAGGCAAAAACTCCAAACTTCTCACTTTCAGTACGACATTTACAGATGTATTTAAAGAAATTATCCTTACTCAATTATAAAAACTTCTCTGAAGTCAGTTTTGACTTTGATGCCAAAATCAATTGTTTTGTCGGCAAAAACGGTATTGGTAAAACGAATGTGCTTGATGCGATCTATCATTTATCTTATGGTAAAAGTTATTTCAATCCGTTAGCGGTTCAGAATATCAGACATGGTGAGGAATTTTTTGTAATTGACGGTGAATTTGAAAAGAATGAAAGAACGGAACAGATTGTATGCAGTTTAAAGAAAGGACTGAAAAAAATAATGAAGCGAAACGGAAAAGCTTACGATAAGTTTTCAGATCATATCGGATTTATACCTCTGGTTCTTATTTCTCCTGCTGACAGGGATCTGATTGTTGAAGGAAGCGAAACCAGAAGAAAGTTCATTGACAGTGTTATTTCACAACTGGACAACAAATATCTCACACAGCTTATTCAGTATCAGAAAATATTAAGTCAGCGTAATGCTTTACTGAAATATTTTGCAATCAATCATGTTTTTGAAACGGATACTCTTTCTATTTATAATGAACAGCTAAATGGTCTGGCACAAGAGATATTTGAAAAAAGAAAGCAGTTTTTAGCTGATTTTATCCCAATATTCAATAAACATCATCAGGCGATTACGGGTTCTGCGGAAACGGTACAGCTGGAATATGAGAGTAATCTTCATGAGAAAGATCTATTGTCATTATTACAGGAAAATATTGCTAAAGATCGGGCTCTTCAATATACTAGTGTTGGCATTCATAAAGATGATCTGGCTTTTGAAATTGACCACTACCCTATTAAAAAATTTGGCTCTCAGGGACAACAGAAATCTTTTCTGATCGCCTTAAAATTAGCTCAGTTTGAATTTATCAAAAAACAAAGTGGCGTAAATCCTATCTTACTATTTGATGATATTTTTGACAAACTGGATGAAACCAGAGTCAGTAAGATCATAGAAATGGTCAATAATGATACTTTTGGACAGCTTTTTATATCAGATACCCATACAGAACGAACTGAAGCTATTGTAAAATCTACGCTTCAGAGTTATAAATTGTTTCAGTTGTAAAATTGGTTTAAGGTTTAAAATTCTTGAAGCCGTAGAGCCACAAGGTTTTAATTACTATATTATCAGGACTCAAGACCTTAATGTTTTAAGTTTTTCTGATAACTGAGTACTGAAGCTGTATGCTGAAAACCATTTTGGGAATCTCTTTATTCTTGTATCTTAATTTCTTTTCTCTAACTTTTCCTTTTCTGCATTTTGATTCCATTTTAAAAACAGTATTTTTGTTTTTTCAAAAAAATAAGTTTTGCTCAATGGAAGTCATTACCAATTTTTCATTAAAGAACTACAATACCTTCGGGATTGAAGCAAAAGCACTCCTGTTTACTGATGTGCATTCAGAAGCTGAACTTATTACGGTTTTAAAAGAAAATGGTTCTACTCCAAAATTTATTTTGGGTGGAGGTAGCAATATGTTGCTTACTAAAAACATTAAGGCTCTGGTAATCCATGTTGATCTTAAAGGGAAAAGAATTCTTAAAGAAAATGATGATTTCGTATGGGTCGAAGCTAAAGCGGGTGAAAACTGGCATGAATTTGTTCTGTGGACGATCTCACAAAACTTTGGTGGACTGGAGAATTTATCTTTAATTCCAGGAAATGTAGGCACTACTCCTGTTCAAAACATAGGGGCTTACGGAGTTGAAATGAAAGATCTTTTTGTTTCTTGTGAGGCTTTTGAAATCACTACGCAAAGACCAATCACATTTTCTAAAGAAGACTGTCAGTTCGGTTACAGGGAATCTGTTTTTAAGAACGAAGCAAAAGACAAATACATCATTACGGCAGTTACTTTTAAGCTGACAAAAAGAAATCATAATATCAATACTTCTTATGGCGCTATTGATACGGAATTGGCTAAAAACAATATCAAAAACCCTACTTTACAAGATATAAGCAACGCTGTAACGGCAATCAGGAAAAGCAAACTTCCCGACCCGAAAGAATTAGGCAACAGTGGTAGCTTCTTTAAAAATCCTATTATTTCAAAAAGTAATTTCGAAAAAATACAAGTGCTGCACCCTGAAATGCCACATTATATTGTTTCTGAAACAGAAGTAAAAATTCCGGCAGGATGGCTAATTGAACAAACCGGATTTAAAGGAAAACGTTTTGGAGATGCGGGTGTTCATAAAAACCAGGCTCTAGTATTAGTAAATTACGGATCTGCAACCGGACAGGAAATTTTGGATCTGGCTAAAAACATACAGAACACGATTTTAAAAACATTTGGAATCTCTATCGAAGCAGAAGTAAATATTATCTAAAACTCTCAAGCTTATGTTTATTGCTGACATTAACAAAAATGAAGATACTGAAGATATAAAAGCTTTTATAAAACAGAATAGTTTTGGCATCCTTATCAATCAGGTACAGGGAAAACCCTGGGGAACTCATATCCCTCTTGAACTAGAAATTAATAAAGAAGGAAAAGAAGTATTATTTGGTCACATTGCCAAAGAAAACCCACAATGGAAAGATTTTGAAACGGATAATACCGTTTTAGCAATATTTCAAGGGCCTCATTCTTACATTTCTTCTTCATGGTACGATCATGAAAATGTTCCTACATGGAATTATATTGCTGTGCATATTTACGGAAAAATCAAAATTATTAAAGGAGATGATTTACTGTATTCTTTAAAAAAATTAGTCGACAAATATGAAGCTAGTTCAGAAAATCCTGTGAAAATTGAAAATCTTTCCAAATCAACTATGCGTCAGGTAAATGGAATAGTTGCTTTTGAAATAACGATTGATACTATTCAGGCGATAAAAAAATTATCTCAGAACAGAGATAATAAAAACTACAATACAATCGTTTCTAAATTAGAAAATACAAAAGAGCACAATGCTTGTGAAATAGCGCGGGAAATGAAAAAAATAAGAGAATAAACTCTCATTTTGAATTTACTGAAATCAAATTAAAAGTATTAAATTTTGATTTGTACCTTTGCTCTAACCTAACCCTGTTTTGAATTGCATATGTTACTAATTCTACTCTCTCTCTTTATTGGAATTGCAGCGATACAAATTTTTTATTATCTCTTTATTTTCAGCAAGTTTGCCTTTTCCAATGAAGAAAACTCTTCTTCTCAAAAAAACAACATCAGTAAACCGATATCGGTAATTGTGCGGGCAAAAAATCAAATAGAAAATATGACCCGGCTTGTTCCTCTACTAGTTAGTCAGAACTACCCAGATTATGAGATTATTCTAATTAATGATGCTTCTACAGATGACACACAAGACCTTTTTGAGAACTTTGAAAAAGAATATCCTAATATCAGACTGGTCAATGTAGAAAACAATGAGGCCTTCTGGGCAAATAAAAAATATAGCCTTACATTAGGAATAAAAGCTGCCAAAAAAGAATATCTTCTTTTTATTGAACCGGACTGTTATCCTGTTTCAGAGAACTGGATTCAGCTTATGAGCGTTCAGTTTACAGATAAAAAAACAATTGTTCTGGGTTACAGTGGTTATGAGAAGGTACAGAAATCTTTCATAAATAAAGTATTTCGTTTTGAAAATATACTCAATACTCTTCAATACTTTTCATGGGCAAAAGCAGGAAGCCCCTACACCGGAAAAGGAAAGAATATGGGTTATAAAAGAGAAGAGTTTTTTGAAGCAAGCGGTTTCATCAATCACATGAAAATAAAATTTGGAGAGGATGAATTATTTATTAATCAGATTGCAACGAAAGAAAATACAGCGGTCTGCTCTATTCCGGAAAGTTTTACCTGTTCGAAAGCTAAAACGGATTATAAAAGTCTGTATGCTAATATGGTAAAAGCTTTTGATACTGAAAAACATTTCAAAATTATCGATGAGATCAAATTACATTTGTTTCAGATTTCTCAGTTTTTATTTCTGGCACTTGCTTTGATACTATTACTTTTTCAGTTTAACTGGATTGCCGTGCTAACGATTATAATCATACGATATAGTATTACATTCAGTACTTTAGGATATACTGCTAAAAAATTAAATGAAAAAGAACTACTATACTGGTATCCGTTTCTGGAAATTGTGATTATATATATACAAATGAATATCTTTATAGCATATTCTTTCAAGTTTACAATTAAACAAATCAAAAATTTTTCAAAATACATCTATTGGAAATTAAAAAACAGATAGAAAAAGCCAAAAAATACGACCAGATTGCATTCACTACATTATTGGATCATTACTGGAACGAAGTCTATGGTTTTATGCTGAAACGCACAGAAAACGAAACGGATTCTGAAGATATTACTATAGAAACATTTGCTAAAGCATTTGATAAGATCAGTACTTATAATCCTGATTATGCTTTTAACACTTGGCTAATCGCTATTGCAAAAAATGTACATATTGATCTCCTTCGAAAAAAGAAATCAAGTCTGTTTGTAGAAATTACAGATAAAGAGAAAAATCAGGCTTATAATATTGCAGACACAACTCCTTCTGCAGAGGATGAACTAATCATTGAACAGAACCTGTCTCAGCTACTACAATATATTAAAGAACTAAAACCTCATTATCAGGAAGTGATACAACTTCGTTATTTTCAGGAATTAAGTTATCAGGAAATCGCGGATCAGCTGAACGAACCTTTAAATAATGTTAAAGTAAAACTTCTGCGAGCCAAAAAATTACTAGCTGTTATTATTCAGCAGAAACGCTGATCTGTACTATAGAAGATTCTATTCCTTTTGTTCTGAAAATCCTTCTTGTTTTCTACAATATCAAATTAACTAAATAAAGAAATCATCAGATAAACAACAATCCGTATCTTTGTACTTTCAAAATTTATAATAAATGGAAAGTATCTTAGAAACCAATATAGTACCTACTCCTAAACCGAAATGGTTAAGAGTAAAATTACCAACGGGTAAAAAATATACTGAACTTCGTAGCCTGGTTGACAAATACAAGTTAAATACAATTTGTACTTCCGGAAGTTGTCCTAATATGGGGGAATGCTGGGGTGAAGGTACTGCCACTTTTATGATTCTGGGAAATATCTGTACTCGTTCATGTGGTTTCTGTGGTGTAAAAACAGGTCGTCCTGAAACGGTTGACTGGGATGAACCGGAAAAGGTAGCTCGTTCTATTAAGCTTATGAATATTAAACATGCAGTAGTAACAAGTGTGGACAGAGATGACTTAAAAGACGGTGGTTCTATTATCTGGTCTGAAACGGTAAAAGCAATCCGAAGAATGAATCCTGAAACGACTCTTGAAACCTTAATACCTGATTTCCAAGGAATAGAAAGGAATATTGACCGAATCATTGAAGCTAATCCGGAAGTGGTTTCACATAATATGGAAACGGTAAGAAGGTTGACTCGTGAGGTTCGCATACAGGCAAAATATGATAAAAGTTTAGCTGTACTGAAATACCTGAAAGAACAGGGAATCAGAAGAACTAAATCCGGAATCATGTTAGGTCTTGGTGAAAAAGAAGATGAAGTGATCCAGACATTACATGATTTGAAAGACGCTAATGTAGATATTGTAACTATTGGTCAATACTTACAACCCAGTAAGAAACATTTACCTGTAAAGGAATTTATTACTCCTGAACAATTTCAAAAATATGAAAAAATAGGTTTAGAATTAGGTTTCCGCCATGTAGAAAGCGGTGCTCTGGTTCGTTCTTCTTATAAAGCTCAGAAACATATTCTATAAATAAAATAATATTTTCCAATTTTTCTAATTTAAACAAATGGATAAAAAAATAAGAATCGCCATCAATGGTTTTGGACGTATCGGTCGTAATTTATTTAGATTACTACTAAATCATCCCACTATTGAGGTAGTTGCTATCAATGATATTGCTGATAATAAAACAATGGGGCATCTTACTAAATATGACAGTATTCACGGAATTTTACCTTATCCGGTATCTCACGATGAAAAAGCAATTTATATTGATGGAAAATCATATTTATTTTTTCATGAAAAAGAAATAAAAAATTTAGACTGGAAATCATCAGATATTGATATTGTGATCGAATCAACCGGAAAATACAAAACCTATGAAGAAATCCATCAGCATATCCTGTCCGGAGCAAAAAAGGTAATTCTTTCTGCTCCTTCTGAAGTAGATACTATCAAAACAGTAGTCCTTGGTGTTAATGAATCAATACTGGATGGTACTGAAATTATTATTTCAAATGCGAGCTGTACAACAAATAATGCTGCTCCGATGGTCAAAGTTATTCAGGAACTGTGTTCTATTGAACAGGCTTATATTACAACTGTTCACTCCTATACAACTGATCAGAGTTTACACGATCAGCCCCATAAAGACCTCAGAAGAGCTCGAGGTGCAACACAATCTATTGTACCAACCACTACGGGAGCAGCAAAGGCGCTGACAAAAATATTTCCGGATATGATCGGAAAAATCGGTGGTAGTGGTATTCGTGTTCCGGTTCCGGATGGTTCTTTAACTGATATTACTTGTTATGTAAAAAGAGAGGTTTCAATTGAAGAAATTAATGCTGCTTTTAAAACGGCTTCGGAAACTTCTTTAAAAGGAATTCTTGCCTATACGGAAGATCCAATCGTATCGGTTGATATTCTGGGAAACCGAAACTCCTGCCTTTTTGATTCACAGCTTACCTCTGTTATTGGAAAAATGGTGAAAGTAGTAGGCTGGTATGATAATGAGATTGGTTATTCTTCAAGAATTATCGACCTGATTACTTTATTTTCAAAAAAAGTTGATAGTTCACAATTGGTAGTTGATAGTTCTGTGAAAGACAGATAGTAAACAGTTTTCAGTGACAGTAAATCAGTACTCAAAAGAAGTGATCCATTGTGTAAGAAGTGAAAAGTAAAATATTATTAATAGCTCAACTAGCTTTAAACATTAAACAGATCAAAGAACCTTTGCAGCTCTGCGAGAAAACCTCAGTACCTTTGTACTTATCCTAACTTTGAACCTTAAACTTTAAACATTTTTATCTTTGTATTTTCTTGTTGTTGTCTTTTTTTTAACATTTATTTGATTAAATTTGGAATACCAACCTATTAATTAATCATTTAAAACAATACATTATGGCAACAATTCATCCTTATTTAAACTTTAACGGTACTACTGAAGAAGCTTTTAATTTTTACAAATCCGTATTTGGAGGTGAGTTTCTTATGTTACAACGTTTCAGAGATACCGGAGAAGTAGATAAACTGCCTGAAGCCGATAAAGATAAAATAATGCATATTGCTTTACCAATCGGAAAAGGAACTATTTTAATGGCTACGGATACTCTTGAATCTATAGGGCAAAAACTAACAATTGGAAATAATTCTCATCTTTCTATTGATGCTGATAGTGAAAAAGAAGCTACAAAACTTTTTAAAGGTCTGTCAGCGGGAGGAAAAGTGGAAATGGAACTGCAAAAAACATTCTGGGGAGCTTTTTTTGGAATGTTCACTGATAAGTTTGGTATACAATGGATGGTTAATTATGATTACAATAAAAATAGTTGATAATTTTGTGAGATGTGAAATGTTTTTAGTAAAATGTGAAATATTGTCCGTACTTGATATGGGTAGCTCCTCAAACCTTAAACTAAAAATCTACGAAACCCTGCAGATTTGAAAATAAAATCGGTAGGGTTTTGAATTTTAAGTCATTAAAGATTCTAAGATAAAATACAAGTTAATGTTAATCTTAGAATCATTTCTTTAAATATATTTGTAGTTTAGATTACTAAGAAACCAAAAGAATAAATAAAGGAATCGATTATTAAAGACAACAATCTGATCTGTCAGCAACAACAATATATGAAACTACTGACAGACAAAAGATTATCAACTAACTATGAAAATAATTAAAGATTTTAAGTTTCATTTTATGGCAATTATTACTGTCATAATTTGGGGAACAACATTTGTTTCTACAAAGATTCTGATCAATCATGGACTTCATCCTACTGAAATATTTCTGTATCGGTTTATTCTTGCTTATATCTGTATCTGGTTCGTTGCTCCACGCACTTTATGGGCAGATACTAAAAAAGATGAATTATTATTTGTTGCTTCGGGACTTTGTGGAGGTTCACTCTATTTTATTGCAGAGAACACTGCTTTAGGGATCACTTTGGCTTCTAATGTTTCTCTGATTATTTGTACTGCACCTATCTTAACAGCACTTTTGTCCTTACTGTTTTTCAGAGATAAAAAGATAAATTCTAATCTGTTTATAGGTTCTTTTATTGCTTTAGCCGGTGTTGCTCTGGTTGTTTTTAACGGTAGTTTTATTCTGAAGATCAATCCTCTTGGAGACTTCCTTACTGTAATAGCTTCTCTAATGTGGGCCTTTTATTGCTTGATCCTTAAACAACTGGATCAACGTTATTCTACATTATTTATCACCAGAAAGATATTCTTTTATGGAATAGTGACCTTAATACCTATATTTATTATTCACCCGATCCAGCTTAATTATACCCTTATTTTTGAACCTATTATTCTTATTAACTTATTATTTCTGGGAATTGTAGCTTCGATGATCTGTTATATCATGTGGAATATGGCAATGAAACATCTGGGAGCTCTGCGTACTGCTAATTATATTTATATTGTTCCGTTAGTTACCTTACTAACCTCTGCAATAGTACTAAATGAAACGATAACGGTTATTGCTCTCATCGGTTCTTTTCTTATATTACTGGGTGTTTATATGGCGGAGAAAAAATAGAATCTGTTTTGTCTATTATATATATTTAGAAGAAAGAACCAAGAGTCAAGAAGAAAGAGATTAAAGTATTCAGTCGTAGTAATCAGTCTTCAAAACAACTTTGCGTCTCGGTTAATAATTATCAATTGACAATTATTAACCGATCCACGCATTTTACTTTTTACAAATCACATCTCACAAAACTATCGACTATTTAATAATTAAGAATCAGCTCTCTGATTAGTTTTTTTACAGTTGGTTCTGCTTTTTTAGCAGCATCCAGTACTTCATCATGACTTACGGTATCAATGTTTTCTTCATCTCCCATATCTGTAATGATAGATACTCCAAAACATTCCATATCCATATGGCGGGCAACGATCACTTCGGGAACGGTAGACATTCCTACGCAGTCTGCTCCAACGATCTTAACCATTTTATATTCTGCCAGTGTTTCAAAAGTAGGTCCCTGTAAACCAAAATAAATTCCTTCTTTTACATCCATAACAGAAGTTGTTGCTATTTCTTTTGCTTTCTGTATCATCGCTCTGCTATAAGGCTCGCTCATGTTTACAAAACGCGGTCCGAAACGTTCATCATTTTTTCCTCTTAACGGATGTTCGGGCATAAAATTGATATGATCTTTAATAATCATTACATCGCCTACTTTAAACGTTGGATTTACTCCTCCTGAAGCATTGGAAACGATTAATTTTTCAACGCCTAAATATTTCATTACTCGTACCGGAAAGGTTACTTCCTGCATATTATAGCCTTCATAATAATGAAAACGTCCCTGCATTGCTACTACTTTTTTATTTCCTATTGATCCAAAAATAAGAGCGCCTTCGTGTCCCTGAACGGTAGAAACAGGGAAATTTGGAATTTCACTGTAATATAATTTGTATTCAACTTTTATTTCTTCTGTAAATCCACCTAATCCTGAACCTAAAATAATTCCATATTCGGGAGCAAAATCAACTCTTTCTTTAATATGATTTACGGTTTTCTGTACTTTTTCCCACATAATTTAATATTGTTTTATCAAAATTTTTACTTGCTGAAATAAATGTACTCTTTATTGGTAAATAAAACAATTGCTCTTTTGGCAAAGTCCCTTTCAGACGTACATAATCTTTTTCGGTTGTAATAATAATTCTATTATTTGCTTTATGCTGTATTTCTTGTATTTCTTTTTCTGTAAAATCATGATGATCTGGGAAGACCAGCTTTTCATCTCCTTTGCAATATAAATAATCAAAAAACGGTTGTGGTTTTGCAATTCCCGCTACTAATATCTTAGTCTGCTGCTGTATCTCTTTTACTTCTCTTTTTTCATCTTCGGAAAAAACAGCGTCATCATAGTCTATAAATGTAAAATAGATATTCTGTTCCGGTAAAAGTTTTAACTGAACTTTGATTTTATATTGTTCTTCTAAGGGAAGATTCTTTGGGCATTTTGTTACAATGATCACATCGGCACGTTTTGCTCCTGCTCTCTTTTCTCTCAGGTTTCCTGTCGGCAACATATAATCATCTGCATACAGATCACCATAAGCGGTTAACAAAATATAAAATCCTGCTGTTACTTTGCGATGCTGATAGGCATCATCCAGCAGTATTACTTCCGGTTTTTCAGGCTGTTGTAACAACTGTTCTATTCCGTTTTTCCGATTGGCATCTACTGCAACTATAATTTCCGGAAACTTCTGATGGAACTGAAACGGTTCGTCTCCTAAAAGAGCGGCGTCTGCGGTTGTATCTGCCAGAACAAATCCTTCTGATTTTCTTTTATATCCTCTGCTTAAAGTAGCGATCTTATATTGCGGAGATAATAATCGAATGAGATATTCGATTTGTGGTGTTTTTCCGGTTCCTCCTACACTCAGATTTCCAACTACAATAACAGGAACAGAAAAACGAAAGGACTTTAAAACTCCTTTATCAAACAAAAAATTACGGAATTGTGTAATCCATCCGTATAAAACAGCAAATGGGAACACTATTTTTCGCAATACAATCATGCAACGAAAGTATACTTTTTTTAGCTGAAAAGAAATAAAAAGGTTTGAATTGTTTAAAGTTTAAGGTTTATAAAGAAACAGAGTTACAAAGGTTTCTCGTAAAGTCATAGAGGTTTAAAGTTGGAATGAAGTTTAACCGAAAAGCTTGCAACAAAGACTTTAATCTTTTTAAAGCAAATATTCTCCTAACAGATTAAAAGAAATCTGTTAGGAATATTTTTTTCTGCAAAGTCTGTAACTCTATACTTTTGACTGATTTACTTTATCAATATACCGCTTAATCATACCTAAACAGGTTAAAAAAAACCTGTTTAGAGACTGTTTAGCCCTGATAGAGCTGATATCCTCGTAATGAAATGGAGAGATAAAAGCGAAAGCAGGAATAGCTTCAAATTAAACTAAATCTGTTTTGCGTATTCTGCGATTTTATCTTCGCTTATTTGCTTTGTGATTTCAAGCAAACGTTTTACTTTGGGTAACAGTGCGTCAATATCTTCTTTTGTTACTATGAATTGCGGATTATAACGGGCTTCGATATAGGCACTTTTGAGGAGTTCGAATAATCGTTTTTCTTCGGGAGTATCATTGGGGAAAATAGGCGGTAAATTTGATGAATATTTCCTTACGAAAGAAAACATTTTGGATAAATTATGTAGTTTTGGATTGGTTAGCGTATATACTAATCGGATCGTCTGAAAACTATTTTCGCAAGCTTGATGAAGATGAAAAAAAGCTTTTTTATACTCCTTATCATTATAATCATAGTTAACACTTCTCAAAAAACTATTAGCCCATTCAAATTTATCTTTAAAATATTCTTCAGCCTGTTGTTTTATTTCGTCAAAACGAAGCGGACGTTGCTCTGCAAGGGTATGTTTTTTTGTGTCATAAAGTACAATCCCTTCTTCTTTGATTTGGGTATAAAAATATCTGCCTGCATCAATATAGTCATTTAACCGATGAATGTTTTCATGTATAAACTCAACGGGAGTTTGTAAGTCCGGATCCTGATAATACATATTATCGATTGTATCAAGAATCTTGGTTGCTCTTTGCTCGGTTACTTTTTCTGTTACTACGAGTATATCATAATCACTTCTGTAGGAGGTGGGAATGCCAAATTCTACTCTTTCGTCATGATCTACATATTCGTTTCTTGCATAACTTCCGTAGAGGATAATCATTTGAGTTTTTGGAAGTCTTGTAGTTATTTGTTCTACAAAACGGAGGAGGTCTCTTTGTTTCTTTTGTGGCAGATAAGCGATAGAATTCTTCATGGGATGATTAAATAGTTACAGAACAAAAATAATTCTATTTTTTGAGATTTATTTTTCACTAATGTAGTTAAAAAAGAAAACTATTGGGAGAATAAATTCTCTTTTTTATTTTATATATCTCCTAACCCGTTTTGATTCGTTTAAAGCTTAAGGTTCAAAGTTAACAGAGTTGCAAAGTTCTTCTGATAACTGAATACCGGGACTGAAAACTTTTTACGAAAACGTTTCACTAAAACCTTTTTACTTTCTACTTTTGACTTTCACCTGATTATTAAGATCTCTAAAAATGAAAATAAAAGAAATCATCACTGTTCTTGAAGAAATGGCTCCTCTTGCTTATGCGGAAGATTTTGACAATGTCGGCTTATTAATCGGCGATTCAGAAAATAAAGCAACGGGCGTTTTGGTTTGCCATGATGCTCTAGAAAGTGTTATTGATGAAGCGGTTGCTAAAAACTGTAATCTTGTGGTCTGTTTCCATCCTATTCTATTTTCCGGGATCAAAAAAATTACGGGTAAAAATTATGTGGAAAGAGCTATTATCAAAGCAATTAGAAACGATATTGCTATTTATGCGGTTCATACTGCACTAGACAATCATCCTCAGGGAGTCAATAAAATATTTTGTGATCATTTAGGTTTAAAAAACACTAAAATATTAATCCCGAAACAACACTTTATTAAAAAACTGGTTACTTATACTGTCCCTGAAAATGCGGATAAAGTAAGAAATGCACTATTTGAAGCCGGTGCGGGAAACATTGGTAATTATGATAATTGTAGCTTCAATACTAACGGAACGGGGACTTATAAAGGAAATGAAAACAGCAATCCGGTTATTGGTGAAAAAGAAAAATTGACAACAACGGATGAGATCAGAATTGAGGTTCTTTTTGAAAAACATTTGGAAAACAAAATCTTAAAAGCGTTATTTACGAATCATATTTATGAGGAAGTGGCTTATGAGATGTACAATTTAGAAAATATTCATCAGAATATCGGACTGGGAATGATTGGGGAACTGGAACAACCAATGTCTGAAAATGATTTCCTGTCTTTTATAAAGGAAAAAATGCAAACCGAAGGAATCCGACACAGTGCTTTTCTGAATAAACCTGTTACTAAAGTTGCAGTTCTGGGCGGTTCTGGAAGTGCTGCTATTCGAAATGCAATTCAGGCGGGAGCAGATGTTTTTTTAACAGCAGATCTAAAATATCATCAGTTTTATGAAGCAGAAAATAAACTTCTTTTAGCAGATATCGGACATTTTGAAAGTGAACGTTATACAAAAAACTATATAGTTAGTTATCTTACGAAAAAAATCCTTAATTTTGCAATCATTTTATCAGAAGAAAATACAAATCCAGTTAAGTACTTTTAAAATATGGCGAATATCAAAGAATTAAATGTTGAAGATAAGTTAAGAGCGATTTATGACCTGCAGTTAATTGACTCTAGAATTGACGAAATCAGAGGAGTAAGAGGTGAACTACCTCTGGAAGTAGAAGATTTAGAAGATGAAGTCGCTGGCTTAAGCACTCGTTTAGAGAAACTGAAGAATGACCTGGAAAATATTGAAGAGCAAATCAAAGTTAAGAAAAACGCTATTGATGAGCATAAAGCTTCAATAAAAAAATATACTGAACAACAAAAAAATGTTCGTAATAACAGAGAGTTCAACTCTTTAACAAAAGAGGTTGAGTTTCAGGAATTAGAAATTCAATTGGCAGAAAAGCACATTAAAGAAATGAAAGCTTCAATTGACCACAAAAAAGAAACAATCTCTCAATCTAAAGAAAAATTAGACGGAAAACAATCTCACTTAAAACATAAGAAATCTGAATTAGATTCAATTATGTCTGAAACGGAGAAAGAAGAGAACTTCTTATTAAACAAATCAGCAGAGTATCAAGCTTCTATCGAACCAAGATTATTAGCTGCTTATACAAGAATCAGAACTAGTGTAAGAAACGGCTTAGCGGTTGTTTCTATTGAAAGAGGTGCTTCTGCAGGTTCTTTCTTCACTATTCCGCCACAAACACAAATGGAAATTGCTTCCCGTAAAAAAATCATCACAGATGAGCATAGTGGAAGAATTCTTATTGATAGTGCAATGGCTGATGAAGAAAAGGAAAAAATGGAAAAAATATTTTCTAAATTCTAAAAATATAAGCCTCCAACATGGAGGCTTTTTTTTGTTTTATGCGTAAAGTCCTTATCAAGTCCATAGGTTTATATATCAACCTTCTCAGCTATGTTGCTCCTTCCAGAGCTTCACAAATGGCATATCGCCTTTTTAGTGAACCCCGGAGCGGCAGACTGCATCTTGATAAAATGCCTGCTATACTTCTGGAAGCAGAAACGAATACCATAACTCGTAATAATGTCACACTTCAGACGTATACCTGGAAAGGAAATGAACAGATTATCCTTTTAGTTCACGGATGGGAAAGTAATGCTTCCCGATGGGAACCTTTTATCAATATTCTGAAAAAATCAGGTAGTACTATCATTGCGTTAGATGCTCCTGCACACGGTCTATCAACCGGTAAAGAATTCAATATTCCGAAATATGCGGAGTTTGTTTCTATTCTGGCGAAAAAACACCAGCCTCAATTCATTGTAGGACATTCTCTTGGTGGAGCTACTACTCTTTATTTTTTAAATAAATATAAAAATGACTCTTTGAGCAAAGTAGTTCTTTTAGGCACTCCAAGTGAACTACGAACTATTATCAACAACTATGTAAATTTATTGAGTCTGAATACAAAAGTATTTCGATTACTTGAAAAACGTTTGTTTACTTATTTCAAAATCAGGATTACAGAGTTTTCAGGAAAAAAATTTGCTTCTAAGCTTAAAATAAAAGGACTGATCGTTCATGATATTGAGGATAATATAGTCGCTTTTAAGGAAGGAAAAGAAATTGCTGAAACTTGGGCGTTTTCTGAATTTATAGAAACAAAAGGACTTGGACACAGTTTACACGATGAACAATTGTATCATCGTATTTATGACTTCTTATTTTATCAGGATAAAAATCCGATCCTTTAACACTCAAGCCTGAAAGAGTAAACAGAGGAAGTAACTAAAGGATTTGACAATCCTGTTTTCAAATCATTAAATAAATCTTACTTTTGCAGTTATGGAAGAAAATTCTAAACGTCTTAATAAATTTATAGGTGAATCTGGGTTCTGCTCTCGTCGTGAAGCGGATAAACTGATTGAGCAGGGTCGTGTAACTATTAATGGAATTGTTCCTGAAATGGGCACAAAAGTCACTCCTGATGATGTGATCCGAATTGATGGTAAATTAATCAGTGAAAAGAAAGAAAAATTCACTTATTTGGCTTTTAATAAACCGGTGGGAATTGAATGTACTACTAATTTAAGTACTCCGAATAATATTGTTGATTATATTAATTATCCTAAACGTATCTTCCCTATCGGAAGGCTGGACAAGGCAAGTGAGGGGCTGATTTTTATGACGGATGATGGTGATATTGTCAACAAAATCCTGCGTGCAAAGAACAATCATGAGAAAGAATATACGGTAACGGTAAACCGTCCTATTACGGATCGCTTTATTGAAAGAATGGGAAATGGTATTCCTATCCTCGACACGGTTACTAAAAAATGTAAAGTGGAACAGATCAGCAAATATATCTTCAAGATCATTCTTACTCAAGGTCTGAACCGACAAATCCGAAGAATGTGTGAATATCTGGGTTATGAGGTAACACACTTAAAGCGTATCCGAATCATCAACATCTCGTTAGATGTTCCTGTGGGCAGATATCGTGAATTAACGGATGCTGAAATGAAAGAAATGAATGAACTGATTGCTCCTTCTCTGAAAACGGAGGAAGGTTCTCTGGAAAAGGAACCAACGGGAAGACTTTTTGGCAGACCGGCTCCTACCCGATATGGTAATCGTTCTTCTGATAACAGGAATAATAAAAAATCCTGAGTTTAGGGTCTTTTATTAATCTGAAAGGCTTTTTTATTCCAGAACAAAATTTAAATCTTGTAATAATTGTTATGACCGCTTTTTGGAAAGAAACTGAAAAATATATTTCTATAAATGAAGAAACCAGAAAAAACTGGCAGAATATTATCTATCCAAAAACAATATTAAAAAATAGTTTTTATATTAAAGAAGGTGAAATACCTAAAACAATTGCATACATTAAAAAGGGGCTTTTATCTTATTATTATATGGACGAAAATGGTAGTTCTGTAATTAAAAAATTCTTTCCGGAAAATACATTTGTTACTTCTACCTCAGCTTTACTGGAAAAAGCCCCCAGTATATTCAGTATTCAGGCTCTAGAAGAAACGGAATTATTGGTTTATGATGCAGAACAGTTTCAGCAACTTGTAAATAAACATTCGGACTTATCTCAATTTTACATTAAATATCTGGAAAAAAATTGGGTAATTGATAAAGAAATACAGGAGATTATCCTAAAATCCCAAACAGCAAAACAACGCTATCTTGCTTTTATACGAGATTACCCAACATTAGAAAAACGACTGAAACAACATCACATTGCATCTTATCTGGGCATTACTCCTACTCAGTTAAGTCGAATTCGAAGTGAATTATAGTTTATATCAACATATGTAAAGAAGTAATAAAAAATAATGAATGAATTTTGTTTTTTAAAAATTAAAAAACAAAATATGAAACCACAAAAAAAACTTCCTGAAATCTCAAACCCAAAAACACTTTATGACTCTACGGATCATGGTTACTCTCATATTGCTGCTATTCCGGAAAACAGCTCTTTATTTTTCATAGCCGGACAAAGCGGACAATATACTGAAGATGGAAAAGCAAACATTGACTTTCGTAAACAAATTCAACAAACATTTAAAAATATTGAGCATGCTTTACAGTCAAAAGAATTAACAATGCAGCATATCGCTAAGCTTACTACTCTTATAGTGGATTATAATTCTGAAAAACTTCAGATCTTAGCGGAAGAATGTAAAAAAATATGGACAGACGGAAAGTTTCCTGTCAACACTTTAATTCCAGTTTCTCAACTTGCGTTAAATGATATGTTTATAGAAATAGATGCAGTAGCAATAAAATAATAAACCTAATACATTGTAATAAAAAGTCCTGAATTCAGAGCTTTTTTACTATTTATACTCTTATTGTTTTTATATAATTATTTTTTATCCTTAAATTACTCATCTAACTAAGGATAATATAAAAAAAATCACATACTTACTTTTAATTTCAGGTCTTTTCTTTTATATATGGGGATATTTTCATCCAGCAGATTTCCTGATAGACTTCAATATTCATGATACCTTTTTTTTAATCGGTTATTCTGCAATAGGTACTATATTGCTATATTTGCTGTGTTCTTTTATTTATTTCAGCTCTTGCTAAACAATCGTTCCAAAAAATAGAATTATAATTAGATTTTGCTTCCTTACAGTGGAATATTAAATCGGGCAGAATTAGTGAGAAACTATTATTCTGCCTAATTTAATGGTTGTCTTTTATTTTTTTAATTAGATACAAATCAAATAATTATTCTAAAATTTTTATCTGTCACTAAAAGAAAAGCGGACAATATGCAACAAATCAGGGCATTGTAATAATGATTATATTCCTGATGTGCAAAATGAGTTATTAATGCTCCAACGGCAAAAGGGAAAAGGAATAGAACAGCACTGTTTTTTACTTTATGGTTCCAGAAACCAATCAATAAACCTAAAACTCCTATTACTTCGCCAATTCCTATCATAATCGTCCAGATCTTATTAAATCCAAATGACTGCATACTTTCCATCATTGTGGTTTTCTGAAATACTTTATAAAGGCTTGCGTAACCAAATATATACAGGAAATAAACATAACCTGACCAATGTAAAACTCTCATTATTTTTTCCATAATTATTTTATTTAATTGTCAAAAGTATTTCTTTACTTTACATTTTACAAGTACATACAAAATTGTATGTACTTACTAAAATAATATCTAATGAAAAAAGAAAGCTCTACTAATTCTGTAAATAAGAAATATCTTGATGAAAACTGTGGCATGTTTTTTACTTTATCCTTAATAGGAGGAAGATGGAAAATAAGTATTCTTGCTGTACTTTCAAACAATGGCTGTTTGAGATATGGAGCGTTAAAAAGAAGTATACCGGGCATAACGGAACGTATGCTCATTTCTCAACTGAAAGAACTGGAAACAGACGGACTTATAGAAAGAATTGCTTACCCTGAGGTACCACCGAGAGTTGAATATAAATTAAGCAAACTCGGACTGTCGCTGAAAAACATTTTAGACAAAATGAATGAATGGGGTGAGAAAAATAAAAATCAGGCAGAATAATAATAAGTTATTATTATTATTCTGCCTGATTTAATGGTACTTTTTTATCTGTTTTTATAACAAGATACGGATCCGGTTGATTCAACCTGCAAAACAATTTTATCGTCTGCTTTTACCAAATTCACAAAATAATCATTATCTATTTTAGAATCAATATTGTAAATAACCTTATTCGGGTTATTCGATTCATCTTCATCTAAAAATACAATATCTGCAACAGAATATTCTTTATATTTTTCTTTGATTATACGCTGAGCCTTAAGAGGCAGGTCTAAAAATGTTTTATGTGTTACAGTTCCCATCAGTTGACTATCATAATCATAAACAGCAGTTGTTTTTTTACCGTTATTATCTATGAAAGAAGCTTCATCATACTGACCTACTCGTTTCCATACAACATATTGTTTATTACCAAAATCTTCAAGAAATTGTGTTTTGGATCGATAACTTGCAAGATTGGTTTTCATTTTCTTCAGCATTTTTTTTTCTACTTTCTTCTCTGTACTCGTTTTTTTACCTTTCTCTCCTATGCTGTCCACTTCATTTTTGATCTGTCTTTCTTTTAATAGTGGACAAGCCTGGCTTGTCACTAATGAAAACAGAATGACCATCGATAATAAAACTAATTTTTTCATGATAATCTGTATTTAAATTAATAAAAAAATATAACTTAATTATAATCACATCAGCTTATCTGAGACCAAAAAAACACCAATACCATAATTTTAAATCAATAAAATTACGGGAGGTGTTTTTTCTGAAAATTTCTGTTTTTATTTTTCCTGTTTACTATTTCTTAAGTTATCCTATCAGAAGTATATTATTCAATTTCAGGCGTTTAATCCATAACAAATGTACCTATTTATAAAACATAAAAAATAATTATAACATAAAAGAAACAATATTTATATTTATTTTATTAAATAATTAACGCAATGATAACAATAGCTCTGCTTTTATCTTCTTTTGCATCTAATACAACTTAAGCAGTCTGACGAGCTCTGCCTAAATCACTGGAATAAATAGCTTTAAAAGAAATATCTTTCAATCCTTTGCCTAAATATTCTGCGACTTTTACTCCTTCCGGAGTAAGTGGAGTAACACTATTATATTTTATACTTCATCCCAAATTCTATTGTAAAAGGTCGTATATAGGTTCCTGCTACCGGCATATTATAATATCCTTTTGCTTCTTCTGCTGTAGTTGTATTTGTACCTGATATGGTTCCTTGTGCTCCTTTTTGATTTAACAGATTCACTACGTTACAGCTAAATTCTAAACTTTTATTATGTTTATAATTCAACCCTCCAAAGGTTTCCCAACGACCTGCAAAGAATAAAGTATTAGGATAATTTGCAGATTCCTGACTAAAATAACGTGCACTTCCCCATATTTTCAGCTTTTTATAAGTATAACTCGGATCTATTTCTACAATCGTTTTAGAAACGCTACGTGCAACTGTTCCGTCAAAATCATATTGATATCCAAATACATCTACTTTAAAATTTTTATACTCCGGATTTTGCATCGTAAGTAATAAATGAAGATCAAAACCATTTACGGGACTGAAAACCAAATCGGTAGTCCAACCCAGAGTCTGAACATCATAGGTTATGGTTTTTTTAGACTGCTGAGAAAGATCAAACGGATTTACAAAAGAGGAATTATTTTTAAACTTCGTACGTTCAATAAAGGTTGCTTTTGAAACAACGCTAAATAACGGATGATTAAAATAAACTCCAAAAGCCGCTCCGGAAATAATGGACTGTTCAGTCATAGGATCATCAGCTCCTGAATAACTACTTAAGTTACCTGCTACTTCAGCATAGTTAAGGTCTCCTAACAAACCAAAGTTTTTTGTTGTTTTATAAATAAAATTACCTGAGAAAGATTTATTCATCCAGTCCTTTTGAATTTTTTGAGTTTCTCCTGACACCCAATTTGTACCGGCAGCTTTTCTGTTTTGTTCCGGATACCAGTCTCCCTTAATTCTGTGCCATTCTAAACGGACTCCTAAATCAGCGGAAAATGCATCTGATATTTTCCATTTATCGATAAGATAAAATGCCGCTTTGTTCTCCCAGCCATCATAATACTGCATCGCTGAATTATAGGAACGCTGACCATATTCATCTCCAACATTTTCCCAAACACCATCTTGTAATATCTGACGGATCAACTGACGAGGTTGAGGGGCTACTTCATGAAAAAAAGAATATGAAGCTGTAACAGATTTATTGATATTATAGTGCCATTCGTTAAAGCCTAAAGTCAAATTATGGTTTTTAACTTCTTTACTTAGTTCTACTCTACTCATTATGGTATTAATAGGTATTTTTGGCGTGGCTTGCATCATTCCGGCTTGCACTAATCCATCAGGGGAATAGGCTGTTTTATCATCTGCATAAATATATCTGGTTGTAGCATTCTGATTCGCTTTACTAATCAAAGAAACATAGGGATTAAATAAACCAGCTTCTGCATAACTGTAACGAACTACGTAATCCAGATTAAAATCATTTTCTAATTTATTTTTTCCAAAAACATCGATTACATGTGTTGTAGATCCCATATCTCTCATAGCGCTCCAATCTTCTTTTTGTCCTGTTAACGGATTTATTACGCGAGCAAGACCTGAACGTTCAAAATAGGAATCTCTACCAATTCTAAAACCATCAAGCTGATCTACTTTTCCATTTTCTTTATAAATATAAGGGCTTTGTTTAGTAGTAACACTGTTAGAAATAGCTAGTTTATACTGAATACCTATTTCTCCTTTTCCATCGTTATATTTTTTATTCAGTACTCCTTTATAAATCTGGGTCTGATCTATATAATCGGTAAAACCAACATCAAAAGTTCCTGGATCGAAATTAGCAAAAGCAGTAAGAGAATATGTAAAACCATTTTTTAGCGGTCCGCTTACATTAATATCACCTCTCAAAAGACCAAAACTATTAGATGAAACAGATCCTTTCCCTTGAAATTCTTCTGTTCCTTTGTTTGTATAAGTATTTACTGAAACACCTACATCGCCAATGGTAATAGCGGTTTCTCCAAGATTTAGTATACCAAATTTTGCAATACCGGAATCCTGACGCCATACTGTAAGTGCTTTTTGGGCATGAAAAGAATACGTTACCGGTAAACCATTTTCCAGAATTGTAGTTCCTCCAATACTGGATGGTAAACCTATATTTACATTACGAGGACCATTATTATCTGATGCATTTAACATTACGTTTCTTGTTTCCTCTTTAATAGCGACAGAATCAACTATTACTTTTTTAACTTCCTGCTGTGAAAACACACTGAAAGACATAAACCCTAAAAAAAATAAAGGAATACTCTTTTTTTTAATTTTAAATATCATATTTTAAATTTTAACATTAATACATTCTAAATGATTTTAAAACTCACTAAGCTTCACTAACAATATCTACTGTTTTTTATACAAATAACAAAACTATCAATAAACTTTAATATATTTTTTTACACTTGTATTACTTATATCGCTTAAATTAATTTTAATCAACATTGCAAATAAGAGAAAAATAATTCTTAATAACTAATATTATCTTAACAAATTTTACACTTTAATTACATTTGAAATAAAATCATTATAAATCAACGTTTAACATCTAACAAAATTAGATAAAAAGCCAGTTTTGAATTATTTAAAAATACAAAAAGATTATTTACTTTATTTATAGAAATAAAAACTAATATATTACCAGCGAATATAAACTGAAAATAAATTATAATTCGTTATCTACTTTTACAAAATATAAAACACTACTAACTCCCCAAAATAAAAAAAAATGAGTTTATAATTTTTCATAAATTTAAATATGACTTTGTTTATTCTTCTAATAAAAACAATATCTTTAGTTCCGATTATTAAGAGAATTTATTTATAAAGAATTATGCTCAACCTAACCAAAACCAACTCGGATAACCCCGATTTCAAACAACTTATCCGCCAACTGGACGAAGTACTTAAAATAACAGATGGTGATGAACATTCTTTTTTTGCTCAGTTTAATACTGTTGATAAAATAAATCATATTATTGTAGCCTACAAAAATGATAAACCTGTTGGCTGTGGTGCTATAAAATATTATTCTGACTCTATTGCCGAAATCAAACGAATGTTTGTCTCTTCTGAAGTCAGAGGTCAAGGAATTGCCGGAACTATCTTAAATAAACTGGAGGAGTGGGCTTCTGAACTATCTTTTACTGAATGTATCCTAGAAACCGGAATAAAACAAATTGAAGCTATTGGACTTTATAAAAAAGCAGGCTATCAGATCATCCCCAACTACGATCAGTATGAAGGAGTGGAAAGTAGCGTTTGCATGAAGAAAAGATTGTTTGATAATTAGATAGTTTGATTCTTGGACTTTTAGATTATTTGATGGTTAGACCTTTGGATTACTCCAGAATTATCCCTTTGGTTCTTAGAAGTAAAACATTATTTGAATTTTTAGATTATTCAGACCGTCTGAAAATCGAACCGTCGAATAATCTAAAAATCAATCCAAAACTTACAGTAGTTTTCCGCTTAAAATCACCATTGCGACAAGAAAGTAAATAATCAATCCTGTTACATCTACTAGGGTTGCAACAAACGGAGCAGATGAAGTTGCCGGATCCAGTCCAAATTTCTTTAAAACAAAAGGGATCATAGAACCGGAAAGAGTTCCCCATAGTACAATAAAAATCAACGAGATAGCCACAGTCAGTCCTATTGAAAACCAATATATCCCATAATCATATAATCCTGTTTCCTGCCATATCCAGATTCTTAATAAACCGATAGCTCCAAGAATAGAACCTAACATAAATCCGGAAGTAATTTCTCTTTTCATTACATACCACCAGTCTTTTAAATTCAACTCTTTTAATGCCATAGCACGAATGATAAGAGTAGCAGCCTGAGAACCAGAATTTCCGCCACTGGATATAATCAACGGAATGAATAGAGCGAGAACAACTGCTTTGTCTATCTCTCCTTCAAAATAACCCATTGCTGAAGCGGTAAGCATTTCTCCCAGAAACAGAATAACAAGCCAACCGGCTCGTTTTTTTATCATTTCAAGAATCGGTGTTTTTACATAAGGTAGTTCTAATGCTTCCAATCCTCCAAATTTCTGAATATCTTCTGTATCTCTTTTCTCTACCTGATCTAACATATCATCGAAAGTCACAATTCCTACCAGAACCCCCTTGTCGGATATTACAGGTAAAGCTGATCGGTCATATTTCTCAAATATGGTAATTGCTTCTTCTACTTTTTGTGTGGTATATAGTGCAATAAAATGATCGTCCATTATAGATTGAAGCGTATCTTCTTCGTCTGCCATTAAAATATTACCAATCTTAATATCATCTGTTAATTTCAGATCTTCATCAACAACATAAACAAAGTTTAACGTTTCTGCTTTTTGCCCGTTTTTTTTAATATGTTGTAATGTTTGCCGGATCGTCCAGTTTTTATTTGCCTGAATATAGTAAGGTGTCATAATTCTGCCGACACTTTTTTCTTCGTAACCCAATAAGGTCAGCGCCATTTTTCGTTCTTCTTCTGGTAACAGGTTTACCGCTTTTTTAATAATATGATCCGGAAGATCACTAAACAGCTCTGTTCTGTCATCTGGTGACATCGTTTTTAAAATATCTCTGATCTTTTCAGAGCCCAGCCCTTTAAGGATATTTTCCTGTGTTGCTTTATCCAGATAGGAAAACACTTCTCCTTCCAAATCTCCTGAAGACAATAAGAAGAAAGAAATAGATTGTTCTTCTTTACTTAATTTTGCAATTGCTTCTGCAATATCACTTGGATGTTTTGTTTTTAATTCTTCTTTTGTAAATGTCATAATCAATAAATGTTTTTGTACACTATGATTACTTACAATGGAACAACTTTAATATCATTTAAAATGATATTAAACTAAAGTTTATCTGGTAAAGAACGATATCCTGAGAAGATGTAGGATACACGATTTATAAAATCTATTCTTTATGAAAACTATTCGTCGTTATTTCTGCAAGAAACTTTCATAATAATACACTATAAATAATTTTTGAATAGGGTATCACTTTGATTTAAGCCTCTATTCTGAATCTAACTGTTCTCCGAATAATAATCGTCCATTTGAATTTGATTTAAAATTTCGGTGCGAAGATACTGCTTTATAGACAAACTGAAACTGAAATTGATTTTTTAACGCAACTTTAAATAGAATCGGAAAAGATAGAGAATCTGACAACAATTTTCTCCTTTTAACCAGCTATTTTATACTTCTTTACCTTTCATCATTTTGTTCCAATACAAATAAGGCAATATATATTTCTTAACAATCCATAACCTCCAATGTTCTTTATGGCTATCAAAAAGTAATATTGACTTTAATTTAGGATCAGGAGTAAATTCATTCTTATAGTTAAATTCAGCTAATGCCATTTTACCATAACCTGTAACTAAAGGGCAAGAAGAATAACCTTGATAAGAGTTATTATCAGCCACTTTTCCGGATATAAGTTTAAGAAGATTTTCAACTACAACGGGAGCCTGTTTCCGAATCGCTGCACCGGTCTTTGCTGTAGGCAAGCCCGCAACATCTCCTAATCCGAAAATATTCGGGTATTTTTTATGTTGAAGGCTGTTTATATCTACATCAAGCCATCCCATTTCATTTACTAAAACAGAATTTTTTACAAACTTTGGGGCTGTTTGCGGAGGTGCCAGATGTAAAAAATCAAAAGGTATTTCGAGAAATGATTCTCGTTTTTGATTTGTTTCCAAAACATCTCCCGTATTTATCATACACTCATTTTGTTGAGGGGCAACACTTCTGAAATAAGCTATTTTCCGAGTAGCATCAATTTTAATAAGACTATAAAAG
Source organism: Flavobacterium sp. AK-301 (assembly GCF_058310215.1). Taxonomy (NCBI): domain Bacteria; kingdom Pseudomonadati; phylum Bacteroidota; class Flavobacteriia; order Flavobacteriales; family Flavobacteriaceae; genus Flavobacterium; species Flavobacterium sp. AK-301. Next base: position 603,836 of record NZ_JBZEES010000001.1, read on the forward strand.
GGTTTAAAATCTATCTGGTACCTACGGATAACCTGCATTAAAGTATCTGCTATTTTCTTTACACCAAAAATCACTGCTCCTGGTGTTGCAAATGTTATATTAGTAGTTACATCTCTTCTTTTTTTTCGGAAATAATCTGCTGCAAGATACATTGCTTTTTGAGGAGCTCCTCCACATTTAATGGGTGTTACAGGCTGTGTAAACACAGCATTACCTCCTTTAAAATTTTGAATACATTTCCAGGTATATTCAGGGTCAATATAATTACTACAAACAACGCCTTTATCAATTGCCTCCTGCAATCCTTCAATCAATGTTAAATCATTTACAAGTCCTGGTGCAACCACAAGATAATCATAACTAACTCGTATTCCTTTATTGGTAAGGATTTGTGATGTTTCAGGAAAAAAAGCAGTAACTTCATTCTGTAACCATTCTACACCTTTAGGAATTAACTCCTTCATAGACCTCCCTGTCTTTTCAAATGCATAAGCACCTGCTCCTACGAGTGTCCACGCCGGTTGATAATAATGTTTTTCTGCCGGGTCTATCAACATAATATTTAAAGACCGATCCTTTCTTAAAAGCTGTGCCGCTACCATTATTCCGGCTGTTCCGGCACCAATAATAACTATTTGATACTGTATTTGCATAAATCTATTCTTTATATAAAAATAAAAAAATATTTTAACATAAATACCATGAAATAGTCATAATTACTATATTATTTGATTTTATATTCAGCAATGTTAAATATAAGATTCTACAGATAAAATCCTGAAACTGCTTTAGCTGATGATTGAAGTGACTCTCAAAAATTTTAGCAGTATACTCATAAAAAATAAAGCTAAAACTATTTAAAACGGTATTCAGAAAAGAGGAATACATGGTTTATAAAATATATTCTTTATGGAGATAATAAATCTGAAAAAGACTTCCTGTTTAAAATTATGCTTTTGCTTTATAAAAAATAGTAAGTTTGATATACAGACAAAATCCCGAAACCTCTTTAGCAGATGGCCGATCTTAAATATTATATCAAATCCTATTTTGGAGTTACAGAAGAAGAATTAACGGAAATTATAGCTCAGTTTACTGAAACAACACTGAAAAAAGGAGCTTTTTTTGTAAAAACAGATCATTACTGCAACCAATTGAGTTTCGTAAAAAGTGGACTGTTACGAATTTGTGCTCCTTCTAATACGAAAGAAATTACACAATGGATCGCTACGGAAGGTTCATTTGTTACAGATCTGCAGAGTTTCACTTTTCAACAGACCGCCCGCTGGACCATTCAGGCATTAACGGATTGTGAACTATATACAATCGACAAAGAATCTTATAAAAATATAGGACAAAAAATACCTAAATGGGATGCTATCCAGAATCGCTTTATCACGCAGTGTTTTACCTCTATGGAAAACAGAATATTCAATCATTTATCGATGACGGCAGAAGAAAGATACGACATCTTATTTGAAAGTAATCCTTCTCTATTTAATCAGGTTCCTCTTCAGTATCTTGCGTCAATGTTAGGAATGACTGCCGAAACTTTTAGCCGTATACGTAATAAAAAATCTTGATTTTTATCAAGACCATTCTGTACTTTTCCTTTCTAACTTTGTTATTGTTAATTACGAAACTTGTAAGACAGAGAAATACCTTGCAGAACAAAATTGATTTAAATCAAAAACTAAACAATCTATTATGGCAACGAAAATAACAACTGAAATAATAATTCAGAAAAGCCCTGAACAGGTCTGGCAGATACTAACCGACTTTGAAAAATATAAGGAATGGAATCCTTTTATAAAATCACTGACCGGAAATGTAAAAGTTGGAAATAAAATTAAAATAGAACTTGAAAAAATGTCTTTTCAGCCTATTGTCCTTACGTATACTCCTAATAAAGAATTACGCTGGATTGGACATTTTCTTTTTAAAGGAATTTTTGACGGGGAACATTCTTTTATTCTGGTAGATAACGGTAACAACACCACCACTTTTAAACAGAATGAAACGTTTAAAGGGATTCTGGTTCCTTTTCTGAAAAAGACAATAATGGAAACTCAAAGTGGTTTTATTGCTTTTAATAAAAGCCTGAAAGAACGTGTGGAAAACTCTTAACTTAAAGGAAAGTATTCAGTTTCCAGTATTCGGTATTCAAAACAGCTTTACGGCTCTGGACTTTTCAATAAATTGATTTTTAGACTATTCGTCTTCTTCTTTGGTGTAACCTTCGTAATAATAGGATTGTTCTATTCCTTTAAAAATAATTTCTCTGTTATTAATTTCTTCTGTTAAGTTAAGATTTAGCAAAGTTCTTAATTCCAAATCGTTTATTGGACTTCTTTCCATTGCTTGTAAATAAAGTGATTTATCTACAAATTGCCAATTTATCATCTTTATAAGTTTGGTTTTTAAGAGCATATCCAGCCAAATACGCATTGTTCTGCCGTTGCCGTCCATAAAAGGATGAGCAATATTCATTTCTACATATTTAGCAATAATTTCTTCAAAATCATTTTCGGGCATTTGTTCAATTTTTACCAAAATTTCATTTAGGTACAAAGCGTTTGCAAATCTAAAACCACCTTTCGATATATTTTTTGTTCGTATTTGTTCTGAAAAATCATACAAGCCATTAAATAAATAGTTATGTATTTGTTTTAACCCTTTTGTTGTACCTATTTCGATTTTTTCAATATCATTGGATTCAAACAAGCGGTACGCATTTTCTAAACTTTCTTTATCAATGTTTTTCATATAAATTCAGATTTATGCATCTGGAGATTCTTTGTCAAAAATACTTTAAATACTTGTGATTTACTTTAAAACAGATTATTTTTTGTGCACTTAAACCAGCTTCAAATCCTCTGTTTAGCAAAGTTTTTAACTTTGCAAACAGTGTTTGCTAACTCTCAAATATACGAGAATATATTTGACAAAAATTAACCAGTAACTAAGTACCAACAGCCACTCATGCACAAGAATTTTAAATAAAAAAGCCCTGAACAAAAATTCAGGACTTTATATCTGGTCTTTTAGTTATTCTTTAATCTCTTCTGTTCTCTTGCCAGTAGTGTGTTTTTCAGCAACATAGCAATCGTCATTGGTCCTACTCCTCCGGGAACGGGTGTAATAAAAGAGGCTTTTTTACTTACATTCTCAAAATCGACATCTCCGGTAATTACATATCCTCTTTCTGCTTTTTCATCTGCAACTCTGGTAATTCCGACATCAATAATAACGGCTCCGTCTTTTACCATTTCTGCTTTTAGATAATTAGGCACTCCTAAAGCGGTTATGATAATATCTGCCTGACTTGTGATCTGTGTAATATTCTTGGTATGACTATGTGTTAAGGTAACGGTTGAATTTCCGGGAAATCCTTTTCTTCCCATCAGAATACTCATCGGTCGACCTACAATATGGCTACGTCCTATTACTACTGTATGTTTTCCTTCTGTTTCTACGTTATACCTTTCTAATAATTCAAGAATACCGAAAGGGGTTGCGGGAATAAAGGTAGTCATATCTAATGCCATTTTCCCGAAGTTCTCCGGATGGAAACCGTCTACATCCTTACTTGGGTCTACAGCCATCAATACTTTTTGTGTATCAATCTGCTCTGGTAATGGTAACTGAACAATAAAGCCATCTATATTGTCGTCTTCATTCAGTTCTTTGATCTTTTTTAATAATTCAGTTTCAGAAGTAGTACTTGGCATTTTTACTAATGTGGATTCAAAGCCCACACGTTCGCATGCGGTTACTTTACTTCCTACGTATGTTAAACTTGCTCCGTCATTACCAACAATAATTGCTGCTAAATGGGGTACTTTTTCACCGTTGTCTTTCATCTGCTGCACTGCTGCAGTGATTTCATTTTTAATGTCATTAGAGACCTTTTTTCCGTCTAGTAGTTGCATTATATTTAGTTTAAAGTTTAAAGTTTAAAGTTGCAGAGCTATTTAAACTTTAATTGGTTGTGTTGTTGTATTCCTCTAAATAAATAAGGTCTGAAGTTCTATAAAAATAGTATTTATAAAAACTTCAGACCTTTATATAAAATTATTTCATTCCTTTCATTCCACCCATCATTCGCATCATATTTTTGCCTCCTGGTCCCTGCATCATCTTCATCATTTTCCCCATTTGATCGAATTGTTTCATTAGCTGATTGACCTGCTGAATAGAGGTTCCTGATCCTTTTGCTATTCTGTTCTTTCTTTTTACATCTAATAAAGAAGGTCTCTTTCTTTCTAAAGGTGTCATGGAGTGAATAATCGCTTCGATATGTTTGAAGGCGTCATCTTCGATTTCAACATCTTTCAGGGCTTTTCCTGCACCGGGTATCATTCCTACCAGGTCTTTCATATTACCCATTTTTTTAACCTGCTGTATTTGTGTCAGAAAATCATCAAAACCGAATTCGTTTTTAGCAATCTTCTTTTGTAATTTTCTTGCTTCTTCTTCGTCAAACTGTTCTTGTGCTCTTTCTACTAAAGATACAACATCACCCATACCAAGGATACGTTCTGCCATACGTGTTGGATAGAACACGTCGATCGCTTCCATTTTTTCACCTGTACCAATAAACTTAATTGGTTTGTTTACAACTGATTTAATGGAAATAGCTGCTCCACCTCGTGTATCACCGTCTAACTTTGTAAGGATAACACCATCAAAGTTTAGAATATCATTAAACGCTTTTGCAGTATTTACCGCATCCTGCCCAGTCATTGCATCTACTACAAATAACGTTTCTTGTGGTTGGATTGCTTTGTGAACATTTGCGATCTCTGTCATCATTTGTTCGTCAACAGCAAGACGTCCTGCTGTATCGACAATAACAACATTAAATCCTTTTGCTTTTGCATGCTTAATCGCATTTTTAGCAATTTCTACGGGATTTTTATTTCCTTCTTCGGAATATACTTCTACTCCTATCTGTTCTCCTACAACGTGTAACTGGTTGATAGCTGCGGGACGATAAATGTCACAGGCAACTAATAAAGGATTCTTTGATTTTTTTGTTTTAAGATAGTTTGCCAGTTTTCCGGAAAAGGTTGTTTTACCGGAACCTTGTAATCCTGACATTAAGATCACTGTAGGATTTCCTGAAAGATTAATCCCTGCTGCATCACCTCCCATTAATTCAGTTAATTCGTCTTTGACTAATTTAACTAATAACTGACTTGGTTGTAAAGTAGTTAACACATCTTGTCCAATTGCTTTTTCTTTTACTTTGGCAGTAAAATCTTTTGCAATTTTAAAGTTAACATCGGCATCTAATAAAGCACGACGTACTTCTTTTAAAGTATCGGCAACGTTAACTTCTGTAATTTTCCCATGCCCTTTTAAAATATGAAAGGCTTTGTCTAGTTTATCACTTAAATTATTAAACATAACTGTATCTGTCTTTTATTGATTTGCAAAGATAAACTAATTAAGCAATTTGAAAATTAAACAATTGAAAAATTAGATTCAATCCTTACCTGATATAAAATTATTGTATTAAAACTGGAAATAAATGAATGGTTGTGGTCCGCTGGTTGCTGTAGCATAAACAACCCAATAAACTAGCGCCAGAATAATTGCTTTTACAACCATTGGCGCAGCACTGAACACTGACTTCATCTCATCTACTACTTTCTCCGGCAAGAAATGCCAAATATAACCTATAAGCATTACCAGAAATACATTCTTATATCCTATTATAATTATTTTCCATTGTTCAAAATCAAATTGTAACTGACTTATGTTATTCAGCACCTGTAATGCTGTGGAAAAATCTTTTGCTCTGAAAAACAACCAACAAAAGACTACAAAATGAAAGGTCAGCAGAATTGAAAATATATTCCAGGCAATACTCTGGAATTTATTCTTATTTTCTTTATTTGACGGATAAAATTCTATAAATATTTTGTGAACGGCTAATGCCAGTCCGTGAAGTGCTCCCCAGATAATGAAACGTAAACTTGCTCCGTGCCACAAACCACCTAATAACATTGTGGTCATTAAATTGACATTGGTAAACATGGTTCTGTTCTTATCTTTAGATAATAAAAAGGTTAAAATAAAAACAATTAGTGCTACAATACTTAATAATAAAGGTACTCCACTAACTGGAGAATAAGAGATTCCCCAAATAATCAATCCTGTAAAAAATAAAGACGGAAATAAAAATCCGGCAAAGGTTCCTTCTCTGTTTCCTCCTACGGATATATATAGAAAGTCTTTTAACCAGGTAGATAACGAAATATGCCACCTGCGCCAGAACTCTGTTATGGAAGCTGATTTATAGGGTGTTCTAAAGTTTGTAGGAAGTTTAAACCCTAACAACAAAGCAATACCGATAGCCATATCTGAATAACCGGAAAAATCACAATAAATCTGAATCGCATAACCATAGGAAGCCATTAAATTTTCAAAAGCAGTATAGCTGTTTGGTGAATCAAAAACCCGATCTACGAAATTAATTGAGATATAATCGGATATAAATGTTTTTTTAATTAAACCACCAATAATCAGAAAAAGAGCACTGTTTACATCGTCTCTTGTCAGGTTTAATTTCTTATAAATCTGAGGAAGAAAATCTTTTGCTCTTACGATTGGTCCTGCTACTAACTGTGGGAAGAAAGACACAAAGAACAGGTATTCAATATAGTTATTTGTCGGTTCTATTTCTTTACGATAGATCTCAATAATATAACTTATGGACTGAAAGGTATAGAATGAGATTCCAACAGGAAGTAATATTTTATGAAGCTCTAAATTTCCTTGAAACAGTTCATTAAAATTACTAATCAGGAAATTGGTGTATTTAAAATATCCCAAAAGTCCCAGATTAACAATAATACTGATCCACAGATACAGTTTTCGATACTCCTGACGCTGCTCTTTATAAATGACATTACTAAGCGAATAATCAACAACGGATGAAAGTATCAGTAAAAGAAAATAGACCCCGCTCGATTTGTAATAAAAAAACAGTGAAAACAGAATCACATAGACTAACCGGAGATGGAATGTCTTTCTGGTAAAAACATAAATACTGTAAAAAAGAAGGAACAATCCCAGAAAAAAACCGGTATTGAACAACAAGGGCTCTTTAGGGTTATAGGTAACCCAACGTATTATATCGCTTGTATCAAAAGTGAAACCGAACTGAAACGAATTCTGTATGTTAACTAATTGTATCAATTTTGTATGGGATTTTTAAAATTGGAATACGCGTTTAAAATTGCTTCTTTAAGAAATTGTCCCTGTTGAACATATGCTCGTATGGAATAATGCACCCTATCTCCTGCCATCAGTCCGTTTGCATAATTCTGCTCTGCTCCGTACAACCCTCCAAAAAGAGTAAACAAATCCCAGACTGCCACCGGATAAACTGTTGGATGTTTTAATAACACCTGTGAATAGTCTGCGGCAAAAACATTCGGGAATTTTCGTTGAAGTAAAGATGGTGGTGGCGTTGTAACTAAAACAGTTGCATCAATACCTTCTTTTTTTATATTCTCTAAAAACAGATTAATCTGATTGATAAAATCTATTGTCTGCATCTTATCAAAAGATTCATTTGTACCTAGAGATACTATAATCAAATCTGGCTGTAATGTTCTTAACTGATCGAAAAACAAAGGATATTTATTATAATCTGAGAACTTAGCTCCATTAACACCGATATTATGATAGAGTACTCCTGAGTGATTTCTTTCGAGAATCAGACCGTTCAGGGCATAATTTTCAGCATCTTTATTTGGTAACAGATAAATTTTATCCAGCTCTTTTGTACTTTTATAAAAGTGAGTCAGAGAATCTTCCTGTAATTCAATCGGAATAAATTCAGATCGTTGTACACTTTTTTTCTCTTTTTCTTTTGTGGGTATCTTTAATGTAGCGTCTGCTTTAATAACATTAGAGGTTAATTTATTTTCTTTTTTTAAGGCGACAACAGATATATTATGTTTACTTGCTATGGTAGATAAGGCATCTCCTCTTTTAATCTTATACCGGATTACTTTAGGCTGTGTTGACTCTAATGTAATCGTTTTAGAGCTTGTTGCCAGATCAAACATATTTTCATTTTGTGGTGTAATAATTTTAATGGTCTGGAAACGATCTGTCGCATCTTTCATTTTTATTTCAATAGCGAAATCTTTATTTTTTGTGAATAAAGCGACACCACTAAGACCTACGGGATTCTCTGTTACTGTGGATATATTCTTGTAACTCTCCCATTTCTGGTTTGAAGAGAACTTTACGTCCCAGGGTCCGTTTGTTCTTGCTAAAGTATAAGGAAAGATCAGACCTCGTCCTCCGTTTCCAAAATGCTTCTGTAAAGAATCTCGTACTACGGCTGTCATAAAATCAGCCTGAATATGGGAATCTCCAATATGAACTATATTAATCTTCCCTTTTTTTGTTTTTTCTAACTGGCTCAGCTTCCTGAAAAAAGGAAATAATGCGGAATCATTAACTAATTTATTTTTCGGTCGCATTATAACGCCATCCGGAATAATAATAGAATCTGTAATAGGGATAGAGTCTACTTCCTGGGCAGAAATGGTATACACTGTCAGAACAAACAAAACAAACAAATAAAACTTCTTATTCATGGATAGAATCTTTTTTAGAATTGAGACTATCGGTAGTCTTAGCTGTTTTTGTTCCGGACGGAACTGTTTTTATGTCTTTTCTCTTTATTTTATATTCCTGATAACCGGTATTTAACTGGTTATATAGCATTTCGGCTACTTTTTCGGCTCCTTTAAAATTAAAATGTGTATAATCTTTATTTGCCATTACCGGTTCTTCTTCCACCCATCTTACCATAGATCCGTCTCCTCCCATTAGTGTATATAAATTTACAAATCCTGATTCTGTTTTTATTGCATAATTTTTTTGTGCTTTTACTAAAGGTACAACTGCTGAATCAGATTTCATTTCCATATCGTATTTTGTTCCCTTATCTCCTGTTGATATGATTAGAACTGAAACCCCCGGAAAACATTCTTTTAAATGTTCTACTACTCTGGCCATACTTTTATCATACCAGTCATAATTATAACTGCCATAATTCAGAACATTTGTACCGTAATGCAATATGATCAGATTATACCCCAGCTTATTGTTAAAAGCACGCATTAAACCGACATTGAACAGGGAGATAGGCATCCCTGAATTTCCTCTGTTTGAAAAGTTGTCGATATGTACTCCTTTTCCGTCATCAAAGTTATAACCGTAAAAAGGAATGGAATCGGCATGAATGAATTCCGACTTAAGGCTTTTTATACTTCTTGATGTAATGGAAAGTGTATTTAATAGATTATTTGGAGTCAGTCTTTTAATGATCTTTACTGTATCTTTACCAATAGTGGTGGCAACAACACCTCTTTTATTATTCGACTTTCCATAAAAAAGTGTCGGATTATCTAATGTTGTGGCGAATTCTGTGTTATTTGCTTTATATCTTACCCAGGTACTTTTAACGGTATCTTTTACAAAGAAAACATGTCCGTTAACACCAAAAGGCTTCATTGGTTTTTTTATATTTAAATACGATTGTATTTTCCAGTTTTTTGAAAACTGATGGGTTATTGATCCTCTTGAAGCGGCAGACTCTGAGGTAATGGAGACAAACCCGACACCGCGCCCTCCAAAAGCTCTCTGGAAATTCGTCCGTAGATCCTTAACGATCAGATCACCGTCTGTCATGGAATCACCAAAATAAGCGATACGAACGCTTCCTTTTTCTTCTGTTTCAAGTTGAAATAGTTTTTCATAAAAAGAGATCAGATACTGATATCCTTTGTATGTATCAAAACTTTCTATCTCGGATTTTATTCCTTCGGATTCTTTAAAAATAGTGGAATCTTTTGGGGATATAATCGTGTCTTTTTCCTCTTTTTTTGTATCTTTTTCTAATGCAACTGCTTCCAACAATAAACTATCTATCACAACATTTTTAGTTGTAGCAGGTTTTTCGGAAAAAATCTTATTAGGTAAAACTTTTTTTAAACCTAAAAAGATAATAGCTGATAGTAATACGATACTAAAAGCTTGAAAAAAATAGGACTTGGATGTCTTCACAAAATTATCAATATAAAAATTACATTCTTTCCGGTACCTGAATTCCCAATAACAGGAATGCGGACTGTATTGTATCTGCTACTTTTTTGGACAACTGCACTCTGAATACTTTTTCTTCTTGATTTTCTGAACCCAGGATTGGCACGGTCTGGTAGAATGAATTGTATTCTTTGACCAAATCATAAGTATAATTAGCAACTAATGCAGGGCTACGATTTAATGCAGCGGTCTGAATCACTTCGGGATATAATTCCAGTTGTTTCAACAGTTCTTTTTCTTTTTCATGCAACGTTATTCCGGATAAAACAGCTGTGAAATCAAAATCTGCTTTTCGTATAATAGACTGAATTCTTGCATAGGTATATTGAATAAACGGACCTGTATTACCGGCAAAATCTACAGATTCTTCGGGATTGAACAGAATACGTTTTTTTGGATCTATCTTTAAAATATAATATTTTAATGCTCCTGAACCTATTGTTTTATACAGACTCATTTTTTCTTCTGATGAGTAACTTTCCAGTTTCCCCAAATCTTCTGCTATTTTCTGAGCAGTATCGGTCATTTCCTTCATCAAATCATCTGCATCTACAACGGTACCTTCTCTACTCTTCATTTTTCCTGAAGGCAGGTCGACCATTCCATAGGATAAATGAAATAAGTTCTTCGCCCAGTCAAAACCTAATTTCTTTAAGATCAGAAACAACACTTTAAAATGATAATCCTGTTCGTTCCCTACGGTATATACAATTCCTCCTACATCGGGAAAATCTTTGACACGCTGAATCGCTGTTCCAATATCCTGTGTCATATAAACAGCGGTTCCGTCTGAACGCAAAACTAACTTTTCATCCAGTCCTTCATCAGTCAGATCAATCCATACGCTACCATCTTCTTTTTTAAAGAAGATACCGTCTACCAGTCCTTGTTCTATAACGTCTTTTCCTAATAAATAAGTATTACTTTCATAGAAATAACTGTTAAAATTAACACCCAAGCTGTCATAGGTGATTGCAAAACCATCATAAACCCACTGATTCATCTTTTTCCACAAGGCTACTACTTCTTTATCTCCTGCCTCCCATTTGCGAAGCATATCCTGTGCTTCTAACAATAAGGGAGCTTGTTTTTTTGCTTCTTCTTCTGTTTTCCCCTGTGCTGTCAGCTGATTTATTTCTTCTTTATAGGCTTTATCAAAAGCTACATAATAATTCCCAACTAATTTATCTCCTTTTAAACCGGTACTTTCCGGAGTCTCTCCGTTTCCGAATTTTTGCCATGCCAGCATCGATTTACAGATATGAATGCCTCTGTCATTGATGATCTGGGTTTTATATACTTTCTTACCGGAAGCTTTAATAATTTCTGCAACGGAATATCCTAATAAAATATTTCTGACATGCCCCAGGTGCAAAGGCTTATTTGTATTTGGTGAGGAATACTCAACCATGATTGATTTATTCTCCGGGTTTGGAGCTACGTGTCCAAATTTCTTATCGTCTTTTATCGCATTAAAGAAATTTAGATAGTAGGTATCTGAAATAACAATATTCAAAAATCCAGAAACAACATTAAACCGTTCTACCTCAGCAACATTTTCAACCAGATAGTTTCCAATCTTATTTCCCAGCTCGACAGGATTACTTTTAATTACTTTTAATAAAGGAAAAATAACCATAGTTATGTCTCCTTCAAACTCTTTTCGTGTAGTCTGAAACTCAATTTTATTAATAGTCACATCAAATAAGACCTGAATGGCGTTTTCAATAGGCTGTGTAAGGATTTCCTGTAATGTCATTTTCAATATTCATTTTAGCCTGCAAATATAGTGATATTGTCATAATTAGATTATCAGAGAACAAGATTATTTCTACGACAATATGTTGATTTCAGTACTGAAAATTACATTTTAATAAAATAATTGGAAAATGCTGTAACAAATCATTCAAAAAGATGTCTATTAAGAAATATGTATTTGAACGGATTTTCAAAAATCTGCTAAAGTAAAATAGAAATCTATCCGTATTCTTCTGTATATTATCAAAGTAAAACGGATACTAAGTATTGCTAAAACGGACATATGAGCAAGAAATTCAATTTATATTACTTGTTAAATAAAAGTTAAATAAACACATAGAACAGTACTTTGCTATACAAGCTACTATATAATAGTATATATTTGTAGTATTAATCATCAATCAAAAACGAAATATAATGAAACTAAAACTCTTTTTATTGTGTCTATTCAGTACGATTCTCTCTGTTAATGCACAAACTACGGGAAGTATATCCGGAAAAGTTACTGATAAAGCGACAAAGACAGCTGTATCTTATGCTAATATTGTGGTAAAAGAAACCGGCACAGGTAAAGTAATCACCGGGGGATTAACTGACGACAACGGAAACTTTAAGATCAGTAATATAACTTTGAAAAAATATGCTGTAGAGGTACAATATATTGGTTATAAAACCTATGTTACTACGGTTGATCTGGTAAACAACAAAAACGCGGATCTGAAACAAATTATTCTGGAAGAAGAAGCCGTTACGCTGGATAATGTAAATATTGTTGCGGAACGCTCTACTATTGAACAGAAGATAGATCGAAAAGTAATTAATGTAGGGAAAGACCTTACTACTTCCGGAGCTACAGCTTCTGAGATCATGAATAATATTCCTTCTGTAAATGTGGATCAGGATGGTAAACTATCCTTACGGGGTAATGAGAACGTACGCGTTTTAGTAGACGGAAGACCTACTAATATTGATGCGGCTCAGCTATTAAAACAAATTCCTTCTACTTCTATTAAAAAAATAGAACTGATTACGAATCCAAGTGCAAAATATAACCCTGAGGGAATGTCGGGTATCATCAATATTATATTACATAAAAACACGAATGACGGTTTTAACGGTAATTTTAATGCGGGTATCACTTTTGCGGATGAACCGAAATACAATAATTCTATTGATATGAATTATCGTAAAGGAAAAGTAAACTTCTTCGGGAGCTACGGTAATACTTTTGGAAAACGTTTTAATGAAGGACATATAAACCGGTTTGATGATCACTCTTTACAGTTAATTGATATTATTAACGACAACACTTCCTATGTTTATAAAATAGGAATGGATTATTATATTAATGATAACAACACACTTTCTGTTTATACTAATCAGAATCTTTTTAATGGTGATGTAACGGTTAATACCAATATACTTTATCCTTCTGCCGGAACTACTCCTAATATTTTTCAGGATGCCGGATACCACAGTGATGAAAAGAACGGAGCGTATAATTTAGCTTTCAAACATTTATTTGCCAAAGAAGGGCATACTCTTGATCTGGAAGCCAATTATAACCGTTATAAAGAGGTACAAAACACTCTTTTTGACACTAAAAACAGTAATAATTCACAGGTAATCTACAATGATTTTATTGAAGATATTCGTAAGAACACTACCATAAATTTAGATTATGTCAATCCGTTAAATGATAAAACGAATCTTGAATTAGGGGCAGAAGCGAGAATTATCAGATCGGATAATGATTATATTACAACGAATACCAGTCCGGGGTCTGCAAATGCGGTCTATGATTATGATGTGGATATCTATTCGTTCTATGCTACTTTTGGTCAGAAATTTAAAAAATTAAGCTACCAGTTAGGTGCCAGATTTGAAAGTTATAAAGTAAATGCTAAATTAGATAAACAAAATATCTATAAAGACGATTATGTAACATTATACCCGTCTGCTTCTCTAACCTACGAATTAACGGAGAACAACCAGTTTCAACTAAGTTATAGTCGTCGTGTGGATCGTCCTAGTTTATCGCAAACAAAACCAATCAGAGAATTCAGTACGCCTACTCTTACCTCAATTGGTAATCCGGAACTGGATCCTCAGTTCACAAATTCTGTCGAATTGAATTATACCCGAAAATTTAAACAGGGTTCTTTTACTTCTGGTGTGTATTTTAGAGATATTAATGATGAGATTAACAGAGTCCTTTATCCTGATCCGTTAAATGTAAATAATCAGATCATGAGTTTTGATAATTTTGATAAGAATACTGCTTACGGAATTGAATTCTCTCTGAATTATAAGATCAACTCCTGGTGGGATATTAATCCAAGTATTGACTTTTCGAATATTACCAAAAATGGTCTGATCTCTGTAAAAAACACATCGGGTAGTTTTGATTTTAAGGATGTAAAAGTTGATGCTGCTGCATTCAACGCTCGTCTGAACAGTAACTTTAAAGCTACTAAGAACCTCCGATTCCTTCTGTTTGGTTTCTACAGGGGTCCTGTGGACGGAATCCAGAATAACACAAAAGAAATGTATAAAATTGATGCGGGCGGACGTTATTCTCTTTTAAATGGTAATCTTACTGCCAGTGTACGTTTTAACGATATATTCAATACTATGAAATATGCTTTTGATGCTAAGAATCCTTATCCGCAAAACGGACAGTTCACATGGGAAAGCCAGTCTGTATTTTTTGGTCTGAACTATATGTTCGGGGGTGGTAAAAATAAAGCGTTACAACGTAAACAAAGAGAAGATAACACGAAACAAAGTAGTGGAGGAATGTTTTAAATTTTAAAATACAAATTTTAAAATTTGAGTTAGTCAGAAAAAACCGAAGTAATTTCTACTTCGGTTTTTTTGTTTGTTTTGTAGCCTTATTCTTCCTGCCAGTACTCTATTTCCGGAAATACCAGAGGTTCTCTGCCCTCCCATTTTGGGAAAATAAATCCTTTCGGAAGGGAATATTTAGATACTGTAAATTTCCTAGTTTCCATATTTAGCTTAGCGGCTCTAAAACGCATTATTTCTTCTTGCTTACCCGGACCATCCAGCCATATTCGACCATATCCGTATTCTTTATTTTTAGGATCCTCTGCTTCCATACCAATTATAATACGATTATAAACTTCCGGTTTTCTGGTTCCCGGATTAGTATAAGGGGTAGTAAATCTTTGTTCAAAATCCTGCGGTAAAACAACCTCCGCTTCATAAAAGTTATTATTATCCGGAGAGATCCACTGAACAAAAACCTGAACAGGCAATTTTGCGTTTTTTACCAGATTGGTATTAAGCTGTCCATAAGGCTTTAACCATTGGGTATGCTCCGTATCCCTACCTCTTAAATCTCCTGAAGAAACAGTTCCGTCTTTAGAATAAAATATTAGGGAAAACCTATATCCTTTTATTTCTTCACTGGTAAATCCAATATCCCAATTATATTCCCTCTCTCCGGTTTCCCAAATGAAATAGGGAATGCCATGAAGCTTCCAGTAAATTAAATAATCTCCCCAATATTTAGGATCTTTTTCTATATAACTTTTGCTTATAGTTGGATCTTCTTTACCTTTCTTTATTTTAAACTTTATAATTTCTGTATTTACTACTCCGGCTTTTAGCCAGATCGTAATATTACCTCCCGGTGCCATTCCGGCGACAATCGTACTATAGTCTTCTAAATCTCCAAAAGGATCCCGGACTCCACTGCGGAATAAAACCAGCATCTTGTCTCCAGGCAAACGAAAGCCTCCTTTATAAAGTAAATTATCTGCACTGCATACCCATTTTACATAAATACTATCCGGTACCGGTTTAAATCGCTCTCCTCCGGTATAACCGCCACTAGTGGTTCCCCAACCCTGACCGGCTCCTGTACCAGAAGAAGCTCCGGCAATACTCTTTCCCTGATAAAAATATTCTACATAAGGTGCTCCGGATGGATAATATTCTGCTCCAGATAATCCGGCATTCCAGCTAAAGGTATCTTTCTTCTGGGGACTACAACTACTAAAAATAAATACTAACAATATAAAAAACCAACTATCTCGGCTCATACATTTCTCTTTTTATAGGTTAAATTGGTTTAAAGTTTAAGGTTTAAAGTTGACTGAGTAATAATGAGCAGTGCGTAATATATCTTATTTTACACTTTATAATAACTATTCTTCCTGCCAGTACTCTATTTCCGGAAATACTAAAGGTTCTCTACCCTCCCATTTTGGGAAAATAAATCCTTTAGGAAGGGAATAACCACCACTCTGAAAAGTTCCATATGAGTCTTTTACAGCTTCATATGATTTGAATTCCATTACTTTTTCTCTTTTCCCCAGACCCTCCATCCATACAATACCTTTTTCACCATCTTTATAAGCTCCTATAATTAATCGATTATAATATATCCATTTTCCCGTTTGAGAATCTTGATAGGGCGTTCTAAACCGTTTCTCAAAATCATTGGGCAACACAACATTAGTACTAAAATATTGTTGATCTTTTATTTGTTCCCATTCTATTTTTATCTGAACTGGAAGTATCCTTTCCTGAACCAGATTGTTATTAGGTATCGCTTTGGAAAAATCCCAACTACTTTTTTCTAATGAAAATAATGGTCCATCCTGATACCAACTACCACTTTTAGTATAAAAAGTGAATATACTTTTTTCAATATCCTCTTTTTCACTGGTAAATCCAATATCCCAATTATATTCCCTCTCTCCGGTTTCCCAAATGGAATAGGGAATGCCATGAAGCTTCCAGTAAATTAAATAATCTCCCCAATATTTAGGATCTTTTTCTATATAACTTTTGCTTATAGTTGGATCTTCTTTACCTTTCTTTATTTTAAACTTTATAATTTCTGTATTTACTACTCCGGCTTTTAGCCAGATCGTAATATTACCTCCCGGTGCCATTCCGGCGACAATCGTACTATAGTCTTCTAAATCTCCAAAAGGATCCCGGACTCCACTGCGGAATAAAACCAGCATCTTGTCTCCAGGCAAACGAAAGCCTCCTTTATAAAGTAAATTATCTGCACTGCATACCCATTTTACATAAATACTATCCGGTACCGGTTTAAATCGCTCTCCTCCGGTATAACCGCCACTAGTGGTTCCCCAACCCTGACCGGCTCCTGTACCAGAAGAAGCTCCGGCAATACTCTTTCCCTGATAAAAATATTCTACATAAGGTGCTCCGGATGGATAATATTCCGCTCCGGATAATCCCGCATTCCAGCTAAAGGTATCTTTCTTCTGGGGACTACAACTACTAAAAATAAATACTAATAATATAAAAAACCAATTATCTCGGTTCATAAATTTCTCTTTTATAAATTAAACTTCCGGATTCATTTTCAGTACAATCTACCGGCTGATTGACAAAACCGATATTTCCCATCCAGTTGTGATCGCCTCCTTTTACGGTAATATAATCATTTGATAACCCTCCATAATGTGCTGATAAATGCACATATTTATTGCAAATATGCCGGTACATTTCATCGGGTAAATAATAGATCTTGTTGCCTTCTCCTTTGCTTATTTCCAGCATATGGGCTAGATAGTCTTTTAATAGACGAAATTGTTCTGTATCCGGAATTTTATATTCGAATTCATAAGGAGGTTTCGGTTTAGCTTCTTCATAATTTTCAAAAAAAGGCACATTATGCTCCAGTGCTTTCTGATGCATCAGATTTAACCCTACTAATGAATATTTATTGGACATATATTTTCGGAGATCTTTAATAATATAATGATCGGAAAGCTTGGTATATTGGGTTTGTAATCGAACACCTTCTTGAGTCCTGCTTTTCTCTTTTACTATTTTATGATCCTGATACGCTTCTGGCGGAGCATCGATAACAACGGTTGTTTTTACTCTTTGTCCTCTAAAACTAATATCAATATCCTGCTGTACATGATCATAGGTATTAATCAGTTCCAGTTCTGTCGGTTTACAAAAATGACGATCGGTATAATATTTTTTTACATTTTCTTTCTGAATCAGTAACTCTGTATCTCCTACAGCAACATCAAAATAATTCAGTATAGCGCCATATTCATCTAATTGTGCATAACCGCCACCAATATCTGAATGCGATCCTAACATACTCAGTGTATAGCCAACATCTGTAGGGGTTAATGCAAAGTTTTCTCGCCATTCGTTGGCTGCAGTAATATGAAATACTTTTTTAATATTTAATCCTTTTAAGCTGGTTTTTATATCCGGTAATGAAGCTTCTGCCTGTACTGCAATAGTTGCCAGTCCGGGATGAATAACAGAAAGGGCTGCTGCAGCTTTATATCCTATATGTTCTTTTACGATCATATCGGATACTACAGTATCATAGAGTCCTAAAAACCGGATTTCTACCTCAAAGGTTTCTTTAGCAGGTTCAAAACCATTTGCGATTAATTCTTTGCCCAGTAATCCGCCTGCAGGAACAGAAACTATTTTTTTTCCGGTAAGAATGGGGAATTTAGGTTCTCCCGGATCTCTGAGCATTTCATCTCTGTAAACGGCTGCTCTTTTTACTTCATTACAAAAATGACGGGCTGCTGCTGCACCCCGGCTGAAACCGAAAACATCAAACGTGATCTTATTGATCTTTTTTCCTTTACTATATTCGAACTGCTCTTTAACCAGATTTTTAATCCCTTCTTCTACTCTGGCAATCACACCCCAGGATCCTCTACCTATACCGGAAGATAAAACAGCATCCGGATGATCCTGTTTGGTACCGATTCCTTCTATATATTGTTTCAGAATAACATGTTTTCCATATTCTTTATTTTTAAATTCTGTTCTTTGCTCTTTATAAAGATCAAATAACTTGGCAATATTCGAATAGGGATTCCAGTAGCTGTCACGATCGCTTACTTTTACTTTTTTCTGTTTTCCGTCTTTACCCTTTATAAACTCATATTGAGAAGGGATAGTGGCTACCCGGTAAAATTTTTCACCAGAAGTGATGTCACTATAGTATTTTTTATCGGAGTTATACCGGTTATTTCCGGTACCGTCAAAGAACATCCCTACAAAAACATTTACGGCATCTTCGGGCATAGCGGATCGTATCGGTTTTCTTTCTATATTTTCGCCATAAAGAACACCTTCTTTTCCATTCTGAATAAATCTTCCTCCGGCACGATTCTTTATTACTTTAGCATCTTCCCGGATTTCATTTCCAGCATTATCAATTATATTTTTAGCTATAATAGTGATTTGACCTGTCTTTTTTTCTTTACTCATGATTTAGCCGATTAAACTTTTCTCTCTGGACAAACTTTTTACTACAGTCTCACTATTCTGTGTATAATCAGCAATAGAAGAAGTCTCTATGGCTTCAATGGCATGTTTATGAATGTCCTTAGCATCACAGACATAGTTTTCACTCGCTGATTTAGTAATATTAACGGCTCCCAGAGAATAATCCATTGCTGCATGCTGCATAATGTTCATTCCTGCGATTTCTGTGATATTCATATCTATGTTAGAAACCATATTACCGGAGGCATTTAGGTTGATATCGGTTGCATTTACAGTAAAGGTATTGGGAACGGTTAGGGTCGTGTTTCCTTTTCCATCCATAAAATAGTTGTTTCCGCTTGGATCTTCTAATCTTATACTGCCTTCTGCATCATTTAGTATTACTTTAGCATCGCTTCGGGTATGTATCGCTTTGATATCATTGCCGGGGGTGTGATAGCCGCTTAACTGCTGTCCGTTATAACTCGTTCCGGATACATAGGCTGCGTCGGGATGATTTCCTTCAAAAGACACACGTACTTCTTCGTCCAGCTCAGGAACAAAATAAGATCCTTTTCCGGCGCCGGCATGAAGCATTTGTACTCTGATCCAGTCGCTTTCATTTTCTCCGGAACGTTCACTCCAAAAATAGCGTACTCTTATTCTTCCCATACCCATCGGGTCATTGTTATCAATTACCTTAGCAGGCTGATCGCAGGCAAAACCTCTTACTTGTGAATCGGTATAGGGAGGTTGTATGCAGTCTACCGGAATTGCTTCGAATTCATTTCGAAAATTTCCTGTTCCTACACTGTAAAAACTACATTTAGTCACAATAACATGATGGGTCACGGTCTTGTCCTGAATGGTTACTACATGTCCTACATTTATAGGTTCATCGGTTTCTATGGTATATCGTACCATTTTTGCTGCTTTTCCGGCTGTATCTAACTGTACCATATGCTCTATTTCTTTTTGATCGCAAACTGCGGGACTGTAGTTATGATACAAAACAGTGTCGTTATAATCTGTATTCTGCTTATACTGACTTCTCTGTGCATCAATGGCACTGTCCATCAAATTGTCGTTAAAATGATTATTCGTCTGCTTCAGCTCTGTTTTCAACATTGCTGCTTGTTGATAGTCATAACCGGATAATGCGGATTTATTACTCAGCAACTGTACTTCCATTCCAAAACTTCGGATATGTCTCCCGTTTACCAGTGTCATTTTGGAGTCTTTTACTCTTCCGAATTGTAAACGGGTACCATCCCAGTAAAGCCATTCTCCGTATCGTTGTGCTAATCGGGTTATAAAGTCCCAGTCTGTTTCACCGGACTGTAAAACACTTGGTATTTTATCTGTAAATTCAGGTAGTAGGTCTTCCGGTTCCCATAATCCCTGAATTCTTCCTTTGAGGGTATCTTTAAGGATTTGAGCTAAATCTTTATCGAGATGTTGACGATTTAGTTTAAAATCGTTTAGTGCTATTGTATGACTAGAACCCGTCACCCAGTAACCACGTGTAGCGCCATCCTTATTTACCATCTTTAAACCGGTAATCAGCCCTTTATAAATTACTTCTTTTCCTCCTCTTGTATAAAAGGAAAAAGTGATCTCATTATCCAGGTTATTCTGAAAATATCCGAACTCCTCCAGCGGGTTGGTTTTCAGATCTCCGGATATACGCCATAAAAATTGAAAACGACTGTGGGAAAGGATTTCCTGATGTATTTCAAGATCGGAAAAGTGTACAGATTTATCATACATAGGAATACGAATAACAACTCTTTTGCTTATGTTTTTTGCTAAATAATTCATTTATAATTTTTATTTTATTAAACCTGTTTGCTTCTTGTGTCGTTTTACCATTTTTTATTAAAATAACGCAACAATATGGCTAATATAATGTATTATAATTAAAATCATCTGTTTTTTATTAAATTTTGTAAATAGTATAAAATAAAAAGAAGCTGCCTTTTCAGACAACTTCTCTTGTTTTTATGCTTTAACTGGTTTATCTAAGGTTGTTTTCCTGTACGTTTTCCAAAATCTTATATAGAAAATTCTCTGAAAACAGCTCTCTTTTCTCCTTTTACAAAAAACTTTTTACTTTTTACAAATAACACCTTACAAAAACATTACCATTTTATAATAGCGCTTCCCCAGGTAAATCCACTACCAAAAGCGGCTAATACCAGAATATCTCCTTCTTTGAGTCTTCCTTGTTCCCATGCTTCTGTTAATGCAATCGGAATGGAAGCGGCTGTTGTATTACCGTAGTTCATGATATTGTTATATACTTTATCATCGCTTAACTGGAATTTTTGCTGAATGAACTGGGAAATTCTGAGGTTTGCCTGATGTGGAATCAACAAATCAATATCTGAAATCTTTAAATTGTTTGCTTCGAGACCTTCTATTATTACTTCTGAAAAACGGGTTACTGCATGTTTGAATACAAAGTTTCCATTCATATAAGGATAGTAAGACAGATCATCGGGGTCGTTTGCTTTTATAATTTCCGGTAGCCATCTTTCGGTACTTGGTCCTATTAAAGCCAGTTCTTTTGCATGTTGACCTTCAGAGTGTAAATGTGTGGAAAGAATTCCTTTTGAAGTATCTTCTGTTCGGGAAAGAACAACTGCTCCTGCTCCGTCTCCAAAAATAACGGAAACTCCACGACCGCGGGTTGTCATATCCAGTCCACCTGAATGGTTTTCAGAACCTATCAGTAAAATATTTTTATACATTCCGGTCTTTATAAACTGATCTGCTACTGAAAGACCATAAATAAACCCGGAACACTGATTTCTGATATCTAAAGCGGGAATGGTTCCTACTCCCAGCATTTCCTGCACCTGTACGCCACCACCTGGGAAATAAAAATCGGGACTTAGTGTTGCAAAAACAATCATATCTATATCGTTTGCCTCTAAACCGGCTCTTTCTATAGCAATCTTTGCTGCTTTATAACCCATTACTGCTGTGGAGTTACCGTCTCCTTTTTTGATATGGTGCCTTTGTTTTATTCCTGTTCTTTCCTGAATCCATTCATCATTAGTGTCCATAACTTTGGAAAGATCGTCATTGGTAACTATATTTTCAGGAACATAATAGCCTAACCCTTTTATTTTTGAGTGATACATCATCATTTTTCTTTAATTATTTACTAAAAATACAGGCGCAAATTTAAGCATCCCGGAAAATATAGCACTACAAGTTAACATTTTTTTCTATATCTGCAATTTTGAAAACAACTCTCTTGATATAATGATTATCTCCCGATTTATTTAAAAAAATGAAAATACAAAAGAAAAACCTCCGTATAAAATCTAAAATCTTACAACTCTTAATCAAAATAGTACAACTGTTACTACTATAATTTTCGGAACTTTGTCCTGTTCTTAAAAAAGAATTTATATGAAACCCGAAAAAAACAATATCATTATACCGCTAGAGAACGTAGAAAGCGAACATTGTGCGCTAATCGTTCAGAACGGACTGAAAAACATTAAGGATGTTACTTCTCTTAAAGTAGAAGTAAATAACAAACGTGCTATTCTGGAAACAACACATCCTGAGACCGTATTACCGGAAGCGGTAAAAACAATACGTGATTTGGGGTATAATGTCCCTACTGTTAAAAAGACACTGCCTGTACTGAGTATGTCCTGTGCTTCTTGTGCCAGTTCTGCACAGAATATACTGAATAATACTCCGGGAGTTGTAAATGCTTCCGTCAATTATGCAAATACCAGTGCTGTAATAGAGTATGTTCCAAGTATGACGAACCTGAATGAATTAAAAGCTAATTTACAGTCCGCAGGATATGACCTGATGATCGATGAAAGTGATGAAGCTAAAGAAACACTGGAAGACCTGAATCAGGCTAAGTTCAAAGAACTACAGTTCAAAACACGTACCGCAGTTATTTTTGCCATTCCGCTGGTAATAATAGGAATGTTCTTTATGGATATGCCTTATGGTGATTATATTATGTGGATACTATCTACTCCTATTGTATTGTGGCTGGGTAAAGATTTTTTCATCAATGCATGGAAACAGGCAAAACACCGCTCTGCTAATATGGATACACTGGTTGCTCTGAGTACTGGAGTTGCCTATGTTTTTAGTGTTTTCAATACTCTTGCTGCCGGTTACTGGCATGAAAGAGGTTTACATGCCCATGTTTATTTTGAAGCTGCAGGAGTGGTTATCACTTTTATTCTTTTAGGGAAACTATTAGAAGAAAAAGCGAAGGGTAATACCTCATCTGCTATTAAAAAACTAATTGGATTACAACCTAAAACAGCCATTATCATTGAAAATGGGGAACAAAAAGAAATTCCTATTGCTTCAATTAACACAGGACATATCTTATTAGTAAGACCGGGAGAAAAAATAGCAGTTGACGGTAAAGTAGTCTCCGGCAGTTCTTATATTGATGAAAGTATGATTACAGGAGAACCGATTCCGGTGCTTAAGGAAGAAAACAGTTCTGTATTTGCAGGAACAATTAATCAGAAAGGGAGCTTTCAGTTCAAAGCAGAAAAAATAGGCAGTGAAACACTTCTGGCGCAGATCATCGAAATGATCCAGAATGCTCAGGGCAGTAAAGCGCCTGTTCAGAAATTAGTGGATAAAATTGCCGGTATTTTTGTACCGGTTGTGATGGCAATTGCTATTATCACTTTCTTTATATGGTATTTCGTTGGAGGTGAAAACGGTTTTACTCAGGGGCTACTGGCTATGGTAACAGTACTGGTAATTGCCTGTCCGTGTGCTTTGGGTCTGGCTACTCCCACAGCTATTATGGTAGGTGTAGGTAAAGGAGCTGAAAACGGAATCCTAATCAAAGATGCTGAAAGTCTGGAACTGGGAAGAAAGGTAGATGCTGTTGTACTGGATAAAACCGGAACAATAACGGAAGGAAAACCAAAAGTTACAAAAGGATACTGGTTACAGGATGATCAAAGTAAAGCTTCTGTCCTGTTCTCTATCGAAAAACAATCCGAACATCCTCTCGCAGAGGCGGTTTCAAAATATCTTACTGATGCTCAGCTAGTACCTGTCTCTTCTTTTCAGAGTCTTACCGGCTCCGGAGTAAGTGCTCAGATCGAAAATGAGACTTATTTTGTGGGAAATAAAAAATTAATAGAACGAAATACTATACAACTTGACCCTACTTTAGCAACATATGCAGATCAGGAATATGAGAACGCAAGTACTGTAATCTATTTTGCAGACAGTAAAAAAGTACTGGCAGTGATCGGTATTGCAGATACTATAAAAGCAACCTCTGTAAGTGCTATTGCTGAACTGAAAGATCTAGGCATTGAAGTATTTATGCTTACGGGTGATAATGAGGCTACTGCGCAATCAGTTGCAAAACAAACCGGAATTACAAGCTATAAAGCGGAAGTATTACCTCAGGACAAGGTCGATTTTGTAAAAGAATTACAAAATCAAGGTAAAATAGTTGCCATGGTGGGTGACGGAATCAATGACAGCGCTGCATTAGCACAGGCAAACGTAAGTATCGCAATGGGAAAAGGTTCTGATATTGCAATGGATGTTGCTAATATGACAATCATTTCTTCGGATTTGAATAAAATACCTCAGGCGATTCTATTATCGAAACAAACGGTAGCAACAATCAAACAAAACTTGTTCTGGGCGTTTATTTATAATGTTATCGGTATTCCTATTGCAGCAGGTATACTGTATCCTTTTAACGGATTCCTGCTAAATCCAATGATAGCAGGAGCTGCTATGGCTCTGAGCTCTGTAAGTGTAGTGAGCAACAGTTTATTACTGAAATGGAAGAAACTAAAATAGATAAAAACAAGATGTAAAGTATTCGGTTTTCAGTATACAGTCACAGTATTCAAAACAACTTTACGGTTAAAGATAAAACTGAGAACTATCAATTAAAAACTATCAACTATTAAAACCTCTGTACCTTTGCAACTTTTTAAACTTTTTAAACAAAAATAAAAATCATGAAAACAATAAAATTTAAAACCAATATTAATTGTGGAGGCTGTGTCTCTAAAGTAACTGACCCTCTAAATACAATTGTAGGTCAGGAGAACTGGAAAGTAGATACTGACAACCCGGATAAAATATTAACTGTAAGCACGCAGGATATTGCTACAGATACGATTGTTACAGCGATAAAAAAATTAGGATTTTCTATCGAAGAGGTTTCTAATTAACTGTACCTAGTTTTAGTTTTAACCTTCTGATAAATCTATCAGAAGGTTTTTTTATTTCCGGGAATAAAAAATCATATAACAACTATTTTAACAAGAACTCATCTTCTGTTCCTACATTTTTAATATATTGTGCAATCCAAAAATTATTTTTATTATGCAGAAAATTTTAGTTTATCTTTTCTTATTATTCTTTCAGGCAACTGTTTTTGGACAAATGCCTTTTAACGAAAAACTGGCTGTTGCTGCTGTCGAACTAACTCATCAGAAAGTCCAGTATGATCCTTCTTATTTTAAAATTGATTACCCTAATGGTGATGTTCCTGCAAACAAAGGAGTTTGCTCAGATGTAATTATCAGAGCATATAGAAAAACGGATATTGATCTTCAGAAAAAAATACATGAAGATATGAAAGCGAATTTCAGTAAATACCCTAAAACATGGGGATTAAAATCTACTGACAAAAATATTGATCACAGAAGAGTTCTGAACTTAATGACCTTTTTCTCCAGATTTGGTAAAATATTACCTGTAAGCACTAATCCAAAAGAATATAGAACGGGAGATATTGTCTGCTGGAGACTTAACGGAAACCTAACGCATATCGGGATTGTAGCAAAAGAGAAATCAGAAGACCAGAAAAGACCTCTTATTGTTCATAATATCGGAGCTGGACAGGTTCTGGAGGACTGTTTATTCAAAAATACAATCATCGGACATTACAGTTATCAGTAATTGTAATTTTCCGATAGCTGCTCAAAAAGCAAATACTTAATTCTAATCCAATTACTAAACTTGTAAAAATGAAAATCTTTTTTAAATCCTGTTTTCTTCTGCTTATCGGAGGAATCACATTTGCCCAGGAAAATGTAACCTACCAGAAACCTCCTTCTGAAATTCTTGAACTGGTTGATGTTAAAAGAGCTCCTTCTGTTATTATAGACAGTAAAAATGAGAATATGCTTTTGCTATACAGTAATATGTACAGAACACTAGCAGAACTGTCCGAAACAGAAATGAAGCTTGGAGGATTGCGTATCAATCCAAAAACAAATATTTCCAGTACGGTTCGTTATGTGAACAATATTGAATACAAAAAAACAAAAGAAAAAGAAGCTAAAAAAATATCCGGTCTTCCTGATCAGGCTAAACTAGCTAATTTTTTATGGTCACCGGATGAGACCAAGATTGCATTTACTAACACTACAGAAATCGGTGTTGAGGTATGGATCATTACTATTGCTTCCGGTTCTGCAAAGAAAATAACAGACGCAACGGTTAATGCTAATATGGGAAATCCTATAAACTGGTTCATTGACAACCAGTCTCTTCTTATCAGAATGCTTCCTTCTCAAAGAGGTACCATAATCAATACAACAGAAATAATACCTACCGGTCCTATTGTAACAGTAAGCGACGGAACAAAAGCACAGAACAGAACCTATCAGGATTTGCTTAAAAACAAAAATGATGAAACGAACTTTGAAGTTTTAACGACTTCTGAGCTATTTAAAGTTTCTCTTGAAGGAAAAGCTGTACTATGGAAAGAAAAAGCGATGTACAGCAATGAAAGTTTCTCTCCTGATGGAAAATATATTATGATCGAAACTTTACACAGACCTTTTTCTTATATTGTTCCTCTTTATCGTTTCCCTACTAAAATGATCTTATATGATCTAAATGGAAAACTGGTAAAAATACTTAATGAAAAGCCTCTAATTGAAAATATGCCGAAAGGATTTATGGCTACTGAAAAAGGAAAAAGAAATATTTCATGGAGAGCTGATCAGCCTGCAACATTAGTCTGGGCAGAGGCACTGGATGGCGGAGATCCAGCTGTGGAAGTTACTTATCGTGATGCTGTATTTGCGTTGGAGGCTCCTTTTAATGGTACTCCAAAAAATCTGGTTAAAACCATTAATCGTTATGCGGGAATTACCTGGGGAACAGACAAGATTGCTCTGGTAAGTGACAAATGGTGGAATACGAGAAATACAAAAACATATCTTTTCAATCCTTCTGACGCTTCCTATACTCCCGAAGTTATTTTTGACAGAAACTATCAGGACATTTATAGTGATCCGGGAAAATTTGATCTGATAAAAAACCAATGGGGACGTTATGTCCTGAATCTTGAAGGAAATAATGCTTTCCTGATAGGGGAAGGTTTTACTGATAAAGGTCAGTTTCCTTTTATTGATCAGTTCAACCTAAAAACAAAGAAAAAAGAACGTATCTATCAGTCTACTTTAACAGATAAAAAAGAAAGTATTCGCTCTATCACAAACATCGGAAAAGGAGAAATTCTGGTAAGTCTTGAATCTAAAAATGAATATCCTAATTACTATATCAAAAATATCAAAAAAAGAATGGCTCCTGTTGCTATTACTTTTTTTGAAAACCCCTTTAAAAAAATAGAGAATGTTCATAAGGAAGTAATACAATATAAAAGAGCGGACGGACTAGAACTGAGTGGCACTTTATATCTCCCTACAGGATATGATATAAAAAAGAAAGAAAAAATGCCGATGATTATGTGGGCTTATCCAGCTGAATTCAAAGACAAGAACAGTGCAGGTCAGAATACTTCTAATCCAAACCAGTTTACTTTTCCGTACTACGGATCTCCTGTATATTGGGTAACCAGAGGTTATATTGTACTGGATAATGCTTCTTTCCCGATCGTAGGTGAAGGCAAAGATGAACCTAATGATACTTTTATAGAACAACTGATTGCAGATGCAAAAGCGGCTATTGATGCTGTAGATGCTTTGGGTTATATTGACCGAAAACGAGTTGCTGTAGGAGGGCATTCTTATGGAGCTTTTATGACTGCTAATCTGTTAACTCATTCCAATCTGTTTGCTGCCGGAATTGCAAGAAGTGGTGCTTACAACAGAACTTTAACGCCTTTTGGTTTTCAGAGTGAGGAAAGAAATTACTGGGAAGCGCCAGAAGTTTATAATACAATGTCTCCTTTTATGCATGTTGAAAATATGAAAACTCCTTTATTGCTGATTCATGGAGAGATGGACAATAATTCCGGTACCTATCCAATGCAGAGTGAGCGTTATTTTAATGCTCTAAAAGGCTTTGGAGCACCAACGCGGTTAGTGATTCTTCCAAAAGAAAGTCATGGTTATGCTGCTATTGAATCTGTAATGCACTTGCTATGGGAACAAGATCAGTGGCTGGAACAATACGTTAAGAACAAAAAATAATAATTTTCAGAACGAAGCTTTTTATATTTGATTTTATTTTCAATAAAAATAATCTTTTTTTGTCTTATAATAAAATATTGAAATATCTTCAATTTAAGAAACAAAGCATAAAAACAGAACAAGGCATACCACTTTTGTGTATACTTTATTCTGTTTTTTTATTGGATTCTGCTTAAAATAAGTTCCTCATCTGCTTCTAAGAATATTGTTTCATTTTCCGGAATTGGAAAAGAACAGTCAAAGAAAATGGCTTTTCTCTGATAAGCTGCTTTGATCAGATAATGATCTCCTCTAAAATAAGCTTGCTTAACAATTACTTCTAAACCGGATTTTTCTGCTAAATACAGTTCGTGTGTATAAAGTAAAATTGTTTTTTCCGGATCATCATAAGACATCAGAACGTTTACAGGAACCTCATTTACCTCACCAAACAGAGAAGCTACATATCTTGTCTTCGGATTCTGATATAATTCAACCGAATTTTCTTCACATAAAATTTTTCCATTCTGCATCACTATAGTACGATCTGCATAAGAGAGAGCATCAACGCTATCATGTGTAGCAATAATACAGGTAACTCCTTTTTTCTTTAAATACGCAAAAAGATTTCTGCGCAATGCATTTTTACGAAAACTATCGATCTGACTGAAAGGTTCGTCTAAAAGCAATACTTCTGGCTCATCCGCCAGTACTCTTGCTAAAGCTATACGTTGCTGCTGTCCTCCGCTAAGATATTTTGCTTTCACTTTTGCATATTGGGTCATTTCTACCATTGCTAGTAGTTCGTGTACTCTTTCTGCTTTTTTACCTGGATCAACATTAGAAAGAAACTTTCCTACATTTTCTTCTACAGTGATATAGGGCATCAGATCGAAATCCTGTGCCAGATATTTCATAAAATCAGGACCGGGAACTAAATTGAATTTAGGACCAAGAACCGGAAACTGATCCCAGGAAACTGTTCCTTCATCCAGATCATATAAACCATAAATAAGTTTCAGTAAAGTACTCTTTCCACAACCACTTTCTCCTATAACAGATATATTCTGACCTTTTTCAATCCTAAAATCAATGTTATCTATAACTGTTTCTTCTTCGTATGCAAATGATATATTTTTAACTTTTAACATCTTGTAGCTTTATGAGTATAAACTTTTTTACAAATATAATCTCTTTATAAACAATAAGAGCGCACTTCCTGTAAAGGAAATACACTCTTACCAACCTAACCAATAAACAAACTATTTAATTATAAAATTTATTGTATATATTTTCTGAAATGCTACGTTTTTACTTATGCTTTTAAAGCATATAATAAACGGTACAGATAAAAAAGGCTCTATTAATGTATAAAAAATGTTTGGATCTACGATTACTATTTATTTTTCTTAACTGAGTATCTTTTGTAAAATCCTCTTTCCTGAAAACTAAATATCTTTATTGCAAAGGGCTTTACCTTTGCCAGATCTGAACTTATACTTTCTATCACTCCCAGGCATTGGATTTTCACAGCAAGTTTTTCCCATCCTTGATCGCTTTGTGCACCTGTCCGATGCTCGCAACATTCATTGAATCGGGAGTGAAAGAATCGTATATAATCTCAGGATATTCTCTAAAATATTTCTTGAACGTTTTTCTAACTAATGTTTCCGACAATGACGGTACTGAAAATTGTGCCAGAAAAAATTTATCTGTATAAACTTTCAGTATAATATTCTTTTCTATACTCAACATCTGTGCCACTTTTAAAAACACTCCCTTTTAAATTTTTCAGTGCATCATAAAGATACGAAATGATTAAACAATGTAACTATACCTAATAAACAGAATGTTTTTCTAAATCCTTAAAACAAAAAAAGAAGCTATCTGAAAAGGCTTCTTCTTTCATTTGACATTATTACTATTCCTTTTAGGTAACCATATATAAAAAAGAGGTTGTCTACAATGTAGACAGCCTCTTTAATTTTTTTAATTCACTAAAGATTATTTTTTAGCTTCTCTTTCAGCATCCTGAACCATTTTTTCATTTGCAGTAATAGCAAATTCTACACGACGGTTTTTAGCTCTTCCTTCTGGTGTATCATTTGTTGCGATAGGATCTTCAATACCCATACCTGTAATATTAAATCTTCCTGATTTAATTCCTTTACCACTTAAATACGTTTTTACAGATTCTGCTCTTTGACCGGATAATGTTTTATTGTATTCTGCTCTACCTGTATTATCTGTATAACCGTAGATCTGAATATTAGTATCCGGATATTCGTTAAATACAGCAACCAGTTTATCTAAATTTTGTTTTGCTGTCGGGGTCAATGTAGATTTACTGGTATCAAAACGGATTGCGTTTTCATTTAAAACCAATTTAATTCCTTCACCTACTCTTTCTACTTCTGCTCCCGGTACAGCTTCACTAATCTCACGTGCCTGTTTGTCCATTTTGTTACCAATAAGACCTCCGGTCGTACCACCAATTGCTCCACCTATAATTGCTCCTAAAGCACCGTTTCCTCCTTTACCCAGGTTATTACCTAAGATACCACCAATAAGAGCACCTGCTGCAACACCAATACCAGCTCCTTTTTGAGTGTTATTCGTGTTTTTTATAGACTCACAACTTGTTAACATCATTCCCAGAACAAAAGTTCCGACTAATGAATAGATAATTGATTTTTTCATTTTCTTTTTTTAATTAGGGTTTAGTTTAGTTTTTCAAACTGATATACAACATCTGTTAGTTTTCCGCCAACATTTACTTTATCTATCAGCTGAAATGAATTTTCATATTGATTTGCTACTCTTAAAAAATAACCTTGTTGAATTCTTTTGGCTTTTTCTCCAGCTTCAACAATTTTCAAGCCAAACTGCCCTTGTTTATCAATGCTCCATACAAAAGGCGAGCTGAAAGCAGGACATCCTCCCTGAGTTAAACTCATGTTTCCTTTGTTGTTATTTGAGATAAACTTCCAAGTACTTCCTTCAAAACATTTAGAATCAGCAATTTGAAATGAATTTACTTTGATATACTCAGAACCCGGATAGGTTACACTAGTAATAACCCAATTCCCTTTTATAGCCACCTGAGATTTAGTGTCTATTGTTGATTTGCAAGCACCCAATGTTAGGATCACTGCGCTTAAAAATAAAAACTTTTTCATATTAATTTTATTAAAGTTAAACAACGTTAAACGTTAATCGCTGAATTATCGTACTAAAATTACACAAATAATCTCATATTAACATTCTTCTACCTAAACTTTTTTTTATAATGTCAATTTGTCATTTAAGATTCAATTGGTATTCTATTTGAAAAAGAGTTATTATCATAATTATAAAACTTATAAAATCAACAACATATGACAAAAGGAAAAATTAATGTTTCGGTAGAGAACATCTTCCCATTAATCAAAAAATTTTTATACAGTGATCATGAAATCTTTTTACGTGAACTGGTTTCTAATGCAACTGACGCAACTTTAAAACTAAAACACCTGACCAGCATTGGTGAAACGAATGTTGAATATGGTAATCCGATCATCGAAGTTAAAATCGACAAAGAAGGGAAAAAGCTTCATATTATAGATCAGGGACTGGGAATGACCGCTGATGAAGTAGAAAAATACATTAATCAGGTTGCATTTTCAGGAGCAGAAGAGTTTCTGGACAAGTATAAAGACTCTGCCAAAGATTCAGGGATTATAGGACATTTCGGCTTAGGTTTTTATTCTGCTTTTATGGTTGCGGAAAAAGTGGAGATTATCACAAAATCATATAAGGAAGAGCCTGCTGCTCACTGGATTTGTGACGGAAGTCCTGAATTTGCTCTTACAGTAGCAGATAAAACAACTCGCGGAACGGAGATCATACTGCATATAGCGGAAGATTCTCTGGAATTCCTTGAGGATTATAAAATCTCTGAATTACTGAATAAATACAATAAGTTCATGCCTGTCCCGATCAAATTCGGAACAAAAAAAGAAACGATAAAAACAGGTGAAGGTGATGATGCTAAAGAGGAAACTATTGAAATAGATAATATTATCAATAATCCAAGTCCTGCCTGGACAAAACAACCTTCTGATCTAACAGATAAAGACTATAAAGATTTCTATCGTGAACTGTACCCTATGCAGTTTGAGGAACCTCTATTCAATATCCATTTAAATGTTGATTATCCTTTTAATCTGACAGGTATTCTGTATTTCCCTAAGATGACATCGGATCTGCAAATTCAAAAAGATAAAATCCAATTATACCAGAATCAGGTATTTGTAACGGATAATGTGGAAGGAATTGTACCTGAATTCCTGACCATGTTAAAAGGAGTTATTGATTCTCCGGATATTCCTCTGAATGTTTCCCGTTCTTATCTTCAAGCTGATGGAGCTGTAAAGAAAATATCAAACTACATTACCCGTAAAGTAGCAGATAAATTAAAATCACTATTTACAGAAAGCCGTGCTGATTTTGAACAAAAATGGAATGACATCAAGATTGTTATTGAATACGGAATGCTTTCTGAACCTAAGTTCTATGAAAAAGCAGGTGCTTTTGTATTATATCCTACGGTAGATGATAAATATTATACTCTTGATGAGTTAAAAGAGAACCTTAAAGAGAACCAGACCGACAAAGATGGTAAATTAGTTGTCTTATATGCTTCTAATAAAGAGACACAACACAGTTATATCGCTGCTGCCAAAGAGAAAAACTATGAGGTACTGTTACTGGATTCTCCTATTATCTCTCATTTAATTCAAAAATTAGAAGCCGATAATGAAAACGTCACTTTTGTACGTGTAGACTCAGATCACATCAACAACCTGATCAAAAAAGAAGAGGAAACTATTTCTAAATTATCAGATGAAGAAAAAGAGAATCTTAAAACTGTTCTGGAAGAAATTGTCCCTAAAACGACTTACAGTGTGCAACTGGAAGCTATGGACAGCCAAGCTTCTCCTTTCATAATTACGCAACCGGAATTTCTACGCAGAATGAAAGAAATGAGTCAGTCCGGTGGCGGCGGAATGTTTGGTATGGGCAATATGCCGGAAATGTATAACCTTGTAGTGAATACCAATTCTGAATTAGCAGGTCATATACTGAATACTTCGGATAAAGCACAACAGGAGCACCTTGTAAAACAAGCTCTTGACCTGGCTAAATTATCTCAGAATTTATTAAAAGGAGAAGAGTTAACTATGTTTGTAAAAAGAAACTTTGAGCTGATCAAATAAGTTTTGTACAATAAAATAACTATTCAAAACGCCCTGTTACATTATCATATAACAGGGCGTTCTATTTTCAAAACAAAATATATTTACTAAAAAGACAGTGTGTAAAAAACAATCATATTCTGGACTGATTAAGAAAAGAACCCTAAATTAAACCTGTAGTTTCTCCCTAATAATAGTAATACTTCTACTTAAAATATTATAATCATAAAACAATAATACTGAAAGTAATACAACAGGAATCCAGAGTACCTGCTGATGGAAATAAAAGATCAGAAAAGCACTTATTAATCCGCCTGCTGCGAAAGATATTATAATGGATAAGGTAAGCTGAATCTTTCTTATTTTTAGTTTTTGTTCCCCTTTTTTCATAACCAGTTCTCCCAGACCAATACCAAAATCAGTTACCATTCCCGTTAGATGCGTTGTTCTGACCACATTACCGCTTACCATAGAAACAATACCATTCTGAAGACCCATTGCAATAAACAATAATAATATTTCCAACTCTAATGCTTCTCCTCTATCTTCTTTTGATCCATGTAAATAAATCGACATCAGTAATAAAATGATCTCTAAAACTATCGGTACTATATAGGAGAATCTAATCTTCTTTCCATCAAAATAATTGGTGCATAAAGAAGCTATAAAGGAACCAAAAGCAAAGGAAACTACCCATCCTACTATTTTCATCAGATCTGGCAAAGAAGAATTATCTTCAATTGCAATTGCCAACTCTCCGATATGTCCTGTAATATTAGTCGTAAAGGTCCCTAGTTTTACCAAACCGAAAACATTAATGATCCCTGCTACAAAAGCAAAAAACACAGCAAGTAATAAATTATGTTTAAATGTCCGGTCTATACCTTTTGAGCTAAGCATTTTTTGATCTCTATTAATTTCAGTACAAAGATACTACTTGAAAAGAAATAAATTGATTTCTAACCGATTCCATTTCTTTTTCTGAACTTCTTTTTCCTCATTTCTACAACTACAAACCTTCTAAACAATCTCATCCTTTAATATAATAACTCTTTTAATCATTCAAATCAATTATGATTCCTACCTTTGCAAGCTTTTAAAAATAGAAATAAAATGTTTGGAAATAAAATATTCAAGGGAGTTTTATTAGTGGGGTTAGGTGCTTCCAGTTATGGAATGCTGGCTACTTTTGTAAAAATGGCTTATGACGAGGGATTTACCACTGCTGAAGTAACGGTTGCTCAATTCGTATTAGGTATAACGGGATTACTTATCATTAATGCTTATAAAAGAATCCGAAAAGAAGAACCTGTACGTAAAGCTACTTCAAAAAATATCGGGCAGCTTATGCTTGCCGGAACGTCTCTGGGAGGAACCAGTTTATTTTATTATCTGGCTGTCAAATACATTCCTGTTTCAATGGGAATCGTTCTGCTAATGCAGACTATCTGGATGGGAGTTGTTCTGGAAATGATCTTAACCAAAAAAGTCCCTTCACAACGAAAAATAATAGCTACTGTTATTGTTCTTACAGGCACAGCTTTAGCACTGAACCTTTTTGGTAAAAGCATTGACTTTGGTAAAGAAGGTTTTATGACCGGGATATTCTGGGGCCTTTGTGCTGCTTGTTCTTATACAGTAACTATGTTTACTTCTAACAAAGTAGCAACTGAACTATCAACACCTCAACGCAGTCTGTATATGTTATTGGGTGGTGCTGTAATTGTATTTTCTTTTGCTATAGCCAGTTACACCGGAACATTCAATACAGATATCTTTATTAAATGGGGAATTGTCCTTTCACTCTTTGGAACTATTATTCCTCCTATATTATTAAATGCAGGATTTCCAATTACAGGAATCGGACTGGGAAGTATTGTTACTTCCATAGAGATTCCCGTTTCAGTAATGATGGCGCATATTTTATTAAGCGAAGAGGTAAAAGGAATTCAGTGGTTTGGTGTCGTATTAATTATTACAGCAATTGTAATAATGAATATTAATGTTAAAAAGAAAATCAACTGATGATATATTAAGAATTCGTATATTCGCTGTAACGTATTTTGATACAAAAATCAGTGTTTATGGAATTACCCCGGCATCTGTACCTAATTGTAACCAGCTATGCTGTATGGGGCATCATCTTTCTGTTAATAGCTTTTTTTCCGGCAAATCTGAAAATGTATATTCACAAAAAAGTAAATTTAGGACTCTCTGAATGGGTGTTTTTGCAACGTTTAGTAGTACAACGATTATTAGTGTATTGGGCTTTACCAATACACTTTTTTTATTTAACTCTAATTCTATAGTATTTATTAATTAAACCCTCATCATTATGAAAAAACTTTTTGCTGAATTTTTTGGAACCTTCTGGCTTGTCTTCGGAGGTTGTGGTAGTGCAATATTTGCAGCAGGCATTCCTAACTTAGGAATTGGATTTGCAGGGGTTGCCCTGGCTTTTGGTCTTACCGTTCTAACAATGGCATATGCTGTTGGTCACATTTCCGGAGGACATTTCAATCCTGCTGTATCTTTTGGTTTATGGGCAGGGGGAAGATTCCCTGCTAAAGACTTGCTTCCTTACATTGTTGCACAAGTAGTGGGCGGTCTTGCCGCAGCTGCTGTATTATATTGTATCGCTTCAGGAAAAGAAGGGTTTGTAATTGACAATACGAAAGCTGGAGCTTTTGCTTCTAATGGTTATGGGGCTTTCTCTCCGGAAGGTTACTCAATGGGTGCTGCTTTTATTGCTGAATTTGTTCTTACTTTGTTCTTCTTACTAATCATTTTAGGAGCAACAGATAAATTCGCTAATGGAAAATTTGCCGGAGTTGCGATTGGTTTAGGACTAACTCTTATTCATCTAATCAGTATCCCGATCACGAATACTTCTGTGAATCCTGCCCGTTCTACCTCGCAGGCTCTCTTTGTAGGAGGAGAACCTTTATCACAATTATGGTTATTCTGGGCTGCTCCTATTTTAGGCGCTATTGTAGCCGGATTTATCTATAAAACACTGTTACAGAAAGCAGAAAATTAATTTTCTGTTTCTAACTTTTAAAGGGAGGAAAAAAATAATTATTCTTTTCCTCCCTTTTTTAATTATCATAAACTCTAATGATTCTTATTCGCTTTCTGAAATTTTATTAATCTAAATATAATAAAATTTATTCTTTTTTTTACTCTAAAATTACACTGATTTTTAGTAATAAACAGAATAATATACTAATAAATCACAATTCCATGAATTCATTAAGTATGCGGTAATTTTTCTTCAAAACTATTGAAAGTGATTCTTTTTTTTACTAATATTGGATAACCATTAAAAATAAATACATTTATCCGGATTAATTTTCATGTAATGAAAAAAAGTAAACGCTTAGAACTAGACAGTGAAAACTTAGAGAGAATTGTCACTGTAGCTTTAGAAGAAAAGAAACCTTTTGAAGCAATTAAGAATGAGTTCGGTTTAGCCGAAAAAGAGGTAACTGAAATCATGAAAAAGAGATTATCCACAGACGAATTTGAATTGTGGAAAAAGAAAACTACTGCTAAAAAACCGAAGCCAAAACCTCTTTCTGTAGATGACTTTGACGACGAACTAGAAGGAAAGTATTATATTAAAAACAAACTAGATTAACTTTACAAAACTCCCGAAAATCGGGAGTTTTTTTATATTTAACACCTCTCTTATTGTACAAAATTCTTTTATACCTTATCTTTAACCGGATCAACTACCCCCTATTCTGATCTTTATGTATAAGGGAAAAACCCCTCTTTCCTTATGTTATTTCATTACCAAATAAAAAATAAATTAATTCATGAAAAAAAATCTATTTCTATTAGTTATAACCTTATTTACTTCACACCTTAGTCAGGCACAAAAAGATACTATCTGGTACAATAATAACTGGGAGAAAACTTCTAAAAAAGAAGCTTCTTTCTATCGACCGGATCCAAAACCAAAAGATAATGGTTTTTGGATTACCGATTATTATCTGTCCGGAAAAAAACAGGCAGAAGGATTCTCAACCTCAAAAGAACAGGATTTGTTCGATGGTTTATTTACCTGGTACAACGAAGATGGCTCACTTACTCAGACAGCAGAATATACTAACGGTATACTGAATGGTGAACTAATCTCCTATCTGAAAAATGGCGAAGTCTATAAATCTACCTTTAAGGATAATTATTTATATAATGGTACACATGCTAATGAAGATAACGGAACTATTTCTATTACAAAAGCAGATGAAGGAGCTTATCTGTCACAAAATATCTACAGTGCAGAAAACTCAAAATTCAGATATGAAATAATCTATGAAAATAATACCCTTTCAAAACAGATCTCCTATAATGAAAAAGGAGAAAAAATAGGTGAAGCAGTTTATAATGACTGTTGTACTGTAAAAGAAGGTACTTTAGTAAACTATTACTTTAGTCCTTTCAGAATCTACTCAACAGTTACCTACGAAAACAATAGCCCGGTAAAAACAATAATCTACTATAAAAACGGCAAATTAAAAGCAGAAGAAATAGAGAAAGATAAAGAAACCGTAACAACATACTATAACATTTCAGGAGAAAAAATAGGACAGTTTACAATAAACACAGCAGATGATGATAAATACTTTTCATCCAGAAACGGAACAGAAATAATTTTTAATTATGAAGAAGGAAAAGAAGATCTGATCCTCAGTACTACTGAATATAAAGACGGAAAAACTTTAAAATCAACTTTTTTTGATGACAATGGTATTCTTAAAAAAGTAACAACTTACAATGAATCCGGCAATCCGATTCTGGAAGAAAACTATAATTCTAAAGGTACTATTACCAGTACACTGACTTATTCAGAAACAGGAAGTCCTTTAACAGGAACTTCTATTTCTTCTGACAACATTATTATAACTTATCTAAATGGAAGCATAATCTGTGAAACAGTACTTTATAAAAACGGAACCGTATTTCAAAAACGAGAAAATAACAGTATTATATTTTATGACAAAAAAGGGAAGACTTTAAGTATTGTAACACTGAATGATAAATATGACTACTTAGCTAATCAACCGTATAACGGAACAGTATATGAATTATATGATGATGAAATCTCTGACAGTTACATATACAAAAACGGAGAACTAACAGAACAAATCAGCTATAATAAAAAGAATAAAGACCAGCTGATTCCTTTGCAGGCAATAAAATACGATACTGACGGAAATATAGCTACAAAAACCAGTTATTTCAAAAACGGAAATAAACAATCTGAAATAGAGCACAAATACTACTCTCCTTCTGTCGGAACCTATTATGATACGAAAGGAAATGTTCTTTCAACTTATAATTTTACAGAGCAGGATGGTACTAAATATACGTATTTTGATGATGCTCATTATTATGACATCTCCGAAGACACAGAATTATTACCTTCTATTAAAACCTATAAAAAAGGAACTCTCGTTTATGAAAAAACATATGAGAAAGAGTTAAATAAAGACCAAACTAAATATAGCTATAAACTACAAAGAGAAATCGATTATTCTAAACAGGGAACTTTTTATGACGGTGATACAATCTATATAACAAAGTATCAAGATGGAAATCCGTATGAAGGAACAGTTATTATGACCGGAGGGTTTCCTACAGAACGAATAGTTGAAAATTATAAACAAG
The DNA here is from genome assembly GCF_058310215.1 of Flavobacterium sp. AK-301. Classification (NCBI taxonomy): domain Bacteria; kingdom Pseudomonadati; phylum Bacteroidota; class Flavobacteriia; order Flavobacteriales; family Flavobacteriaceae; genus Flavobacterium; species Flavobacterium sp. AK-301. Next base: position 643,332 of record NZ_JBZEES010000001.1, read on the forward strand.
GATTTAAAGACGGATTGCAACTCTATTATGCTTTTTATGATGGCTCACTACGAAAAGAAAATTATATTCTGGGAGAAAAACAGGGTGATACTGAAATTTATAACAATTCTGTTTTAAAACAAAGAATACCTTATCAGAATGATGCCATAAACGGCACAGCCATTTATTATGATGCTGAAGGAAATGAAGAAGCTTCTTTAACCTATAGTAATGACGAGATACTACACGGGACAAAAATTGAATCCAATTATTATGATAATGTTTCAAAGATCACTTATAAGGACAAAAAAATAACAGAAGTAGTTAATTATAAAAATGATATACTGAATATGAAGCAAACTGTCGAAAAAGACAGTATTTATGTTACTACCCATTATTATGAAAACGGAAAAGTTAAATTCAGATTCAATATTATCAACTCCGGAGAATATCCGCAAAACATCTTAGACGGAAAAGTAATCCATTATTCCGAAAAAGGAAATAAACTATATGAAGCTAAAGTACAGAATGGAAAACTGACAGATGGAGAATTATGGTTAAATCCCGGTTATTACATCATCAGCGATGCAAATTATTATAAAATAACAAAAAAGAAAAAAGAGTACGTTATTCAGGGAATTATTACTCCTGATACAGTTGATTTTGAGATAAAAGAAACAATTTTAAAGAACAGAAAGAACAAAAATGTTTTAAATGAAGTGCTTAACACCTCTTCACTGACGCCTAATAATCTATATGGCTATGAAGCAGTCTATTATTATTAATTGTAACAAATCAGAAAAAAACAGACTTATTAAAAAAATCGCCAAATGAAAAAAGCAATTTACACATTAGCCTTAGTTTCTTTACTATGGAGCTGTAAAACAACGGTTATACAATCTGCTCAACGACTAGAAGGAGTACAGGTTTCATTAGATCTGAATAAAGTCGAAAACGACCAGTTAATGGTTACCGTAATTCCTCCGGTCATCACTACTGAAAAAATAACTTATTTTATTCCAAAAATTATTCCGGGAACCTATTCAGAAGACGACTATGGTCAGTTCATAGAAAAATTTAAAGCTTATGATGCTAAAGGGAATTCGTTATCAGTTGCTAAAATGGATGAAAACTCATGGGTAATCAGTAATGCAAAAGCACTGGCAAAAATTACCTATTATGTAAATGACAGCTTTGATGTGGAAGATACACATACTGTTTTCTCTCCGGCAGGAACCAATATTGCAGCAGGTGAAAATTTCCTAATCAATACACATGGTTTTTTCGGTTATTTCAAAGATAAAGCAGAAATACCCTATACTGTGAACATCACTCATCCAACTGATCTCTGGGGTGCTACTTCCATGGAGGACAAAGATCCGAGTGATTCAAAAGATATTTTTGTGACCAAAAGATATGCTGAACTGATCGATAATCCGATTATGTATTCTAAACCAAATCACACCAACTTTACAGTTGACGGAATGGACATACTGATCAGTGTATATTCACCTAATAATCTATATACTGCCGAAAGTATTTCGGCAGATATGGAAAAAATGATGTCTGCTCAAAAGAGATTTCTAGGACCTTTTAATGCTACTAAAAAATATAGTATCCTTCTGTATCTTTCTGATATGAATAAGGATGACGCTAAAGGTTTTGGGGCTTTAGAACACAATACTTCCACTACTGTTGTTTTTCCGGAGTCCATGCCTAAAGACGAATTGGTTAAAGAAATGATTGATGTGGTTTCTCATGAGTTTTTTCATATTGTAACACCTTTGAGTATTCATTCAAAAGAAATACAGTATTTTAATTTTAATACTCCAAAAATGTCCGAACATTTATGGATGTACGAAGGTGTAACGGAATACTTTGCGAATCTGTTCCAGGTAAATCAGGGACTGATCAATGATGATGAATTCTACAAAAAAATAGCTGAAAAAATAGCTGCTTCCGCTCAGTTTGATGACACCATGAGTTTTACAGAAATGAGCAAAAATGTTTTAAGAAAACCTTATAAAGATAATTACCTCAATGTATATACTAAAGGAGCTCTGATTGCTATGTGTATTGATATAGAAATCCGGGAGCTGAGCAACGGAAAAAAAGGAATACTAGATCTGATGCAGCAGTTATCAAAAGAATACGGCAGCAATAAACCGTTTAATGATGATGAACTGTTTAAAAAAATAACAGATCTGACCTATCCGGAAATAGGCACTTTCTTAAAAGCATATGTTGCCGGAACAACTCCAATTCCTTACGATCAGTATTTTGCTAAAGTAGGAATTACTCCGGAAACTATTGAAGTCCCGGGAAATGTATTCCTGAAAGGAAGTACTCCTTATATTACCGCTAATCCTGCAACAAAAGAAATTATAATAATTCCAGGAATCGAATTAAATAATTTCATGAACAGTCTTGGTATAAAAGGAGGTGATGTAATTGTTTCTATTAATGACACAAAATACAATCTTGATAATATTTATGATTTAATCATGAAAAGTATAACTTTCAAAGAAGGAGAACCAATCACTGTAACAGTAAAACGTGACAATAAAGAGCTTATTCTGAAAGGGAATACAAAACTGCCACTGGAAGAAACGGAAACACTTAAAGCTACCGATGACAATAAAAAAGCTCTTAGGGAAGCCTGGTTGAGAGGATAAAATAATTTGAAGATTGAGGTAATTTGAAGATTTGAAAATGTTTACAGATAGAACATTAAAAAACACTTTACAATTTAGTACATAATTAAAGTCCTAATTTATATTTATTAGAATATAGATTAGGACTTTTTTAATGATATTCTGCCTGATATAGATCTAATTTAAAATAAAAAATAAAAATAGTATTACTTCTTTATTTTGCATTATTTTGTAGAAGCTAACTCAAAAAATAAAGCCTCTTTATGAAAAAAAATTTAACTGTATTATTTACTATTCTTATTTTAACTGCATGTACTAACAGTAAAAAAGAAAACAATCTTCATATCACTGGAAATATAAAAGGACTGAAAAAAGGGACTTTATATATCCAGAGAATTAAAGACTCTTCTCTGGTTGCTATGGACACTATTCATATAGATGGTAAATCTAATTTTGAAAGTGATATTACTATTGAATCTCCTGAAATGCTGTATCTGTTTCTGGACAGAGGCGAAACAAACTCTCTGGACAACAATCTGATGTTCTTTGCTGAACCGGGAAAAATAAATATAGATACTAATATGGAATATTTTACGGCTCAGGGTAAAATAACAGGTTCTAAAAATCAGGAACTATATGATGAATACAGAAAGATTACCCGTAAATTTAATGATGAACAGCTTACCTTAATTGAAAAAAACTTTCAGGCTGTAAAAAACAATAATCAGACTACACTTGATAGCATAGAACAAAAATACAATCAGCTAATCCTGCGTAAATACAGATATGCAGCTAATTTTGCCTTAAATAATGCAGATCATGAGGTAGCACCTTATATTGCCTTAACAGAAATCTATAATGCTAATATCAAATATCTGGACACAATCAATAAATCTATGTCTCCAAATGTAGCAGCATCAAAATACGGTAAAAAACTAACCACTTTTATTACGGAAAGAAAAAAAGAAGAAGAGCTTAGAAAATAGAATCAAGAGGAAAGAAACAAGAGATTTACGATATCAGATACACAACTTGTCAGTTGTAAAGTTGCCTAATTAAGGTTGACAGATTTATTATTAAAATCTGTACAATCAAATATATTATAGCGCTATTAATATTTCCCAACAATAATAGATTCTTCTTTTTCGATTTGTTCCAACCTTGATTTCCAGTTTTTTAGTTTCAATTTTCTTTCTTCATCAGTAATATGTGCAACAGCATAACTAATCTGAGGCGTTAATACCGAAAACCCAAGAAATTCAAAAATTCCTCTGTGAATAGGTCTTAATATACTCTCCATGTCACCATTATGTACCCCTCCATATTGATAAGCTCCAAATTCTGTTCCCGTGGTTATCGACAGGAGAACTTTCTTACCTTTCATAAATCCGTCTTCGTAAATAAGATCGCCTTTGTAAAAACGCTCCATTGCAAAAACACGGTCTTGCCAACCTTTCAATATTGCTGGTACAGTAAACCACCACAAAGGAAAGTGCCATATCATCAGATCACACCATTCCACTTTTTCCTGTTCTACTGAAAGTGCTTCAACAAAACCATCGTGCTTCAATGCATAAACTTCTTCTAACTGTGTTTTCAGAAAAGAAGCATCTCTGACTGTTGTAAAATTACGCCTGTCAGAAACGGGATCAAAATTCATTCCATACAAATCGGAAACTTTGACTTCATGCCCCATATTTGCTAATGTCTCAATTGTCAATCGGTACATTGCTCCAGTAAAACTTTTGGGTTCGGGGTGCGCTAAAACGATTAATACATTCATATAATTTGGATTAATATTACTTATTTATTACTGTACAAAAATAAGCTTACTATACCTTCTTCACAATAAGGGATTTTTTTATCCTCAGGTGATAATTTTACCACTATATTTATTTCTATTTCTTATTAGTAATCTGTATTTTTGAGTTTTAATAATCCTTATATGTACAAACGTAAGATCCCTTTAGATATGAATTGTGGAATTAGTATAGCAATGGAAGTTATATTATCTAAATGGAAATTCCACATATTAACGAAAATAAGCAGGGGTATTACAAGACCTAAAGATATGACAGATGCAATCCCGGATATAACCAAAAGGGTATTACATAGCCAATTAAGGCAATTGGAACTATATCAAATAGTAATTCGTACCACCTATGATGAAATTCCATTAAGAACAGAATATTCTCTTACAGAAGATGGCAAAAATGTATTATCTATTCTTAATAATATTAATAATTGGGGAATTGAATTTACTCCTAAATTCAAGAAACTTTATAAGCAATAAGATACTACTTATTTGAAAGGGGTTTTCAATGTGAAGGTATGCTAATTTTAATACAACTTTTCATTTACCTTCTATTTTAAGCAAAGAAATATAGTTCATTGCTGATAACTATAAATCTTTTGTTTTTTATCTTCTTTATCACCAGCTTTTCGACTTGATCCTATCAATTAAAAACTATCAACTACAAAAAAACCGCTAAACAATGTTTAGCGGTTTTTTCTTTTGAGCCGATAGAGGGACTCGAACCCACGACCTGCTGATTACAAATCAGCTGCTCTAGCCAACTGAGCTACATCGGCATCTCAATACGGGTGCAAATATACTACTGAATTTGGATTTTCCAAAAAATATCTGCACTTTTTTATTGATTTTTTCGACTACAAAGCGTTAATCTTTACAACTAATTGATTTGCAATTTGTTCCAATTCATTATTGATTTGTTTGAAATGTGCTTTTTTATTTTCAATATTCTTAGCATTTACTTTTGTTATTAAAGCATCGAAAGAAGTGATCACCTCATCTACTAAAGCATCTGATTCAGGTGTTGGTTTACCTGTGTTAGTCATTTCCCAAAGATATATCGCTTCAATGATATCACCCAAAACATAGTTAATATCTTTTTTTAAGTTTTTTACATTTGCCATTTTAATTTGTTTTTTAATTCGCCCGCAAAATTACGTATAATCTTTGTAATTAGGACTATGAAATAAAAATTTCTAAAAGTGTAGCTATTCCTTGTAAAGTGTAGCTTTTTAAATCGGCAGGTAATAATATTGTATCTCCTGTATGATAGTCATACTGAACTGAATCATACACAATACTGAATGAACCGGAAATACACATATAGACTATAAAACTATCCTTATCATTCTCTATTTCTGATAATACTCCTTTTAAGGATAAATGATTGGTTGTAAAAAATGGACAGTTAACAATCTCTCCGGGTTTATTCTCAATATCTTTATATTCTTTTCTGGTATTAATCTTTTTATAATTAATCGCCTCTAAAGCGAGGTCAACATGTAGCTCTCTCAGATTTCCTTGCTCGTCTACCCTATCCCAATCATATATTCTATAGGTTATATCTGAAGTCTGCTGGATTTCCGCTAATACTACTCCTGCTCCAATAGCATGTATTGTACCCGTTTCCAGAAAAAAAGCATCTCCTTGTGAAACGGTTTCTACATTAAGAATAGCGGGTAGTGTTTTATCTGATAAATTCTGAAGATATTTATCCGCATTTGAATCTTCTTTGAAACCGATTATTAACCGGGCATCTGTATCTGCCTGTACAATATACCACATTTCTGTTTTACCGAAAGACTGGTGTCTTTTTCTCGCCAGTTCATCATTAGGGTGAACCTGTATCGACAAATCTTCTGTAGCATCAATATATTTAAATAATAAAGGAAATTGTTTTCCAAATCTTCTATAAACAGACTTACCTAAAATCTCTTCGGGGTAAGCGTCTATTAAATCTTTTAAAGACTTTTCTGTGTAAACACCTTTGTTAACTATACTTACATAGTTTTCTATAGTAGAAATCTCCCAACTCTCTCCGGTTCTATCGGATACAATTGGCTTATTTAAAAGAGATTTCAGTTTGTGTCCTCCCCAGATTTTCTCTTTTAAAATCGGAGTGAATGTTAAGGGGTATATTTTAAAACCCATACTTATATTGACCTAATTATTTCTTCTTCCATATCCTGTCCTATCCTTTATAGCTTACAAAGTTACGAGGAGTTTCATATAATGTCACTTCTAAGTCTAAAGAAATTTCTATTCTTTTTCTTACTTTATTCCATATCACGACAGCAATATTTTCTGCTGTAGGGTTTAAATCCTGAAATTCAGGAACATCAAGATTCAGATTTTTATGATCAAAAGGTTCTTCTACTTCTTCAAAAATAATATCTCTCAGATCTTTAATATCCATCACATATCCTGTTTCCGGATTAACAGCACCTGTAACGCTTATGATCAGTTCATAATTATGCCCATGATAATTCGGATTATTACATTTTCCAAAAACAGCATTGTTCTTTTCAAATGTCCAGTCTTTATTATACAAACGGTGTGCTGCATTAAAATGAGCTTTTCTGCTTACGGTTACTCTCATACTTTATGATCTTCTAAATGATGATAAAATTTATCAAATATTATTTTAAACCAAACCGTATAAATATCTGGGTTTTGAATCATATCTTCCTTAATAGAATCAATATCCATCCACTTCCATGCTTTAACTTCTTCTGTATTAATGATCGGTTCCTTATTATATAAACCTATTAAGACATGATCCAGTTCATGTTCTGTCAGTCCGTTATCAAATGGTGCTTTATAAATAAATGAAAACAATTCTTTTAATTCAGTATTAAAGCCCATTTCTTCAAAAAGTCTTCTGTCTGCTGCCTGTATATTCGTTTCTCCTTCTCTCTGATGACTACAACAAGTATTTGTCCAGAGTAAGGGAGAATGGTATTTTTGAGAAGCTCTTTGTTGTAACATGATCTCATTTTTATCATTTAAAATAAAAACAGAAAAAGCTCGATGTAATACTGCTTTTTCGTGTGCCTCTAATTTCCCCATCAATCCGACAGGCTCATCTTTTTCATTTACTAATATTACTTTTTCTTCTCTCATGCTATAAATATAAACAGTCAAAAGTACAAAATTGACTAATGTTATCCTAAAAATAGATTTTGGGACAGATAAATTTATTCTAGTTTCTTATTTGTAGTTACTATCTGTTTTACAAAAAAGAGAAACTGTCTTTTCAAACCGTACTATTTATTCCTGCAAGGTTTTCAAAACCTTGTAGGTTTTATAATTCTATACCGTACTATGAATAATAGCATTTATTTATTTCCTGTAATGAAAAATACCTACAAGGTTTTGAAAACCTTGCAGGAAAACAATCCTTGTTTCATCAGATGCGTAACTGTAAAGCATAAAAAGAACCCTAACCAATTCTGAAAAATCGGTCAGGTCTTTTTTTACTTAGTAATACTATTAAAGGCAAATTAGCAAACAATACCTAACAGGTTAAAAAAAACTGTTAGGATATATAATTCAGGCTAAAGAAGCAGTGTCTCTATTTCTTTTCTTTAGAAAAATTATCGTAATTTTCTTTATTCTCAAAATAAGCAACATTACCCTGTTCACTTAACAGAACAATATAAGCCGTTGCTTTGTCTGTTTTTTTTCCGGTAAAAGGATCAACAGCACTACGGACGGACGCATCATTCGGAATGCGCTCTACACACATATTACAACAACCATAATAGGTTTTTCCTTCAAATGGTACTTCGATTTGTTTCTTACCCATATAGGCATCATTAACCATACAAACCAACTCATTCGGAATTTGGTCTCCCTTTTTGTAACCGGACTGACTTTCAGTCGTTTTTACTTGTGCTGTAACTTCTGTTGGAGTAACAACAGAAATTACAGGGTTTTCGGCTTTCGAATTACAACTTGTAATAAACAGTCCTGAAAACAGAACGATCAGACATTTTACATTATTTTTCATCTTTATTATTTTTTAATTATTGTTCCTTCTTCAATTTCTTCTGTTGCTTTAAGCAAAACAGCATCTCCTTCTTTCAGTTCTCCAAAAACCTCAAACTGATTCGGTAAAACACGACCTTTTGAGACCATTACATTCTTTGTTTTTCCATCTTCAACACGAATAACATAGATTCCTGTATTACTTTCTACTAAAGCTGTTTTCGGAATAAAAAAAGTAGCTTCTTCTGCCTGTAATGGCAACACTGCTTCAACAACCATTAACGGTTTTAGTTCTTTATAGGTTTCTAATAAATCAGCTTCAATACGTTCTGATCGCAGTTTAAAATCCAAAACACCTGATTTACGGGAAATTCTTGCAACATATTTTTTCTGAGGAAGAGAATTCACTCTGAAATAAACAGAATCTCCTAAACTCAGATAGGGTGTGTTAGCTTCGGGAACAGAAAGAGATACTCTTAATTTTTTAGTATCCTGTATCACTAACAATGGCTTATCAGACCCCTTCCCCATTGGTCCCACATAAGAACCCTGATCTACATTTCTTTCAGCCACAACACCACTAAACGGGGCACGAATTACCAGATAATCTGCCATAACCTGTATTTCCTGATAGGCTGATTTTGCAGCATCTAATTGTGCCTGATCTGCTAATTTTCTGGCTGTGATCTGATCCAGAGCATCTTTAGCAATTGCTCCTTCTGTTTCATTCGCTCTGAACATACGGTCATAATTTGATTTTGTTGCAATATAAATTGCCTCCTGAGCTTTCCATTTTGACTTGGCTGCTGCTAACTGTGCCTGAATCTCAGGAGCTTCCAGAGTCATTAAAACCTGTCCGGTACTTACTTTTGATCCAATATCGACCTGTAGTCTTTTAACATAACTGTTGACCTTTGCATAAATAGCCGCTTCCTGATCGGGAACCAGCTCTCCTGCTAGTTTCAATTGTACTAAAGGATTACTCTTTTTAATAGTTACTGTTTCGAAGCTCTGCATCATCATCGGTTTAGCAGTAATTTCTTCTGTTTTTTTATTTTCTGAATTACAGGATGCAAGTGCAATTCCTATAAGAATATAATAGATTATTTTCATGATCTTATTTTTCTGATGTTATAAAATGAATACTGTTTTCGTCTTCTGGATCTAATGAAGGAGATTGTACTGATGTTTTATTCTGTATCCACACAAAAACTAATGGCAATAGTATCAGCACACTGAATGAAGAGGCAATTAATCCTCCAATTACAGCTCTCCCTAAAGGCGCTATCTGGTCACCTCCTTCACCATGTCCGATTGCCATAGGCAACATACCTGCGATCATTGCCAGGGAGGTCATAATAATAGGACGAATACGCAAGGAAGCTGCCTGAACTGCTGCTTTTAGAGCGTCTCCACTCTGAAGACGTAGTGTTTCGGCATTGCTAATCAACAAAACAGCGTTGGCTATCGAAACTCCAATGGACATAATAATTCCCATATAGGATTGCAGATTCAATGTTGAACCTGTTATTTTCATCAATATCAACGAACCTAAAACCACAAAAGGAACAGTGGTTAAAATAATAAAAGACACTTTAAAAGACTGGAAATTTGCAGTCAGCATCAAAAAGACAACTACAATTGCAATTAATAATCCTATCCCTAAACTATCCATCGTTTCATCCAAAACGGGTACCATTCCGGAAACCTGAATATTTACTCCTTTTGGTAATTCTCCTAATGAAGCAATAGCTGCCTGTACATCTTTCTGAGCTCTTCCCAAATCTGCTTTATGGATATTTGCCGTAACAGGAGTATACGCCATTGTTCCTAAATTATAGCTTTCTCCTAATACTTTAGCTGGTGTAATCGTTGCCACATCTCCTAAAACCGGACGATCGGAATTTCTCCCTAAAGGAATATTCATAAGTTCCTCTTTACTATTCAGAATATTCTGAGGAGTCTGTACCTGAACATCATAAGCAATTCCCATCATTCCGCCTACCCACATATTTTTATTAGTATAACGGGAAGAAGCAGTAACAGGAACTAGCGAACGTGTAATATCCTGTACATCAATCCCCAATTGTGCTGCTCTTAGTCTGTCAATATTAATCTCAAAAGCAGGATAGTTTAATGACTGCGGAATCTGCTGATCTCTCAGATAATCGATCTCTTTCAGTTTTGCCAATAATTTATTGGCATACATAACGTTCATCTTTTTCATCATTCCGGAGAAACGAACTTCGATAGGTGTATTGGTTCCCTGACTTAAAATCTTTTCTGTCAGCTCGATCGGTTCGAATGAGAAATGAAGTTCCGGCATCTTTTCCTTCATGTGCTCCCTGATCCTGTCTTTCAGATCATTAGTATTTCCTTTAAAATCTTTTAAAGCCACCTGCATTAATGCTTCGTGAGGACCTGCATTATAAAGATAAATGGGGCTTACTGCAAATGAGGAAGGATGCTGTCCGATAAAAACGGAAGAAATGGCAATATGTTCTTTACCAATAACCGTTTCCAGTTCACGCAGAACCTGTTTTATTTTCAGTTCTGTTTTTTCAATTCGGGTTCCTTCAGGTGCTTTGATACGTACCTGAAACTGACTTGAATTCACAGTTGGTAAAACATCCTTCCCTATACTTCTGAACAGGAAAAACACACTTATACTAACCAATAGAAAACCTATAATCAGGATCAGTTTTCGCTTTGGCATCAGATTCTGTAAAAACTGAACAAAGCGCTCTTTAAACGTATCAAATTTATCCTGTTTCTGTTCGTGATCTGCTACCTTACTTTTCATTAACCAGTTTGCCATTACAGGAACAAATGTCTGTGACAACACAAAAGAAAATACCATTGAAAACCCAATTGCTAAAGCTAAAGGCATAAATAATGACCCCGGTATTCCTGTCATCATAAAAGCAGGTGCAAATACCGCCAGAATACAAAGCAGAATCAACAGTTTAGGGAAAGCAATTTCTTTACAGGCATCAAAAATGGCTTTTGCTTTTGTTTTGCCCATCGCCAGATGCTGATGAATATTCTCAATCGTAACGGTACTTTCGTCTACTAAAATACCAATTGCTAATGCCAAACCAGATAAAGACATAATATTAATACTCTGCCCAAATAATTTCAGGAATAACACCCCTGAAATAATCGAAATCGGAATAGTCAATACCACAATTAAAGCAGCTCTTCTATCACGAAGGAATAACAACACCATCAATCCTGTCAATATTGCTCCTAAAATCCCCTCTATCACTAAACTTTTCACTGCATTGATTACATATACCGACTGGTCAAATTCATATGAAATAGTAACGTCTTCCGGTAAGTTATTCTGAATAGTCGGAATAGCTTTCTTTAGATTCTTTACCACTTCCCAAGTTGAAGCATTTCCCGATTTTGCAATGTTGATATATACGGAACGAACACCATTAATCAGAGCATAACCTGTTGTGATATCCGCACCGTCTTTTACTGTTGCCACATCACGGATATAGACATTATCAACTGTTCCTTTAAAAATGGGAATATCTCCAAAATCCGCTACATTTTTAAGTGTATTATTAGTAGGAGTCAGATAATTAATATCATCTACATAGATATTCCCCGATGGAGAAGTAATATTATTACGACTGATCGCTTCTACAATCTGCTCCGGCGTTAACTGATGCGCACGTAGTTTATTCGGATCAATATTGATTTCTATCGTTCTCGGACTTCCTCCAAAAGGAGGCGCTGTTGTTAATCCGGGTATCTTGATCAAAAATGGACGAGCTGTAAAATTAGCGATATCCTGTAATTCATTATTCGTTTTTGAAGGACTCCTGAAAACCAACTGTCCGACAGGCTGTGAGGAAGCATCAAATCGAATAATAAATGGAGGCGGCGCTCCAGGAGGTAAAAATACCTGCGAACGATTTGATAAAGCATTGATCTCTGCAATAGCCTGCCCCATATCTGTACCTTCATAAAAATTAATTTTCATAAGTGTAAGACCTTGTGTATTCTTTGTCTCTATACTTTCGATACCACTGGTAAACAGCATCATATTAACATACATCTTTGTAAAATAACCTTCCATCTGTTGTGGTGTATAACCATTGAAAGAATGGGCTATATAAACAACCGGAAGATTCATATCAGGCAGAATATCCACCTTTATTTCTTTAGTAGCTTTAATCCCGAAGAATAAAAGCCCTAACACCATCACCATGATTGAGATGGGTCTGCGCAAGGCAAAACGTATTAAATTCATAATTTCGGGTTTTAATGTGCTACGTTAAGTAAAATATTCAGATCGCCCATTGCGGCAGCTTTGATCCACAACGCCTGCCAGATATTATTCTGAGCAATCTCATATTCTATCTCTGCTCGGTTAAGGGTATAAAAAGATTGTGTCAGGTCTACAATTGTAGTTAACCCGTTAGTATATAACGCGGTATGCTGACGATAAGCATCGGTTGCGGCATTAATCTGAATCTTAGTTTCTTCAAAATTCTGTAATGCGTTTTTCAACTTATCATCTGACAGTTTCTGTTGTGCTGCAAGCTCCTGATTCATAAATTCATATTCCTTTTGTAAGGCTTCTGTTATAAATTTTCGCTCCTGTTTTTTGGATTGCTGGCGGTATAAATTGGTCAGATTCCAGCTTAAGGTAACACCAACAACATAATTACTACGATCGATGCCAACACCATCAGAATACGATCTGGAAAAAGCAGTATTATCCTGTACATAATTCCAATCAAAACCAGAGCCACGTCCCTGTAATACTCCAAATGCAGCAAGAGAGGGAAGTCCTAGAACCGATTGCAGTCCCTCCTGTTGTTTACTTTTTTCCACTGTACTTTTCTGCCATTCCAGTATAGGATGGTGGTTTATTTCTGATAAAATGTTTGTACTAAAAATGGGCGTTTTAGTCGTGAAAAGACTATCTAATTGATAGTTCTGATATTCCTCTCCAAGCATTACAGCTAATGATTTTGAATAATCCAGTTCTTTATCCAGCGCTTTTATTACGGCTGACTGAGCATTCGCTACTTCTGCTTTTGCTATAGAAAAATCCACACCGGGAATTAATCCGCTTTTTGCTCGGCTTTCGGTTGTTTTGGCAACTACTTTAGCCCGATCCAGATTTTTTTCCTGTACATATTTAATACGTTGAGCTGCCAATAGGTTAAAATAGGCTGCACCAACTTTTACTTTATGCCGAAATTTTATTTGCTCGAGATCTTTATCTGCTACATTTTCATCTGCCTTAGCAATATCAATCTGGTTTTTGATTTTACCAAAAGTGAACAGATTCCAGTTCATATTTGCCAGATAAAGTGACCCAAAAGTGGCATTCCAGTTCTGATCTTGTAAAGGCATTGACGTAGATGCAGCACCTAAACCGCCATAACTGTATAAAGGTCCGTTTTGTGCATTAACAGTCCCAAAACTTTGTTGTGCTATCAGTGTAAAATCAGGCAACTGCTGGCTTTTCTGATAATTTATATTTTCTTTTGAAGCTTTTAGTATTGCTTCTTTTGCTTTTATCTTTTCGAAATTCTGAACAGAACGTTCAAGAGCATCGGAAAGCTTTATGGTTTGTGCCTGAAGTGATCCAACTACAAAACATAGAACTGACCATGCAAAGAATTGCATTTTCATATATGATTATTTAAAATTAAACAATAGAAATCCTACTGTATCTTTTTAGAAATACAGCTATAATTCGATTGTAAAAAATCAAATACGGTATACGCAGTAAAAAATATAAAGTGAGTTATTCCTTATCGGAATAAAAGAGAAGCTATTCGAGAAATTTTGAGTGGTAACTTCCGATAAAGTATATCCAAAAACGGTTTTGAAAAAATGAACCGGTAAAGCAACTGCTAAAGATTTAAATACAAGATTTTCAGAGGTTACTTTTTGAGATTTCTCGGTAATCTTTACAATCTGTGTTTCATGTTTGCAACAACCTTTTATGATCCCTCCATTGGGAGTATCACATTTTGGACAAGGCTGTCCTTCTTTATTCTGCCCTAAAAAAGAAGTCTCCTGCTCAATTCCTTTGCAAAAATGAGTATTCCTGGTGAAGCCGGAAGACAATACCAAATACAAAACAGAAAGGAAAAGGATAAATACTTTTTTCATAATCAGATTACAAAAATCGCCTTTATTACGGAATATTATATTGTATAATTTTGGAAGAAGTTTGCAAGATTTATAAATCGTCAAGCTGTTTTCGTTTTTTATCTTTTAGTTGTTTGAACTGAGAAGGTGAATATCCGGTTACTTTTTTAAACTGATTGCTTAAATGGGAAACACTACTGTAATTTAACTGATCGGTAATTTCACTTAAATTCATTTCGTCATACATGATTAGTTCTTTTACTTTTTCAATTTTCTGATGAATAAAATACTTTTCAATAGTTGTTCCTTCTTCTTCTGAAAAAAGTTTACTTAAGGTATTATAATCCTGCGCTAAATGTTCCGACAGTAAATCCGATAGATTCATAGTAAGTTTATTATTCTGATAATGCACCAGATCAACAATAAAGGTTTTGATCTTTTCTACTGTTATAGTTTTCTTATCATCAAGAAACTCAAAACCTAAAAGTTGTAATTTATCAACCAATTCTTTCTTCAAATCATCAATGGAATCTTCTTTTATTTCCACTTCTCCTAATTCAACCACTACAGGATGAAGTCCTAGTTTTTCCAACTCGGATGCTACTACCATCTTGCATCGGTTGCAAACCATATTTTTTATATAGAGTTTCATTGTTCTTTAGTTGTTAGTTGGTGGTAATTGGTTGTTAATCGATTAAATATGATATTCAAAAGTACAAAACAGACCGATACTATCCTAAAAAACAGGTTTTTCTATTGCTGTTTTCTTGTATTTTAAAATAATACTGATCTTGCCATTTATGGACAAAAACTAAAACAAAGACTACAATATTTCACAATCAAGATATAAAAACTAAAAAACATATTATCTTTTTTAGTAACTGTAACTTAAATTTAATTATTTTAGCAATATAACTAGTAAATATAACACTAATAAAATCTTGGAAATATTAATCATAACTTTTGGGAGCATATTTTTTAAAACGTGGTTAGGTGCTATTTGTGCACATATTTTATCTCTTTATTCTGAAGAATTTAAAGGAACAATTCCTTTTTTTAAAAAAATGTTTCCCAAAAGAAGTACCACTTTTTATTTTAGGCTAGATTTTTTTATCCTCCCACTCATTGGAGCATTATTAGCTTATGTACTATTGGATCCTATTAGTCTAAAATCTGCAATTTTTGCAGGTTTAAGCTGGAGTGGAACACTAATAGCCTTATTAAAAAGAAACTCAAATCAATTATCTGAAAACAACAAAGAATGAAAAACATTGACTTAACATACATTATTCCAACGTTTTTGTTACTAGCATCTTTTATTGGAGCTTTTTTTTATGGAAAAACGGCAAAAAAAAATAATGCTTTTTTATCATATATCCCTTTATTTTCTGTCATATCTTTAATAATTGGTGTATTAATAATTTCACAGTATTATAAAAATCAATTATCTATTGAAAAGGAAAAATTTCAAATACTAAAAATTCAACAATTTACAAATGATAGTATTTTTTTAAATAATAAAACAAGAAAAAAAACTACTGATAGTTTATATATTTTAGAAAAAAAACTTAATCGTATGCTACTTGAAATAAAAAAACAGGAAAAAATAACTGGTGAAAATTCTAATATTAAAGAAAAGATTGAGGAGAAAATTGGTTCAACACAAGAAGAAATTGAAACAATTAACTCTTATAACGAAATAATTAACATTCCTGATTATCTTAGAAAAGGTTACACCACAAGTGATAATACCTCTAACTTTGTATTTTCTTGTCCTTCTGATAAAACATTAGATTATTTGGATTTAAAACTTCAATTTCTAGATGAAAATTTAATTGATAAGATTGACTGTATATTTTTAACAGTTAATGAAACTAGAGAAAACGACAAAAATATCCACCATATATTTAGCCAAGCTTACAAACCACAAAAAGGAATGAATTTCTTAAAAATAAGAAACTATCTTAAAAATAAAAATATATCTTTCGATATAGGTTATGTTCTAAAAAGTGAAACTAACAGTCCATATCCAAGATTTGAAAAAATAACATGCAAATAAAACCTTTTTATAGAAAGAAAAAATATTTAAAGACCAATAAGCACCTACATTACTCTATATTATATAATAGATTTTAAACTTACCTACTCTTACACAGTCAAAACTTCTACACATTTTTCAGCACATTTTTCTCCATCAATAGCAGCAGAGATAATACCTCCTGCATATCCTGCTCCTTCTCCACATGGATATAAACCTTTTATCTGAACATGCTCCAATGTGAAATTATCACGGGGAATACGTACCGGTGATGATGTTCTGGACTCTGGAGCATGCAAAATGGCTTCATTGGTTAAGTACCCTTTCATCGCTTTTCCAAAACCAACGAAACCTTCTCGCAATACCTGAGAAAGAAACCCCGGGAAAACGGACCCCATTTCAATGGATGTTGTTCCAGGCACATAGGACGTTTTTGGAATATCAACAGATACTTTATTTTGAGTAAAATCAACCATTCGTTGTGCAGGTACTTTTTGTGTCTGCCCTGCTAAACGCCAGGCATTTTGTTCTATACTTTTCTGAAACTCCATTCCTGCTAAAGCTCCGAATTTTGCAAAAGGTTTGAAATCTTCTAATTTTAATTCTACTACAATTCCGGAATTTGCAGTTTCCTGATCTCTTTTAGACGGAGACCATCCGTTGGTCACCACTTCTCCTTCACTGGTCGCACAAGGCGCAATCACGCCACCTGGACACATACAAAAAGAATACATTCCTCTTCCCCCTACTTGTTTTACAATTGAATAAGGAGCAGGCGGAAGATATTCTCCACGATAATCGCAACTGTACTGAATACTGTCAATTAAACTCTGTGGATGTTCTGCCCGAACTCCTAAAGCAAATGATTTTGCTTCTATAACTATTTTTTTTCGGTCTAATAACTCAAAAATATCACGAGCGGAATGCCCTGTTGCCAGAATCACTTTTTTAGCGGTAATTTTATCTCCATTTTGAATAACTACTCCTTCTATCGCATTGCTCTTTATCAGAATATCTGTTACACGGGTTTCAAACATTACAATTCCTCCGTATTCAATAATCTTCTCTCGTATTGCACTAATAATACCCGGTAATTTGTTTGTCCCAATATGAGGATGGGCATCGATCAGAATATCGTTAGGTGCTCCAAAAGCAACAAATAATTCTAATATTCTGTTTACATCTCCTCGTTTTTTAGAACGGGTATATAATTTCCCGTCAGAATAGGTTCCGGCTCCTCCTTCTCCAAAACAGTAATTGGAATCTTCATTAACAATATGATCCCGATTAATTAGTTTTAAATCACGTCGACGACCACGAACGTCTTTCCCTCTTTCAATCAGTATTGGTTTTAAACCTAATTCGATTAGGCGCAATGCTGCAAATAGCCCTGCTGGTCCGGCGCCAACAATAATTACTTCCTGTGCTTTTGACACGTCTTTATATATCGGTAAAGCTATTTTCTCTTCTTTATAAGTCTCTTCTAAATACACCGCTACTTTCAGATTGATCTTGACCACTTTTTGTCTGGCATCAATAGAGCGCTTCAGAATAACAGCATGTTTTATCTCTGATGGGGTAACCTGAAATAGTTTTGCTATAAAATCATGAAGCAATAATGGTGTTGCTGCAATCTCCGGACTAACCTGTATCTGAATTTCTCTGGGCATATCAAAAATTTTGACAAAAGTAACAATTTAGACGGTTAGATTATTGGTATTTCAGATTATTGGATTTATTAAACTCTTTCAGAGCTCAAATTAAAAGTTTTCTTTTTTATTGATAACTTTACATTCTTTAAACTTAAAAAAATGTCACGTAAAATAAAATTAATATGGGATTTTAGAGGTCCTGCTGCTGCAAAAACAGCTGAACATCACGAAATTCACCTGAAAGAATATATCGAATTTAAAAAGCTTTCTTTAAATATCACAGGATTCGATATACAAAATGAAATGCAGGCTACTGCATTTATGGTGGTTACAGATGAAGAAATGATTCCTGTAAGAGATGCTCTGAAACCTCATCGCGGAGAATTATATGAGTAATATCTATTAATTAGAAAAAAGAAGAAAGAGTCAAGAAGAAAGAGCTAAGAATTTACGATATACGATAGATGGGATATACAATATTCGTAGAGGTGCGTTTTAACGCATCTGTCATGTTACAAACAGAATGTGTACCGAATTGATTATATGGATAATATCACAAAGATCAGGAGACCTTTTAATGCAGGTACAAAGTTAAAAACTTTGAACAGCTAAAGAAAAAAATAGCCGTTTTAAAATTTTAAAACGGCTATTTTATATTAGTTTGCTACTTCGCTGATAAATTTTATTCGCATCAGACGGAGTTCATCAAAATCATATTCTCCATCAAATTCTTTTAAAGCATCCTGAATTTTATCAGATTCAGATTCCATAAAATAATCGTGGATTTCTTCCTGCTGATCTTCATCTAACAAATCATCAATCCAATACTTTATATTCAGTTTTGTACCGGAATAAACGATCTGCTCCATTTCTTTAATTAAAGCATCCATTTGTAATCCTTTTGCGGAAGCAATATCATTAAGTGGAAGCTTTCGGTCAATACTCTGAATAATATATAATTTAAGTGCTGAATTTACTCCGGTTGATTTCACTACTAAATCATCGGGTCTGACAATATCATTATCTTCTACATATTTTGCAATTAACTCTACAAATTCTTTCCCGTACTTCTTTGCTTTTCCTTCTCCTACTCCGTGGATATTACTTAACTCGGCAATATCTATCGGATATTTTAAAGCCATATCTTCTAAAGAGGGGTCTTGAAAAACTACAAACGGAGGTACTCCTAATTTCTTAGCTACTTTTTTACGTAAATCACGTAAATAATTCATTAGTTGTTCATCAGCCGTTCCTGAAGATTTTGCAGCAGTTACGATCGCATTATCTTCGTTTTCATTATACTCATGATCTTCCGACATCATAAAAGATGTTGGATTTTTTATAAATCCTTCTCCTTTCGGAGTCACTTTAATGACACCATATGTTTCAATATCTTTAGATAATAATCCATCGACTAAAACCTGTCTTATTAATGCCATCCAGTATTTGTCATCAAAATCAGCTCCTCTACCAAAAAAAGACTGGGTATCTGTTCTATGAGCTTTTATTATAGCATTTACTTTTCCTATTAAAGTGAAAATAACTTCTTTTGATTTATATAACTGTTTGGTATCTCTTACGGTTTCCAGAAGCTTTACAACCTGATCTTTTGCTTCTGCTTTGTGCTTTGGGTTCCTAACATTATCGTCCATATCAGCACCTTCACCGTTTACTTCATCGAATTCTTCTCCAAAATAATGTAAAAGGAATTTTCTTCTGGACATAGAAGTCTCTGCATAGGCAACTACTTCCTGTAATAATGCATATCCTATTTCCTGTTCAGCAACAGGTTTCCCAGACATAAATTTCTCTAGTTTTTCAATATCCTTATAAGAGTAATAGGCTAAACAGTACCCTTCTCCTCCATCACGCCCGGCTCTTCCGGTTTCCTGATAATAACTTTCCAGTGATTTCGGAATATCATGGTGGATTACAAAACGAACATCCGGTTTATCAATTCCCATACCGAAAGCAATGGTTGCAACAACAACATCTACATCTTCCATAAGGAACATATCCTGATGTTTTGCTCTCGTTTTCGCATCTAATCCGGCATGGTAAGGAACGGCACTAATTCCGTTTACCTGTAATACCTGAGCCATTTCTTCAACTTTTTTTCGACTCAGACAGTAAATAATACCGGACTTTCCTTTAAACTGTTTAATAAATCGAATAATGTCCGATTCTATATTTTTTGTTTTTGTTTTTACTTCATAATAAAGATTAGGTCTGTTAAAAGAGGCTTTGAAAGTATTCGCGTCAGACATGTCCAGGTTTTTCAAAATATCTTCCTGTACTTTTGGTGTCGCAGTTGCTGTCAATCCAATAATCGGTATATCTCCTAACTGTTTGATTATACTTCGTAAATTTCTATATTCAGGTCTGAAATCATGTCCCCATTCTGAAATACAGTGTGCTTCGTCTATTGCAACAAAAGAAAGTGGTATATTCTTTAAAAAATTCACATACTCTTCCTTTGTCAGAGACTCCGGAGCAACATAAAGCAATTTTGTCAGACCGGAAGAAATATCTTTCTTGACCTGAGTAATCTCTGTTTTCGTAAGTGATGAATTTAAAACATGAGCGATTCCTGATTCTGAAGATAAACTTCTGATAGCATCTACCTGATTCTTCATCAGGGCAATCAAAGGAGAAACAACTATTGCTGTCCCATCCAATACTAAAGCTGGTAATTGGTAACATAAGGACTTCCCACCACCGGTAGGCATAATTACAAAAGTATTATTTCCTGTGATAATACTCTGAACAACTCCCTCCTGTAAACCTTTAAATTGGTTAAAACCAAAATATTTTTTTAACTCTTTGTGTAAGTCAATTTCGGCTGATTTCATTATTTATTAATGGTATTTTACATAAATTTGCATATTATAAAGATACAAATTTCTTTTACACCTACAAATTTTATAAAAATTCTATTTTGATCAAGAAAGAAGACATACTCGCTACTGCAAAAAAAACAATACGCTCTGAAAGTGAAGCGATTGCAAATCTTATTAATTATTTGGATGACGATTTTGTCAAAACAACAGAACTTATACTGAATTCTAAGAAAAGACTGATTATCACAGGAATAGGTAAAAGTGCCATAATTGCCAACAAAATTGTCGCAACACTTAACTCTACCGGTACCCCTTCAATGTTCCTACATGCAGCAGAGGCTATTCATGGAGACTTAGGAATGGTGCAACCCGGAGATATTATAATATGTATATCAAAAAGTGGAAACAGCCCTGAAATAAAGGTTCTGATTCCTATACTGAAAAGATTTGGTAATACAGTAATTGCAATGACCGGTAACAAAACATCTTTTCTTGGTAAAGAATCTGATTATGTATTAAATACATATGTAGAAACAGAAGCTTGCCCACTAAATTTGGCTCCAACAAACAGCACAACAGCACAATTAGTAATGGGCGATGCTCTTGCGGTATGTTTAATGGAACTCAGAGATTTTAAAAGTGAAGATTTTGCAAAGTACCATCCCGGTGGTGCTTTGGGTAAAAAACTTTTACTTCGTGTTAAGGATATGTTAGATATTACAAAGAAACCTATTGTTTCTCCATCGTCTAGTATAAAAAAAGTTATCTTTGAAATCTCTGAAAAAAGATTAGGTGTTACTGCTGTTATTGAAGACAATAAAATAGTTGGAATTATAACAGATGGTGACATCAGAAGAATGTTAAACGAAAGAGAATCTTTCAGTGATTTAACTGCTAAGGATATTATGACAAAAAATCCAAAAACAATTAAATCTAATGAAATGGTTGTTGATGCCTTAAATACTTTGGAAGATTTCTCTATAACACAATTAATTGTAACTGAAAACGATGAATATGCAGGCGTTCTCCATTTACATGATATTCTAAAAGAAGGTATAGTATAAAATGGCAAAAATAAAGAAAAACAAAAATGAAATGTCCTTTTTGGACCACCTGGAAGAATTAAGATGGTTATTAATAAGAAGTACATTAGCAATTGTTATTGGTGGATGTATTGCTTACTTTTTCAGTGATTTTATATTTAATGAAATTATTTTTGCCCCAAAAGACACCAACTTTATTACCTATCGATTTTTCTGTGAATTATCTCAGAGATTCGGTTTAGATGATAGTTTCTGTATTTCAAAAATGCCTTTTGAAATACAGAGCAGAACAATGGGCGGACAATTCTCTGCTCATATATGGACTGCAATTACCGCGGGGTTTATAATAAGTGTACCCTATATTTTATGGGAATTCTGGAAATTCATTGGACCCGCATTATATGAAAAAGAAAGAAAAGGCGCTAAAGGATTTATCATTGTTGCTTCTCTCTTATTTTTTATAGGCTGTTTATTTGGATATTATATGATTGTCCCTTTGTCTATTAATTTCTTAGGAACTTATAACATTAGCGAGGTAGTACATAATGATATTGACCTGGATTCTTATATCGGTCTGGTTAAAACCTCAACATTAGCTTGTGGTCTGTTTTTTGAATTACCAATTTTAATTTATTTCCTTACTAAATTAGGCGTTGTAAACCCTGAATTCTTAAGAAAATACAGGAAAGTAGCAATTGTAATTATATTAGTAATTGCAGCTATCATTACACCTCCAGATGTAGTAAGTCAGACAATTGTAACTATACCAATTCTTATTTTGTATGAAATAAGTATCTATATTTCGAAATGGGTCTTAAAAGGTAAAAAATCAGACAATGAGCAAGAACAACAACTTAGTTAACGAATTCAATGAATATCGTCAGGAAATGAATGAAAAGATCCTGAATGATAATAATAAAATTATTAAACGTATTTTCAATCTGGACACTAACGCTTATACAGAGGGTGCATTAGATGTAAAAACAAAAGAACTTCTTGGCTTAGTTGCTTCTGCCGTATTACGTTGTGATGATTGTATCAAATACCATCTGGAGACAAGCTACAAAGAAGGACTAACAAAGGCTGAAGTAATGGAAGCTTTAGGTATTGCCACTTTAGTAGGAGGTACAATTGTTATTCCTCATCTGAGAAGAGCTTATGAATTTTGGGATGCATTAGAGAATAATTAAATTTCTATTTCAACACTTACACCAAATTAAAATGATTTTAAGAGCAGAGAAATTAGTGAAAACCTACAAAGGCAGAAGTGTTGTAAAAGGCATATCTGTTGAAGTTAATCAGGGTGAAATAGTTGGTTTATTAGGACCCAACGGAGCTGGAAAAACAACTTCTTTCTACATGATTGTAGGTCTGGTAAAACCTAACAGTGGTAATATTTATCTTGATGATATGAATATTACTGATTTTCCGATGTACAAAAGAGCACAACATGGAATAGGATATTTAGCACAAGAAGCATCTGTTTTTAGAAAGTTAAGTATTGAGGATAATATTTTAAGTGTTCTACAGCTCACTAAACTTTCTAAACAGGAACAGGAAGCTAAAATGGAATCTCTAATTGATGAATTCAGTTTACAACATATTCGTACCAACCGTGGTGATTTACTTTCAGGAGGGGAAAGAAGACGTACAGAAATCGCACGTGCACTGGCAACAGATCCAAAATTCATTTTATTAGATGAACCTTTTGCCGGAGTTGACCCTGTTGCAGTAGAAGATATTCAACGTATTGTGGCACAATTAAAAAACAAAAATATTGGTATTTTAATTACAGATCATAATGTACAGGAAACGTTAGCTATCACAGACAAAACCTATTTAATGTTTGAAGGAGGAATTCTAAAAGCCGGGGTTCCTGACGAATTAGTTCAGGATGAAATGGTTCGGAAAGTATACTTGGGACAAAACTTTGAACTAAGAAAAAAGAAATTAGAGTTTTAAAAAACGATTCAAAAAAACAAAGGCCTCATAATTGAAACCGTGAGGCTTTTGTTTTAATAACCAACAGTAAGATAGTTTAGCTGTTGATAATTACCATTGAAGATATTAATATCTACTTTACCATCAATACCCTTGATGGTCGCTTTTTCTGTAAACTGCCAAAATAACCAGTCCTCTCTAATCTCCTCAACAAAAAAATTATAATTAGCAATCCAGTTGGTATAACCACTAAACTCTTTTTTTATAAATTTTTTGTAATAATGATCTCCTGAATAAATAATAGGCTTTTCTCCATAATGTGCTTCTACCCTATCCAACCATCTTTGTAATCCAACTTTCAGACTATCCATGGACTGATTTTTCGGAAGCTCTTCAATATCAAGAACCGGGGGCAAATCACCATTTTTCAATTTTACTGTCTTTATAAAATTCTCAGCCTGTTCAATAGAATTTTCATTAGGTCTGTAATAATGATATGCTCCTCTGAACAATTTACTTTTTTTAGCTCCACGCCAGTTAGCCTCAAATGATTGATCTTTTTTATCTTTTCCGGCAGTAGCCCGAATAAATACAAAATGAAGAGGAAATGTATCTTCTATATAACTAATAGAATCCCATTTAATATCTCCCTGATATTGGGATACATCAAATCCAAAAATTTTATTTTCATGCCTTGAAAGCACTTCGTAAATACGAACATCAGAGATTCTTTTTTCTTCCTCTGATTCTTCCTTGACTTTATGAGTCTTAAATCCCAAATAATACGCCAACCCATTACGATACTGATAAGCAACACTCATTACTACTAACAGGAACAATAATATTGTACCATAAATAATTATTTTCTTTACAGTAGATGAACTTTTCTTTACCGGTTTTCGCCTGGGAGCACGTTTTACAGATGATCTTTTCTTCTGTATCACTTTTTTACTCATTCTATTATGATTATTTCTTTTGGAATGAATTCATAATCACTGATAATAACACATAACTTATAATTAAAAGCGGAACCCCTAATACCTGAAAGAAAACCAACAATAATATAGAGATAATTAGAAAAATCATCTGAATTCCATATGCTTTCAGATCAAAATTTTTAATTTTCAGAGAAAATAAAGGTATTTCAGCATTCAGCATAAACGCACTTAAAACTGATATTACTAACAATACCCAGAAATTATTTAAAGCTTCAATAATAAAACCAAAATCAGTTGTTTTTAAAACTAAAGGTAAACTGAGAACAAATAATGCATTTGCCGGTGTCGGCAAACCTATAAAAGAACTGGTCTGACGTGTATCTATATTAAATTTAGCTAATCGATAACAAGACCCTAAAGTAATAATAAACCCTAAAAAAGGAATCCAGAAAGCAACGCAACTTAACGATGATGTATTTTTAACTACATCACACATCATTAAATACATTATTGTTCCCGGAACAACTCCACTTGTAACCATATCGGCAAGTGAATCTAATTGTAACCCCAATTCACTATGAACTTTTAAAATACGAGCAAAAAAACCATCAAAAAAATCAAAAAATATCCCTATGCAAACCCAATAAAAAGCCATCTCAAAATTCATTTGAAAAGCAAAAACTAAAGCAATACAACCTGAAAATAAATTAAGTAATGTTATTAAATTAGGGATCTGTGATTTTATCTGCATAATAAAAAAATTAAAAAAATTAGCAATCTGACTTTTTGATTAGACAAATTTAATATAATAAGTTTACATCAATACTGTTTCTCTCTTCATATTCAAAAACAATCTTTTTTCTCTAAGTAAAATTACCAAAAACAGAACGACAAAATAACCTCAATTCATTAGTTACAAATCACAAAGCTCATTTTACATTGTTATTTCATATTTTTATATAATCTTTGTATAGAAGAATCTATTCTGAAAAATCAACTTTATATTTAGTCTACTTCATAAAAAAAGATTTAAGAATTTTTAGAGCGTAAAAATGAAATTACTCAATTACTCGTTTATATTAGCAACTTTATCAGGTTTATTACTTACCATAAGCTGGCCCACATATGGCTTTCCTTTATTTATTTTCATTGCCTTTGTTCCTTTATTATTTGCTGAAAACAAATTAAGCCTATCCGAAAAAAGAGTAAATTTCAAAGTCTGGATAACTGGATATTGGTGTTTCTTTATATGGAATATTACTACTACTTACTGGCTATATTACGCTTCTGCCTTCGGAATGGCTTTTGCCGTTTTAATGAACTCGCTATTTATGAGTCTGGTTTTCCTCACCTATCACGTCATAAAAAAAAGAACCTCTCAAAAAACAAGCCTGATCTTCTTCGCCTCAACCTGGATCTGCTTTGAAAAACTCCATTTAAGTTGGGATTTTTCCTGGCCATGGTTAAATCTGGGTAATGTCTTTTCTGATTACCCTCAATGGATTCAGTGGTATGAATATACAGGTACATTCGGAGGTACTCTCTGGATATTAGCAATCAATTTATTTACCTTTCACTTATTATTAAAGGCTAAGGATAAACAAACAGATTATACTTATAAAAACATCTTTGTAAAATCCATTTTATTTACAGCTATTCCTATAATTATTTCATTATGGATGTATCATAGTTACAAAATCACCGGTCCTACTAAAGAAATAATCCTGTTACAGCCCAATATAGATCCCTATACGGAGAAATATGACACTTCCAATATAGAAGTAGCACTTTCACTATTAGACCAGGCAAATGGAGTTATTACACCTGAAACGGAATATATCATTGCCCCCGAAACTGTGCTTGCCGAAAATCAGCCTTTTAATCAGTTTGGCTCATCTCAAGTTCGTAGTTTACTGGGAGATTATATAGAACAACATCCTAAAGTACAGTTTCTTTGGGGAATTGACACTTATGATCTGATCTTCAATTCAAAAGAAGCTACCTCTTCTTCTAATCTGGTACGGGAAAATCTTTGGGTAAACAGCTATAACATTGCTTTCTTTATCAATAAAAATGCCGGATACCAGAAATATCTTAAATCAAAATTAGTTGTAGGAGTAGAAAACATGCCTTATAAATCAATTCTTGAGCCTCTTCTTGGAAATACCATGATTAATCTTGGTGGTACTGTATCAACGAAAACCACACAGAAAGACAGAAGTGTTTTTATAAGTAATGATAGTACCAGAGTAGCCCCTATTATATGCTATGAATCTGTGTATGGTGAATTTGTAACCGGTTATGTGAAAAATGGGGCTCAGTTCCTTGCTATTATCACTAACGATTCATGGTGGAATAAAACTCAGGGACATAAACAACATTTAAGTTTAGCCAGACTCCGGGCAATAGAAACTCGTAAAGATATAGCAAGAAGTGCAAATACAGGAATCTCTGCTTTTATTAACCAAAAAGGGGATATCGTAAAACAAACAAAATATGATGAAAAAGTCGCTTTATCAGGTACAGTACAGTTAAATGACACTAAAACTTTCTATGTAAAACATGGTGATTTCATAGCAAGAATTGCTCTATATATTATGATCTTAACTATCCTAACTGCTTTATTGAAAAAGAAAAAAGAACAGGTTTAATCATCCAGACATTCAAAAGCTGAATTCATACTTTTAAATTCCGGAACTAATTTTTTCATACTAAGAACAATAGACTCATTATCAAATGATTGTGATTCTGAGTGTAAATTTTCAATTGCAACATTAACAATATCATATTCTTCACAATCTTCTTGTGCTATCATGATTTTTTCATGGTGTGTAGCTAAGGTTTTAGATGTGTCATTTAACAACTCCTCATAAAGTTTTTCTCCCGGACGTAATCCCACAACCTTAATTTTTATATCCTTATCAGGAATAAAACCGGCTAACTGAATCATTTTATTAGCTAAATCAATAATTTTTACAGGCTCTCCCATATCAAAAATAAAGATTTCACCACCTTTCCCCATAGCACCTGCCTCTAATACTAACTGACATGCTTCCGGTATTGTCATAAAATATCTTATGATATCCGGATGTGTTATTGTTATAGGACCTCCATTTGCTATCTGTTCTGTAAATAAAGGAACAACTGAACCATTAGAACCTAATACATTTCCAAATCGCGTAGTAATATATTTTGTAGTATTTCTATTTTCTCTTTGTAATTTGAATGATAAAGACTGCACATATTTCTCTGCAATTCGTTTACTAGCTCCCATCACATTACTGGGATTTACCGCTTTGTCTGTTGATACCATTACAAAATTGCTAACACCAAACTGATAGGACAAATCTGCTAAGTTTCTAGTTCCGATAACATTAGTGAAAATCGCCTGTGAAGGATTCAATTCCATTAAAGGTACATGTTTATAGGCTGCCGCATGATATACTACATTCGGTCTATATTTTTCAAAAACTTTCTGTAAAACATTTTTATCTCTTATATCTGCAATAACAGCAACAATATTAGCCGTAGAAACTGATTTTGATAATTCTAATGACAAATGATGTAATGGGGTCTCTGCCTGATCTAACAAAATCACATTAGCAGGACTAAAATTAATAATCTGTGTAACGATCTCACTTCCTATAGAACCAGCTGCCCCTGTAATTAAAACCGTCTTACCTTTTATCTTATCTGATATCAGCTGATTATCCAAAACAATTGGTTTTCGCTCTAATAAATCCTGAATCTGGAAAGTTTTTACTTTTTTAGAAATTTCTTTCTGATCTTCCCAATCTGTAATTAAAGGCACAGAATAGACCTTCATATTAAATTCTAAACATTCATCAACGATTCTGATTCTTTCTTCTTTTGATAAACCTTTATCCGCAATAATCAAAGCTTCAGCACCATTTGCTCTCATTAAAATGGGTACTCTTTTATTTTCAAAAACAATAGGCAAATCCAGAATTCTCTTCGAAATGTTTTTATTTTCTTTATCTATGAATCCTAAAATTTTAAAACGATTTGGCACCTCAAATTTCAAAGCATTGGCTACAGAAATAGCATTTGCGTCAGACCCATAAATCATAGCAGGAATTAATGCAACATCATTGTGCTCTGTAAAATACCTCTCAAAGATTTGCTTGATTAATACTCTATAAAGAAATAAGGCACAAAAAGTAATAACAAAATTGATAAACAGACCGGTATTAAGTACAATCTTCCCTTTGTGAGCCAAAATAAAAATAAGATTTACTAAAATAAAAACAAATAAAGTCGAAATCTGTGAGAAAAATATTTTTACAGCATCAATATAAGAAGAGTGCCTTATTATCCCGGAATATATTTTAAAAAGCCAAAAGAAAAACAGACTTACTAAAAAATACAAAATACTACTAAAAAAAACATATTCATCTCTAACATAATCTAATCCCATTCCAGACATCAGAAAATAAGTAACAATACCAGACATCAGAACAATTGTCATATCGATTGTTAATATAATCCAACGAGGCAAATAGCCTAAACTGGTAATAGAAAAATTCATCCTAGCATTAGCAAAAACCTGTTGTAATACCGATCTAAACTTTACATACTTCCTCTCATCCATAAACGATAAAATAATATTGCAATAATCTTAAATATATAAGACAGGGTAACTATTAATAAAACATAATGCAAATGACTGACTTTTTTTAAAATTAAAATAATTATTCAATAACTTTCTTAAGTGGAAAAGGCGAAAAAACACCAAACAAGTGAAAATCATATATTTATGATATAAAAATATAATTCAAAAAACTGTTTTAATTTTTAAAAAATAACCAATTACAAAAAAAACAACAAAAATCATACTAAAACAATGTTATTTTACTATTTTTAACTAAATCCACGTCAATATAAACCATTATATTATTTGATCAGTTAAACACAATATGGAATTTACTATTCTTTATAAAATAACATTTACTAATACCACCCATAACCTAATTATTTCAACTTCATCAACCACCATTATTACAGTACAATTGATACAAAAATTTAGCTAAGCTTCTTTAAAAAAGCTTTAATATCGATTCAGTATGTCAATTTTTCACATCTTTAAAAACAAAACAACATAATTATACCTAATAAACTAACAAACAATAAATTAAGAATCACCAACCCTTAAACAAAAGTTAAATTCATTAAATTCATTAAAAATGTTTGCTTAAAATTAAGTATAATTGTAGTCTTTTACATAACATATTAATATAAAATGAAAAAATTATTACTAATTATAGTGCTAATTACAAACCATACATTTTTTGCTCAATCATCAATTGGAAGTCCGAATGCTCCCCATCCTCATGCACAATTGGATGTTTCATCTTCTAGAAAGGGAATACTAATACCCAGAGTTACACTAACAGCCACCGATCAACCATTTCCTTTAGATAACACGGTAGCACCTGTACCTGAAAGTTTATTAGTTTATAATGTGGGTAGTAGTAATGTTACTACCGGATATTATTATTGGAGCAATAATCAATGGCATAAAATAACTACACAAATTGATGTTGCTACTTCCATTAGCACTTCCCAACCATGGAAAGTCGCAGGCGGAACAATTAGTGCTACTTCAAATAATCAAAACATTTACCAGACAGGAAATGTAGGTATTGGAACTGCTAATATGACTCCTCACGCTGCGCTTGATGTAAGAGGGGAGCTACTTGTAGGAGGCAACTATTTTACAGCAGATAGTATAGGAATGACCATAGGGGTTGGTAATACTTATTCTAACACAGTTGTAGGGCACAAAGCACTTAACACTAGAACAGGAACAATTAATATAGCCGTAGGATACTACGCACTTAATAAAAACACAACAGGAGCAGGTAATACAGCAGTCGGGACTTTTTCCCTGCGGAATAACACATCAGGAGAATATAATACAGCATACGGAATTTATTCATTGAATGCTAACAGCACAGGAGACACCAATACAGCAATTGGAACTCGATCACTATATAATAACACAACAGGATCCAATAATACAGCAATTGGAAATAAAACCCTTTTTAATAACACAACAGGATCCAATAATACAGCTATAGGGTATTTGAGCGGTAATTTGGATGGACTAGATCTACAGAACACTACATGTATTGGCGCTGAAGCAATAGCAGATAAATCTAACACCGTTATATTAGGAAATGAGCAGGTCGAAGGAGTATATACTTCTGGAAAGTATTACTCTAGTGGCTTTGTTATAACATCAGATCGTCGTTATAAAGAAAACATTCAAACGATCCCGTTGGGATTAGCTTTTATTAACAAAATACATCCTGTTGAATACATCCGTAAAAACAACAAAACAAAAACGAAAGAATGGGGTGTCATTGCTCAAGAATTACAAAAAAGCATAGAAGAAGCAGGTTACAAAAATGCCGGTATTATAGAACAAGATAAAACGACAGACAAATATCTATCAGTAGCTTACCATGAACTTATAGCACCTATAATTAAAGCTATTCAGGAATTATCACATGAGAATCAAATGCTGAAAAAAGAAATAGAACAATTAAAAAAACCAATAACTAAAAATTAGTGACTTATATAAAACATCATGTATTATTTTATACTTCCTTTTTTAAGATATCTTAAAGAAGGAAGTATCATTTTGAAAAGAAACTACAATTTATTTTTATAAGACAGAATATCTACTAAATACTGTCCATAACCAGACTTTTTAAGGGGCTGTGCTAAAGCTAATAACTGTTGATCATCTATAAATCCCTGTCTCCAGGCAATTTCTTCTATACAGCCTATTTTCCATCCCTGACGCTCTTCTATCACTTGTACAAACTGACCTGCCTGCATCAAACTATTAAATGTACCTGTATCTAACCAGGCTGTTCCTCTATTCAGAACACCTACTTTTAACTGGTTTCTCTTTAGATATTCTTTATTAACATCTGTAATCTCATATTCACCTCTTTCACTAGGCTCTAATTGTTTAGCAATTTCAACTACACTATTATCATAAAAATATAATCCGGGTACTGCATAATTGGATTTTGGTTGAATCGGTTTTTCTTCTATGCTTAATACACTATAATCTTTATCAAAATCTACTACACCGTATCTTTCCGGATCTGTAACATGATAAGCAAAAATAACTCCTCCTTTCGGATCACTATTTACCTTTAATAACTGTTGCATTTCTGATCCGAAAAAGATATTATCTCCTAATACCAAAGCAACACTATCATTACCTATAAACTCTTCTCCTATTACAAAAGCCTGTGCTAAACCATTTGGAACAGCTTGTTCTGTATATGTAAACTGGCAGCCTAATGCATTCCCATCTCCCAGTAATTTTTTAAAATGAGGTAAATCATGCGGAGTTGAGATTATCAAAATTTCATTAATCCCTGCCATCATTAAAGTGGATAAAGGATAATAAATCATTGGTTTATCATACACCGGCATTAATTGTTTACTAATTGCTAATGTTAATGGATGTAAACGCGTTCCTGAACCTCCTGCTAATATTATTCCTTTCATTTTTATATTTTTAAAAGGGTAATAACCCTAACTTTCATAGTTAAATAATTACTGTTGTAACTTTTTCATGCAAATCGCTAAACTGTCTTTATAAAAAGGCACTTTGATATTGTATATTTTTTTTATTTTACTTTTATCCAATAAAGAATAAGCCGGTCTTTTTGCAGGTGTAGGATAAGCTAAAGTAGAGATTCCGTTAACTTTACATTTGCTCCCAATCAATTCTTTTATATCTAAAGCAAAATCAAACCAACTAATCTCTCCTTCATTAGAATAATTGTAGATTCCGGGAATCCATTCTTTATTTTTAATAATTTCCAAAATAACATTTGCTAAATCAGCTGCATGTGTTGGTGAGCCGATTTGATCATTAACTACCCCAATACTATCTCTTTCATTCATCAAACGTATCATTGTCTTAACAAAATTAGCCCCAAACTCAGAATAAACCCATGCTGTTCTGATAATAATACTGTCAGGATTGTTTTTCAAACAAATTCTCTCTCCTTCTAATTTTGTCTTTCCATATACACTAATCGGATTAACCTCCGCTTCTTCATCTAAAGCAATTGGAGAAGTTCCATCAAATACATAGTCGGTAGAAATATGTATCAACTTACATTTATATTCCAGACAACAACCAGCAATAACTCCTACTGCAATATTATTAATTACATTAGCGGTTTCTATTTCAGTCTCTGCTTTATCAACCGCTGTATATGCCGCACAATTAATACAATAATCAGGTTGAGCCTCTTTAAAAAAACTTTGTATCTGATTAAGATTATTCAAAGACAAAGTCCCCCTGTCTGTAAAGGTAAATTCATATTGCGGATAAAACTGTGACAATTCTCTTATTTCACTGCCTAGCTGCCCATTAGCTCCTGTTACTACGATCTTTTTCATTTTATTAAAATTCCCAAGTAATATCCGATAAATTTTCAAGTACTAAATCTTTTTGAGAAACGATACTTTTATCAATATCAACCTTCCAGTCAATATTTAAAGCTGAATCATCAAAACGAAGTCCTCTTTCACTATCTTTATGATATACCTGATCTACTTTATAAAAAACAGAAGCTGTTTCACTTAATACAGCAAAACCATGAGCAAAACCATGAGGTATCAACAACTGTTTTTTATTATCTGCACTTAAATGTATACTTAAATGTTTTCCAAAAGTGGAAGAGTTTTTTCTGAGATCTACCGCAACATCTAAAATCTCACCTTCTAATACCCTTACTAATTTGGTCTGAGCAAAAGGAGCCAATTGTAAATGTAATCCTCTAATCACTCCTTTTTTTGAAAACGACTGATTGTCCTGAATGAAATTTATATCTATATTTTCTTTTTCAAACTTCTCTTTATTATAAGCTTCAAAAAAATAACCTCTTTCATCTTCAAATATCTTTGGTGTAATTACCAACAAATCTTCTATAAAAGTTCTCTCTATTATCATTTCTATCTATTCGTATACTGTTCTTTATAATAAGTCTGATAGCTACCACTAGTCACATGATCCAGCCATTCCTGATTTTCCAGATACCAGTTCACTGTTTTTTCAAGACCTTGTTCAAAAGTAACAGACGGTTTCCAACCCAACTCATTCATTAATTTACCGGAATCAATAGCATATCTAAAATCATGTCCAGCTCTATCTGTAACATAACTTATCAGTTTTTCAGATTCACCTGATGTTCTATTTAATTTCTGATCCATTATTGTACATAATAATTTGACCAGATCTATATTCTTCCATTCATTATTACCTCCAATATTATAGGTCTCTCCTACTTTCCCTTCGTGGAATATAACATCAATAGCTCTGGCGTGATCTTCTACAAAAAGCCAGTCTCTTACATTCTCTCCCTTGCCATAAACCGGTAAAGGTTTCTTATTTTTGATATTATTAATAAATAAAGGAATTAACTTTTCAGGAAAATGATGGGATCCGTAATTATTAGAACAGTTAGAAATTTTAACCGGTAATTTATACGTTTCGTGATACGCTCTGACTAAATGATCGCTACTTGCTTTAGAAGCTGAATACGGAGAATTTGGACTATATGGTGTGGTTTCAGTAAATTTACCGGCATCTCCTAATTCACCATACACTTCATCTGTACTTACATGATAGAACAAAACATCTTGTCTGTCTTTCCATATATGTTTTGCTGCATTTAGTAAATTGGTTGTACCAATTACATTCGTCATAACAAACTCTAGGGGATTACTGATACTTCTGTCTACATGAGATTCCGCTGCTAAATGGATTACACTATCAAACTGTTCTTTGATAAAAAGTACCTGCATAGCATTCCCATCGACAATATCTGCCTGAATAAAGTGATAATTCGGATAATCTTCAATATCTTTTAAATTTTCTAAATTCCCTGCATAGGTTAATTTATCCAAATTAAAAATTTCATAATCAGGATATTGTTTTACAAACCGTCTAACAACATGCGAACCTATAAATCCCGCACCTCCTGTAATAACTATCTTTTTTCTCATGCCACAAAAGTATTACTATTTTCTAATATTGTATAAAGAGTTTATGTTTCCCTTCTAAGTTTAACCGCAATACTATATATATTAAAGTCAAAATACTGAAAACAACCCCAACGATTAATCCTGACTGTGTAATAATTATATAATTTAAAGCTAACTGAACAACAGCATACAAAAATGACACCATTATATGTGGTATTTGTTTTTCATTAGCTAAATATTGGTAAAAATGGGAACGATGTGCATCAAATATATTTTCTTTTCTTTTAATTCTCAAAAATATCGTTGCTACCGCATCCAGTCCATAGACTCCTAACAATAATATCCATTTTAGATTATCTGTTATAATAATAAGCAATAATATTAGAAAACTTAAAATAAAAGCCATTGAGATACTCCCTACATCACCTGAAAAGCACTTTGCTTTTTTTCGTAAATTAAAGAATGAAAAAACCAATATTGCTGCGATTAAACTAATGAACACTTTATTCTCTAAAAGAAAATAGTCATTCTGACTAATATAGAAAAGTGTACCAGTTACTACCAAAGAATACAAAGCAGTAATCCCATTAACCCCATCCATGAAATTATATGCATTAATAACCCCCACAATAATCACAAAAACAGGGATTACATACCATATATTTAAATCAACCAGATTACTTTGCCAAATTAATAAAGCGACTGAAACAATGTGAATTAACAAACGTAACTTATTATTAAGCGCAACCATATCATCAATAAAACTAATAGCACTAATTGCGAATAACCCTAAAGTTATCATCCATAAAAAAGAAATATCTCCACTAAATACTACCGGAATAAAAAAAGCTATTGGAAATAAAATACCTGCTCCTCGAATCGTAATACTGGTATGCGAACTACGTTGATTCGGTTTATCAATTATATTTAACTTATCTGCTACTTTAAAATAAAAGAGAATTAAAATAAAATAACAAAATATATAGATTAATAAACTAGTGAACATTTTGAAATGATTTTACTGTAGTTTGTATTCCTTCTTTTGCTTTTACAGGTAAAGTTATATTTAAAGTTTGTAATAATTTTGCATTACTTACTACATAACTTTCAGTCAATTTTTGTAAACGTTCTGAATTAAGCGGTAAATGTAATCTATCTCCTAAACCTGCCAAAAATTTTATTGCTTTAATAGGGATATTTACTATTCTTGTTTTTCTACCAATTGTTTCTGCTATAATAGAAATTAACTCATTTGTAGATAAGGCTTCATTATCTGCAATCTGATAAACCCCGGATGGAATATCTTTTCTATTCAATAACTCTTTGATAACAAAACACAGATTTTCTATACTCAGAAAAGAACGTTTATTATCAAACGCTCCTAAAGGCCAAGGAAAACCTCTTTGCACCACTTTATATAATAAATTTAGATTTCCTTTATTTCCCGGACCATGAATCATACAGGGTCTTAAAATATAAACCTTCTTGTTTTTGGGTAATTCTTTAGATAGAATATATTGTTCTGACCTATATTTTGCTTTACCATAATGTGTCTGAGGATTTGGAATACAGTCTTCCATTAAGGTTTCTTCTACAATATCAGTGACAGCTTTTACTGTACTCATAAAAACAAACACTCTTGCTTTTGAAAGTAAAAAAGCGTCAAACACCTGCTTCGTTAATTCAAAATTCGCGTTATAATATTCTGAAGGCTGAGATACTTTTTTCAGATCATGAGCTTTTCCTGCTAAATGAATAAGAGCATCTCCGTCTATCCTCAATATTTGGTCTAATTTATAGCGAATATGCAATGGGATTATTTCATAATCCTGTTGTAGATAACCTTGTAGGTTCTGACCTACAAAACCGGATATTCCGGTGATAATAATATCTTTCATTTCACACAATTCTTTTTATCCAGACGTTTGGCTCTTCTTCAATAAATAAACATTTCAGCCATCCTTCTATTGACATTCTTTCATACAATTCTTCATCTATTTTTTCATAATCAGACTCAAAAAAACTCTTTTCTAATTTTATATTATTTCTATCAATAACATAAATATTATTAGAGTTATAAAAGGGATATTTTTTAATCTCAGAATTTGTAGTAATCAATTTTTTCTCAAGACCTATTGATTCAAAAGTGCGCATAGTAAGTCCTTTTTGTCCTGGATGATTAATATCCAAAATGACATTTGTTTTTTGATACAACTCTAATATTTCATCAAAACTTAAACTTTTGAAACTTAATTTTTTATAATCAAATTCCTGAAAGGTTTTATCAAATATTTTTTTGTAAAAATAAACTAATTTTCCATGCATAAAATAATAACAAAAAGATTTCAAATTATTCTCCTGACACCATTTTACTATTTTATTACTAATTGTATATCTGTCTGAATGTGCTGTCCCTAAAAACAGCAAATCATACTCAATATCCATTTTTTTAACACCTTTATAAACATCTAAAAAAAACAAAGGTCTAAAACCAATCTGATATTTTATAGAATCATCTGAATCAAAAGTGAATTTTTTATCAAAATACTTTAAAATCTTAATTGGATGGCTATGATTTGTAAACGAATCCCATGTATAAAAAATCAAAATACAATTTGGTCGGTCTTTTTTAAACTTTTCAAGAAAAAACTCAGGAATTATTTCCCCTCTATTTACAAACAAAAAATCATATTGTTTATGTTCTATTACTGATAATATTCTATTGTAGTATCTATCAATTTTATGTTGATAAATACTCCTTTTTAATCTTATAATTCCTTTTGTAAAGTTATTATTTGCAGGTCTTTCATCATAATAATCGACTTGTGCTCCAAACTCTTCAAGTTTTTTAATAATTTCTTTTTCAAGATTAAAAGTCTGGACAGAAAAAAATAAAATATTTTTATGTGCTACTACTTTATCAAGTGTCATTTCAATAAACCTTTTTTCTTCATTTCTTCAAGAGAATCATTTAATTTATCCTCCTGAATTTCCTGTCCTAAAACCCAAGAAGTAAATCTTTTTATTCCTTCATCAAAATATATTTTAGGTTCAAACCCTAAAAGATTTTTAATTTTAGTTAAATCTGCATAATTATGTCTTATATCTCCTAATCTGAATTTTCCGGTAATTGTTATGGGCACTTTAATATTATATGCTTCTATCAATGAATTTGCCACTTTAAGAACATCTATAGGAATTCCTGTACCTACATTAAAAACTTGTCCGTTAGCTTCCTCTTTTTCTATGCCTAAAATTGTTGCATCCACGACATCATCTATAAAAACAAAATCTCTTGTTTCTTTCCCGTCTTCGAATATCTGAATTCCATTTTGGTTTCTAATTTGTGTAGAAAAAATAGACAATATTCCTGTATAAGGATTGGATAAGGATTGTCCGGGTCCATATACATTTTGATATCTAAAACCTACAGATGCTATATTTATTGTAGGACAAACAGTCATAATCATTTGTTCCTGATTTTGTTTAGTTATCCCATATACGGAAGATGGATGAATTTTAGAATCTTCATCTGTTGCCAATAACTCTAAAAGTTGATTATCTTTATATTTAACTTCAAAATCTCCTGACAACATATCTTTTTCCTGTCTATGAGGTGGATATACAATACCTAAATCAGGATGTTTATACTTTCCTTCTCCATAAATAGAACGGGATGATGCAATAACAACTTTCTCTACAGAGTTCTCTTTATTAGCTAATATATCAAGCATAATAGCTGTTCCCTGAATATTGACTTCTGTATATTTCTCAATACAATACATAGACTGACCTGTA
Organism: Flavobacterium sp. AK-301; assembly: GCF_058310215.1. Taxonomy (NCBI): domain Bacteria; kingdom Pseudomonadati; phylum Bacteroidota; class Flavobacteriia; order Flavobacteriales; family Flavobacteriaceae; genus Flavobacterium; species Flavobacterium sp. AK-301. The sequence goes on from NZ_JBZEES010000001.1 coordinate 682,194, forward strand.
CCTGTCTCTGCTGCAAGATGAACAACTACTTGTTGATTCTCAATAGCTTTTATCCAATCTTCTCTTGAAGTTACGGTTCCTTTTATAAACCTTACTTCATCTTTTATACTTCTATATAAAGGAGAAGTAACCTCTGGATGTTCACCATGAATCTGAGTAGAAAGATTATCCAAAACCGTAATCTTATGACCTCTTTCTATTAATTTGAGTGCTAAATTACTTCCTATAAATCCTGCTCCTCCTGTTATTAATATATTCTTCATGTTTATATTTTTTCCCATTTTTTTATTTCAAAATTATATTTTTTTATAGGTTTTGCCGGTGACCCCACTGCTATAACATAATCTGGTAAATCTTTTGTAACGACAGAATTAGCACCAACAATAGTCCCTTTTCCTATTATCACACCTGGTAATATAGAAACAAATTCACCTAACCATACATTATCTTTTATAATAACCGGATTCGAAAAAAGAGGTCTATCTGCAGGATTTGAATCAGGATGACTATCTTGTAAATCTCCCGAATAACTTCCATGAGAACAATCAGATATATATATTTTACTAGCCATCAAAACATTATTCCCAATAACAACTTTTTCTCTAGCAGTGATGTGTACATAATCATTAATTTGAACATTTTCTCCTATAAAAAGTACTTTTTCTTTACTCAAAGGATATGCTTCAATTCGACATCCAACTCCTGTTGTAAGGTTCTTACCAATTTTTATATTTGACTTATTTCTAATATCAAAAGGAAGTCTTATCAATCTTGCTTTAGAAAAAAACAACTTTGTATAAATAAGAGAAAAAAATAATTTTACGATTCCTAAAGCACCATATTGTTTAATCATAATTAACTATCTAAATTTAACTATTATTATTCTTCTAATATATTTCAATATTGAAAAAACATTTAGTAAAACATATTCAACTTTATTTATAATATTTAGCTGAAGTGCATATTTTAAATTTTTAAGTTCTCCTTTTTCCATTTCCTTTAAATTACCAGATAAACCTGAATGTCCAAAGTGAGCTTTTCCATCTCCTGTAAAAACAAGACTCTCATTCAAAAGAAAGCAATTATATTTTTGAGCAATTCTTATAAAATAATTACCTTCTTCCGCATATTTTTGTGACTCATCAAAATAACCAATATTTAATACTATTTCTTTTTTTAAAATCACTGTAGGTGGAGAAAAAACATTTTTGACTAAAAGTAATTTTGGACCAATTTTAGTAAGAAGATCAAATTTTTTCCATAAAACAGACCTTACTTTTTCCTCATTTCTTGTTGTTGCTAGAAAATCAATATTGGTATTGTCAGTTAGAATTTCAATTTGTCGTTCTATTTTATTAGAGCTCCATACATCATCACTATCTAAAAAGGCAATCCAATCACCCGTAGACTCTTCTAAACCTTTGTTTCTGGCAGAAGATACCCCTCCATTATCTTTATTTATTAATTTAATATTAAAATCCTGATTTTCTTTTTGATAATTTTCTACTAAAACCTGAGAATTATCTGTTGAACCATCATTAATAACAATAATTTCATATACAGCTTTTGTCTGTTTTATTACTGAATCTAATGTCCTAAAAATAGTTTCTTGAGCATTATACATGGGAATAATAGTAGATATTTTCATAATTAATTAAATAAGAAGGAACGATAAGGTGTCAATTTAGGATGCATATCCGTTTCCATATCAACCTTAAGCGCGCTATAAAACATTAACAAGTAATAAATTAAAAATACAATAACAAGAAGAACTCTTGTTTTCTTACTAAATGTATATATCACTTCTGCAATTACTATAGGTTCAAATACTCTAAAATAATATGTTAACCTTGTTATTGCTCCAACAGAACTAAATAAATTTAAGAATAAGACAGCAATCACCTGCAAAATTATCAATGTTTTTATATTTTCTTCTGTCTTGTTCATTCTTAAAACAAGAAAAACCACTACTACATTACTTATTATCAACTTTATTAAAGAAGTTCCGGCATCTTCATAGGTGCTGTAAGCAATAAACTTTGTTTGGTTTAAAAATAATTCTATAAAAAAGGAATGAATTTGTATAAAACCAAAAATTAGAGTTATAAACTGTAGAACAAATATTCGACTTATCTTTATCTCTTTTATTTTCGATACTATATATAAAACAGGGAATACAATAATTGATGAATAGTGAAAAATAACAGCTAAAAAACCATATAAAACCATTTTTATCTTAGCTCTATTTAAAAAAAACAGGATTGACAATGCTATAAATGCTTCCGCAGTTGCTTGTCTAATAATAGTAATTGAATTAAGTGTTAACCCAGGTAATAGAATAAAAAACAACAAAGAAAGTCTAAAATGAGGTGTTATTTTAGAATAGGTATAAACAATTGGTAACACATATAAAACAGAGAAAATAAAAAAAGTTGTTTTATAATTACCTCCTAAAAAATAAATAAAATCAACAAGATAGGCGAAACCAATTTCTATTACTGGAGGCATATAGTATTCAAAGAAAGAAAAATAATTATTATAATCATATCCTATTTCATCTCGAAGTCCAAGCCCTAATATTAATAAAATGACAACTATCACAGTGAAGAACTTTGTTTTTGCAAAAAAGTCTATTCCCAAGAGAACTATTGCCAACAAGACAAAATAAATATATTCATCCATAATATAAAATATAATTTATTATAATAATGAAGTCATGACCTGAGCTTTTTGTTACTTACACAATTAGTAAAATAATCCCTTTTAAAATACTATAGCCCCTTACTTCTAATTAACTCCAGTCCACGTTTCTCTTCACTATTTTAGCAGGATTTCCTGCAATCAAACAATTTTCCTCAATAAACTTTCCTCTAACAGAGGAATCGGCAGAAACAACACAACCTTTTGCAATAAAAACTCCTTTATAAATCGAAACATTTGAACCTATCCAAACATTATCAGAAATCACTATTTGATTAGATGCTTGTTTTCTCTCTCCTTCTTCAACATAATGAATGGAATGAAAATCTTCATCTAAAATTTGGCAATTCCATGATATAGCACAATTTTGTCCTATTGTTAAATTATGCATAATAACAATGAGAGCTAATGGATTGATGTATGAATTATTCCCAAAACAAACTGTAGCATTAGATCCAATATCAAATCGTCCTCCTTTTCCAATAGAAAAACTTCCTTCAACTATTAATTTCCCAGCAACACTGATCAATGTTGTATCGTTTTTATGAACGAAGCCAACTCTATCTATTCCGACCTTGAGATATTGCCCTATAACAATATTACTAGCACCTTGAATTAATACTTTGCTACAAGACAGTATATTCTTGTTGTAAAAAACTTTAAAATAAAACGCTCTAAGTAAAACACCAAAAAAGGAAATTCGTGACAAAAGACAAGCTCTATAAAGGGATTTAATCTTATTCATTCCACACCACTCTTTTAATATAATCTGTATAACTCAAAATAATCCGAACTACCTTATCTGATACATTAGGTATAGAATAATCAGCTACCTGTCTGAAATTACGATCTTTTCCGGTTTTCTGATATTCTAACTGTACTAATCCCTGCATTATTCTTTCCGGATCTAAACCAACCATCATCACAGAAGCTTCTTCCATCGCTTCCGGACGTTCATGAGCCTCTCTAATATTTAATGCTTTAAAATTTAAAATAGAAGATTCCTCTGATATTGTACCACTGTCTGATAATACAGCAAATGATTTCATCTGTAATCCATTGTAATCATTAAAACCTAATGGTTTTAAAAACTGAATTTCTGATCTCATTTGTATATTCTGTTGTTCAATCATATTACGTGTACGCGGATGTGTACTTACAATAATAGGATATTTATATTTTTCTGCAATTAAATTTAAAGAATCCATTAATCCTTGGAAATTCTTCTTATTATTAATATTTTCTTCCCTATGAGAAGAAACAACAAAAAACTTCCCTTCTTTCAGATTTAACCTTTCCAATACATTAGAAGAAGTAATAGAAGGCAAATAGTGTGTTAAAACCTCAAACATTGGGGATCCTGTCTTAATAATTCTATCTGCCGGCAAACCTTCTCTTAACAAATATTCTCTTGCTATATCACTATATGTTAAATTAACATCTGACACATGATCTACTATTTTTCTATTTGTTTCTTCTGGTACTCTTTGGTCAAAACAACGATTTCCTGCTTCCATGTGAAAAACTGGAATATGTCTTTTCTTTGCTGGAATAGCACATAAACAACTATTAGTATCTCCCAATACCAAAAAAGCATCCGGTTTTTCACTTCCTAATAATGGATCAATTTTGATTAAAATTTGCCCAACTGTTTCAGTTGCTGTTGTACCTGCTGCATTCAAAAAAAAATCAGGTTTACGAATATTCAAATCATCAAAAAAAATCTGATTTAATTCATAATCATAATTCTGTCCTGTGTGTACTATTATATGATCAATTGCCTCTGATTGATCCAAGGCTGCTATTACTCGTGATAATCGTATAATTTCAGGACGCGTCCCTACAACAGTCATTACTTTTAATCTCTTTTTCATTTTTATTCATTTAATCCTACAATAGCAAATTTATTACACATTCTCAAAATAAGTATCTGCATCTTCTGCGTTATAGGGTTCATTAATCCAAAAATTAGTATATAACACATCTTCTCCTATATTTTTAATATTATGTGTATACCAAATAGGCATATCTACATAAGCAGGGTTATCTCCATCAAGATAAAAATCTATAACCTCAGTTGTTCCAATTCTACGTAACTGTATTAAAGCTTTTCCTTTGATAACCGCAAAACGCTCAATCTTTCTGGTATGATAATGATTTCCTCTGGTAATTCCCGGAAAGGTTGTTGAAAAAGACACCTGCCCTCCTATTCCCAATCGTATCACTTCTACAAAAGAACCTCTGGAATCTACAGACTGTTTAAATTTTACCGGAAAATAATTTTCAACATCCATATAACAACGATAGGTATTAAATAAATTTAATTCAAATGTATTGTTAATAGTCGGAATTTCTCCTTTATTTTGATATTGTTCTTTATATCCTTGTAATAAAGTCAGGAGTTCTGAGACTTTCACTTCTGCTGTATGAGATACTATGTAAAAAGATTCTGTCTTACTTTCTCTTATCTTACTAATTATTTCATGAACTAATTCATTAATATAAATCAATTTCAAATTTCCATCAATATGAATTTCAGGTATTTCCCCATTAGCAATCTGATGTGAAAATGTAGCCACCACAGAATTATAGTATGGATATCCAAAAGGACCAAAAACATTTGGAATAATCATCCCTGTAAAAACAACTCCAGATCTTATTGCCCAATTATTTAAAAGCTCTCTTCCTTCTTTTTTTGACTTACCATATAAATTATCTTTTTCCTCTTGTGAAGAAGATGAAATAATAACATGTGCTTTACTTTGAGTACGTTCTAAAGAAGCCATCAATTGTTCTACTAACCCTATATTTGTTTTATAAATAACTTCTGGATCATGATGACGATTCATAGCTGCTAAATGTACTATAACATCACATTTTGAAACAAAAAAATCTAAATCAGCCTCGTTATCAAAAAAACTCCTTTGATATTCTATTCTTAAAAATTCATCCGGATATAATCCTAAGGTATTATATAAATGACTTCCTATAAAACCTTGTTGTCCTGTTATACCTATTCTCAACATTATCTTTATTTTTTATCTATGAAATTATTTTATCAATTATATTTCTATAGTTTTAAAATAATCTATTTTGTATCGATACTCGTCATTTATTGTTCCCAAAAGATAATCTGACATTACTAAAAGTTTAGATCCTCTTTCAAGAGACTGAATACTACTTACATACCCTTGAGGAACATGTAGAATATCTAGTTTATCAGCATTCAATGTAAAAGAAAAAGAAAATAAATCCTGAGATGGCTGCTCCCAATTATCAATCTGAATCAATTCTATTTTAAAAGAACCACAAACAACTGAAAACCATCTTTGTTCTATCTTATGCCCTTGCCAACCTCTTATAAAACCCATATCTTTATTTTCTAAAATATAGAACCGCTTCACTAAAGAACCATCAAATATATTATTATATAACACTGTTCCTCTTTCATCTGAAAAATAATCTCCTTTAATTATTTTAGGTTCCATAGAATGCTATAATTTTATTCCTGATAATAAGCTATATTTTCTCCTAAAACATCTCTACGTATTAAAGGCAATTTTAGCAGTAAATGTTTCATTCCCTCTACATCTTCTTGTTTGGTATTATGCGAATGATAGTCCTCTACTTTAGAAACATCCTTCTCCCCTTCTGAAAAATATTTTGCATAATTTAAATCCCGATTATCAGCCGGAATTCTATAAAAATCGCCCATATCTTCTGCTTTTACCATCTCTTCTCGTGTACAAAGAGTTTCATATAACTTTTCTCCATGACGAGTACCTATTATTTTTATCTCATTATTTGCTTTACATAATTCTTTTAAGGCTTGTGCCAAATCAGCAATAGTTCCGGCAGGAGCTTTATTTACAAATAAATCTCCCGAATTTCCATGCTCAAACGCAAATAGAACCAATTCCACAGCCTCTTCAAGAGACATTAAAAAACGGGTCATACTAGGATCTGTAATCGTAATGGGTTCTCCTTTTTGAATTTGTTTTAAAAAAAGAGGTATTACAGAACCTCTGGAAGCCATGACATTACCATAACGGGTTAAACAAATTGTAGTATCGATAAGATTCCTCGAAGCAGCTACTGCTACCTTTTCCATTAATGCTTTGGATATCCCCATAGCATTAATTGGATATGCAGCTTTATCTGTACTAAGACAAATTACTTTTTTAACTTTATGTACCCCAGCTGCATCTATTACATTTTGTGTACCAAAAACATTTGTTTTAGTTGCTTCAATAGGGAAAAACTCACATGAAGGAACTTGTTTTAATGCTGCTGCATGAAAAACATAATCAACTCCTCGCATTGCACGCTCAATACTATTATAATCTCTAACATCCCCTATATAAAACTTAAGCTTATCATTTTTTAAATGATTACGCATATCATCCTGCTTTTTCTCATCTCGGGAGAAAATACGAATTTCACTAAAATGATTCGTGTTTAGAAATCGGCTTAGAACAGCGTTCCCGAAAGACCCTGTTCCTCCTGTAATCAAAAGGGTTTTATTCTTTATTTGCATTATTTTTTTCTATAAAATTTAAATATTTATCTGCTACAGCGTCTAGCAAATAATCTTTTAAAAGCCGGTTTATATCTTCTTGTTCAATAATTTCTTTCTTCATTAAAAAATCAAATATATCCGCTAATACTGCTGTATCGTGTATTTCATCTGGAAAAACGTTAAATTTTAACGGGTAATCTTTCAATAAAGCTGCTGAAGTATCCTCTTTAATAGATGCTATATTCAATATTTTTTTTCCTGAATACATGTACTCAATGAGTTTACTTGGCTCTTGGTAAATATTTTGATTACCTATATTAACAAGTACATCTGCCTCTTTTATCAAATAATTTACTTTTTCCCTATCTACAGGATCATGTAAAAACACAAAATGATTTAATAATGTTTCCTGTTCTTGAAACAACGTTACCGTATCAGAAAAATCACCGTAAAAATCTAATCTAAATTGGAAATTAGAATACTTATCAATTATATTAGAAAACAAAACTAACAAATTTTTAGGTGACCTGACACTCTCACTCAATGTTCCTAAAAACAACATTTTAATTTTAATATTATTTACTCTCTCTGTTTTTGTATAATCAAAATGCGTAGGTACAAAAATATTCGGATTAACGACTATTTTATTATTTAATTTTGGTAATAAGTTCACATAACCTTCTTTTATTTTTTCTGTAAGTACACTATTTAAATCTGCTTTTAAAAAAACCTTTTTTTCAAAATACTTATTTAATCTTTTATATAAAAAACTATTATTAATACTATAGTTGAGAGCAAAAGTATCTATTGTATCAGCTAACCAAAAAATAGATGGAAATTTTTCTTTTAATCTCAATCCTATTAAGTGGGCAGTAAATGTCCAGGAAACCGTAATTATTTTCTCAATTTCATGTTCTTTAATTATTTTCTCAGCTAGAGAGTTTGCTGAGAAATACCATAAAAAAGAAGAGTCCGGCCAAAATATTTTTGCACAAATAAAATCATATGTTTTTCGAATAATCGATTTAACACTAAACTTCTTTTTACTCAAAAAATTAGTAGTTTCAAAAGACTGTTTTTTTTCTCTAAATTGATTTCTTAATTTTCCAATAATATATTCTGTAGCTCTGTATACTTTAATCCCTTCAATTTCTTCATACTTTTTATCTTGACTTCTAAATGCTTCAATAACAAAAACTTCTGCCCCTTCTTGTTTCCATTTTCTAGCAATAGAAAACCAACGATAGGAATTGGGTGTAGCAATCGGATAAAAGGTATAAGAAATAATAAGTACTTTTAAGCTCATAGATTTTGAATAAGTGTATGAAATTTATTTACTCCATTCATCTTTAAATTTTTCGATGAATACATTTATATTATTAAAATATTTCGCATTACTTTTGATTGTTTTAAAATCTTTCTGCCACCATTTTATCTTTTTAAAAAATATTTTTTCTTCTTCAGTAAATCTATTTTTTATTTTTTTAGCAGGAACGCCTCCCCAAATTTCATAAGCAGGAATATCTTTAGTAACAATAGCACCTGCTGCTATCACAACACCATCCCCTATAACAAGTCCTTCCATAATTTTAACTCCCTGACCTATCCAAACATCATTCCCTATTTCAAAAGAGAATCCATTTGTTGTTTGTTTAGATTCATCAAACAACAAAGAATCTGTGAATGTAAAACCGGCCTGTTTCTGTAAAGAAAAAAAAGCTGGATGTGTTGATACAAAAGGGCTTAATGGATGAGATCCATAAATACATTCAACATAAGGTGCAATAGAACAAAACCGTCCAATTTTTCCATTAAACAATACCGAATTCCAACCTATATAAGTTGCTTTTCCTATAAATGAGTTACATATATTTACTTTTTTATGAATTCTATTACACCCCTCCAGTTTTGTTTTAAAATTGATTACTGCTGACCAACTAATTACGACATTACCTCCTTTTATAAAAAAATAAAATTTCCAATATAAAACTGTTACTATTCTTTTTAGTATTTCTTTCATTGTTTATCGTTTTAGTAATTTCAATAACATTTTGGATAAAAAACCGAGTTCTGATCCAAAAACAAAAAAAACAATCAAAAACACAACAAAAATAATAGGAATCATTAATGACAAAGAAACAAAAGAATTTGCTACTGCAAGTAATACTAGCGTAAGCACTACAAAAAAAGTTTTACCTTTATGTTCAATACTTTTATAATTCTTTTGTCCATAATACGTTTGTAAACCCAGAAGACTTAGTCCTGAAACAACTGATGCATACGCTATCCCATATAAACCACATATAGGAAGAAGGTAAATACACATTAGTATATTTATTATTGATGATACAGCAAATGAAAAAAGAGTTAGATATACTTTATTTTTTATAGAAATACCATATGCCGTTGTTTCTATAATTAAGGTAAACAAAGGATATAATAGGACAAATGCAAAAAAAGATTTACTATCCTGAAATTGTTTTCCAATGAAAAGGTATACAAAGTTTTGAAATAAAAGACTTATAGACATAATTACCAATACTACTATCAAAACATAATTATGCATCTTTATTATCATATTTTGCTGATTAGCATAATTTTTAAACATATATGCTGACCAATAATTTGTAAACCCGGCTGTTAATGCACCTAATGCACCTAAAAAAATATTGGTGGAAGTATAAATACCCAACTGATCATAACCCAATCTATCAACAATAATAAGCTGTGTTAAAAAAAGATTAAAATATAACACCAAATTAATTGGAGAAGAAAAAATAGCATATTTGGCAATAGTTCTATACTCTATTTTTGGAGTTGCTGTGCTTTGAATTTTCGGAAACAATTCTCTTCTTTTAAAGAGAAAAAATAAAAATGAAAAAATAAATACACCAATAACATTAAAAAAAACTACCATAACATCACTAGGATCAAATAAGATAGCTAACAGAATAAAAAGTTTAGAAAACAGAGCGATACCAATACTTAAGAAAGAATATAAGTTCGGTTTATTTTTCATTCTGAATACAATAGAAAAATACCGGAAAATCAGTAAGGATAATACATTAACAAATAATAATATTGTTATAGTCCAATTGACAACTTTAAATATTTTTATAGATAAAATATCATGAAATAAAATTGAAATAAAAAAAACTATAATAAATACTATTAAAGATATACCTATACAAAATACCGCAAGTGCTTTTTTTTCAGAATCAGTCTTATATTCTTCATAAAAACGAACAAAACTATTATCAAAACCAAAACAAACAATACCTAATACTAAAATAGAAAAGGAATTAAAGATGTTAATAAAACCAACAGTTGATGGAGGAAAAACTCTAGTAATAATAATTACAGCAACTACACTAACAACAAAGTTAACCCAAGATGATATAGAAAACTTTAAGATTGAGGACATAAATTCCTTTAAAGAAAACTCATTCATTTATATTTTTATTTTTATAACCTTAAAAGTCATCAAGATATATTTTTTAACTGATCAATAAATGATTGTTTCTCTATTATAAATTAAACTTATTTTAAAATATCAGTAGTCATTATTTCTTCTAACAGCAAATTCATCTTTTCTAATTCCTGTTGTGATATCTCATTTTTAAATAAATCCTTCTTCATTCTCTCTTCACTAAGACGATATCTTTCTATTTTCTGATTCATTTTTTTACCCCAAATATTAATTGGAAATCTGACTACTAATGCTATCAATAAACCTTTAAATCTTCTAAAATAGAAATCTTTTTTTTCATTAAAACCAATATCCATATCATATTTATCAGTTGCATATACCTCTTCTAATATATCTGCTATCTTTTTGTATGTAGGAATTTTCTCGTCTACAAAACAATAACTTTCCATTTTTTGTTTATTCAGATTAGCGCTGATATGACTTAAACCGGAATACGATTTATCAAAAGTATCTAAGTCAGTTATAAAATTAGCATTTTTAAATATAACAACCTCAGAATCAATAGGTATTGGCAAAGGACGTAATATTTGTAAATCTTTTTTTAAGACTGTTGCTTCTAATGTCGAAGTGCTATACCAAGTATAAATCCTATCAACACGTTTTATCCATTGCTTTACAGTAAGTTCTGCTATTATCTTAAAATTAGGATATTTTTCCACTAGCTCATTAAGCCGGAAGTCTCCAACTGTTTCATCTGGATGAGGTCTATAAATCAATATCTTTTCCGGGTTCTTCTGCAATACACACTCAAACCAATCTAACATAATCTTTTTAGATTTTATAGAAAAACCTTTAAATGTTTCTATTTTATCCCCTAGAACCGCTCTAATGCTAGCGAATTCTTCATTTGTCATATTAGGAAAAGTGAAACTTGATATAAATAGAATCCATTCTTTAGAACTGTCTAATTGAAATTTAGCAGCAAGCTCTTCTCTGGTATAATACATGGAATCAAACTCTTCTCTCAATGAATCCATTTGTATTGCTCCTGTTATTTTAAGATTATCTTTACTTAAGCCAGAATTTAGTAATCTGTTATAAATACTTTCTCCCCAACATAAATGCAAAACTTCTCTTGCTCTTTCTTTAGGATTATGAAATGAATGTATGTTTTCTTCATTACTAACAGAAAGTACTTGCTCCCACTGTAAATTAACTACCTTAGGAATTAAACCGACAAGGTTATATACAAAAAAATCCAAAGTCCCATTATTATACATAGCAGACGCAAGAACAACTTTAGGTTTTATGTTCAATTGAAATAAAGAGGTTTTGTTAAAAGTACAATACAACACAACAGAATACCCTCTTTTTTCTAATTCTTTTTTTAAGATTAGTATAGAATCTCCCTCTCTATTTTTATGTTGATATGTTATTAAAAAGTCTACTTTCATTATAGTTAATTTTATTTTCTTACTACAAAATATATGCCTAACAATTTACCAGATATTGAAATCTTACTATATTGCTGTCCATCCTCCATCAATAATTAAATTCTGTCCTGTTATATATTTTGCTTCTTCTGAGAGCATAAATGAAACTGCGGGGGCTATATCATCCGGATTGCCCATTCTCCTCATTGGCACTCTTGCATTATATTTTTCTAAAAAAGAAGAATGTTGATGATCAAAAATTCCACCAGGAGATACACAATTTACACGGATATTTTGTTTACCATAATAAGACGCTAAATATCGTGTAAAGTTTACCATCCCTCCCTTTATAGCTGAATAAGCTGCTGCAGAAGTCCCTCCATAATCTTCATATAATGTAAAATCATTACCTACAACTCCATATATAGAAGCAATATTTACGATAGCTCCCGATTTTTGTTTTACCATTTGTTTTAAAACCTGCTGACTGATATAAAAAACAGAGTTCATTTGCATATCTACATTTTTCCGCCAAGAGTCTAATGGTATATCTTCAAAAAAAGCACCCCAATCTTTTGTTCTTGGATAAGCATTATTTACTAATCCATCGATCCTACCATAGGTTTCATAAATTAATAGAACAGCTTCTTCAATCGATTTTTCATCTGATATATCTACATGCAAATTCCCTGCCTCAAGATCTGTTTTTACAACTATATCTGCATTAAAAGGAATACCTCCTTTTTTCTTTATATCTTGAACAAGCTCTTTACCTATAAGTCCAGAACCTCCCGTAACTATAATAATTTTATCTTTAAGAATCATAGCTTAAACACATTTTTAAAACATTATAAGCATCTTCAGCTGTATTAAAAGATGTTGTTTTTTGTTCTTTTACTAATTTAATAAAATATTTCATTTGGGCAGTATACGTTTCCATCACCTCTTGATGAGATTCATATATAACTTTATCATTACAGATTATCGAATTTTTTCTTAAATCAACTAACCAAGTTTCATCTTCAAAAACAAGTTCTAAAGTTCGCTTGGAATCCCTTCTATAATAATTTAGAATAACATTAGCGCAAAAGTAATCATAAATCAAACAATAATTTGCATAATCAAAAGTTTCGATTTCTAAAGACGAACGATTTCTAAAGACTTTAGTCGTTTCTTTTGGCAATCCAAATAGCCAATAAAGGTAATCTATTTCATGTATTAAATCAATATGTACTCCACCGCCTAAAACAGTATTGGTACTATATGATTTTCGAAAATCCGTATTAGGTCTCCATTCTGGTAAAAAAGAACCACAATAAGTGTTAATTTCATTTATTCTTTTTCTACCAATATGTGTCTTTAAATAATTCAAACAATCTAAAAAACGAAGATTACAAGCAACATATGTTAGAGTTTGTTTCTTTTTTATTACATCTAAAACATCCTGAATATCAATGGTATGATAAATTGGTTTCTCTATAAAAAGAGGACAATTTAATTGCAACAGCAATAATATCGTTTTTTTATGTTCAGCTGTTGGATTAGAAATAATTGCAAAATCTATTTCTTTTCCTTTTAATTCTTCTAAAGCATATATATTTACAATATCATCAAGAGTATTAGCTTTTTCAGAAGAACGTAAGGCATAGATGTTAAACTTTTCTTTTATGTTTTTTAAAGCATTAAGATGCTTTTTTGCAATAGAACCTAAACCAACAAATAAAACATTCATAGCTTAAAATCCAATTTGTTATTTTCTAATAAAAACTCCATAAACATAAAATCAATTTCATGATCTAAATCAAAACAAATATGATTCATTATATATATCATGGACTTATCTGAAATTGCGGTTTTATATTCAGCTTCAAAAAAGGCTCTCCTATACCAATAAAAAGAAGCATTAAGTTCATATACTTCCGGAGCAGATTGCCTGGTCATAAAACTTCCGTCTAAATTTGTTTTTACTAATGAATAATATCCTTGATCATTTTTTTCAACCATATTAAAATAAGGATTTCTACCGGCTCTATTAACAGAAAACAGATTCATTGCTTCTTTGTTCTTTAATATCAATTCAAATGATTTATCCAAATCCTCGAATGTTCGTAAAGGAGATGTTACATCTAAATCTAAAATATAATCATATTTAAAATCAACCAAAGATTCCTCATATAACAGCACGTCTTTTATTGTATCTAACTTTCCCGCAGTATCTGTAGCTAAATGCTCTGGTCTTTCATATTCAGTATAAACGAGACACTGTTCTGCTGCTTTTTTTATAGCACTATCATCTGTAGATAATCCTATTTTTGCATTATATTTAGAGCCTAATCTATTAGCTATATCAATAGTATATTCAATAAGAGGTTTGCCACAAATTTGCTTAATATTTTTCCCAGGTATTCCTTTAGAACCACCTCGAGCGCAAATAGTAATCAATATCTTCATTTTTAAAATTTAATGTTTTGTATATCTAATTGTGCTTTTTCAAAGTCTTCATGCTTACCAACATCCAACCAATAACCAGATAAAGGATAAGAAATTACCTTAAGTCCTTCGTGAATCAACTTCTCCATCAAATCCGTTGCATTAAAAAATGAATCCTTTGGTAAAAATTGTAAAACGGAACGTTTCATCATGTAAATACCTCCATTAGAATAATAAGTATAGGTTGGTTTTTCTTTGAAATTTGTTATCCTGCCTTCTCTGGTTTCTAATACTGCATAAGGAATATTTACCTGATAAGGAATTGTAATTACTGCTAAATCTGCTTCATTTTTCACAAAATCCAGAAAAAAATGTTCATAATCTAAATTGGTTAACAAATCAGAATTTGTTACTAAAACATAATCATGTTCAAAATTATTTATTTTAGACACAGCTCCAATAGTCCCCAAAGCTTCTTTTTCCCAAATATAATTGATATTTATATTTCTATCTGAACCATCTCCCAAATATGCTTCTATTTGTTCCCCTAAATAATTTAAGGAAATCCAAAAATCATCTATCCCATATAAAGCTAATCTGTCAATATTATGCTCTATAATTGGTTTATCCCCTACCTTTAATAAGGGTTTGGGAATAGTATTAGTCAATGGTCTCAAACGCTGTCCTTTACCTCCTGCCATAATCACAACATCCACAGGAAGATAAGATCTTAATTCCCTAAAATTAATCACATTAACTACTTTATTATTATCATCTACAACAGGTATAATTCTAAAATTCCCTTCTCTATATTCTATAATCTTCTGTAAATTATTTTTCCCTTTTATAATATATCTTGGATTTGATTGAATAATCTGATCTATTACACTATCTACAGTAATTCCTTTAATTAACCCTCTTCTGACATCACCATCAGTTAAACTCCCTATTAATCTATCATCAACATCTACCACAAAAAGAATAGCATCTTGTGCCAATTTATTTAACTGGAGTAATGCTTCTTTTACTTTACTTCCGGTAAGAATTAAATGATCTCTATATATTCTCATAAAAATTCTTTTACAATATTAATTATACTATTTGCAGCTCCTTCTTTTACATATATGTTTTCCCCATGAAATTCGCCTAAATTTATAGCTTTTTTAATCGTTAAATACATTTCATCTTCATCAAAGGTAGTATTCAAAATATTTTTACTTTGAAGACGTCCAGCCTGTCTGTCACCAACATTAACAACATATTTTTGAAACGAAGCAGCTTCAATTATCCCACTGGAAGTATTTCCTATTAAAATTTTGGCATAGCACATTGCTGAAAAATAGTTTACTTTACCAAAATTTTCTATAAGCATTACCCGATCAGGAATCTCTTTTTCTAACTCTTTTATTTTATTTCTATAAATTGAACCTAATGTATCTGCATTAGGCATTGTAATAATTAGAAATATATCATTTGAAATTTTCACAAGAACATTTTTCATTGCAATTGCATAGCTTCGGTTATTTTCTATACTTACTGTTTCAGGATGAAAAGTTATCAATCCATAATCACCGTTTGGGATTTTAAACGTTTTAAAAAATTGGTTTTTATCAATTGGTTTAAATGAAGCTAATCCATCAAGACTTAATGCACCTACTGTAGAAACAGCATTATCACCTACCAAACTAATAACTTTACTCCTAAAAACATCTGTTGCAGTAAAATGTAAAACTGATGCTAAAGTAATTTGATGTCTATAAATATTATCAATTGCACCCAATGTTGTTTCACCTCCATGAATATGGGCAAATTTAACCCCTATAGGAATACCTGCCTGAACTGCTGCACTCATTTCAAAACGATCACCTAAACAGAATACCAAATCGTATTTATGTGTAGTCCAAAATTCTGCAAATTTTAAAACTGTTAGTCCATAAGATGTAACTATACTCTGTTCATCATCATTAGAAAGCAAAGATGATATAGAATGAATAACCGGATAAACATCTTTTTCAATCTCATTAAGGGTATATCCATGATTTTTTGATAAATGCGTTCCAAAAGCAATTATATCTAATGAAAAAAAAACGTCTCTTTTTATCTTCTCTAAAAGGGGAAGATAAATTCCATAATCAGCTCTAGAACTTGTCAAAACAGCTATTTTCATAAATCAGTCAAGTTCAGTTTTTCAAAAGCTTTTTTATCTACTTTTAATTGTTTTCCAATTATATTTTCCCATTCCATAGGCGATATTCCGTCTCCTGGTCGTAATGCTATTAAATCGTCTTCTGTAAGAATTGTCCCTTTTGAAACATCTTTAATCAAATGGATGCTCTTTCTGGCTATAAGAATGTTTTTTTGTTCTGATTCTGAAGGAATTTTAACTCCGTCACCCATTGCTTTTTCTATATTCCGAATACAACGAACCATTTCTTTTAATTCGTCAGGCTCTAAACTAGCCTTGTGATCCGGTCCTTCCATATTTTTATCTAAAGTAAAATGCTTTTCAATTATTGTTGCTCCTAGAGCAACAGCTGCAATAGGCACTTCAATTCCTAAAGTATGATCTGAATATCCTATTTTAACACCAAATTTAGCTCCGATTGTTAACATTGCTTTCAAATTAACATCTTTCATCGGCGTTGGATATTCTGTATTACAATGCAAAATTGTTATATCATCTTTACTAATACCATATTTCATTAAAACCTCAACCGCATCTAGAATATCTCTTTCAGAACACATCCCTGTAGACAAAATTACCGGTTTTTTAGTTAAAGCTATATTTTTAAGATAAGGATAATTAGTAATTTCCCCACTGGGAACTTTAAAAATATCTAATTTTAAACTAGATAAATAGTTTACTCCCTCTGGATCAAATGCTGTAGATAAAAATTTTATATTTTTACTATCACAATACTCTATTAATTCTATATGATTTTGATGGCTCAACTCTAATTTTTTCAGCATATTATATTGAGAATCATCATTATCATTAGTATTCTGAACTTGATAATCTGCTTTTTTAGCTGTTGGACTAACCAACTTATCTGCTTTAAATGTTTGAAATTTCACATAATCAACTCCCGCAGCAACAGCAACATCTATTAACTGTTTAGCAAAATTAATATCCCCATTATGATTTACTCCTGCTTCAGCAATAATTATAGTATTATTTTTCATATTTCTTTCCCCGGATTACCAACTATTATCTTCCCATCAGATATATCTTTTAAAACAACAGCCCCTGCCCCTACAATTACATCTTTTCCTATTTTAACACCTTGTTTTATTACGGAGTTTGCTCCAATAAAGGATCGTTCCCCTATTTCAACATTACCCGCTAAAACTGCTCCAGGAGCAATATGGACACTGTTTTTTAAAACACATTCGTGATCTATTATAGCGCCAGTATTCACTATACAATAATCTCCAATAGTAACTAATGGATTTATTGTACAATTTCTTGCAAAAAAATTACCTGTCCCCATTTTAATATATTCCGAGACACAGGATTTTGGATGTATAACATTAAGCATCTCATGATTTTGAGAAATAATATATTTCGCTGTTTTTTCTCTTATAGTATTATCTCCAATTCCTAAGATGAATTTATTATTATTCTCCCAACCTTCAAAAGATACTTTTCTCTCATCTCCAATATACTGAAGTTGATATGGATTTATTAAACTCTGATTTTTATCAGCATAAAATAATAAGCCTAATTTATTTTCAATAGCAGCTTCTGCCACAACAAAACCATGACCTGAATACCCTAAAAGTATAACTTTATAATCTAACACTACTTGGAATATTTATTAAACGATCAGCTACCCATTCACTAGTAGACAAATCTCCTTTTTGTGATTCTTTAAACATTGGTAATCTATGCATTAATTCCCAAACGGGTCTTGACATTACACCATTTGCATTTGTATATTCTAAAAATTCATCTCTTTCTTCTTTATTTTCTAATAGTATCACATTTAACCAATAATTAGCCTTTGCTTCTTCTATTTCTGTAACAAAAGAAATGCCAATACTTTTAAAAAAAACTTTATACAGTTGGGTCAACTCTCTTTTATTTTCAATAAATTTTTCAAGTTGTTCCAATTGTGCACAAGCTAAAGCTGCATTTAGATTAGGCATTCTGTAATTATAGCCTATATCATCATGAATAAAAGCCCATCTATGTGGAACTTTAGCCTGAGTTGTGAGATGTTTTGCTCTCTTAGCAATTTCCGGATCATTTGTTATTAGAGCTCCCCCTCCTCCAGAGGTAACTGTTTTATTACCATTAAAGCTAAACGTACCTAATAACCCGAAAGTTCCGGTATGTTTTGTTTTATAATAACTTCCTAAGGATTCCGCAGCATCTTCTACTAAACTTATATTCCATTTTTCACAAATAGATACTATCTCATCTATACGACAAGGTAAACCGAAAGTATGCATTGGAACACATGCTTTTATTCTGTTATTCGTTATTTTATTATAAGTATATCCATCTGATCTAACCTCTGCATTCTCTTCAAGAAACAACTCTAATGCTTTTGGAGAAAGCCCTAATGTATCTCTGTCAATATCAACAAATACCGGTTTTGCTCCGATATAGCTAATTGCATTTGCTGTAGCGATAAATGTTAAACTTTGAGAAATCACCTCATCCTCTGTTTCTACTCCTGCTAACAATAAAGCCAAATGCAATGCATTTGTACCATTTACAATAGCTATTGCATAAGATGCACCCGTTATTTCGCACATCATTTCTTCAAATCGATTGACATATTCTCCTACCGAAGAAACAAATGTAGATTCGATTGTATCCAGAACATATTTTTTTTCATTTCCTATAAATTTAGGAGCATGTAACGGAATAAAATCCTGATTAGGAAACTCCATTTTTATAAAATCAACAATTAAGGGAAATTTACTATTCATAACTATATATTATAAATATCTGCTTTATATTCTTTTAAGTTTTCAACATTTCTAAACCAATCTATAGTTTCTGAAATTCCTTGTTCTAAACTATATTCTTGTTTCCAATTAGTATAGCTTTTCAACTTTTCATTAGACCCAAATAATCTGAAAACTTCACTTTTACTTGGTCTTAATCGCTCTTTTTCAGTAACAATTTTTGCGTTAGGATTGATCTGCTTAATCATTTCCTGTGCTAAATCACCAATACTAATTTCTGACTGAGTAGCTATATTCACCTCATGCCCTATTAATGCATCACATTTGGCAATCTGAACAAACCCTTCTACTGTATCTTTAACAAATAACAAATCTCTTGTTGGAGTAATATCTCCTAATTTAATTTCCTCTTTACCATTCAATAATTGAGTAATAATTGTTGGAATTACTGCTCGTGCAGATTGTCTTGGTCCATAAGTATTAAATGGACGAACAATAGTTAAAGGTAAATCAAAACTTCTATAAAAAGAATCAGCAATACAATCTGCCCCGATTTTTGAAGCTGAGTAGGGCGACTGTGGCTGTTTAGGATGTAGTTCAGTAATAGGCACAAACTGAGCTGTACCATATACTTCTGATGTAGAAGTTACCAACACTCTTTCAACATTCAAATCTTTAGCTGCCTGAATAATATTTAATGTTCCTTTTATATTCGTATCAATATATGAGTCCGGAGAATGATAACTAAAAGGTATTGCAATTAATGCTGCTAAATGAAATACAACATTTATATCTTTCATTGCTGTACGTACTCCATTCGGATCTCGTATATCTCCTGTAAAAATATCAATTTGTGAAAGAATTTCTTTTGGTAAACTATCAAGCCATCCCCAGGAATTAAATGAATTATAATAACAAAAAGCTCTTACCCTACAACCTTCTTTTATAAGCTGTTCTACTAAATGGCTGCCTATAAATCCATCCGCTCCTGTTACTAAAATATTTTTATTTAATAAATTCATTATATTATTTTTATACTATTTCTTCTTTTTTTAAATCTTAAAACCACAGCCGCCTATAAGCTTCTAATTTAGAATATCCTTTAACAACTTTCTTCCAATCAAAAAGCCTATAATTAAAAAACCTCCCAAAAAACTTCCTAAAATAATACCTTTTATTTTTCCAAAACGTTCTTGTTTAAGAGGTAAGATTGGCTTATCAATAACTTGTATTAAAGGGGTTTCTTTTCTTACTGTTACTTTCGCTAATTCTAAATTTTTTACTAATTCTGTTAATATTGCTGTATTTGCCTGGACATCAACCTGACGCCGTGTAGAAGGCACTCTTCTTACGTTTAAAGCAGGATTTAAATTAAATATATTATCTTCTTCTGTTGCTACTCCTGATATGGAACTGTTTAAAGCTCTCCTAATGGAGTCTGTCTGCTTTTCTAAAATATCTAAATTAAGTTTTGCTTTTTTACTCTTAGTTTCAATATAGAAATCAGAAACCTCTTTTACCAATTCTTCTGTAAAATATTTAGCAAATAATTCATTTGTAGATTTTACTTCTACAGTAGTAATCGCTGTTTTTTTATCTTTTTGAACAACTGCTAAACCTCCCTTAAGTAGCACCTCATAAACATTTCCTAAAATACTATCCTGATCTCTAGTGAATTTTGCTCTATCCACATTAGGTAAAAATTGTATGTCTTTTAATTTATCATTTTTTCGCCAATTATCTCTGATTTTATTAAAATCTAAATACATATCAACTAAAGATATTGTCTTACCATCTAAATTTATAGGGTTTAATAAAGTCTTTTCTACCAAAGATCTGGATTTCATTAATTCTAATAAATTTGCTCCTGAAAATGCACCTCCGGCATTTCCTCCCATATCGAATCCAAACTGACTTGCTAAGCCCATAGCCCCTCCTAAACCTCCTCCAGATCCTTTTTCATCTTCCAAAGCAAAAGAGAGTGTTGCTGTATAGATTGGTTTTTTAGTATACGAATACCCTAATCCTAAAACTCCACCAATAACAACAAAGAGAAATACTGTTTTCCATTTAGAAAGAAGATAATGAATCCATTCTTTTATTTTTAAGATAAGCTCCTTTAATGTAACTTCATCTGTATTTTGATCAGACATAAAATAGTATATTTTCTAAATTATCTTAATATTGCAATAATTACACCCGCTAAACTGGCTAATACACTCCCCATACTAACAATTTCTCCTGTTGACATTGCTTTTCTTTCCGGCCTTTCCGGCACAACAATTTGTGATCCCGGAGTTACTTTAGGATAAGATCTGATAAACATAAAACCATGAGCCGTAGCTGCGCTACCATTGGGATAAACGACATACGTTTTTCTTTTCCAGGCTTTACTATTAGTTCCTCCAACTGAGGATATATAATAATCAACTCCTTTTCCTCTTCTATAAGGAATTTCAGAAGTTAATAAAACATTTCCTAACACTTTAACTCCTTCTTCAAATGCTGCTACTTCTATCTCATCTCCCGGTAATAAAGTTACATTTGAATAGTTTTTTTTATTCTTACGAACTTTTTCCCAATCAATAGGAATTGTAGCATACTGAACCTCTTTAACTATCTGCTCCTGAATACTATCATTAGCTTTAAGATCTATTTTTACATTTTTTAGTCCTTCTAAATCTTTCTCAACAATAAGTCTTTTAATTTTAATACCATTAGGATTCGCCTCTGGAGATAATCCACCTGCTCTCTGAATAAAATTAAATATTTTCTCTTTTTTACTCGCAATAACATATTTTCCCGGATACAATACCTCCCCACTGATAGTAACCATTTCAGGTTTCTCAAAAACAGGTAATTTCCGAACATTTACTATATCATACGGTTCTAAAATAAATACTTTACTTTGTTCATTATTTGTAGGAGTGATTTCAATATTAAAAAGCTCAACTTTTTTAGGATTTTTAGGATCAATATTTTCTGATTTGATCATACGTGCAATTTCTACTCTTTTTGAAGCCGCATCTGACAAACCACCTGCCTGAATTAATAAATCATTTAAAGATAATTTTTCTACATAATCGTACTCTCCCGGCTTTCTAACCTCTCCATCTATAGTAACGCTAAAATCATCTCTTAAATCAAAAATAGAATATATTGTCAGTTCATCTTCTTTTTTTAAGATTACATTATATTGAGGATCTCCGGCAAGAGCTTTTTCCAAATTAATATCAACTATTTCTTTAGTAAGATCCTGCTTAAGGCGAACTAAACGAGCTCGACTGCTATAAGCGTCCTCTGTTAAACCATCTGCCTGTGCGATCAGGTCTAAAATAGTCATACCCTCCCTCAAGGAATAGTTATTTGGACGAAAAACAGAACCATTAATAGTTACTCTGTTTTCATATCTGTTTAATATTTTAGAAACGGTAAACTCATCTCCCGATTGTGGTTTATAGATATCAAAATCTGAAGATAAAACATCTACAACTTTTAACTCTTTATTTGTTTTCTGTATTACATTAACTGAAGCTCTATAAGCATTCTCTGTAAATCCGGAAGCAAATTTTAAAAGATTATTAAAATTCTCTGTAGGCAAGACCTCGAAAAAACCGGGACGTTTTACTTCTCCTTCAACTGTTACTCTATTATGATATGCAGGAATTCTGATTACATCATTATCTTTTAATCCTAAATTATCTGTTTGGTCTCCATTAACTAGAAAACGATAAATATCTATTGTTCTGACTAATTTATTATTACGTATCAGTTCTATATTTCTGTAACTGCCATTTTTCCCGGGTCCTCCTGCTAAATGCAAAACATTATAAACAGTCGCCAAAGAAGAAACAGAATAATTTCCGGGCTGCATACTTCCAATAATAGTTACTTTGATTGTTCTTATACTACTTAAACTAACAGCAACTTGTGACTGTCCGTAATTTACAGTACTATATACCCTCGAAATTGCCTGTTTAATGTTTTGTGAAGCTGCCTCAAAGGTTAGTCCACCAACATGAAGCTGCCCTACATTCTGTATAGTAATTTT
Source organism: Flavobacterium sp. AK-301 (assembly GCF_058310215.1). NCBI lineage: Bacteria > Pseudomonadati > Bacteroidota > Flavobacteriia > Flavobacteriales > Flavobacteriaceae > Flavobacterium > Flavobacterium sp. AK-301. The sequence continues at coordinate 705,677 of NZ_JBZEES010000001.1, forward strand.
TCCTTCTACAGAAACAGGTAAAATATCACTATATTCCTGTACGCCATAAACATTAATCTCTAATTCATCTCCAGGACCAAGTATATAATTAAGTGGTGTTGCTAATTTTAAATTCGGCTCAAACGTTAATGCCGCATTATTGAACAATTCCGAACCAAAAATTCTGGAATCTATCGTATCTTTAAGTTGTTGTTTTTGATTTATTTCTTCTAAATCATTCTGATTTCTAGAACCATCATAAGATTTATTATTTTTTCTTTTACTACTATCATCATTTTTATTATCTGATGATTTTTCATTATTTCTATCTTTATCCTCTTCATCTTCCTTTTCTTTTTTATCTTTTTTATTTCTATTTGATAACTGATTAGAATCCGTATTATTCACTCGTTCTTTTAGTTTTGAGAATTCAGCAGAACTCATCCCTTTAGACAAAGCAGTAGACTCTACACTTTCAATTGTCATATTGTTTCTTTTCAGTTGAGATTTCAACTTTACAATATCATTATCGGAAAGCATCTCTACTTTGACTCTACTCAAATCGTTACCTCTCAACAAATCCTGAGCTAAAATTCGTTCTGAATGAAAAAAAACAATTACTAATAAAAAAAAGAAAGAAAACTGCTTATATAATTTATTCATTTTTTATGAATGTTTTAATTTATCTAAATTAATTTAAAAACTGCTGAATTCTTTTAGTATCTAAAAAAATATAATTCAAAAATTAAGCGCAAAAATAACCGTTTATTATTGATTTATGAACATTTATTTAAAAAGATATCCCTTTAGCAAGACTTCTTAAATAAAGCTACATATAACAACTCTTTAATTCAAAAAAGAATAACTTACATTTCTCTGTATTAAATCTATCACAATCTAACACCAATTGCCTTATAAACAAACCCTATATCTCTCATCTTGTCTGCATTTAAAACATTTCTTCCATCAAAAATAAAAGCCGGTTTCTGCATACTATCATATATTTGCTTCCAATCAAGCAATTTAAACTCATCCCATTCTGTCAAAATAGCTATTGCATGCGCCTCTTTACACGCAGCATAAGCTGCTGTTGTTACAACAACATTCTTTTGATTATCTTCAGAAGATCGATTCTTTAAATAATTTAAATCTTCTAATATTTGGATTTCTTTTACTTTAGGATCATATACTGCTATCTGAGCCTGTTCATTTAACAAATCATCTGCTACATAAATAGCTGCGGATTCTCTGGTATCGTTTGTGTCCTTTTTAAAAGCCCAGCCTAAAAAAGCTATCTTTTTACCTGAAACTGTATTATATAATGTTTCTACAATATTTTTTGCAAAACGTCTTTTCTGGTGATCATTCATTATGATTACCTGCTCCCAATAATCCGCTACCTCATTTAAACCATATGATTTAGCTATATAAACTAAATTTAAAATATCTTTCTGAAAACAGGATCCTCCAAAACCAACAGATGCTTGTAAAAATTTTGATCCAATACGACTGTCCATTCCAATAGCTTTTGCTACTTCATTGATATTAGCACCTGTTTTTTCACATAATTCAGATAATGCGTTAATAGAGGAAACTCGTTGTGCCAAAAAAGCATTTGCTGTTAATTTAGATAATTCTGAAGACCATACATTTGTAGTTATTATTTTTTCTCTTTCTATCCAGTGAGCATAAATTTTTACCAAAGCTTCAATAGCTTCCTTTCCGTGTGGAGTGGAATCTCCACCAATTAAAACCCTATCCGGGTTTATAAGATCCTGAATTGCTGTCCCTTCAGACAAAAACTCTGGATTAGACAATACCTGAAACTGAACTCCATTACCTGTATTGTCTAATATATTTTTAATTGCTTCGGCAGTACGTACAGGTAAAGTCGATTTCTCTACTACAATTTTATTATCTTTTGCAACATGTGCTATTTGTCTGGCACATAATTCTATATATTTCAAATCTGCTGCCATACCTTTCCCAACCCCATACGTTTTGGTTGGAGTATTAACAGAAATAAAAATCATCTGAGCTTCGTCAATAGCTTTTTCTATATCCGTTGAAAAAAATAAATTCCTGTTTCTCGCCTCGATTACAACTTCTCTTAATCCTGGTTCATAAACAGGAATAGCGTCAATATCAGCATTATTCCAGGATTGAATCTTTTCTTTATTCAGATCAACTACTGTTACTTTTATCTCCGGACATTTTTGCGCAATCACAGACATTGTAGGACCTCCTACATAACCTGCTCCAATACAACAAATATTTGTTATTTTCATATACATCTACTATTTTCCATTAATTATATAAAATATATCTAACTGAAAAACTATCTTTAAACTTATTTAACCTCTTTTAATTCTATGATTGCTACAACAAAAAGCAAACTCCTTACCATATACTTACAAAAGTAATACTTTAACCTTTCAAAAAATCAGAATCCAAATATTCTATAACTTTAATTATTTCTTTAAAGAACTTTCAAAAGGAACACGATGTAAAATACTTCTTCCCAAAGTAACTTCATCAGCATATTCCAGTTCATCTCCTACAGCAATACCTCTGGCAATTGTAGATGTAATTACATCACAATCTGCAATTTGTTTATATATATAAAAATTAGTGGTATCCCCTTCCATTGTAGAACTTAAAGCAAAAATAATCTCTGTTATTTTGCCTGATCTTACTTTTTCAACTAAAGACATAATATTTAATTGACTGGGACCAATTCCATCAATAGGTGATATTTTGCCTCCTAACACATGATAAACACCTCTAAACTGACCTGTATTCTCAATCGCCATTACATCTCGAATATCCTCAACAATACAAATTAACTGATGATTACGATTCGGATTAGCACAGATTTCACAGATATCTACATCTGAAATATTATGGCAGTTTTTGCAAAATTTAATATTTTCCCGCATTCCTAATAATGCCTGAGATAAGAATTGTGTTTGTTCTTTTGGCTGCTTTAGTAAATGTAATACCAGACGCAAAGCGGTACGCTTACCTATTCCAGGTAACTGCGACATCTCAAACACTGCTTTTTCTAAAAGTTTCGAAGAGAATTCCATTGCAACAAAAGTACAACTTTTAAATGAACGATTACAAACCTAAACTCCCATTCTTACAAGTATAATCAATTAATTTTTGAAGAAATCAAATGTTACTACTTTTTTTGTAATTTGGCTACATTAAACTCAATCTTCAACTATGCAGCCTTTTACAATACTTTCTATCATAATAATCTATTTTGGGCTTTTATTATTTATTTCCAACATCATCAGCAAAAAAGATAATGGAAATGAAGCCTTTTTTAAAGCCAATAAAAACTCTAAGTGGTATCTTGTTGCTTTTGGAATGATTGGAACTGCTTTGTCCGGAGTAACATTTATTTCTGTTCCCGGCGAAGTAGGATCTCCAAACGGAGAACAGTTTAAATATTTTCAATTTGTATTGGGAAATGCCATTGGTTTTATAATTATTGCTAAAGTATTGCTACCGCTCTATTATCGTATGAATCTAACCTCTATCTATAGCTATATAGAAAAAAGATTGGGTTTTTACAGCTATAAAACATCTGCCATTATATTTTTAATAAGCAGGACTATTGGTTCAGCCTTTCGATTATATTTGGTTGTAATAGTTTTACAACGTTATGTTTTTGATTTTTATGGTGTTCCTTTTTGGCTGACTGTTTTAATTTCTTTGGGATTAATATTTGCATATACTTATAAAGGAGGTTTAAAAACAATAATAATTACAGATACCTTACAGACTTTTTTCTTAGTAGCTTCTGTTTTTTTCACCATTTATTTTATTTGTGACAGTTTAGATTATAATCTATCAGAATCTTTTGAGGCGGTTAAAAACAGTAACTACTCAAAGATCTTCTTTTTTGAAGATTTCATAACCAGTAAATACCATTTTGTAAAACAAATCCTGGGAGGAATATTTGTTACGATTGCAATGGTTGGACTTGATCAGGATTTAATGCAGAAAAATTTAAGCTGTAAGAATATCAGTGAAGCACAAAAAAACATGTTTACTTTTACAGGGATATTCGTGATCATCAATCTGTTTTTTCTGAGTGTAGGAGCTTTACTTTATATCTATGCTGCAAAAAACGGTATTGAAGTTCCAACAGACACAATATCAGGAAAACCAAGAACAGATCTTTTGTTTCCGGAAATAGCTTTTCATCATTTAACAATAATACCCTCAATTATTTTCTTACTGGGGTTAACTGCTGCTACGTTTGCAACAACAGATTCTGCTTTAACAGCCTTAACAACTTCTTTTTGTGTAGATTTTCTAGGAATGGACAAAGCTGAAAACGCTACAAAACCCAATATTGTAAAAACAAGACATTTAGTACACATCTCTTTTTCTGTATTAATGTTTCTGGTTATTATTATTTTTAATGCAATTAATGATGCTTCAGTAGTGAGTATGATATTTAAGATTGCATCTTATACCTATGGCCCTCTTTTGGGATTGTATTCTTTTGGACTCTTTATGAAGAAAAGAACAGTTTATGATAAAACTGTTCCTTTTATTTGTCTGTTATCTCCAACTCTAACTTATTTATTGAGTCAAAACTCTAAAGTTATTTTTGGTAATTATGTTTTCGACAATGAATTAATAATTGTCAATGGTCTGATTACTTTTATTTTACTTTTAATAGTAAGTAAGCCTTACATTAAATTAGATGAATTATAACACTTAAAACTGATTTGTAGAAAGTAATACCAAGGTACAAGCTACTTCTGTTTTAATATTATTTAATTTCAGTAACTGATAAAACTCAGGATTTTCCGTTCCCGGATTAAAAATCACTCTTTTGGGCTGTAAACCAATAATGTAATTATAATAATCTCTCTGTCTAATTGGATTCAGATATAGTGTAACTGTATCTATATTTTTAAAAGGCACAGCCTTAGTCTGAATTTTAACTCCGGCTACTTCTCCTTCTTTCTGACCAATAGCAACAGTAGGATTCTCTTTTTCTACCAAACGATTAATTGCCATATTAGAATAACGTTCCGGTTTTGTAGATGCTCCAATAACTAAAGTTCTTTTTGTTCTCATAATTTGTTTATATTCGTCAAAATTAATCAAAATAAGTTGAACTGTATTAATATATTGATTTCCTTCCTTTTCATATCCTATGAAATGAGTGTGTTTGTTTTTATATTAATAACATTAAGTTATTTTTATTTTATTCTCAAATTATCATAAACAAACTAATTTCACGAAAAAACATGGAACTTTTTTTCTACATTTTTGCCGCACTTTTTTCAATAATCAATCCTTTAGGAACTTTGCCTATCTATGTTGGACTTACTGTTGATGAATCAAAAACAGAACGTTCCCGTATTTGTTTATGGACAGCTATTAATGTTTTCCTTATTTTAGTAATTTCTTTTTTTATGGGGAAATATGTACTCTCTTTTTTTGGAATCAGTATCGATGCTTTACGTATTGCAGGGGGCTTAATTATTACAACATCCGGATTCTCTTTACTGACAGGTAGTTTTAAAAAACATAAAGGAATTGATAAGCGTGTAGAAGAAGATGCTGAAAAACGAAATGACATTGCACTTACCCCTTTAGCTATCCCTATGTTAGCCGGTCCCGGATCTATTTCGTTATTAATAACTTTTTATCAGGAATATCAGGAAATCCACGAAAAGATAATTGCAACACTTGCGATTGCCGGAATTGCAGTTGTTATCTTTCTTATACTAAGAAGTGGTCATTATATTGTAAAATTATTAGGAGCCTCCGGTATTAACGCCATCTCAAGAATTGTAGGTTTTATAATTATTGCTATTGGTGTTGAATATATCAGTACTTCTATTGTCAACATATTAAAAACGGTAAAATAATGAGCTGAAATTCGCTCCCGGATACTTTTGAAAGCAAGTAAATGGGAGTGAATTTTCAAACAAAATAAACAAGTTTCATTTTTAGTCTACAAATCCGACAGCTACTGTATTATTGGTCTGTATGTCAATTAAAATAAAAGCTCCATTCTTCTTGTTTTTTTCGTAAGAATCCATGAAAACAGGAGTTGCCAATTTCAATTCAACATCAGCTATCTCATTCAGCTTAATTCCATTTGAATCGATCAGATCCCCTGGATTTTCTGGAGGAATAATCGCTTTTATTTGTTGAAGTCTAGATACAACGGTTCTTGTTCCTGTTTGTAAAACATATTTCCCTCCTATAACTGCTTCTTTTTCATCTAACCAGACAATCATAGCTGCTATATCTTTCTGTATTAATTTTTCTGAAACCTCTTTTACAAACATCGTACCTCTGCTTATATCAACATCATCCTGTAATCGAATCTGAATAGCATCTCCGGCAACAGCTTTCTCAAGAACATCAATGAAACGTCTAATTTCAATCACTTTACTTCTTTTTTCCGAAGGTAAAATGGTTAATTCATCTCCTAATTTCACAGAACCACTAATTATAGTTCCCGTATAAGAACGATAATCCACAAATTCATCATTCTGTACATGTTGTACTAATTGTACATCCATTCTGAAATCTTCATTCACTACAGAATTATCTTGAATGGTGTGCAACAATTCTGAAAGTGTTTCTTCTTTATACCAAGGCGTATTATCTGATTCTAACACAATATTATCCCCTTTCAAAGAACTGATTGGTATAATTTCCACCTGCTGGTTCTGCATAGGGAATTTTGCTATCATATTTTGGATATCAGCTGCTATCTTCAAAAAGACATCTTCACTATAATCAACTAAGTCCATTTTATTAACACAGAAAACAATTGCTTTCAATCGCAATAAACGGCTAATAAAATAATGACGATGTGTTTGTTCCAATAATCCTTTTCTTGCATCAATTAATATAATTGACACTTCAGAATTCGATGCCCCTGTAACCATATTACGGGTATACTCAATATGACCCGGACTATCTGCAATTATAAATTTTCTTTCTTTAGTAGAGAAATAAATATGAGCAACATCTATTGTAATGCCTTGTTCTCTTTCCGCTATTAATCCATCTGTAATAACGGAAAAATCAAGATCTGTCATTCCTTTTTCTTGTGTCTTTTTTTCAATTAAAGCTTCCTGTTCAATTGTCAGCGCATGACTATCATACAATAATCTCCCAATTAAAGTACTTTTACCATCATCAACACTTCCTGCTGTATTTATTCTTAGTAAATCCATAATTTTAAAAGTATCCTCCTTTTTTACGTTGTTCTAAAGCAGCCTCTGAACGTTTATCATCTATTCTTGCTCCACGTTCTGACGATTTTGAAGCTTTATTTTCAATTATTACTGCTTCTACTGAATCTGCTTCAGAAAGTAAAGCCGCAGTACAGGTCATATCACCTACAGTCCTAAAGCGTACAATCTTTTCTTCTAATTCATCGCTATCTACTAAATTTAGATATTCTGAATACGCTAAATAAGCACCATCTCTTTTTACCAGTTTCCTTGTATGAGAAAAATAAATACTTGGTAATGCTAATTTTTCATACTGAATATAATGCCATACATCTTCTTCTGTCCAGTTCGAAATTGGAAAAGCTCTTACATTTTCCCCAAAATGTATTTTCCCGTTTAAAATAGAAAACATTTCCGGTCTTTGTTTTTTAGCATCCCATTGTCCAAAATCATCCCGTACAGAAAAAATACGTTCTTTAGCTCTTGATTTTTCTTCATCCCGTCTGGCCCCTCCCATACAGACATCAAAACCAAATTCCTCAATTGCATCTAGTAATGTAACAGTCTGTAAAGAATTTCTACTGGCATATTTTCCCGTTTCTTCTTGTGCTTTATTTTCATTTATCGAATCCTGAACATAGCGTACAATTATTTCAACACCTAATTCTTTAACTAATTCATCACGAAAAGTAATTGTTTCTGGAAAATTATGCCCTGTATCAATATGTAAAAAAGGAAATGGAATTTTAGCCGGATAAAAAGCTTTCTGGGCTAAACGAGCCAGAGTAATTGAATCTTTTCCTCCGGAAAATAATAATACCGGTTTTTGAAATTGTGCAACTACTTCCCTAATAATATAAATACTTTCGTCTTCTAGCGTTTGTAAGTGTGTTTTTAATAATTTTTCCATTTCTTAATGATTTTTATCTGCCTGTATATGCAGGCCACATTCTTTCTTTCCATTTTCCCACCACCAACGACCAGCTCTAAAATCCTCTCCCTCTTCTAATGCGCGTGTACATGGCGCACAACCGATACTTAAATACCCTTTCTGATATAAACTGTTTACAGGAATACGATTTGTTGCTATGAAATCTTCTACTTCTTTAAGAGAATAGTGTAATAACGGATTAAATTTTATTAATTTAAAAGTAGCATCCCACTCCAGAAACTGCATTGTTTCACGATTAGGTGACTGCTCTGCTCTTAAACCGGTTATCCATAACTGAACACCCTGTAAAGCTTTCTGTAAAGGTTTAACTTTTCTGATGCGACAACACTCTTTTCTATTCTCTATACTATCATAAAAACCATTGACTCCAACAGTATTCACATAAGTCCGAATATCTGTTTCTTCTGGAAAATAAACCTCTATGGGTAATTTCGAATACCTATTTCTAGTACGATGAAAAACTTCATAAGTTTCATTGAACTGCCTCCCTGTGTCAAGAGTAAAAACTCTTATCTTTTCATTAAAAGGAGAAAGAAGATGTGTTAACATCTGATCTTCTATTCCGAAAGAAGTGGAAAATACTTTTTCTCCTTCTACTTTTTCCAGAACATAAATTATTGCTTCAGATATTTCTAATTCTTCTAGTTCCTTATTCCATTCTTGGAGTTTATTATCCTTCATTTTTTCTTGTCAATTTAGACCATGCTCTTTCATGCAGATAATACAAGACTATTTTTGAAAGCACTTCTATACTACCTATAGAGAAAGCAATCTTAACATTTCCAGTCAAAATAAAGGAAATTATCATTGTATCGATTGATCCCACAATACGCCATGTTACTGCTTTTATAACAGAAATCTTCGGACTATCAGAGATGGCTTGCCTAGCTTTTGTTTTAAACAAATCTAACATACTAATTTAATTGTTTTTTTAAACCTTTCAAATATACTATTACTCTATCGGAATAACAGATTAATTAACTAAAAAAAACAATTAATCCACTTTATGTTTTGTTTTACAGGTTTAAAAAAAAACTTCATAGTAAAAACTGAGCAGAATATCCAATAAAATTATAACTACTCGATATTAAAAAGAAAAACTCTGAAATATCAAGAGACGACTTCCTTTATATTTTAAAATCATCGTTTTCATATATATTAAGCATTGGTATCAAGCCATAATTAAACTGTTTTTTTAATAATTTTATATATAATTCTATTTCTTATTATTCCTCCATTTCATCTTTTAAATCCTGATTATTACTAAAAACTACCTTAGCGAAAAACAAGATAATTTAATTATATTAATCTGTTTTTCAAATATATAAACACTATTTATTTTCAAGAAATAAAAAGAAATATAACAAACTCATGAAGTAATAATATATTTTAATTTAGAATAGATACTCTTATTATTTCACAAAAAACCAGAACCATTTAGGTTGAAATTAACGATGTTAAATGTTTAATAAAAAAAAATATTATTTAATAAAAACGCATAAGTTTGCTATCTAAGTTTACTTGTAATAATGCTTCTTTGTTGTAGAGAGAAGAGATAAAATGAAAAAAATAATCTCCATATCGTTATTTTTATTAATGCTACTAGTGGTGTTGTATCCTACTTTAATGTTTCATTTTTGTGAAAATGATCTTATATCAATAAATGATAAATTAGAATATCAGGAGTCTATCTCTTGTGATATGTTTTCTACTCAAAAAGAAAAAAAGTGTTGTGAAAAAACATCAACAAAACACGGTTGTGATCATATTTGTTCTATAAATTTAAACTTAATATTTTCTTTAAAAGAGGAATGGAAACATAGCGTCTCTTTTTTAGACTTAGCAAAAGAATTGTTTTATACTCAGGAAACCAATATTTCTTCCGGTTTCTTTTCCCTTTGGCTTAAACCTAAATTAAGATAATTTACCTCTTAAGTGTGGTCAAATTAGAAGCAAAATATACTTGCTTCATCATTTTTATTTTTTGCTTTTAATAGATTATTAAATGTATGCACTTGTGCATATACTTAATATTCTCATAAAGCTTTATTCATTCACTTCAAATAATTTTTAAAATGAAATCAATTCAAAAAGGATTGGTGGCAATTATCATATTGCTATCAGTTGTAATGTATGGTACACCAACACCAATAAAAAATGCTAAAACCGTAAATGTAAAAATTTATGGAAACTGTAATATGTGTAAGACTACTATTGAGAGAGCCGGATCTGTTGAAAATATTGCTTCGGTAAACTGGAATAAATATACCAAAATAGCTGAGATTACATACAATCAAGAAAAAACAAATCTGGAGGAGATTTTAAAACGTATAGCCTTAGCAGGATATGACAGTGAACAGTTTCTAGCTCCTAACGAGGTATATGAAAAACTTCCGGGATGTTGCCAATATGAAAGAGCAAATAAAATCTAACAAAAGCCTTTAACCTCTTACACTTTAATCCATAAAAATACAATGCTGACATCTTCTTAGAAAGAGAAAGTAATAACTTGGATCATAAAGGTAAGCGATAGTATTGCAAAATAAATTAAACCTATGGTACACAAATTAATAGAATGGTCCTTACGCAACCGTTTCATCGTTTTACTATTATCAGTGGGAATTTTTGTATGGGGAATTTTCTCTATTCAAAATAATCCTATTGATGCTATTCCCGATTTATCAGAAAATCAGGTTATTGTTTTTACCGAATGGATGGGCCGTGCTCCTCAGTTGATTGAAGATCAAATTACTTACCCCCTAGTAACTAATCTTCAAGGATTGCCTAAGATTAAATATGTGCGGGGTAGTTCCATGTTTGGGATGAGCTTTATTTATGTCATTTTTGAAGATGATGTCGATGTTTACTGGGCAAGAGCAAGAGTACTGGAAAGATTAAGCACCATTAGTAGCACTTTACCCAAAGACGCAGCACCACAACTGGGACCTGACGGAACCGGTGTTGGGCATATACTTTGGTATACTTTAGACGCTCCCGGTATTGATCTGGGAGAACAAAGAGCACTACAGGACTGGTATGTGAAATTTGCCCTTCAAAATGTTCCCGGCGTAAGTGAAATCGCCTCTTTTGGGGGATTTCAAAAAGAATATCAGGTTACTATTAATCCTAATAAACTACTGTATTATAAACTATCTGTTCCTGAAGTAATAAATGCTGTTCGTGTTAATAATAATGAAAGTGGCGGAAGAAAATTTGATCTGGGTAATATTGGCTATATTATTAAAACATCCGGCTATCTAAAATCTATTAAGGAAATTGAGAATATTCCACTAAAAAACCAAAATGGTATTCCAATTAAAATCAAGGATATTGGAACTGTGCAAATGAGTGGTGAAACCAGACTGGGTATTTTTGATCATAACGGTACAGGTGAAGTTGTGGGAGGAATAGTAGTCATGCGTTATGGTGAAAATGCAGATGCTGTGATTGATAATGTAAAAGAGAAGATGAAGGAAGTAGCAAAAGGACTTCCAGAAGGTGTGAAATTCAATATTGTTTATGACCGAGGTCATCTGATAAAAGAATCTATTGATTCTGTTAAAGACACACTCATTGAAGAAATGATTGTAGTATCACTTATCGTTATTATTTTCCTTTTCCATTGGCGTAGTGCACTCAGTATCATCATTCAGATCCCAATTACCATTGCAGCAAGTTTTATATTACTCAATGCTTTTGGTATTTCATCTAATATTATGTCATTAACAGGTATTGCTTTAGCTATAGGGGTTATAGTAGATAATGGGATTATTATGAGTGAAAATGCTTATCAACATTTATCACAACGGTATGCTTTATGGCAATCTGAACAACAAAATGAAACAAACTCATATGAAAAGAATTAAAAATATATTCCGCAAAAAACCCCAATGGATTTCTGAACAAGAAAGACTAGAAATAATTGAGCAAAGTAGTAAACAGGTTTCTCGTGGTGTATTCTTTGCTACAATTATTATAATCACTTCTTTCCTTCCCGTTTTTTTACTTACGGGACAGGAAGGTAAATTATTCCATCCGCTAGCTTATACCAAAACTTTTATACTGATTGTGGATGCCCTACTGGTTCTTACATTAGCTCCTGCATTGATTTCTTTTTTTATGAAAGGGAAATTTCGTCCAACGGATACACATCCGGTTAATCGTTTTTTAGAAAAGGTTTATGAACCAATAATCAGGTGGGTACTAAAGTGGAGAAAAACTACTCTGGCTGTGAATATTCTGGCATTATTAATTTCTATCCCTTTATTAATGCGATTGGGAACAGAATTTATGCCTCCTTTAGATGAACAGAGTATTTTATTCATGCCGGTTACCTTGCCAGATGTATCAAACGGAGAAATCAAACGGATTTTACAGGTACAAGATAAAATCATTAAGTCAGTTCCTGAAGTAGAAAGCGTATTGGGAAAAGCAGGACGTGCAAATACAGCTACAGACAACTCGCCTATTAGCATGATAGAAACCATTATTATGCTAAAACCAAAATCAGAGTGGCGTAAAGGGATAGACAAAAAGGACATCATTAATGAACTAGATGCCAAACTACAGATACCAGGTGTGGTAAATGGCTGGACACAACCAATTATCAATCGTATTAATATGCTGGCAACTGGTATACGTACTGATGTTGGAATTAAAATTTATGGACAAAATCTAGATACTATTGCTCGTGTATCGGAAAAAGTGAAGCTGACATTAGAAGGAACACCCGGAGTATCTGATTTATTCGCAGATCCTATTACAGGTGGTAAATATCTGGATATTAATGTCAATCGCCCAGAACTAGCCCGTTATGGATTAACCGTAGATGATGTAAACCAAACTGTGGAATTTGCTTTAGGGGCTGCCTCTATAGGCAATACCGTTGAAGGGCGGAGACGTTTTTCAATAAGTGTCCGTATGGCACAAGATTACAGAAACAGTGTAGAACGTATCAAACGTATTCCTTTACAATCTCCAACTTTTGGAGAAGTACCCTTATCCTCAGTTGCTGATATTAAATTCGTAGATGGTCCACCAATGATTAGTTCAGAAAATGCACTATTGCACGGAGCAGTCATGTTCAATATACGGGATCGCGATATGGGAGGAACAGTACAAGAAGCTATGAAAAAATTAGAGAGTGCAAAAAACATATTACCTGAAGGATACTTTATAGAATGGAGTGGACAATATGAAAATTTAATTAGTGGGGAAAGAACACTCAAGTTAATAGTACCGATTGTACTTCTTATTATTTTCTTTTCGTTGTATTTTGCTTTTCATTCTTTACGTGAAGCCTTTTTAAGCCTGATTACTGTTCCATTTGCATTAATTGGAGGTGCATATATTATCTATTTCTGGGACGTCAATTTATCTGTTGCTGTTGCCGTTGGTTTTATCGCCCTATTTGGCATTGCGGTGGAAACTGGGATTGTGATGGTTATTTATCTCAACGACGCTATGGGACAATTAATCAAAGTGAAAGGAAATTCAAGTGAAACCATTACAAAAAATGATTTGAAGGAATATGTGGTCTACGGCGCTGCAAAACGATTACGTCCGAAATTAATGACAGTTTGCGTTTCTTTATTTGGATTAATTCCTGTTTTATGGTCAAATGGCGTCGGAATGGATGTAATGAAACCAATTGTATTACCAATGATCGGCGGTGTATTTACCTCTGCTGTACATATCTTATTAGTAACCCCGCTTATTTTCTTAATGTCCAAAGAATATGAATTACGAAAATATGGAAAACTCGAAATACATGATGTTAAACATTAAAAAACTGGCAGTACTATTACTTCTACTGCCAATACAATTATTCAGTCAGACAAAACCGGTAATATCGCTGGATACTATTCTGCAAAGAATCGATAAACAAAATGTACTGCTACAAAGTTATGCATTAAAAGCAGAGGGATATAAATACAGCGCTGATGCTGCAACTGCCTGGATGGCGCCTATGATTGGTATTGGTACCTTTATGGTTCCTTATCCATTTCAGGAAACAATGGGTGACAAAGGTTCATTAATGTTCAAAATAGAACAGGATATTCCCAACCCATGGAAAGTAAATAAGAAAAAAAAGTTCATTCATTCACAAGGAAATATTGATAACGCTACAAGAGCAGTAACACTTAATGATTATAAAGCACGGGCAAAAGAATTATATTTTACCTGGATGGTTGCAGAACAGCGAATCAAGGTTCTGGATCAGAATGAAAAAATTATGCTTACCATGAAAAAGATTGAAGAAATAAGGTATCCTTATAATCAATCAAAATTAGGTAATGTATATAAAATTGATGCCAGAATTGAAGAAAACAAAAATATGATTCGCATGCAAGAAGGTGAAATTGCCAAGGCAAGAGCATGGTTAAACAGTTTAATGAATCAACCCGGCACCTTAGATTTTTCTATAGATATGAATTTTACCCCGGTTTTTAATCTTGCATTACATGACACCATAAGCCTAGCAACTGTTCGAGGTGATATAAAAAAAATGGATGCTGAAATTGAATCTATGCAACTGAATATTGTAGCGATGAAAGCGGAAAGAAATCCTGATTTTAAAATCGAATTTGATCACATGAACTCTTTTGATAAAATGATGCCCAATGCCTATTCGGCAATGGTAATGATATCTATTCCAGTAGCTCCCTGGTCATCAAAAATGTACAAATCAGACGTAAAAGCAATGCAATATAATATACAGGCTATGGAAAAAGAGAAATCAGCCATGCTCCAGGAAACGCAAGGTATGTTGTATGGTATGCAGTATGAAATACTAAACATGCAAAAAAGGATCCAGGGGTTAGAAATAAAAATAATTCCGTCCATGCAAAAATCACTGGATGTGAATTTCCTAAACTATCAGGAAAATAAATTACAGATTCCTGTAGTGATTGATTCCTGGGAAGCTTTAAATATGTTACAAAATAACCTTTTGGACGAAAAATTAAAATTATATCAAATGATCGTTGATTATGAAAAAGAACTATATCGCTAAATTAAGCACATTGTTATTTGTTTTGGTCTTTTTATTTTCTTCTTGTAATAAAACCGGAAGCAATAAAAATGAAGTATCGCACCAACATGATACAAAACAAGAATATACCTGTCCCATACATCCAAAAGTGATACAGGATGAACCCGGTAACTGCCCCATATGCGGAATGGATTTAGTAGCCAAACATAATATTCCCAATATGGAAGCATCTATCGATGATAGCCTGAAATACCTTCTGAAACCCGTAAATGAGCAAGTTATTTCCAATATATCCATAATAAAACCTGATGTAGAGACAAAAATATTTTCTCTACAAATAGAAGGAAATATTACTTATGATACCCGAGATCAAACAAGTATTGCCAGTCGAGTAAGTGGAAGAATTGAACGTTTGTTGATAAAATATAATTATCAACCAATAAAAAAAGGTCAATTGATTATGGAAATTTATTCACCAGATTTAGCAGCAGCACAAAGAGAATTACTGTTTATCTATCAATTAGATAAAAATGATAGTATGCTACAAAAAGCAAAAGAAAGACTATTATTATTGGGTATGCAGCAAACTCAGATTATGCATATATTAAATACAGGGGAAATTTCATATCGTATCCCAGTTTACAGCAATGCAAGTGGATATATTTTAGATAAAGTAGCCGTAGGTAGTTCCATTATTTCCAACTCTTCAAGTCCAAATCCAACTATGTCCAGAGATGAAGGTATGGGAAGTATGGGTTCTAGCGGCAGTACTCCTTCAAATAACAACAATTCATCCACTGCTTCTGCTTCACCTATACTATTAAGAGAGGGTCAATATGTAAGTGCAGGTGAATCACTTTTTACAATCTATACAAATAACAATCTTATTGCAGAGTTTTCTTTTGATCCTTCAATATTACCTCACATAAAAAAAGGACAGAGATTAATTTTTTATGAATCTTCAGATAAACAAACAGTACATACCGGTACAATCGGTTTAATTCAACCTGTTTTTAAAGAAGATGGTAATTTTACATTGGCAAGAGTCTACCTAAAAGATGCTAAATTTCAAATAGGAAAATTAGTTACCGCTAATATTCCTATTGTTAGTAGAGGCTGGTGGGTGCCACAAAGTGCAGTTCTTAATTTGGGAAATCAGTCAATCCTTTTCAAAAAAGAACAAGGTGTATTTATCCCTAGAGAAATCAAAACAAAAACTATTGTTAATGGTATGGTACAGATTGATCAGGATATAAGCGACTGGAATATTGCCAGTAACGCTGCATATATGGTAGATAGTGAAAGCTTTATCAAAATAGCTTCAGAAAATAAAATAAAAAAATAAAAAATGAAGAATAAACAAGTTTTACTAACTATTTGTGTTTTTCTGATAATAGTAGCTTTCCCATTTTTATTTACTGCATGTAATAAAAAAGAGGAAACAAAAATTACCCAAGAAAAAATTCAGACGTACACTTGTCCTATGCATCCTCAAATTGTAAAAGAAGGTACTGGATCCTGTCCAATCTGCGGAATGGATTTAGTCCCTTTTGAAAAAAACAATACAGAGGATTTCTTAACCTTAGGAACTAGTCAACAGACCTTAGCTAATCTAACTACAATAGCGGTTGGAGAAAATTTGTTTTCCAATTCCTCTAGACTGAATGGTCGTTTGGTAACCAATCCCGAACAAACTATTTATGTATCAAGTCGTATTGCAGGAAGAATTGAAAAATTGTACGTAAAAGAGACAGGAGTTTCTATCCGAAAAGGACAGCCTTTATATAAAATATATTCAGAAGAACTATCTACTTTAGAACAAGAATACTTACTTACTTCCGCACAGGTCGCCAGCTTTCCTGACGATAAACATTTTTATCAAATGAAAAATGCAGCAAAGCAGAAACTATTATTGTATGGACAATCTGAAGCCCAGCTGAACGATTTAGCAAAGAATCAAAAAACGTCACCTTATATAGTTTATTATGCACCAAATTCAGGAACAGTTGCAGAACTTTCCGTTACCGAAGGTCAATATGTTGGAGAAGGCGGTTCTATTATGAAACTAGAAGATTATAATCGTTTATGGGTGGAAGCTGATGTATACCCATCTCATGCGAATAAAATTAAAGCAGGGCAAAAAGTAAAAGTAATAGTTTCCGGCTATGAAGACCATCCAGAAGTAATGACTATTGATTTTATTAATCCTGTATTACAAATCAACAAGCAGATAATGCAGATACGTGGTACTATAAACAATCTCAATAATCAATGGCAGGCTGGTTTACAAGCAGTTGTTTTACTGCCTACTTCTGAACAAAAACACACATTGACTCTACCTGTGGATGCCGTAATCAGAGATGGTTATGGTACACATGTGTGGATTGAAATAGAAAAAGGAAAATACTCACCAAGAATGATAACAATTGGAGAAGAAACATTTGACGAAGTAGAAATTACCAACGGATTAAAAAAAGGAGAGACTGTTGTTGTTACAGGAGCATATCTCTTATATAGCGAATTTATTTTAAAGAAAGGTAAAAATCCAATATCCGAAATGAAAATGTAATAATCAATTAACACTTATATATACTATGAAAAAATTAATCAGAATAACAACTCCTATAGTAGCAATCTTTTTATTAAGCGCGTGTGGAGAAAAGGGAACTAAACAAAACAATGATGATCACAATAAAGACGACAAAGAACCAATTCAAGAAGTACCGATACACAAATTAAAAATAAAAGATGATCTTTTAAATGCGATCTATACGCATTATGAACATTTAACTTCAGCACTTATTGAAGGGAATGTTACTCAGGCGAAATTAGCTGCCAACGAAATCGAAGCAGGTGCAAAAGAAATAAACGGGAATACCTCTCTTATGTTGAGTACCTCAGTAATCATTGCTACATCAGACATTGAAAAACAACGATTAGCATATTCAAAATTGAGTAACGATCTGATTGTACTACTCAAAAAAGCCCGTATGACGGAAGGAGAATTATATGTAGAATTCTGCCCTATGGCTTTTGACAATAAAGGGGCATCATGGATCAGTTCCACTAACGAAATTCGCAATCCTTACTTTGGAGACAAAATGCTAAAATGTGGTGAAGTCAAAGATACAATCAAGTAATAATATGACACTTTTTTTTGAATACTGCTAATAATATCTTTGGGGTTTTACCCTATATTTAGAGGCAAAATTATATGGAAAGGACTACTTCTAACAGTAGTCCTTTTATATTCAAAAATATCTAATCAGTTACAACAATCAAGTTCTTAACTATAGTATTTGTTTTAGTTACTTTAATGGATTATCAATAATATATAAACAATCTAGATCTATTTAATTTGTCTTTTATTTTTGACAACTATTCGATTTTTGGTAAAAAGATCTCTGCCATCATACATCGGGCACTTCCACCTCCACAAGCCTCAATTGTATCTAAACTTGAACTCAATATCACACAATGTTTTTCAATAGCTGTAATTTGTGTTTTTGTTAAACTCTGATGTGCTGATGCACTCATAATAAGATATCTCTTATCATCTTTTCCTCGTACCTCTAACATATTACCTGCAAAATTATTTACCTGATCTTCTGTTATTGCAATTATTTCTTTTCCATCTGATTTCAAACTATCAACAACCATTTTACGCTCTTTCTTATCATCTATACTATCCAGACAGATTACAGAAAATGTTTCTCCTAAACACATCATTACATTAGTATGATAAATCAATTTTCGTTCTTTTTCAACAGTTTGAAATGCTTCAAAAATTACAGGTGTATATTCAAAATCTTCACAGAACTCAATCATTAGTTCTTCATCTGCTCGTGGAGATAAAGCACAATATGCTTTCCCGTTTGCTCTATCCAAAAGTAAACTGCCTGTTCCTTCTAAAAAAATGCTATCTTCTTCAGCAGAGGTATAATCAACAATATTATTAATTTTAAAACCTTTCTCTTCCAGAATATCAAGAATATCTTCTCTTCTTTCTAAACGTCTGTTTTTAGCAAACATAGGATACAAAGCAACATCACCATTTTCATGAAATGAAATCCAATTATTAGGAAATATGGAATCCGGTGTATCTGGATTTAAAGTATCTTCTACAACAATTACGTTAACGCCTACTTCTTTTAATTTCTCAACAAAATTATCAAATTCCTGCTGAGCTTGTGTATTTACGGTTATCGGTGAAAGATTATCAAGTACTTTCTGATAATAATTATTTACAGCTGTCTGTTCATTCATACGAAAGGCAACCGGACGAATCATCAATATAGAATTAGTAGTTTGTTTCATTATATAAATAATTTATAATATATTTAAAAGAGTAAAAAACTCTAGGCGTAAATAATAATTAAATTTAATCTCGAATCAAAGGTAAAGTTGAACAACGCAAAAGACCTTCCTGTTTTGCTATTTCTGCATAAGGAATTTCTTCAACAATAAATCCCTGCTCCCGAAGCCAGTTATTTAATCTGGTGAAATTTCTTTCAGATACTACAACATCCGGAGCAATAGAAAACACATTTGAATTCATATTGTACATTTCATCTCTTTCAATATGGAATAAGTTCTCTTTACCAAAAAGATCAACCAAAAATAAATAATCTGCTTCTTCACGGAAACCTCTTTTATAAATAACACCTTTATTCTTACCTACCGGCTGAAAACAACAATCCAGATGTAAAGCATTATCACGAGCTTCTATTTTTGATTTCACTAAATCAAATTCTTTTACAATTTTATCAGGAAAAAGAGACCTCAGAAAAGCAACTCCTTCCATATTTGTACGGGCAGTTATATAATCTTTATAATCACTCCCTTTATAAGTACCTACAAAAATATAGTCATCCCAAAGCATCACATCTCCTCCTTCAATATGGACTTCTTCAGGAGGTCTTACGACAAGACTAGGTTTGATCTGATCTATAACATACTGGATTGCATCTAGTTCTTTCTCACGATCGGGTAAAATATTTGCTTTGATAAAAATATCATCAATAACAAAACCTATATCACGACAAAAGATCTGATTACAGTTCTCAATTATTTCAGGACGATATACTTTAACATCATATTTTTCAAAAACAGCATTAAAAGCTTCCATCTCTTTAATCATATCTTTCTCAACAGGGTAAGTCCCCGCTATAATATGTTCTAATGATTTTGGATCATAAGCCTCTTCTTTCGTCGGAGTCGGTCCATTATTCTCTGCTGTTCCTAAAACTACAGCTCTTAATCTTGATGTTTCGTTCTTTACATTTAATGATAACATAGTCTATGGGGCTTTTAGCAAATATAAAAAAAAAGCTTCACGATTGGTGAAGCTTTTTCGAATATTGAATTTTGACAGATTATCTTTTATCAATAGTTTTGAAGTCTCTCAACGGATGCCCTATAAAAACCTGGCGGGGACGTCCTATCGGCTCTTTATTTTCTCTCATTTCTTTCCATTGAGCAATCCAACCCGGTAAACGTCCGATAGCAAACATTACTGTAAACATTTCAGTTGGAATACCTAATGCTCGATAGATGATTCCTGAATAGAAATCAACATTCGGATATAAGTTTCTTGATTTGAAATATTCGTCTTCTAATGCTGCTTTTTCTAATTTTTTAGCAATTTCCAAGATCGGATCATCAATTCCTAATATCTCTAATACTTTATCTGCTGCTGCTTTAATAATTCTGGCTCTCGGATCGAAGTTTTTATACACTCTGTGCCCAAAGCCCATTAATCGGAAAGGATCGTCTTTGTCTTTTGCTTTTGCAAAATATTTATCTGTATCTCCTCCGTTTTTAGCTATTTCTTCTAACATTTCTAATACCGCCTGATTAGCTCCCCCGTGAAGCGGTCCCCATAAAGCAGAAACTCCTGCAGAAACGGAAGCAAACAAACCTGCATGTGATGAACCAACCATTCTTACTGTAGAAGTAGAACAGTTTTGCTCGTGATCTGCATGAAGAATAAATAATTTATCTAATGCATTAGCAATAATAGGATCTATCTTGTACGGTTCTGTAGGTAATGCAAACATTAAGTTTAAAAAATTATCTACATAACCTTTTGTATTATCATAATAATTTAAAGGATAACCTTCTTTTTTTCTGTACGTCCAGGTTGCGATAACTAAGAATTTCCCCATAGTTTTGCACACTGCTTCATACATTTCTTTTTCATTCTCTACATTTACTGATTTAGGATTAAAAGCAGTTAGTGCACTTGTTAATGAAGCTAACACTCCCATTGGATGAGCTGTTTTAGGAAAGCCATCGATGATGTTTTTCATTTCTTCATTTACTAAAGTATATTTTCGAATATCTTTTTCGAATTTTTCTAACTGAGCTTTTGTAGGTAATTCTCCGAAAACCAATAAAAATGAAACTTCAAGAAAACTAGACTTTTCTGCTAAATCTTCAATTGAATAACCTCTATATCGTAAAATCCCTTTTTCTCCATCAAGGTAAGTAATTCCACTTTCACAAGAACCTGAATTTTTAAAGCCAGGGTCAAGTGTTATAGCACCTGTTGCGCTACGTAACTTGTCGATATCAATAGCAACTTCATTTTCAGTTCCCACGATAACAGGAAACTCATATTTTTTGCCATCAATCTCTAATACTGCTGTTTTTGACATGATATTATTAGGAGTTAAATGTAAATTAAATTAATGTATCTGCGAATTTAAGTAATTTACCCTTAACTGTAAAGGAAACAGAACACCTATTTTGTTAACAATTATATAAATAAGAGAAAAAGGCCAATGATTTAACATTGGCCCAAATTCTAAATTGATTTAAAATAAAATTACTTTATTTTAAAAGCTTTCTCTTTTGGAAAATAAGCTACATCAGCTAATTCTTCCTCAATTCTAAGTAATTGATTATATTTTGCCATACGATCACTACGCGAAGCCGAACCGGTCTTAATCTGACCTGTGTTTAATGCAACTGCAAGGTCTGCAATTGTATTATCTTCTGTTTCTCCTGAACGATGAGACATCACAGAAGTATAACCCGCGTTATGCGCCATATTAACCGCTGCAATTGTTTCTGTTAATGTTCCTATCTGATTTACTTTAATCAGAATAGAATTGGCAATACCGTTTTCAATACCTCTTTCTAATCGTTCTACATTCGTTACGAACAAATCATCTCCAACCAACTGAACTTTATTTCCTATTTTATCTGTTAAATACTTCCATCCATCCCAATCATTTTCATCCATTCCGTCCTCAATAGAAATAATAGGATACTTAGAAACTAATTCTGCTAAATAATCAGCTTGTTCGTGAGAAGTTCTTATCTTTCCTTTATCTCCCTCAAATTTAGTATAATCGTATTTTCCGTTTTCATAGAATTCAGCAGAAGCACAATCCAAAGCGATCATAACTTCATCACCTGCTTTATAACCTGCATTTCCAATAGCTTGAATGATTGTTTCTAACGCATCTTCAGTGCCATCTAACGTAGGTGCAAAACCTCCTTCATCCCCAACAGCAGTACTTAAACCTCTGTCATGCAACACTTTTTTTAGATTATGAAAAATTTCTGTCCCCATCTGCATTGCATGAGTAAAATTTTTAGCTTTTACCGGCATAATCATAAATTCCTGAAATGCAATCGGCGCATCAGAATGCGACCCTCCGTTAATGATATTCATCATCGGTACCGGTAAAGTATTTGCACTTACACCTCCTACATATCTATACAAAGGCATCCCTAACTCATTTGCAGCCGCTTTTGCTGCTGCCAGAGAAACTCCTAAAATAGCATTTGCTCCTAATTTAGATTTATTAGGGGTACCATCTAAATCTATCATAATCTGATCAATCAGATTTTGTTCAAAAACAGAAACTCCTAATAAGTTTTCTGCAATAGTTGTATTTACATTCTCAATTGCCTTA
Organism: Flavobacterium sp. AK-301; assembly: GCF_058310215.1. Classification (NCBI taxonomy): domain Bacteria; kingdom Pseudomonadati; phylum Bacteroidota; class Flavobacteriia; order Flavobacteriales; family Flavobacteriaceae; genus Flavobacterium; species Flavobacterium sp. AK-301. The sequence continues at coordinate 728,762 of NZ_JBZEES010000001.1, forward strand.
GAAACTCCTTTGCCCATGTATGCATTTCCACCGTCTCTAAGCTCAACAGCCTCATGTTCTCCTGTTGAAGCACCAGATGGAACCGCCGCTCTTCCAAGCACTCCTGTTTCTGTTATGACATCTACTTCTATTGTTGGATTTCCTCTCGAATCAAGAATTTGCCTTGCGTGAATTTTAATAATAATACTCATATTTTCAACTATTTGTTATTACTTAAGTCTATTTCCTCTGAAAAGTATAAAATTATATTGTATCTGAAAACTATATAAGGATAAATTAAACCTTCTATAAAAAATTCAAACGTTTTAGTTCATAACAATTTTTATTCTTAAAAATTATTATGATCTATTTTATCACTTTTGAGTAAAAAATCTCTATTATGTTTCTTTATATTCTCAATAAACTGATCAAATAAATAAGAAGAATCATGAGGACCGGGACTTGCTTCAGGATGATACTGAACTGAAAAACAATTTTTATTCTTCATCTTCATCCCCGCGACAGTACCATCATTTAAATGCACATGAGTAATTTCAAAATCAACATTTCTCTCCAGTTCTTCTTTCACCACTGCAAAACCGTGGTTTTGAGAAGTAATCTCTCCTTTTCCAGAAACCAGGTTCATTACAGGATGGTTTATTCCTCTATGCCCATTAAACATCTTATAAGTAGATATACCATTAGCCAAAGCAATTATCTGATGTCCCAAACAAATACCAAATAAAGGTTTATTATTTTCCAATATCTTTTTTGCTACTTCCTGTACTCCGAATAAAGGATCAGGATCTCCGGGACCATTAGACAGAAAATATCCATCCGGATTAAATTCACTTAACATCTCATAAGTAGCATCATAAGGGAATACTTTAATATAACAATCTCTCTTAGCAAAGTTTCGTAAAATATTCTTTTTAATCCCAAGATCTAATGCTGCAATTTTATAAGTTGCGTCCGCATCTCCATAATAATAAGGTTCAGCAGTGGAAACTTTAGAAGCTAATTCTAAACCTTCCATATTTGGCACTTCTGCTAATTGTTTTTTTAATTTCTCTATATCATTAACTTCTGTTGATATTAAAGCATTCATTGCTCCATTATCTCTAATGTAACTTACCAGTGCTCTTGTATCAACATCTGAAATTACTACTAAATTATGTTTTGCAAAATAATCTTCTAAACTTCCGGAAGCCTTTTCTCTTGAATAATCAAAACTAAAATTTTTACAAACTAATCCTGAAATTTTAATTGACTCAGATTCAACTTCTTTATCATTTACTCCATAATTACCAATATGCGGATTAGTAGCTACCATAATCTGACCAAAATAAGACGGATCAGTAAAAATTTCCTGATATCCTGTCATCCCGGTGTTGAAACATACTTCTCCAAAAACTGTTCCTTGGATACCAATAGATTTTCCGTGAAAAATAGTTCCGTCGCTTAACAGTAGAATAGCTTGATTACGATTTGTGTATTTCATGTAAAGTATTTATTGTGTTGTTAAAACAGCTAATTATTTATTAGTCTTTATTTCAAAGAAACTTTAAAGCTAATTACAAAACCAAACTTAACTTATTGTACTGAATATAAATGTGTCTATACATTTTTTAAGTTTGGCAAATTTAAATCAAAAAAAAAGGATAAACTAAAAAAAGTTTATCCTTTGTTATTATGAATATCATCTGTTCATGATTATTCAGTAGCTTCAGTTTTATCAGAAGCAGTTTCAGCAGTCGGAGCTTCAGGAGTACCTTCAGCTTTTTTTGCTTTACCACCACGACGACTTTTTGCTTTTTTAACTTCTTTTTTACCACCAGTGTAAAGTTCGTTAAAATCTACTAGTTCGATCATTGCCATATCTGCATTATCCCCTAAACGATTACCTAATTTGATAATACGGGTATAACCACCTGGACGATCTCCTACTTTAGCAGCTACATCTCTGAATAATTCAGTTACAGCATATTTACTTCTTAAATAAGAGAAAACAATACGTCTGTTATGAGTAGTATCTTCTTTTGATTTTGTGATCAAAGGCTCTACAAATTGCTTAAGAGCTTTGGCCTTAGCAACAGTGGTATTGATACGCTTGTGCTCGATTAAAGAACAAGCCATATTAGCTAGCATAGATTTTCTATGTGCTGTCTGTCTGCCTAAGTGATTGAATTTTTTTCCGTGTCTCATTGCTATCTACAATTTAATCTCGCCAAAAGGCGGATTAGATTTTATTCTTTATCTAATTTATATTTAGCTAAATCCATTCCGAAATGTAAATTTTTAACCGCTACAAGTTCATCCAGCTCTGTTAAAGATTTTTTACCAAAATTACGGAATTTCATTAAGTCATTTTTATTAAATGATACTAAGTCGCCTAATGTATCAACTTCAGCCGCTTTTAAACAATTTAATGCTCTAACAGATAAGTCCATATCAACAAGCTTCGTTTTAAGCAGTTGTCTCATATGTAATGACTCTTCATCATATGATTCTGTTTGAGCAATTTCGTCAGCCTCAAGTGTTATTCTTTCATCGGAAAACAACATGAAATGGTGAATCAATGTTTTTGCAGCTTCAGTTAAAGCATCTTTTGGATGAATAGAACCATCTGTTTTGATTTCAAAAACTAATTTTTCATAATCGGTTTTTTGCTCAACACGGAAGTTTTCAATTGAATACTTTACATTCTTTACAGGTGTAAAGATTGAGTCAGTAAAAATTGTTCCAATTGCTGCATTCTGTTTTTTGTTCTCTTCTGCAGGAACATATCCTCTTCCTTTTTCAATTGTTAACTCAACATTCAAGTTAACTTTACTATCTAGATTACAGATTACTAATTCTGGATTAAGAACCTGAAATCCTGAAATAAATTTTTGAAAATCTCCTGCTGTAAGTTGTTCTTTTCCAGAAATTGAAATTGTAACAGATTCATTATCTACATCTTCTATCTGACGTTTAAAACGAACTTGCTTTAAATTTAAAATAATCTCGGTAACATCTTCAACTACACCAGGAATGGTAGAAAATTCATGATCAACACCTTCGATACGAACAGATGTGATTGCATAACCTTCCAATGCAGAAAGTAAAACTCTTCTAAGTGCATTACCAACAGTCAATCCATAACCAGGTTCTAAAGGTCTAAATTCAAATTTACCTTCAAAATCGGTTGAATCGATCATGATAACTTTATCGGGCTTCTGAAAATTAAATATTGCCATACTTTCGACTAATGTCAATTATTATTTAGAATACAATTCTACGATTAGTTGTTCTTTAATGTTTTCTGGAATCTGAAGTCTAGCAGGCACAGAAACAAAAGTACCTTCTTTAGTATCATTATTCCATGTTATCCATTCGTATACATGACTTGAATTAGATAAAGATCTTTCGATAGCATCTAGTGATTTTGATTTTTCGCGAACTGCTACTTTATCACCTACCTTTAATTGGTAAGAAGGAATATTCACCACTTCCCCATTAACAGTAATATGTCTATGAGAAACGATTTGTCTTGCCGCTCTTCTTGAAGGAGAGATACCCATTCTGTATACAACGTTGTCTAATCTAGACTCACATAGTTGTAACAATACTTCACCAGGAATACCTTTACTACTACTAGCTTTATCAAAAAGGTTTCTAAACTGACGCTCTAAAATTCCATAAGTGTACTTCGCTTTTTGCTTTTCCATTAATTGAATTGCGTATTCAGATTTTTTACCTCTCTTCTTAGCCATTCCATGTTGTCCTGGAGGGTAATTTCTTTTTTCAAATGACTTATCGTCACCGAATATAGCTTCGCCAAATTTACGAGCTATTTTAGTTGTTGGACCAGTATATCTTGCCATTTCTAAAATTTAAAAAAGGTAGGTGATTATGAATTCAGGTCTAATCCTCCGATAATCTATTACCTACCTAGGTTATACTATTAATATTAAACTCTTCTTCTTTTCGGAGGACGACATCCATTATGTGGAAGTGGAGTAACATCAATGATTTCCGTTACTTCGATTCCTCCGTTATGTAAAGATCTAATAGCAGATTCTCTACCATTTCCCGGACCTTTAACATAAACCTTCACTTTTTTCAGTCCAGCTTCAAGAGCAACTTTACTAGCATCTTCTGCGGCCATTTGAGCTGCGTATGGAGTATTCTTTTTAGAACCTCTAAAACCCATTTTACCTGCTGAAGACCAAGAAATAACTTCACCTTTTTTGTTTGTCAAAGAGATGATGATATTGTTAAAAGTTGCACTAATATGAGCTTCACCAGTTGATTCAACAACAACTTTACGCTTTTTTGCACTTGCTTTTGCCATACTACTACTTATTATTTAGTTGCTTTTTTCTTGTTTGCAACTGTTTTTCTTTTACCTTTTCTTGTTCTAGAGTTGTTCTTAGTTCTTTGACCTCTTAAAGGAAGTCCTGATCTATGACGGATACCTCTATAACATCCGATATCCATTAAACGTTTAATATTTAATGAAATCTCTGAACGTAATTCTCCCTCAATTTTGAAATATGATACAGCTTCACGAATTGCTCCGATCTCGTCATCATTCCAGTCTTGAACTTTTTTATCTTGGCTAACTTGAGCTTTTTCTAAAATCTCTATCGCTCTACTTTTTCCTATTCCGAAGATATAGGTTAAAGCGATAACGCCTCTCTTGTTTTTTGGTATATCTACCCCTGCAATTCTTGCCATAACTATCCTTGTCTTTGTTTAAATCTAGGATTCTTTTTGTTAATTACGTACAATCTCCCTTTTCTTCGCACAATAATGCACTCGGGACTTCTTTTTTTAACTGATGCTCTTACTTTCATTTGAATAGCCTTTAATATCTATAAGTAATTCTTGCTTTAGACAAATCATAAGGGCTCATTTCCAGTTTTACTTTATCACCAGGTAATAACTTAATATAATGCATTCGCATTTTTCCAGAAATATGAGCGATTACAATATGCCCGTTTTCTAATTCCACACGGAACATAGCATTTGATAATGCTTCAATAATTGATCCGTCTTGTTCTATTGCTGATTGTTTTGCCATAAAAAATTTAAGCTACTGCTTTTCTGTTTTTACCACTTTTCATCAAACCATCATAATGTCTATTTAACAAATATGAATTGATCTGCTGAATAGTATCTATTGCAACTCCAACCATAATTAACAATGAAGTACCGCCGTAAAACAATGCCCAAGAGGATTGTACTCCCATTATACTAACAATAATTGCTGGGAACACAGCTATTAAAGCCAAGAATAATGATCCTGGAAATGTTATTAAGGACATTACTTTATCTAAAAAATCAGAAGTTTCAACTCCTGGTTTAATTCCAGGAATAAATCCACCACTTCTCTTTAAATCATCTGCCATTTTATTTGTCGGTACTGTAATTGCGGTGTAAAAGTACGTAAAAACTATGATTAAAACAGCAAAAACAAAATTATACCAAAAACCAAATATGTTTTGGAAGGCTCCGCTTACTGTTTTGGCTGTATCTGAAGCAGATAAACCAGCAACTGCAGCAGGAATAAACATGATAGCCTGAGCAAAAATGATCGGCATTACACCAGAAGCATTCAACTTTAAAGGAATCCATTGTCTATTTCCTTGTTCAAATTCACCTGACACTGTACGTCTGGCATATTGAACCGGAATTTTTCTAACAGCCATAACAAGAAGAATACAAGCTACTATAATTAGTAACCAGATTATTACTTCTAAGACAATTAGCATAGGACCTCCATTGTTTTCAGTTACTCTAGAAGAAAATTCTTGAATAAATGCCTGTGGCATTCTTGCAAGAATCCCTACCATAATCAATAGTGAAATTCCATTTCCAATTCCTTTATCTGTAATTTTTTCTCCTAACCACATAGCAAAAATAGTACCTGTAACCAGAATTATTACGGATGAGAATAAGAATGAAAAAGAACTAAAACCTAACAAGAAAGCATCTGCAGGTAAAGTTCTGTAAAGGTTATAGATATAACCAGGACCTTGAACTAATGTAATACCTATTGTTAACCATCTTGTAATCTGGTTCATTTTCTTTCTACCGCTTTCTCCATCTTTTTGTAATTTTTGTAAATAAGGAACTGCTATTCCCATCAACTGAACTACAATAGAAGCAGAAATATAAGGCATAATACCCAATGCAAATACAGATGCCTGCGAAAACGCACCACCTGTAAATACATTGATCAACCAACCAATTCCTTGATCCGTTTGATTTGATAAATTTTGTAATTGACTAGCATCAATCCCCGGAAGAGTTACTTGAGCTCCAAATCGATAAACTAATAACAGACCTAAAGTAATTAGAATTCTGTTTTTTAATTCTTCAATTTTCCAGACATTAATTAGTGATTCAATAAATTTCTTCATCTTGGTAGATTGATTATAATGTTACTGCTTCACCACCAGCAGCTTCAATAGCAGCCTTTGCAGTAGCAGTAAATTTATGAGCAGTTACCTTTAATTTTGCTTTTAATTCTCCTCTCCCTAAAATCTTAACGATTTCATTTTTAGTAGCTAAACGGTTCTCTACAAAAACTGTCATATCAACAGTATCGGTAATTATTCCATTATCTACTAGTAATTGAAGAGTATCAAGATTAACACCTTCATATTCTTTACGATTGATGTTCTTGAAACCAAACTTAGGTACACGTCTTTGAAGTGGCATCTGACCTCCTTCAAAACCTATCTTTTTAGAATATCCAGAACGAGATTTAGCTCCTTTGTGTCCTTTTGTAGAAGTACCACCTTTACCTGAACCTTCTCCTCTACCAACTCTTTTATTTTGGTTGTGTACTGATCCTTCAGCTGGTTGTAAGTTATTTAAATTCATAACTATAATTGTTATTTAATTTCTTCAACAGAAACTAAGTGTTTAACTTTATTTACCATTCCAAGGACAGGAGAAGTTGCATCATGTTCAACAACTTGTCCTAATTTACGAAGACCTAAAGCCTCAAGTGTTCTCTTTTGTGTAAGAGGACAATTGATTTTGCTTCTAACTTGTGTTACTTTTATCTTTGCCATAATACCTTGAATTAACCTTTAAAAACTTTATCTAAAGAAATACCTCTTTGTTTCGCAATTGTAACCGCACTTCTCATTTGTAATAAAGCATCAAAAGTTGCTTTTACTACATTATGAGGATTAGAAGAACCTTGAGATTTAGATAATACATCATGAATACCTACTGCTTCAAGTACTGAACGAACAGAACCTCCTGAAATAACCCCTGTACCAGGAGAAGCAGGAATTAAAAGTACACGTGCACCACTGTATTTACCTCTTTGTTCATGCGGAACAGTTTTGTTATTCAAAGGAATTCTTACTAAGTTTTTCTTTGCGTCTTCTACTGCTTTTGCAATTGCTTCAGAAACATCTTTAGATTTCCCTAAACCGTGACCTACTACACCGTTTTCGTCACCTACAACTACAATAGCAGAAAAGCCAAAAGCTCGACCACCTTTTGTAACCTTAGTAACACGGTTTACATTTACCAAACGGTCCTTTAATTCAAGGCCGCTTGGTTTTACTAACTCTACGTTTTTGTATTTATGATACATAGTTTCTTAGAATTTAAGTCCAGCCGCTCTAGCGCCTTCTGCTAATGATTTAACACGACCGTGATATAAATAACCTCCTCTATCGAAAGTAACATTTTCTATCCCAGCTTTCAAAGCCTTATCTGCTACAAGTTTGCCTACAGCAGTTGCAGTTTCAATGTTTGTACCTTTTGTATTTACTTCTTTCTCTCGAGAAGAAGCAGCTACTAATGTAACTCCATTTGCATCGTCTATGAGCTGAGCATAGATTTCTTTATTACTTCTGAATACAGAAAGTCTTGGTTTTGCAGCAGTACCGCTTACAATCTTTCTTATTCTGAACTTGATTCTCTGTCTTCTTTCAGATTTTGTTAATGACATAATCTTATTTTTTAAGCTGATTTACCTGCTTTTCTTCTTAATACTTCACCTACGAATTTAACACCCTTTCCTTTGTATGGTTCAGGTTTACGGAAACTTCTAATTTTTGCCGCAACCTGACCTAAAAGTTGTTTATCGAAAGAAGTTAATTTTACTATTGGATTCTTACCTTTTTCAGATACAGTCTCTACAATTACTTCTGGAGCAACTTCTAACACAATATTGTGTGAATATCCAAGAGCTAAATCAAGTTTTTGTCCTTGATTAGAAGCTCTAAAACCTACTCCAACAAGTTCTAATTGTTTAGTAAAACCTTCAGATACACCAATAATCATATTGTTAATTAATGATCTATATAAACCATGTCTTGCTCTCTCATCTTTATTATCAGATGATCTTTCAACCATAACTTGGCCATCTTCAACTTTTACAGTGATATCAGTAATATCCTGTGTAAGTTGACCTAATTTTCCTTTAACTGTAACAACAGCATCTTTAACTTCGACAGTTACTCCTGCAGGGATTACAATTGGATTTTTACCTATTCTTGACATTGTTAAGTCTGTTTAATTAGTATACGTAACAAATTACTTCGCCACCAACATTTAATTGCTTAGCTTGTTTTCCTGTCATCAATCCTCTTGATGTAGAAACAATCGCAATACCTAGTCCGTTAAGGATTCTTGGTAAGTTAGAAGCACCAGCATACTTACGCAAACCTGGTTTACTAATTCTTTGGATATCTTTAATTACCGACTCTTTAGTTTCTTTATCGTACTTTAAAGCGATTTTGATAGTACCCTGAACAGAGCTGTCATCAAATTTGTAACTTAAAATATATCCTTGATCAAATAAGATCTTTGTTATTTCTTTCTTAAGATTAGAAGCAGGAATCTCAACCACTTTGTGATTTGCTCTTACCGCATTTCTAACCCTTGTCAAATAATCTGCAATAGGATCTGTATACATATTTATTAATTTGCGGTTTCGGTTTTCGGTATGCTTTATACCGAACCTGAAACCAATTTATAATTCTATTTTACCAGCTGGCTTTTTTAACTCCTGGTATCAATCCTTGATTTGCCATTTCACGAAAAGTAACACGAGATACACCGAATTGACGCATATACCCTCTTGGTCTACCAGTTAATTTACAACGATTATGCAAACGAACAGGTGAAGCATTTTTTGGTAATTTTTGTAAACCTTGATAGTCTCCAGCTTCTAATAAAGCTTTTCTTTTCTCAGCATACTTTTCTACCGTTTTTTCTCTCTTAACCTCACGGGCTTTCATTGATTCTTTAGCCATATCTTAATTCTTTTTAAAAGGTAATCCTAATTCCGCTAATAATGACTTTGCTTCTTTATCTGTTTTCGCAGAAGTTACAAATGTAATATCCATTCCTGATATTTTGTTTACTTTATCAATATCAATTTCCGGGAAAATGATTTGCTCCAAAACACCAAGGTTGTAATTACCTCTTCCATCAAAACCAGTTGCTTTAATTCCACCAAAGTCTCTAACTCGTGGTAATGAAGATGTAACTAGTCTATCTAAAAACTCATACATTCTTTCTCCGCGTAAAGTTACTTTTGCACCAATAGGCATTCCTTTTCTTAATTTAAAAGACGCAACGTCTTTTTTAGAAATTGTAGAAATTGCTTTTTGACCTGTAATTTTAGTCAACTCATCAACAGCATAGTCAATTAGTTTCTTATCAGATACTGCTGCACCAACTCCTCGGCTTAAAACGATTTTCTCCAATTTTGGAACCTGCATTACGTTTTTATAACCGAATTCTTCTTTAAGAGCAGAAATTACTCTGTTCTTATATTCATCTTTTAGTCTAGGTATATAAGCCATCACTATAATACTTCTTTAGATTTTTTTGAAAATCTCACTTTCTTTTCTCCTTCTATTCTGATTCCAACTTTTGTAGCTTCTTTAGATTTTGGATCTATTAAGGCTAAATTAGAAATATGAATAGGAGCTTCTTTTTTAACGATTCCTCCTTGAGGATTTTTAGCACTTGGTTTCGTATGTTTAGATACCAAATTTACACCCTCAACAATCGCTTTGTTTTTCTCACGATATACTCTCAAAATTTTACCTTCAGAACCTTTATGGTCTCCTGCAATAATTTTAACTGTATCTCCTGATTTTATTTTTAGCTTTATCATCTTTGAAATAATTAAAGCACTTCAGGTGCTAATGATATAATTTTCATGAATTGTTTTTCACGAAGTTCTCTTGCTACCGGACCAAAAACGCGAGTACCTCTCATCTCACCAGTTGCATTTAACAATACGCATGCATTGTCATCAAATCTGATATAAGACCCATCGGCTCTTCTCACTTCTTTTTTAGTACGTACAACAACTGCAGTTGATACTTGACCTTTCTTAACGTTTCCGTTAGGAGTTGCGTCTTTAATTGATACTACAATTTTATCTCCAACAGAGGCATAACGTCTTTTCGTTCCTCCTAATACACGGATAGTTAATACTTCCTTAGCTCCCGTGTTATCTGCTACTTTGAGTCTTGATTCTTGTTGTACCATAATTACTTCGCTCTTTCAATGATTTCAACTAATCTCCAACATTTAGATTTACTTAAAGGACGTGTTTCCATTATCCTTACTGTGTCTCCAATATTACAGTCGTTTGTTTCGTCGTGTGCAACATATTTCTTAGTTTTCAACACGAACTTACCATATAACGGGTGTTTTACTTTTCTTACTTCGGCAACTACAATAGATTTCTCCATTTTGTTACTAGTAACTACACCAACTCTTTCTTTTCTTAAATTTCTTTTTTCCATCTTTCAGCAGAATACAATTATTGTAACTCTCTTTTGCTTAACTCAGTAGCTATTCTAGCAACTGATCTTCTAACACTTCTAATTTGAAGTGGGTTCTCAATCGGAGATATAGCGTGAGCTATTTTTAGGTCGGTATATGTCTTCTTTAACTGACTAAGTTTTTCTTGTAACTCAGCTGCGGATAGATCTTTTATTTCTGATTGTTTCATAATAATAATTGATTATGCTTCGAAATCTCTAGCAACAATAAACTTAGTTTTTACTGGAAGTTTTTGTGCTGCAAGACGCAAAGCTTCTTTAGCAACAGACAAAGGTACTCCTCCAACTTCAAACATAATTCTTCCAGGTTTAACAACTGCAGCCCAAAATTCAACTGCACCTTTACCTTTACCCATACGTACTTCAAGAGGCTTCTTTGTAATAGGTTTATCTGGGAATATTTTAATCCATAATTGACCTTCTCTCTTCATGAAACGGGTGGCAGCGATACGGGCTGCCTCAATCTGACGAGAAGTAATAAAAGATGAATCTAAAGATTTAATTCCAAACATTCCATTTGAAAGCTCATGTCCTCTTTGAGAAATGCCTTTCATTCTACCTTTCTGTACCTTACGGTATTTTGTTCTTTTAGGCTGTAACATTTTTTCTTTAGTTTAAATAATTACTTTCTTTTGCGTGGATTTGGTTTACCATTAGATTTGCTTGAAGCGCCTCCTTTGCTATTGGATTGTTTTTTATCCATACCAACTAATGGAGAAAGATCTCTTTTTCCATAAACCTCACCTTTCATGATCCACACTTTAATCCCCATTCTACCATAACTGGTATGTGCTTCAGCAAGTGCGTAATCAATGTCTGCTCTGAAAGTTGATAAAGGTATCCTTCCCTCTTTGAATTGTTCAGAACGTGCCATTTCAGCTCCGTTTAAACGACCAGAAATTAAAACTTTAACTCCTTCTGCGTTCATACGCATAGCAGCAGCGATAGCCATTTTAATTGCTCTTCTATATGAAATTCTACTTTCAATCTGACGAGCAATACTAGCACCTACTAAATAAGCATCTAATTCAGGTCTTTTAATTTCAAAGATGTTGATTTGAACCTCTTTGTCAGTAATTTTCTTAAGTTCTTCTTTTAACTTGTCTACCTCTTGACCGCCTTTACCGATAATGATACCTGGACGAGCCGTTGTGATAGTAACGGTTACAAGTTTCAAAGTTCTCTCGATGATTACTTTTGATACACTAGCTTTTGATAAACGAGCGTGGATATACTTTCTGATTTTATGATCTTCAGCAAGTTTATCGCCGTAATCATTTCCACCATACCAGTTTGAATCCCATCCTCTAATGATACCAAGGCGATTTCCAATCGGATTTGTCTTTTGTCCCATACTGTTTATTAATTACTTTGTGTGTTATTTATAGCTCCTAACACGATTGTTACGTGATTTGAACGTTTTCTTATTCTATGTGCACGACCCTGAGGCGCTGGACGAAGTCTTTTTAACATCATACCACCATCTACTCTGATCTCCTTAACAAATAAGCCTGCTTCTTCCATATTAGCTTCTGCGTTTTTAGCCTGCCAATTGGCAATAGCTGACAACAACAGTTTTTCTAATTTTCGAGAAGCTTCTTTAGAACTGAATCTTAATATATTAAGTGCTCTTTCTACTTTCTGACCTCTTACCAAGTCTGCTACTAAACGCATTTTTCTAGGTGAAGTAGGGCAGTTATTCAACTTTGCAAATGCAATGTGCTTATTAGCTTCTTTGATCTGCTCTGCTCTTTCTCTTTTACGAACTCCCATTGCTTCTTATTTTTTACCTTTATTTTTTGCTCCAGCATGACCTCTAAAAGATCTTGTTGGTGAAAATTCTCCTAATTTGTGACCTACCATGTTTTCTGTAACGTAAACTGGTACAAACTGACGACCGTTATGAACTGCGATAGTCTGTCCAACAAAGTCCGGAGTAATCATAGAAGCTCTAGACCAAGTCTTAACCACTCCTTTATTACCTTTCTCTATGTTTTCCTGAACTTTCTTATCTAACTTATAATGAACAAAAGGTCCTTTTTTTAATGAACGTGCCATGTCTTATATTATTTCTTTCTACGTTCTACGATATACTTGTTACTCGGGTTTTTCTTAGAACGAGTTCTATAACCTTTAGCAGGCATTCCGTTTCTTGAACGTGGATGTCCACCAGAAGAACGTCCTTCTCCACCACCCATTGGGTGATCAACAGGGTTCATTGCAACAGGTCTTGTTCTAGGTCTTCTTCCTAACCATCTAGATCTACCTGCTTTACCAGATACAATCAATTGGTGATCTGAATTAGAAACTGCTCCAATTGTAGCAGTACAGGTTAACAAGATTAATCTTGTCTCACCTGACGGCATTTTAATTGTAGCATATTTTCCATCTCTTGCCATTAACTGAGCAAAAGTACCGGCACTACGAGCAATAGTTGCTCCCTGACCTGGTCTTAACTCAATACAAGAGATAACTGTTCCTAAAGGAATTTTACTTAATGGCAAAGCGTTACCAATCTCCGGAGCTGCATCAGGACCAGAAACTACTTTCTGACCAACCTGCATACCGTTTTGAGCGATAACGTATGTCTTTTCACCATCAGCATAAGCTAATAATGCGATAAAAGCTGTACGATTTGGATCATATTCAATAGACTTAATAGAAGCAGGAATTCCTACTTTAGTTCTTTTAAAGTCTATCATACGATACCTTTGCTTATGACCACCGCCTATGTAACGCATGGTCATTTTTCCTTGACTATTTCTACCTCCTGAGTTTTTTATCGGCGCTATCAAAGAGCGTTCCGGCTTATCAGTTGTAATGGCGTCAAAACCATTCACAACTCTAAATCGCTGACCCGGGGTAATAGGTTTTAATTTTCTTACTGACATTTTTCTATTCTAGATATTGTTGTAAAAATCAATTGTTTCTCCTTCTTGTACTTGTACAATTGCTTTTTTATAAGCATTTGTCTTTCCATTGATCAAACCACTTTTAGTGAATTTTGTAGTTCTATCTGCTCTATAGTTCATTGTATTTACATTAACAACAGAAACTCCATAAGCTGCCTCAACAGCATTCTTAATTTGAATTTTGTTTGCTTTTTTATCTACAACGAAACCAAAGCGATTAAAAACTTCGCCTTCTTTGGTTATTTTTTCAGTTATTATAGGTTTTACTATGATACTCATGGCCTACTATTTGCTTAAATTTGCTTCAATTTCCTCTAAAGAACTCTCTAAAAGAACTAAATTATTTGCGTTTAAAATCGCGTAAGTGCTTAATTCTGAATTACTTACCACGCTAGAAGCTTTTAAATTGCGTGACGACAAATATACGTTTTTATTTGAATCACCCAACACAAATAAAGATTTTTTATTCTCTAACCCTAAAGCTTTCAAAACATTAATGAAATTTTTAGTGTTTGGTGTTTCAAAATTAAAATCTTCAAGCACAATTAAATTTGATTCTTTTGCTTTGATTGTGAAAGCTGATTTTCTTGCTAAACGTTTTAAGTTTTTATTCAATTTAAATGAATAACTTCTTGGTCTAGGTCCAAAAACGGTTCCACCACCCTTAAATAAAGGGTTTTTTGCGCTACCTGCACGAGCAGTACCAGTTCCTTTTTGCTTTTTAATCTTACGAGTACTTCCTGCTACTTCTGCTCTTTCTTTAGCTTTATGAGTACCTTGTCTCTGATTTGCTAAATATTGCTTAACATCAAGATATACTGCGTGATTATTCGGCTCAATTGCGAACACTGAGTCAGAAAGAGTGATCGTTCTGCCAGTTTCTTTTCCGTTGAAATTTAAAACTTTTACTTCCATTACTTCTGAATGATTACATAAGAGTTATTATGTCCTGGAACACATCCTTTAACAAGTAGTAAATTTTTATCAGAAACTACTTTTAAAACTCTCAAGTTTTGTATTGTTACATTTTCACCACCTGTTCTTCCCGCCATACGCATTCCTTTGAATACTCTTGATGGGTAAGAAGATGCTCCTACAGATCCAGGTGCTCTCAAACGGTTATGTTGACCATGGGTTGCTTGTCCAACACCACCAAAACCGTGACGTTTAACAACCCCTTGAAAACCTTTACCTTTTGAAACTCCCTGCACATCTACGAACTCTCCTTCTTCAAACAGTTCTACAGTGATCACATCACCTAATTTGTGCTCGTTAACAAAATCTTTAATTTCAACGACTTTTTTCTTAGCAGAAGTAGCAGCTTTTTTAAAGTGACCTAACGCCGCTTTAGTTGAATGCTTTTCTGTTTTGTCATCGAAACCAAGTTGTAACGCTTCATACCCGTCAACCTCTTTGGTTCTGACTTGGGTAACAACGCATGGTCCAGCTTCAATTACTGTACAAGGAATATTTTTCCCGTTTTCATCGAAAATGCTAGTCATGCCAATTTTTCTACCAATTAACCCAGACATATTAAACTAATTATTAATTACTATTTATTTGATCAGACTTTTATCTCCACTTCTACTCCACTTGGTAACTCTAATTTCATAAGAGCATCAATTGTTTTTGAAGAAGAGGAATAGATATCTAACAATCTTTTGTATGACATCACTTCAAATTGCTCTCTTGCTTTTTTATTAACGTGCGGAGAACGCAATACAGTGAAAATCTTTTTGTGTGTTGGTAACGGAATTGGTCCTGTTACTACCGCACCCGTACTTTTTACAGTTTTTACAATCTTCTCAGCAGACTTATCTACTAACATATGATCGTAAGATTTTAATTTTATTCTGATTTTTTGACTCATTTTCTTAAGATTAATCGTTTCCTTTTGCTTTTTTGATTACAGCTTCTGAAATATTAGAAGGTGTTTCAGCGTAATGTGAAAATTCCATAGTTGATGTAGCTCTACCTGAAGATAATGTTCTTAATGTAGTTACATAACCAAACATTTCTGATAATGGTACAGAAGCCTTAATAGTTTTCGCACCAGCTCTATCACCCATATCATTAACCTGACCTCTACGACGATTTAAATCACCTACTATATCACCCATGTTTTCTTCTGGTGTGATTACTTCGATTTTCATTATCGGCTCAAGAATTACAGCTCCGGCAGCACGTCCGGATTCTTTGTAACCCATTTTAGCTGCTAATTCAAAAGAAAGTGCATCAGAATCCACAGGGTGGAAAGACCCGTCTAATAAAGTTACTTTCAGACTATCTACTTCATATCCTGCTAAAGGACCTTGTTTCATAGCTGCTTTGAAACCTTTTTCAACAGATGGAATATATTCTTTAGGAACGTTACCACCTTTTACCGCATTAACGAATTGTAATCCTGTTACATTTTCATCTGCTGGTTCAATTATGAAAACAATATCAGCAAATTTACCACGACCACCTGATTGTTTTTTATAAACTTCTCTATGTTCTGCAGCACGAGTAAACGCTTCTTTATATTCTACTTGTGGTTCACCTTGATTAACCTCTACTTTAAATTCTCTTTTCATACGATCAATAAGCACATCTAAATGCAACTCACCCATTCCTGAAATGATTGTTTGACCAGATGCCTGATCTGTTTTTACTTGAAAAGTAGGATCTTCTTCTGCTAATTTAGCTAAAGCCATACCCATTTTATCAACGTCAGCTTTTGTTTTAGGCTCAATTGCAACCCCAATTACCGGATCAGGAAAGTCCATACTCTCAAGTATAATCGGATGTTTCTCGTCACATAAGGTATCACCAGTTTTAATATCTTTAAAACCTACTGCTGCTCCAATATCACCAGCTTCAATATATTCAATTGGATTTTGCTTATTAGCATGCATCTGATAAATACGGGAAATACGCTCTTTATTACCTGAACGTGTATTTAAAATATATGAACCCGCATCTAAATGTCCTGAATAAGCTCTAAAGAAAGCTAAACGACCCACAAATGGATCTGTAGCAATTTTAAACGCTAACGCAGCAAAAGGCTCTGCTACTGAAGGTTTACGGATTTCAGCCAAATCTGTATTAGGGTTTATACCTTCAATACCTTCTTTATCCATTGGAGAAGGCAAATATTTACAAACAGCATCTAAAAGAAACTGAACTCCTTTATTTTTGAAAGAAGAACCACAAACCATTGGTATGATACTCATATCAATTGCAGCTTTTCTTAAAGCATTATTAATTTCTTCTTCTGTAATTGAATTTTCATCTTCGAAGAATTTCTCCATCAAAGTTTCATCATAATCAGCTACAGCCTCTATTAACATTGCTCTGTATTCACGAACCTCATCCAACATATCTTCTGGAATCGGCACAATATCAAATGTAGCTCCTTGTGTTTCTTCATGCCATACAATAGCTTGATTTTTCACTAAATCTACAATTCCTTTAAAGTCCAACTCATCACCAATTGGTAAAACAATCGGCACAGCATTGGATTTCAACATATCTTTAACTTGTTGACATACTGCCAAAAAGTTAGATCCTTGTCTATCCATTTTATTTACAAACCCCATACGCGGAACTTTGTAATTATCAGCTAATCTCCAGTTTGTTTCAGATTGTGGCTCAACACCATCAACAGCACTAAACAAGAAAACTAATCCATCTAATACTCTTAGTGAACGATTTACCTCAACGGTAAAATCCACGTGACCAGGAGTATCGATAATATTAAAATGGTATGCTTTTGATTCCGGTAAAACTTTACCTTGCTCTGTTGGGAAATTCCAATCACAAGTAGTTGCAGCAGAAGTAATAGTAATACCTCTTTCCTGCTCTTGCGCCATCCAGTCCATAGTAGCAGAACCTTCGTGAGTTTCTCCTAATTTA
Source organism: Flavobacterium sp. AK-301 (assembly GCF_058310215.1). NCBI lineage: Bacteria > Pseudomonadati > Bacteroidota > Flavobacteriia > Flavobacteriales > Flavobacteriaceae > Flavobacterium > Flavobacterium sp. AK-301. The sequence continues at coordinate 746,376 of NZ_JBZEES010000001.1, forward strand.
TGATTTACTCCGGTATAAAAAAGAATACGTTCAGTTGTTGTTGTTTTACCAGCATCAATATGAGCAGCAATTCCTATATTTCTAGTATATTTTAAGTCTCTAGCCATTTCTAATTTCCTTTATGATTAAAATCTAAAGTGAGAGAACGCTTTGTTAGCCTCTGCCATCTTGTGAGTATCCATTCTCTTTTTAACGGCAGCGCCTTCTTCTTTAGCCGCAGCTAAAACTTCAGAAGCTAATCTTTGCGCCATAGACTTTTCATTTCTTCTTCTGGCATAAAGTATCATCCACTTCATCGCCATAGAAATTTTTCTATCTGGTCTAATTTGCATAGGAATCTGGAATGTAGCTCCACCAACTCTACGGCTTCTTACTTCTACGTGAGGCATAACATTAGTTAGTGCATCTTTCCAAATCTCTAATGATGACTTTTCAGCATCTTGTTTCTTTGCTTCTACAATATCAATAGCATCATAGAATACTTTGAAAGCAGTTGATTTTTTACCGTCCCACATTAAGTTATTCACAAAACGTGTAACTAATTGATCATTAAATCTTGGATCCGGCAAAAGAGGTCTTTTTTTGGCCTTTCTTTTTCTCATGTCTTTACTTTAAAAGTTTTTTAAAATTACTTTTTGTCTTTTGGGCGTTTAGCACCGTACTTAGATCTTCTTTGTGTTCTTCCTGCTACACCTGATGTATCAAGTGCACCACGCACAATATGGTATCTAACTCCCGGTAAATCTTTTACCCTTCCACCCCTAACTAATACTATCGAGTGCTCTTGTAGATTGTGTCCTTCTCCAGGAATGTAAGCATTTACTTCATTACCATTGGTTAAACGAACCCTTGCAACTTTACGCATTGCAGAATTCGGTTTCTTTGGCGTTGTAGTATAAACACGCGTACAAACCCCTCTTCTTTGAGGACAAGAATCTAAGGCAACCGATTTACTCTTCTTAGTTATCTGGGTTCTCCCTGCTCTTACTAATTGTTGAATTGTTGGCATAATTATTAATAAAAATTTCTTATGTTTTAATTTCCCGCTTTTTACGGGGTTGCAAATGTAAAAAAACATTTTCAACTCTACAAACCTTAATCCATTAATTTTCAATCATATTCTATAATAAATTCCTTTTACAGTCTTTTTTACACATATAATCTCTCTTTTTATCGCTTTTACCCTTTATTCAAAACAAGAACCTTAAGTCTAACAGCCTGAAAATCTAAATTTTCACATTTATTTAAGTTTTCATATTAAATACAAATTCAAAATACATGATTATTCTATAGCAAGAAGTAAAATAAAATGTCGCTCAAAACATTGAATAAGGATTAAAAATTTATGTTTTATCAGAAATACCATAAATTAATGCTATAGTAAATTACAAAATTAACTTTTTATAAAAAAAAAGCATTTTGTTTGCAAAAAACCAATAACCTCAGTCTTTACAACTGGTTTTGCAACAATTATATAACCTTAAAATTACATTACCAATAATTTTAACTCACAAAGATTAAGTTTTCATTATTTTTTTTAGGATTATTAACTTATTATTATGACTTTTGGATCCAACTAATTCAAATGAAAATAAAAATGAAAAACAAGTTAAATGTATTCTTAGCGCTTCTATTGGCGTTATTCGTACAGGTCTCGTTCGCTCAGGAGACTACTGTCTCCGGAGTAATCTCAGACGGAAGCGGCCTTCCTCTTCCAGGAGTAAATGTTCTTGTAAAAGGAACGCCTAATGGGGTTCAAACAGATTTTGATGGAAAATATGCCATTAAAGCAAACAAAGGACAAGTTCTGGTATTTAGTTTTTTAGGAATGAAAACTGAGGAAAAAACAATTACATCTAATAAACTGGATCTTTTAATGAAAGATGACGCAGTAGAACTTGAGGGGGTTGTGGTGACTGCTTTAGGAATATCTCGTGAAAAAAAATCTCTGGGATATTCATCTCAAAAACTGGAAGCAAGTGCTGTAAACACAACTCCAACAAACAACTTTTTAAATAATCTTTCTGGAAAAGTTGCAGGTCTTGAGGTAAAATCTAACTCAAACTTTGGTGGATCAACTAATATTGTACTAAGAGGTACAAAAAGTTTAACCGGAAACAACCAAGCTTTAATCGTTGTAGATGGTGTTCCTGTTAATAACTCAAATTTAAATAGCACCTCTGCATCAACAGGAAGAACCGGTTATGATTTTGGGAACTCTGCTTCTGATATTGACCCAAATAATGTTGAATCCGTTACGGTTCTTAAAGGAGCTGCAGCCACTGCATTATATGGAAGTCAGGCGGCAAATGGTGCAATTATGATTACTACAAAAAAAGGTAAAAATAACAGCACACTAGGGATTTCTTTTAGCTCAACATCCTCTATTGGTCGATATGATAAAAAAACATTTGCTAAATATCAAAATGAATATGGACAAGGTGGCTATACTAGCCCTAATGACAGTTTCGTTACAACAGATGTAAACGGAGACGGTATTAATGACCTATTAGTTGATATGACTGCAGATGCTTCTTACGGAAATGCTTTTGATCCAAATTTAATGGTATACCAGTGGAATGCTTTTGCTCCTGGAAACCCTAACTACGGAAAAGCAACTCCATGGGTTGGTAAAAACGGACCTGCTTCTTTCTTTCAGGATTCTTTTAGCACCATAAATAACCTAAACTTAAATGGAGGTGATGATAAAAGTACCTATAGTTTCAGTTATACAAACAATAACGAAAGTGGTATTTTAGCAAACAGTAAATTAAACCGAAACATTATTAATGGTAATTTTTCCCGAAATCTGGCAGACAACCTTAAAGCAACCGCTTTTGTTACTTTCTCTGATCAAAATACGATAGGTAGAAATAGTGTTGGTTACAGTGATAACTTATTAACTGGTTTCAGACAATGGTGGCCTACTAATGTTGATATGCAAGAATTAAAACAGGAATATTTCAGAAACAAGCAAAATATGACCTGGAACATGAATGGTCCGGCAGATGGTGATTTTTCTCCTGCATACTGGAATAACCCCTACTGGGACAGATATGAAAACTATTCTTCAGATAGTCGTACCCGAGTAATTACGGGCGCAAACTTAAGCTATGATCTCAATAAAAATTTGAATTTATTAGGTCGTGTTACTATTGACAATTCCAATGACCGTCAAGAACTTCGAAAAGCAATTGGCAGCCATGCAGAAGAATTTGGTTTAAGAGCATTAGATGAAACTTCAGGATATAGTCTTTATACAAGAAGTTTCCTTCAACAAACTTATGATTTTATAGCTACTTATAGTTTTGATTTTTCTGAAAATATCAGTGGAAGAATATTAGGAGGAACTACTTTCATCAAGTCTAAAACCGATTCTTTTGAAGGCTCTACAACAGGAGGTTTAGTTACTCCCAATTTATATACATTAGCCAATTCAAATTCTTTTGTTGCTCCTATAGAAAGTGAAATTAATTATGAAAAACTTGGGGTTTACGGTCAGGCAACTTTTGATTATAAAAAAACTGTATATTTAGAAGGTTCTTTCAGACGTGACCAATCTACAGCATTACCAACTAACAATAATGCTTATAATTATTTTTCTGTAGGAACCAGCTTTATTGTTTCTGAATTTATAAAAGCAGACTGGCTTTCTATGTTAAAGTTAAGAGCAAACTATGCTGAAGTTGGAAATGACCCTGCTGCCGGTACGTTAGGCTATAAAGTTAACAATGGCCTTCTTGGTACTAATTTAATGTTTTCCAATAGTACAACTTTTGTTGACTTTGATAAGTTAAAACCTGAAAAAATGAAAAGTTGGGAGTTTGGTGCAGAAGCTGGTATGCTTCACAACAGATTAAATTTTGATATATCATTATATAAATCCAATACAGTTGATCAAATTTTCAGCGTTCCTCAATCTACTTCAACAGGATATAGTTTTTCTTTAATTAACGCTGGAGAAATTCAAAATAAAGGAATTGAGGTTTCTTTATCTGGGTCTCCTATTAAAACTTCTGACTTTGAGTGGCAAGTTGCTGTTAACTGGTCCAAAAATAAAAATGACGTAATTTCATTAAATGAAGGAAGAGAGAATCTACAATTAGCCAGTTTCCAAGGAGGTGTCTCTTTAAATGCGACGGTAGGACAACCATACGGAACTTTCAGAGGAACCGACTATGTATATGATACAAATGGTAATAAGGTTGTAGATGCGGATGGTTATTACCTTCTTGCGCAAAACAAGGTTATTGGTGATCTTCAAGCAGATTGGATTGGAGGTATTTCGAACAGATTTACCTATAAAGATATTTCATTAAGTTTCTTAATTGATGTCAAAAAAGGTGGAGATGTTTATTCTTTAGATCAGGCTTATGGTCAATATTCAGGATTATATCCTGGAACAGCAGGTTTAAATGATTTAGGCAATCCTAAAAGAAACTCAATTGCAAATGGTGGTGGTGTAATATTAGATGGTGTATATGCTGATGGCACCCCAAACACTAGTAGAATTGAAGCTAATACTGTTGGCTCTGCTTATGGTACTGAAAGTGCTCCGAATAAAGAATTTATATATGATGCTTCTTATGTTAAATTAAGAGAAGTAGCGGTATCCTATGCATTACCTGCTAAATATTTAGAAAAATCCTTTATTAAAAGCCTTACTTTTAGCTTATTAGGTAACAATTTATGGATTATACACAAAAACCTACCTTATGCAGACCCAGAAGCAGGTACTTCGTCAGGAAATATCCAAGGATATCAATCTGGAGTTATGCCTACTACTAAAGTTTATTCATTCAATATTAAAGCAAATTTTTAAGATGAAAAAGATTATATACTCAATAGCAGCTATCTCATTATTTATGACTAGCTGTGTTAATGATACAGATAATTTTAATGATGATCATGACAAATCTTATGAGGTAAGCGCTGAAACATTATTTACTAATGCACAAAAGGAACTTGCCGACCAGATGACAAGCCCCAGTCAAAATTTAAATGTTTTTAGATTTTTCTCTCAATACTGGGTTGCAACTGCATATCCTGCAGAATCAAGATTTAACTTAACTACCAGAAAAATTCCGGATAATCATTGGAATGCATTATACAGAAAGGTTTTAGGTAATTTAGAAACTTCTAAAAGCAGAGTCCTTGCTGAAGTGCAACCAGCAGGACTATCAGCAACAGTTTGGCAAAAACAACAAAAAAACAAACTTGCTATTATCGAAATTTTACAAGTATATACTTTTCAAATTTTAGTAGATTCATTTGGAGACATTCCTTATTCTGAAGCATTAAACCCTTCTATTATATTACCTAAATATGATAATGACTCTGAAATCTATCCAAAATTAATCACCAGATTAGACGCTGCCATCTCTAATTTAGATGATAGTGAAAAATCTTTCTCTACCGGGGATTTCTTATATAGTGGAAATGTAGCTAAATGGAAATTATTTGCTAACTCTTTAAAGGTAAAAATAGGAATCAATTTAGCTGATGTAAATAGTGCATTGGCAAAAACAACTATTGAAAGTGCTTATAATAATGGAGTTATATTAACTAATGATAATAATGCTTCTTTCAAATATCCAGGAAGCGCTCCTAATTATAATCCTATATATGGAAGTTTAGTAGCAAGTAACAGAAATGACTTTGTTGCATCTGAAACAATTATAAATGAAATGAATTCCTTAAATGACTCTCGCAGAACTGCTTACTTTGGAACAGTTAACGGAAATTATATTGGCGGAATTAACGGAGCGGGTAATGTTTATGCTAATTTCTCTCCTATAGGGGATTTATTAAAAAAAGCTGATTTCCCAAGTCTTTTAGCAGAAGCTAGTGAAATAAATTTCTATTTAGCAGAAGCCGCTGAAAGAGGTTATTCTGTTGGAGGTACTGCTGAAACATATTATAATAATGCTATCACAGCCTCATTTGAAACTTGGGGATTAAATTCTGATGCATCTACTTATTTAACAAACACTTCTGTGGCCTATACAAGTGCTCCTGGTACCTGGCAACAAAAAATAGGAAAACAAGCTTGGATAGCCATGTTCAACAGAGGTTTTGAGTCATGGAACTTCTGGAGAAGATTAGATTTTCCTGGTTTAGTAGCTCCTCCTAATGCCGTAGCTGCTGCTGAAGGACAAATACCAAAAAGATTAACTTATCCTATCAATGAACAAACAGTAAACAGTAATAATTTAAAGGCTGCTGCTACTGCTATTGGTGGAGATAAATTAAAAACAAAAATATTTTGGGATGTAAACTAATTTAAATATCTCACATTATATTAATTAAACCAGTTCAAATTTGAACTGGTTTTTTTATTTAAAAAAAATATTTCTATGTAATTTGTAACTTTTTAGGAACTCATTACGTATAACCATAGTATACTTAAAAACTGAGGAGATACTTACATGAGACAACTTAAAATTACCAAGCAAGTTACTAACCGTGAAACTGCTTCCCTAGACAAATACTTACAAGAGATTGGAAAAGTTGATCTTATTACTGCTGATGAAGAAGTAGAGTTAGCACAGAAGATCAAAGCTGGTGACCAGAAAGCTCTGGAAAAGTTGACAAAAGCCAACTTACGTTTTGTTGTTTCCGTAGCTAAACAATATCAAAATCAGGGATTAACTCTTCCCGATTTAATTAATGAAGGAAATTTAGGCCTGATAAAAGCCGCGCAACGTTTTGACGAAACACGTGGTTTCAAATTCATCTCTTATGCTGTTTGGTGGATTCGTCAGTCTATTTTGCAGGCTTTAGCGGAGCAGTCTCGTATTGTTCGTCTTCCTTTAAACAAAATTGGTTCGATTAATAAAATCAATAAGATGTATGCGTTATTAGAGCAATCTAATGAACGACCTCCGTCTGCTGAAGAAATTGCTAAGGAATTAGACATGACTGTAAATGATGTAAAGGAGAGTATGAAAAACTCCGGTCGTCACTTATCAATGGATGCTCCTTTAGTTGAAGGTGAAGATTCTAACTTATATGATGTTTTACGTTCTGGTGAATCACCGAATCCGGACAGAGAGCTAATACATGAATCATTACGTACAGAAATTGAACGTGCTCTGGAAACATTAACTCCTCGTGAGGCTGATGTAGTTCGTTTATACTTTGGTTTAGGTGATCAGCACCCAATGACTCTGGAAGAAATTGGAGAAACTTTTGACCTTACTCGTGAACGTGTTCGTCAGATCAAAGAAAAAGCAATCCGAAGATTAAAACATACTTCAAGAAGTAAAATACTGAAAACTTATTTAGGATAAGTTATATTCTAACAATAACAACAGTTTTAGATAACTGTTCGTTTTTTGATTGATGATTGAAACTCCGGCTGATTACCGGAGTTTTATTTTTATACTTACGTTTTGATTGTTAAATCTTTGGATTATTAGATTATTCGAAAGCATCGGTTACTTAAAAATTAGATAATATTATCATACTATTTTTTGATTATAAGATCGTTATATAGTTGTAAGATTCTAATTTTTGAACAATTTTGTTTTCTTTTCAAATCATCGAACAATCTAGTAATCGAATAATCCAAGTTCACATTTACTAAACTTAATTATTTACCTTTGCAAAAACAACACTGTAAATAATGAAAAATACACTTATTGCACCTTCAGTTCTTGCTGCTGATTTTGCTAATCTGCAACGTGATATTGAAATGATTAATACTAGTGAGGCAGACTGGTTTCATATTGATATCATGGACGGGGTCTTTGTACCCAACATCTCTTTTGGCATGCCGGTTTTAGAGGCTATTACTAAACATGCTAAAAAAACGATTGATGTTCATTTAATGATTATCGATCCTGATCGTTATATTAAAACTTTTGCTGAACTGGGGTCAGATATCTTAACTGTACACTATGAAGCCTGCAACCATCTTCACAGAACTCTACAGGCTATAAAAGCAGAAGGAATGAAAGCAGGTGTTGCAATTAACCCTCATACTAATGTTACTTTACTGGAAGATGTAATCAAAGATATTGATTTAGTATGTATAATGAGTGTAAACCCTGGTTTTGGAGGTCAATCATTTATTGAAAACACGTATAAAAAAATAAAACAATTAAAGGAGATTATTACCAAGAACGGTGCTTCAACAAAAATTGAAATAGATGGTGGTGTAACGGATAAAAATGCTCTTCAGTTAGTACAGGCGGGTGCAGATGTATTAGTTGCCGGAAGTTTTGTTTTTAAGGCTGAAAACCCTGCGTATACTATAAAAGAATTAAAAAAACTTACTTCAATATAAAACAAAAGGCTCTAACTATTTAGAGCCTTTTGTTCTTTTTTAATATTGTTCAACCAGATATTTTAAAATATCTGTAGTAGTAACAATTCCTACCAGAATATCATCTTTAACCACAGGCAATGCATGAAATTCTTTTGCTGCTAAAATCTCTGCTGTTTCTTTTACTGTTGTATCTGGATTTATGGTAACTAAATTTTTAGCCATTACCTGCTCTACAGTAAACATGTTGTAAACCATAGTATCAATTTCTCCTTCTTCTTCATCAACAGCATCTACAAAACTGATTCTTAATAGATCAGTATAACTTAAAATTCCTATTATTTTACTTCCATTCACTACAGGGATATGTCTTATTTTATGTTTTTTAAAAAGACTTTCTGCTTTTGTTAAATCATCTTTAATGTCTAATTTAACGATATTGGTTGTCATAATAGTTGACACGGGAACTCTCTGTTTCATAATAATTCATTTTTGGTTTATATAGTAAAATTGAAGCTTTTAATTATTAAAAAAGCTGATCAAAATCATTGGAAAATATTTTTTTAATTCGTAACTTATATGGTTATTTTAAAAAAAATCTAAATCGTATGTAGATAAAATCGCTTTTTACTACTGGCATAAAAAATACGGAGGTATGGAACATAGTAAATTAAAACAGCTAAAAGAACTTGAACAGAAGAATCATAAACTCAAGTTTTTTACACAAAAATATTTTAATATCATTTAGGTTTTTAAAATTAACAGAAAAATAAACTTTATTTGATTTTCAAACTTTTACATACCAATTTTCTAAAATCATTTAATACAATAAAAAACAAGAGTTATTAATAAAGAACCTGTCATAATAAACTTACTTTTGTTTTTGTATAACAATAAAAAAGGGTACCTTGTCCCAATTTATAATAAATTTTTCTGTTTTGAAAACAACGCTTACCTTTCATTGCGCTCTACTCTTTATTGCTTTCACATTAATTTCTTTTTCAGATAATTACACTATAAAAAGAGTTTCTGATAATGAATTCAGATATGAATTTTATACTACTGATAAAAAGATAAACACTGCTAAAAATAAAGTTTATTATTGGTTCAAAGGAGGACGTATTCATAAAACGCAAGGTGGTATCGCCGGAGACGTACTTAATGGTAAATTTATCAAAATGTACCTTAGCAATCAGTTGGCTGAGCAAGGTGAATTTAAAAACGGTCTTCGGGTGGGACTCTGGAAAACCTGGCATCCTAACGGTGTTCTGGCTACTACCCAAATCTGGAGCAAAGGTCTACGTTCGGGAAAATATTTTCAATATAATGAAAATGGAAACCTGATAGAAAACGGAACATTCAGTGCCGATATCAAAACTGGAAAATGGATAAACACAGAAAATAAAGACACTATTGCTTATAAAAAAGGCATTGTTGTAATAGAAAAACAACCTTTATCAAATGCTGAACAATACAAATTAAAGCAAGATTCTAAAAAATCAGAAGCTTCTAAGAAAGCACAAAAGAAATTAGAAGAAAAAAAAGATACTGAAAAACTAGCTGAGTATAAGACAATAGTAAAAGAAGAAAAAAAAGCAGCTAAAGAACATTCTAAAAAAGTAAAAGAAAAAACTTTGGCGAAAAAAGAAAGAAAAGAACAATCTCTTAATGAACCGGAACAAAGTTCAAGAATACGAACCTTCTTCAATTCTATTTTTAAAAAGAAAGACAGATCAGTAAAATAATGGTTAAAGCACACAGTTTGTTATATGCTATTTATATTTGTCTGATTGTTTCTATTCTTTGTGGAGCATTATTATATTTTGCCAGTTTATATAATCAGCTTAATTTATATTACAACCTGCGAGAAGAACTTTATATTCAAAATCAATCGGTTGTGAATTTTGCTCTAGGCAATAAAATCATCCCTACAGCAATTGAAAAAGAAGAAAATTCAAATATCAAAGGCTATTATGAAACAAAGTCTTATGGACTTCTTTCTCTCATTTTGGCTAAATCATACATCACAAATGACACGGTAACTTCTGTACATTTTGTAGGGGCATATACTCCTGATAAAACGGCTGTTTATTTAACCGATTTATCTAAACCGCTCTCTTATTCAGGGGAAGTAAAACTGGTGGGAAACAATCAGCTTCCAAGTACTTTTATTGAGAATTCTTATATAAACAATACTTTAAATAAGCTTATCACTGAAGGAAAAAATACGGTTTCCGGATCACAGTTACCTACAATAAATCCGACGTTTCAAACAATATTCCGGAAAATCCAATCTGAAAAAATGGAATTAACCGACATTGAAAAAGTAAACGATTCAATGTATTACAATTCCTTTTTTAATGAAACAAAAGAAATTCTTATAAAATCAACATTAGAAAATATTATTTTTAAAGGCAACTTTATTTTACGATCGGAAGATTCTGTCCGGATTAAAAAAAATACGGTTTTAGAAGATGTAATTTTAATAGCTCCTAAAATAACTTTTGAAGAAGGATTTAAAGGAACGGTTCAGGCTTTTGCTTCCAAGAGAATAGAACTCGAAAAAAATGTAGTTTTAAATTACCCGTCGGCTATCTGTGTTTATAATGATAGTGCAGACGAATGCGAAATAAAAATAAAGAAAGAATGTCAGATAGCCGGTGCTATTATTTTGTTTGGTAATCTCGAGGAAATGATTGATAAAAATATTATCGAAATAGAAGAAGGTGGTTTACTAATCGGTGATTTGTACTGTTCTGGAAAACTTATGCTTAAAAGCAATGTTTACGGTTCGGTTTATACTAATCGGTTTTTTCTGAAAACGGGTTCTTCTTCGTATGACAATATGATCAGTGGAATTGAAATTAATGCTGTAAAACGTCCTGAATATTTTATTTCTATCCCTTTATTTGATACTCAAAAAACAACTTATGGCATTATCAAAAAGGTATTTTAATATTCAGGCTAATTCTATTTTAGAATCGGTTATCGCTTTAACGATTATTTCGATATGCCTGTATTTTTCTGTTATGATTTTTGCAAGTGTCTACACTCCTAAAACATCAATACAATTTTATAATACTCAAAACAAAGCAAATGAATTCTTTTTTATAGAAGAAATAAAAAATGATTCATTATACAAGGAAAATGAAAATTTCAGTATAGAAGAAGAAAGAATAAACGATAACCTGAAAAAGATCTTAATAACGTATAAAGACACTGCTTCTTTTACATTTAAAAAAAGTTTTTATGTACAAAGTGATTCTCAATAACCGGAAATCTGTCCCTGCCTTTTCTATTATTGAGGCTATTGTAAGCATGGCTGTAACTGCTATTATAATAGGGATACTGTTTGTTATTTTTTCGTTTATTACAGGGCAAACGTTGGATTATAAAAATCAAAATCAATTTGTTAATGATGTGAACCGACTGACGTATAGTCTGAATAAAGATATTTTTGAAAAAGAAAAAATGATAGTTTCAAAGAATGAAATTTATTTTATCGGATATACAGGTTCAAAAACCACTTATCGGTTTTCAGATGAATCTATTCTAAGAAATAGTGAACTATTTACTGATACTTTCCGTATTAAAGTAAATAATATGATTATAGATACGATAAGAAGTAAATCAGAACAATCTGTTTTTCAAAAAATAAAACTAAGCATAGAATCTAATGATGCAATGTCGGATTTTCGATTTTATAAAAGAATCTATCCTAATGAATTATTACAAATCATAAAGAAAAAATGAGTTTTGATCTAACTACATATAAAACTACTACATCTGATAAAAAGGATTTTAATATAAAACCAGGTTCTTTTTCGTTTTCTAAAAAACTTTCTGATAAAAAAAAGGAGGTTTTTTATAGAGAGCTGGGAATGCTTTTAAAATCGGGAGTAGATTTTAAAAAAGCACTGGAAATACTGAGCAATCAATCGAGTAATAAATTTGAAAAGGAAATTATTTTTCAGATAAAAGAAAAAGTGGTTGAAGGAAAAAGTATTTATGAATCTATGCGGGAAAGCAATCAGTTTTCAGCATACGAATATTACAGTATTCAAATTGGTGAAGAAACCAGAAAACTGGAAGAAGTTTTAGGGGAGCTTCAAAAATATTTCAATCAGAAAATCCAAATGAAAAGACAAATTATTTCGGTAATGACCTACCCTTCTATCGTCATGTTGGTTACGATTCTGGTTCTTTATTTTATGCTGAATAAAGTGGTTCCAATGTTTAGTTCCGTCTTCAGACAATTTGGAAGTGAATTGCCTAAAAGCACTCAGGTTATTATCAAAATATCGAACCATTCGGGAATAATTTTCTCAGTTATAATTGGTATTGTGATAAGTATGACTATTCTTCATATGGTTTTAAAAGAAAAATATCGTTACAGATCATTTACTTCGCATATGATTTTAAAAATACCATATTTTGGAAACCTGGTACGTAAGATTTATATCTCTCGTTTTTGTCAGGCTATGAATTTACTGATCACTTCTAAGACTGCATTAATTAACTCACTGACATTAACGGCAAAAATGATTCGTTTTTATCCGATTGAAGTTGCTATTCATCAGATAAAGGAAGACATTACAAGAGGAGCTTCCCTGAATGAAAGTTTAAAAAAACACGCCGTATTTGAAAATAAAATGATTTCTATGGTTCAGGTAGCTGAGCAGATCAATCAGCTTGAAACTATGTTCGAACGGCTAACGGAACAATATAATGAAGAAATAAATCATCAGACCAAAATGATTGGTGTTGTTTTAGAACCCTTAATTATTATCGTAATCGGAGCAATTGTGGGAGTAATTATGATCTCTATGTATGCTCCAATGTTTGATTTGAGTAAAATTATAAATTAAATAGTACTTTTTTAAATTCAATTTGTATGTTTGCAAATCATTTTATTAACTTATTTTAACAAATAAAATACCACAAGATGAAATCTAAAATAAAAAAAATCATATTTAACAAAAAACTAACTGTTAAAGCCTATTCGTTAACGGAGATTTTAATTGTGTTGTGTATCATCGGTATATTATTACTTATGGTTTTACCAAATCAGACCTCGGTAATTGGTCAGGCAAAAGCTATTGAAGCTCAGGCTATGCTCAATCAGGTTTACGGACTAGAGAAAAGTTACTTTTACAGACATTCAAAATATTCTAATAGTTTAGAAGAAATTGGTTTTGAACAGGAAAAAACGGTTGATGAAGGAGGACAGGCGGTTTATAAGATTGAAATACTTGAAGCTTCTAATAATCATTTTTTAGCCAGAGCAACAGCAACATCTGACTTAGATGGTGATGGAAATTTCAATACCTGGGAAATTGACAGTAAAAAAATATTAACTGAGGTAATAAAGGAATAAATTGAAAACAGCTTTTATCATCTTGTTATTTAGTTTGGCAATCGTTTTTATTCAGGACTGGAAACACCGAAAAATGCATCTTGTTTTACCGATAGTGATTTTCTCTGCTTCCTTCTTTATGATTCCGGTTAAAAGTCCCGGTCTATTAAAAATTACACTTTTTAATTCCGGTTTTTTTTTAATTATACTGAGTATCTTAATTATTTACATGAGTTTCAGATCGAAAAGATTTCTAAATCCCTTTCAGCATTATTTCGGATTGGGTGATTTACTGTTTTATATTTCAATTACTCCTTTGTTTTTGCTACAAAACTATATTTTGTTTTTTGTGCTTTCTCTGTTGTTTGCTATTGGTTTACAACTTAGTCTGAAAAAATTTCTTAAAGTAGAAACCGTTCCTTTAGCCGGGTTTTCAGCTTTATTTTTATGTCTTACTCTTTTGAAAGACTATTTTTTACCCTTTCAGAAAATTACACTATTATAATGACACCGGATATCATAATTCTTCCCGAAATTCAACATATTGTATCTAATGATCTTGCTAATCAGTATCGGATATTACCTAAACTGATGTCTGAAAATACATTGGAATTATATGTTGATGATTCGAATAATAACGAAAACAACAAAGAAGAATTAGAGCTTTTTCTGGGAAAAAATATTGTTTTTCATTCTGTAAATGCAATAGAAATTGAGAAAGCATTATCTATCTATTATCGAAAAGAAAGGTCTTCTAACTCAAACCAGTCTTTAAATGTAGATAAGGGTGATTTTCTCGAAAATTTATTGACTGAAGCAAAATCTTTAAAATGCAGTGATATTCATTTTGAGGTTTATGAAGATTCATCTCGTATTCGTTTCAGAATTGATGGTCAGCTGATCGAACGGTATAAAATAGAACATGATAACTATCTCGAATTAGTCAATAAAGTCAAGATCAAAGCTAAATTAAATATTACTGAAAAAAGACTACCGCAGGACGGAAGGATTACCAACGAAACATTTGATATAAGGGTCTCTATTTTACCTACTTTATTTGGAGAGAAAATAGTAATGCGCCTTTTAGGTCAGGATGCATCAAATATTGATTTAAATACACTGGGACTTCAAAAAGAAGAACTGGAAAACTATCTTGAAGCGGTAAAAAAACCTAACGGAATCATATTAATAAGCGGACCGACAGGATCCGGGAAAACTACCACACTTTATGCAACATTACGATTACTAAATGATAGTAGAAGAAATATTGTAACGGTTGAAGATCCTATTGAGTACACTTTAAAAGGCATTAATCAAGTGCAGTTGAAAGAAGATATAGGATTAACTTTTTCTTCTGCATTAAAATCTTTTTTACGTCAGGATCCTGATGTCATCATGTTAGGAGAAATTCGTGATTCTGAAACTGCTTTAATGGCTATTCGTTCCTCATTGACGGGACATTTGGTTTTATCAACTATACATACCAATTCTGCAATAGGGACCATTTCAAGACTGATTGATATGGGGATCCCATCTTATTTAATTGCCGAAACTTTAAATTTATCTGTAGCGCAACGCCTAGTTCGAAAGCTTTGTAATCATTGCAAAAAAGAAACGACCTGTAATCCCAAAGATTTTCCATTAAATTATAAATTCCCTCATATCATTTCTTCTTATTACAAACCTGTAGGCTGCAATGAATGTTTTCATACCGGTTATAAAGGAAGAACTGCCATTTATGAACTATTAACTATTAATGCTGTCATTACAGAAGCGATTAAAAACAATACTATTACAAAATTATTTAGTGATTCTGAAAATTACAAATCACTGTCTGAAAAAGCTTTTGAAATCTTAGCCACCGGAGAAACATCTCTGGAAGAAATATACCCAATTTTAATAAACATATAAATATAATGCTTAAACAGGTTGTTTACCTACTGGCTGCACTATTTTTCACAAATGGTAGTGTAGCGCAACAAAATATTAGTGAACTAAGTAGAAAATTTGACGAATTATCAATAACGAAAAAAGGATTAAATGAGGTTATTAAAACTGATGTTTCAGGATTAACTTTACATGATTTTATTGCATCTATAGCCGAAGAGCATCAGCTAAATACTGATGTTGATATGGATCTGAATCAAGCTGTAAACAATACCTTTTTTGACGTAACGGTGAAAGATGTCTTTATACATCTTACTCAAAAATATGATTTAGAGGTTACTTTTATGAACAATATCATTATTTTCAAAAAAAGAAAAACAATGCCTGTTGTCGAAAAAAAACAGCCTAAAATTATAGATGTCAGTTACAATCCTCAGAATGATTTTTTATCTGTTCGATTAGAGAATGATTCTTTGTCTGCTGTTGCAAAGGCAATTACAGATAAAACAAATAAAAATATAATACTGGCACAGGGTGTAAAAGACTATAGGGTTTCTTCTTATATTTTAAACCGTCCGTTTGAGCAAGTTATCGAAATGATGGCAAAATCAAATGATTTATTAGTCACTAAAGATGAAAACGATTTTTATTATATAGAAAAAAATGAAACTGTAAATATAAATACTGCTACAAGAAGTGTCCAAAAACCAAAACAGCCTAAGGCAAGTATCGGGGTTCCGGGATTTTACGAGGTCAACATCAATAAAAATGGATTTTTACAGGTAAATGCTTATATCGCAGATGCTTCTGATCTACTGACAGAAGCTGCCGAAAAACTACGTATCAATTATTTCTTATACAATAAACCTGAAAATGAAAAAACAACACTCTCTGTAGATAATATCACTTTTGACGAGTTGCTGGAACATATTTTTAAAGGAAAAAAATATACTTATAAAAAACATGGTAATTTTTATTTAATTGGTGAAGAAGCTACGGAAGGATTAAGAATAACTGAAATGATTCAGTTAGAAAACCGATCTATCGAAGCGGTTATCAATACACTGCCAAAGGTATTCTCTGAAAAATTAGAAATAAAAGAATTTACTGAATTAAACGGATTAATTGTTTCGGGGGCAAGAACTATTCTGGAAGAGTTAAAAGTGTATATGAAACAGATTGATAAAGTCGTTCCAATGGTACAGATCGAGGTAATTATTGTACAGTATAATAAATCGTATGATATTCAGACCGGAATGAAAGCAGGCTTAGACAAAACAAAGGCTGCGCAGACTGGCGGGGTATTATTTCCTAATTCTGATGTAACCTTAAACGGATCATCGGTAAACAGTCTGATCGATGCTTTTAACGGTTTTGGACTATTTAAATTAGGAAAGGTGACTGAAGCTTTTTACCTCAACTTAAAACTGCTTGAAAATAATTCTATTTTAAAAATAGAATCAACACCTAAAATAGCTACGATAAGCGGACATGAAGCAAAATTATCTATTGGTGAAACTAGTTATTATTTTGAGCAAAACAACCGACTTATAAATAATTCCATTGGAAATGATATCTTAAACTCCGGAACCTGGAAATCAACAGACGCTAATCTGAGTGTCGCCATAAAACCTTATGTTTCTACTGATGAAAATGTAACGCTCACAATTGCCGTCGAAAAAAGCTCCTTCTTAGCCAGAGTCGGAGAAGATGCGCCTCCGGGAAAAGCTACTCAAAAATTCGAGTCATTGGTAAGAGTGAAAAACGGAGAAATGATCTTATTAGGAGGATTGGATGAATTAAAAAAAGAAAATTCCGGTACTGGTACACCTTTACTATCCAGAATCCCTGTTATAAAATGGTTTTTCAGCAGTAGGAAAAAAGGGAAAAGTGATTCTAAGCTTCATATCTTTATTAAACCAACGGTGATTTACTAATGTTAGCGATACTATCTAAGTTTATAAAAATAAACGACTTAAATGTTGTTGGAATAATCAGAAATGAAGATTCTGAAACCTATAACTTGCTTACAGTACAAAAAAAGGCAAATAAAATTAGTATAGTTTCTCAACACACTTTTGAAACTTTTGAAGAATTAATAAAAATAGCAGGTCAGAAAAAACCTATTTTACTGGTAATAGAAGGAAAAGGAGTTCTGAATAAAGAGATTAATTATACTAATGAAGCAGATGTAAACTGGCAAAAAAATATCGATTTCAATACCATTTATTACACGGACTTAAAAGGACTGTGTTCAAATTTTATCAGTTTCTGTAGAAAAAAAAGTGTTGAAGAAACCATTACAAAATTTCAGAAAAATGGCTTTCAGATTCTGGATATTTATATCGGTTCTTTTTTAGCTGCTTTATTAAATACTATTCTGAAAAAAGAAAGCCTGGTTTCTGCTGATCTACAACTAGAATTTGAAAAAGAAAAACTAACCCGTTTTACGAAACAAAATACACCGACAACAACAGAAACCTACGAAATTGGGGATGAAACCATTTCGAATACGTTTTTGCCTTTGTATGGTGCTATTATTCATTTTTTTGTTCAGCCAAAGGAGGTCTCAAAAACTATTAATACGGCTTTAAACAATGATGAGTTAATTTATAAAAAAGCTTTTAACTTTTTAGGAATAACTATTCTGATCGGTTTTCTGACCTCTTTACTGATAAGCTATCTTATGATACAATATTACAGAACCAAAAATGAGGAACTGAATCTTCAGACGGTATATTCAAATCAATCCTATCAATTCATACTGGACTTAGAAAAACAAAAAGAAAAAAAGCTTGGGATTTTAAAAGAATCAGGCGGTTTATCCTCCAAATTTCTTACTTATTACGGATATGAAATTATTAAAACAATACCGTCAGAAATTTCTCTAAATGAATTAAATATCATTCCGGTAAAAAAAGAATACAAAGAAAATAAAAAAGTCTTTTTTGAAAATAAAATTATCCTGATAAAAGGGGAAACTTTTGAAGAATCTTCATTTAACGGATGGCTGGAAGATTTAAAAAAGATCACCTGGCTGCAACGCTTCGAAATCATAAGCTTAAAAAAAGACAAAAACAACAAATCGATATTTGAAATAAAAATCACTCTTAAAAATGTTTGAAAAATACTCGTATAAACAAAAAATATATGCTTTAGCGGTACTCTTTTTCCTGTTATCAATTACAGCTTACAAAAGATCATTTCATACTTTATTTGAAGTAATCGCAGAATATAAAACGCTATCGGAGAAAGCAAATGCTATCAGCAAAAAAACGAAAAATATCGATGACCTGATCAGAGATGTTGCCTATTTAGATAAAATCATCGGTAAGGAGGGAATAACAAAAGAAATGGTACAACAGGGAATTGTAAGCTTTGCCGCTGAAAACGCACCTGAAGTTTCAATTAATGATTTACAGCCCATACACTATTTTTCTGAAGATAATTATCATATTGTTACCAACCAGTTAGACGTAACGGGAAACAGTAATCAGTTGCTGAAATTAGCTTATGATTTTGAGAAAAAATTTAATCTCTCAAGAATGATAAGTATGAATTTTTACACCTCAAAAAAAAATAACAAATCTGAAGTTTTACATTTAAAAATGATCTTTCAAAACTATGAAAACAATAAATAAAATAATACTGATTGCCTCAGCAATCCTAAGTTATTCCTGTGAGGATATCTTTGAAGAGAACATCAGCAATGATACCGTACAGAGTATTTCACCGGCAAAAGAGTCTAAAATAGAAAGTAATGTTGTGAATTTCATATGGAATAGCATTAAAGGAGCAGATAAATACCGTATTCAGATATTTGAATCAGAACAGATACTAGTGCTTGATTCATTAACGACTAAAACCAATATAACATTACCTTTAAAAGCTGGTAATTATCTTTGGAGAGTTCGGGGGGAAAATTATGCTTATGAATCAATCTATTCCTTCCCTACTTCTTTCTCTACAACAATTCCCAATGATCTTACCAATCAACAAGTGATTTTATCAAGTCCTGAAAACGATGTGTTTCTAAACTTTACTGCTATTACCTTAAACTGGGAATCTATGGATAATGCAACCGATTATACCATTAAAATAATTAACACCTTAACAGGTCAGAATATCTACAGTAACGATACTTTAACAGATACGTCGGTAACACTTACTATTCCCGACCTAGCTGACGGAAATTATCAGTGGAGATTAAAAGCTAAAAATGCGGATACAGAAACGAAACAGTACTCTGCACGAAAATTCAGCATTGATACCACCATTCCTAATCAGCCTGAAAATGTAAGTCCCGCTGATAAATCTACCCAGACCGCTGATTCAGATATCGGCTTTACCTGGAGTATTGCAGCAGATACAGGAATTATACAGTCTCCTATATCTTACATAGTAGAGTTTTCAAATAGTGCCGATTTCAGCTCAATTATTCGGACTCAGAATAGTGCTTCAACAACTCTTCAGCAAACTTTTTCAACAACCGGAATATATTACTGGAGAGTAAGCGCTATTGATAAAGCCGGAAATATTGGCAATAATAGTACCGGCTTCAAGTTTACTGTAAATTAAATATGACTAAAAAGAAAATAAATATAATTTTAATTCTGATCGTTTCAGGACTTTGGGGAACTATAGTTTACAGGTACTTTACTCCTTATTTTGCTAATAATGAAACTGTTTCTGAAAAACAGAACCGAAATAATGATTTTGTTATTTATCAAACAGATAAAGATACTTTCGAATTAAAAAAAACAGATCGGGATCCTTTTCTCAATAAACAATTTCAGAGAACTGTTACTATTCCTAAAAAACAGATTTCAGATTATTCAAATTCCACTCCTGTAATTCCAAAAGCCAAACCGGATCTAAACTGGCCTGAACTTTCCTATTATGGGTATATCCGGTCTAAAAATCAGGAACTAGTATTATTGAAAATGAATTCAAAGCTATATAGATTAAAACTTAATATTCCTGTAAATGGTCTTATGATTAAAAAAATCTATAAAGACTCTGTTGCTGTTTTCTTTAATTCGGAAACCAAAATAATTCGATTAAAACTGAAACATAATCAATAAAATATTTCAATGGTATAACAAAAACGCCTCATTATTAACGGGATGTTTTTTTATATCTCGTCCTAAAAAAAGTTTACATATTTTATACTTAATCCTAAAATAGGTTTACATAATTTTTAGTCCTGTTATTGGTTTACAATAATAGGACTTTTTACATAATGATTCTTCCATAACTTTTCTGTTTTTATATTATTTTGATGTACTTCATTTGGAGTAAGATTACCTAAACTCATATGAGGTCTTTCATTATTGTATAATTGAACAACAGCCTTCAATAATTCTTTTGCTTCTTCTAAGTTATCTACCTGATAATCATTTAAATATTCTTTCTTTATTATACCATTTACTCTTTCTGCAATAGCATTTTCTAGAGGATCTCCATTTTCTGTCATACTTATCTCTATGTTATTGTTTTCAAGTAGTTTTACATATTCATTACTGCAATACTGTATTCCTCTATCTGAATGATGCATTAATTCTATGTTATTTTTTGCTTTTGTAATAGTTAATATCGCCATCTGTAAGGCTTGAATCGTTTCAGAAGTTTGCAAACTATCTCCTAAATGATAGCCAACTATTTTTCTAGAATAGGCATCGGTAATAAAGCTAATATATAGAAAACTATTTTTAATTCTCCAGTAAGTAATATCACTTACCCACAATTGATTCGGAGAATTAGAAACAAAATTTCTAATAAGATTTGGGTATTTCCTGAATCTATGGAATGAATTGGTAGTTATAGTTTGTTTTTTTCTACACCTAACTAAAAGATTATTAGCAGATAAAATATCATATAGCCGATCTCTACCCATTTTTATTTGATGTTCTAATAAGAAGGGATGTAAAAGTTTATATAACTTTCTTACTCCCATATGGCGGTGGTTCTTTCTGATTCTTACTACTTCAGAAATAATTAATTCACCTTCAAAAGCAAATTGCTCCTGCTTGCAAAAATGTTGGTAATAAGATTGTCTGGTAACTCCAAATAATCGGCAAAATCTGCCTAAACTAACTTTGGGATAATTATGTTTCATCTCTTGAATTACTTGGTATTTAACTTTTTTACAATCTTAATTTTAAATTCCCGTTCAGCTATCTCAATCATTTTACGATAAGCCTCGACTAAAAGAAGAGCTTCTTCAGGTTCTTTTTTTAAATGTAAAGAAGATTTCTCTTCCTTATATAACAATTTGTCAACTTGTTTTTTCATAAGTGGTAAAGATACTATACCGGACTTTTTATTATCATAACCTCTTTCCATCAACCAATAAGTTAGTCGTGATTTCCCAATATTATATTCTATTTTTTGTTTTGTTTTGTTGCAGAGCTTCTTAAAAATTCTTCACTATACTATACTGATCATGTCACTTTGATAATGACTTTTTAGAAAACCTTTCCATTTTGTTACACTTTTGTGTAAACCTATTTCAGGACAAGACAGTGTGGGTATGGCGGATTTTTTTAATGAAGAAAACCTATTTAAGGATATAGATTCTTTAAATAAATCCATTATAGAAAAAGTTCAATTAATGGAGCAATTGGAAGATAAACAAAAAGAAGCAATATTTAATATTATTGATATGGCGGTATATAATGCCAAGCTTAAGAAAACCTTATCCAATGCTTTGGCGCTAGAATAACACCAATCATAAACAAAATTAAATCTTTACTGTATATAAAACTAAAGAGCCCGCTAAATTTAGCGGGCTCTTTGCGTATTTATAATCTTTGTTTGTAGCTCTTCGCTACGGGCATAGATTGCATTTCCGTGCTATCTTAACGCTACATATCCGAGCGATCGGATTCTAATTCTTATCCAAACATCAAACTTTTGTACCATTTATTAATAGAATAACCACATTTTATAAAGAAAAACAATTCTATTACTTGTAAAAAAAACACTAACAATATAAGATTTAAGATGTTTTTCTTCCAAAAAAATCCCCAAGCCAATATAAAAATTACTTGAATAATTCCAATAATTACATTTAAAACTATTATAGCTATGTCTCCTCCAGATTTTGCAAGATTAGCATATAAAACATATAGGAAAACTATAACAGAAAACATTAAATTAATTAGAATAGCTTTGTTATTACTCTTCACTTTCTTTTGAATTTCTTTGTTGTTCATCTCTTTCAATCATTTCTTTTATTATATCTAACATTTGTCTTTGAGCATAATAATCATTATGATAACTGTGTCCTCCAGAAATCTTGCTCCAATTAAAAACATTGTCTTTAACATTAATTTCAAAGGAATATGAGAAAGGATCAATTCTAGCACCTAATGGACCTATATTTGTTCGATTATATTTTTGTTCTTTTGCTGGGTTTAGACTAAGCTCTGATGCACCTATCCACTGTATAAGATCTCCTTTACTATAAAAGTTTATATTAACTCCACTTCCTGTCCTTTTTTGTTGAAAATCTTTTCTTTGTGGGGTTGCAATATTGATCAAATCAACTGTCCATCCGTTATCTTCCAAAATATTTTTTGCCACCTTATTTACATTACCTCCGTGACTATGTCCAACTAATGTTGCCTGTTTACTTTCTCTATATAGATTTTTCTCTGAAAGTAATCCATAAGCAAGTTCTTCCCCTGCTTTTATCCTTTCTGCAGCACTATTCCCTCCAGACCATGCAAATTCAAATGTAGCCTCCTCACTCCATCCTGCTGCTCTTGCTATACGTTGAGAAAAAACTCGTCCCCATGTACTATTTCCTTTATAATCTGCTTTATCTAAAGAAAATAAAGGCTTATCATCTCTTTGGGCAAAGGTACCATGAACCAACACAACCTCTAATCCTTCTAACTCAATACCATCAATAACTCTATTCTCACTAAAAGCATAAGGACTATTCCAAGAAAACTCTTTTTGAAGTGGATCAATTGTAAAGAATCTACCAATTCTCGGATCATGCATTCTAAAAGTATAATTTAAAGAGTTTCCTTCGCCTTTAATTTCATTGTCTTTCTCTTGTCCCTGGAATCCATAACGATATTCATTACTAGAGGCATGACGATTCGGAACTAACATACCAAAGGGAGAATAACTTCCACCCATATTTAGCGACTTTCAGCACTTTTTGTACATAACACCCTACAAAACTAATCG